>JBDQFC010000004.1:0-116989 GCA_040266055.1 Candidatus Nanopelagicales bacterium | reverse complement strand
CTGCTGCGTGGAGTGATCGGACGATAGTGCGCGAGTCAACAGCGATAGCGCCCTCAGCAATTGCGCAGTCTCGTAGTTCATCGGTGACGTCGTAGTGGTCACCGCCGAAAGCCCGCTCAGGCAGATTCAACCGAGCGGCGAAGGCATGTAGTTCCTCCAGTGACTCGTCGCTGATGAGGTGCGCCCACAAGCGATTCCGCCACGGCCAGATGGCATCGTCGACGAGAATCGTCATGCGTTGAGGCCAGATGTCAGGCGCGAGTTGGCCTCGTTCAGGACCTCCGGCTGCTTGCAGAAGGCCCACCGCACGTACGGAGCAGCGATGCTTTCGTCATCGCACAGAAGTTGATGTGGAATGGCCACAACGCGTGCACGTTCGGCGATATCGCGGCAGAAGGTCAGGCCGTCGTCGTAACCCAGGGGTCGAACATCGGTTGTGAGGAAATACGTCCCTTGCGAGGGCACGACGCCGAGACCGATTTCGCGGAGTCCTCCGGTGAGGAGATCACGCTTGGCCGACAGATCGTGACGAAACTCTGTGAAATACTGATCAGGCATACCCAATCCGTGCGCGATCGCGTACTGAAACGGTCCTCCCGACACGAAGGACAGGTGCTGCCGCACCACCTTCACTGCGCTGATGAGGCGTGCGGGCCCGTACGCCCAGCCGACCTTCCAGCCGGTGAAGGAGAAAGACTTCCCACCCGATCCGATCGTTACCGTGCGCTCCCACATCCCCGGAAGCGTCGCGATAGGGATGTGTCGGTGATCGTCGAACCACAGGTGCTCGTAGGCCTCGTCGCTGATGACGATGAGGTCGCGCTCAATCGCGATCGACGCGATGGCTTCGAGTTCCGCACGAGTGAAAACCACTCCCGTGGGGTTGTGCGGTGAGTTGATCAGTAGAACTTTGGTGCGCGGCGTGATTGCGTCGCGGAGTGCGTCGATATCGGGCCGTAGGTCTGAGCCAGCCAGGGGGACTCCGATGCGAACACCGTCGGCGAGTGAAATACCAGCGGCGTAGATGTCGAACCAAGGTTCGAACATGATTACTTCGTCACCGCGTTCGATCAAGGCCATGAGCGCGGACTGGATGGCCTCTGAAGCTCCAGTGGTGACGACAACGTCAGTGTCAGGGTTGACTGCCAGGCCATAGAAGCGGTCAGCGTGGGTTGCAACCGCGTGACGGAGTTCGGGGATTCCTGGTGCCGGCGGGTACTGGTTGCCACGACCATCGGCGATACATTCCCGAGCAACCTGGGCGATCTCGGCTGGACCGTCGGTGTCAGGAAATCCCTGCCCGAGATTGATCGACTCGGTGCGACGCGCGAGGTCGGACATCTCCGCAAAGACGCTCGTTGCATGTTCACGCATGCGACCGACCAAAGGTGAATCCACGCACGGAACGGTAGCGAGTGGGCTCAAACCCCGACCCCCACCTCGTTTCCCCCGGATTCCGGCCGAAGCGAACAGAATGTGCGGGATACCGGGGGAATCAAGCCAGATGCCCCGGAATCCGGGGGAAACGAGGGGTTAGCGTGGGTGCGTGGCAATCGAGGATGTGGTTGGCCCGGATACGGGAGTCGGGGAATGGCGACTGAGCGCGGCTGCCGAAGAGGTGCTCGGCGCTATCGCCGACCGTGCCGCGGAATCAGACGCCCATGGGATCTCCCGCGATGAGATCGACGCACTAGCGTCGGTTGGTCTGCTGGGCACCGCGCTCGAGCCAGTGGCTCGGCAACGGGAAGTCGCCGAGCGCATCGCTATGGCCGATGCATCCGTGTGGTTCTGCTGGGCGCAGCACCAAACCCCGCTCAAAACATTGGCCTCCGCTGAACCGGGGGACCACGCTCCCCTGGTCGACGAAATCAAGTCGCGCTGGCTTGCGGGATTGAGTGACGGATCCTTCCTCGGCTCTGTCGCATTCGCACACCTGCGTCGCCCGGGTACACCGAATCCGGTTGCCGAGCGAGTGCATGGCGGTTGGTCGATTTCGGGAACGCTCGATTGGGTGACGTCCTGGGACATCGCGGACGTCATGTTGCTGATGGTTCGCGGCAGTGGTGACTATGTGAACTCGATCATCTGCGCCTACCTTGCTGCCGGCCGCGATCCGGCGTACCTCGAGGGCTTGCACGTTCACGAGCCGTTGAAACTCCTGGCGATGTCCGGAACTCATACGCGGCCGATGACCCTGGATGCTGTTGAGATTCCCGACACAAATGTGGTCGCATTAATGAATTTCGACGACTGGTCGCGCGCGGACGCGACCAAGACGGTGGATGTAAATCCTGCAACCTTCGGTGTGATTCGTGGAGTCCTGGGTGATCTCGCAACAACGGCAGAGCGTCGTGGTGATGAGCAGATGCGCGTCCTCTCGGCCTCCTTGGCCGAGCGCACACGTCGGCTCCGCCGTGCGGCCTACGGCGCGATGGATGACGGTGGCGACGCCGATCAACGTGTGGAGCTCCGGGCGCATGCTCTTAGACTCGCGGTTGAGGCGACCACGGCGGTCATCACAGCGCAGGCGGGAGCCTCAATGCGCACTGGATGCAGTGCCGAGCGTCGCCTACGTGAAGTGATGTTCCTTCAGGTGCAAGCGCAGACAGCCAGAACTCGGGCGGCGTCGCTGGCGTTACTCGGGACCGCCGACTAGTTCACAACGATCGGAGCAGACACCGGGGAGCTCCCGGTTGCATTCCCAGAGATCGCCTCAATGCGAAGCTCCGCACTTGGAGGAACACTCTCGATCCGGCACGTTGCGCGCCGCTTTGCAGACTTCAGGGCGCTGGAACACGAGTAGGTCTGGCTGGTCGTGGTGTCGGTTGCTGTCGCAGCTACCGCCGATACGGATGTGCCATCGAGAGGTGCGGTTATGCGCAGCCGGATCCCACTGGAATCGCGATTGAGGACGTCCACGTTGGGCGCGAGGATTGGTGCCTGATCGGGCAGCACTCCTGCGGCGATCAAAAAGTCCGATGCTGCTGCAACCCGCGTATAGACGCCAGGCGCGAGTGTGGCGCATTCCTGGCCCCAACTCACCACACCCATAAGGCGTCGCGCGTCACCGGAGCCGACGGTCAGTGGCCCACCGCTGTCGCCGTCGCACGCGTCCGTTACATCCCCAGCGGGGTCGACGCCGGCCGCGCAGATCATCGTGCGTCGATCGGCATAGCGTCGAGTGAATCCGTCGAACTTGACGTCGTCGATCCGATAAGCCTTGCCGCTTCCGCACGAAGCGTTCGGGAAGATCTCGACGTTCGCCACCTTAAGATCACGCGGATAGCGATTGCGTTCGCTACTCGTATTGCCCCATCCCGCGACTTTCGCAGAAGTGCCGGGAGCGCTGTAAGCAGCGATATCCGTGCCGACGGGTGGATCGACAGTGGGGAAGCCCTCGACTGGCTGTGCCAGGTAGAGAACGGCGATGTCGTTCAGGTTCGTCTTAACTCGATAGCCGGGGTGGATAGCAAAGTCATCGATTGCGATCACCCGCAACGTCGGTGAGCCGAGATCACTCCCGAACCCGACCAAGATGTCCCGTGTGGGAAGGCGCGAACCGGTTTGCTGATCGACAAGGCAGTGAGCAGCGGTGATCATCGTGGTGGGATTGACGAGGCTGGCTGCGCAGTACTGCGCCTGATAGCCACCGGCCTTTCGAAAAACGTCTGCTTGCAGCAGAGCACCGACAAAGCCGTATTCGGCAGATGAAGCGTCGTCACCGCCAACGACCCCGGGTGCTTTGGTCGTGGCTGAGCGGGAGGCTCGTGGGTCAGTGTCCATTGCGGAACTCGGTGCTGTGAGCAGGCCGCTGACAAGCAGCCCGCCCAGCGCGACCGCGACTAATCGGCGAATAGACACTCCATAACCGTACGTCGGCTCCAGTCGCCGGTGGAGCACTGGTGAGCAAGGATGACGTCATGCCTCGAGCAATGGTCACCGGTCCGACTTCGGGCATTGGTGGCGGGTTTGCTCGTGAACTCGCTCGACAGGGTCACGACCTGCTGCTGGTGAGTAGGAATGCCGAGCGACTTGAACGCCTGGCTAGAGACCTCACTGATGAGTTCGGTGTGACCTGCGACATCGTGAGAGCAGATCTGACCGATCGAGCCGATATCGATCGGGTATGCGAGATTGCGGCAGAGCAACCCGTAGATGTCCTGGTCAATAACGCGGGATTCGGGGTCAAGGGTGGATTCACCTCGACCGAGGCCCTCGACGAGCAACAGATGCTCGACGTTCTTGTCACTGCCGTCATGCGGGTGACTCACGCGGTTGTCCCAGGAATGGTAGACCGCGGACGTGGCTACCTCTTCAACATCAGCAGTGTTGCGGGATGGATCACCGGCGGCACCTACTCGGCCGCTAAAGCGTGGGTGACGGTCTTCACCGAAGGGTTGGCAGTTGAGCTATCGGGGACCGGAGTGCGCGCGTTAGCAGTCGCTCCGGGCTTCACGCACACCGAGTTCCATCAACGCGCCGAGATGAACATGGATTCGGTCTCGGAATGGATGTGGTTGGACGTTGACGATGTTGTTCGTCAGGCGCTTCGGGATGCTCGCGCGGGACGTGTGATCAGTGTGGCGGGACCTCAATACAAGGCCCTGACGGCGCTGCTGCGGGTTCTACCGCGACCGCTTGTGCGTCGCGCCACGGGAGTGCGTCTGACGTCCTCTCGTTTCCCGCAGGCGCGCTAAACCGTCCGTAGTTCGCGAACCAATCCGAGCAATTGCTCGTCCGCGTTTTCCTGGGATCTGAGCACAGGCCAACCGCGTAATGAGGTGCCGGTTGCTTCGGTGGAACTCAGCACGAGGACCGGTGATTCGGGCCACGTATCCGTAGCTGGAGGAGCGTCCGGATCGATCAGGACGTAGCCCGAGGTATCGCGATGCTGCGTTCGTAGCGACAACGCGACAGCGGGCAGCATCAGACACGAATCGGCATGCGCGAGCACCACGATCGGCGGATTCAGGTCGGCACCGATCAACGTCGCGCAGATGGACTTGGAGTCGACCGGCGTATCTACGTCGAGCACCGAGAGTCCGTCGTTGGCGAGTGCTTGGATTGCCGCCGATCGATCCACCCACGATGGATCCGGGAGCACCACGACTTCGGCTCCGAACTCGGTCATGCAGACACGCTAGGGCTCTAGGGTGAAGCCATGTCGCATAGCCCCGCCTGGAATGAACTACGACAACAGATCCTTGACAAGGCTGTGGTGCACGGCAAAGTCATTCTTTCCAGCGGCCGCGAGGCTGACTACTACGTCGACCTTCGTCGCGTGACCCTTGATTCGATCGCTGCTCCACTAGTCGGGGATGTTATGCGCGAGGTGACGAGCGGTTGGGACTACAGCGCCGTCGGTGGCCTAACGCTCGGCGCCGATCCGGTGGCCACGGCGATGATGCACTCGTCTGCCAGAGAAGGCAGCAGTCTCGATGCTTTCGTTGTTCGCAAAGCCGAGAAAACGCACGGTTTGCAACGCCGTATCGAGGGTCCCGACGTAGCTGGGCGTCGTGTGCTCGCGGTGGAAGACACGTCGACTACCGGTGGATCCGTCCTGACAGCGGTTGATGCCCTCATCGAAGCCGGTGCCGAGATCACCGGAGTGGCCGTAATCGTCGATCGGGGTGCAGGGCCGGCCATCGAGGAACGCGGCCTGCCCTACCTCGCGGCTTACACGCTCGCCGATCTCGGTCTCGAGTAATCGCTCCTTGGACGACGACGACACCCTCGACCTGCCCGGCGTGGGCCCGTGGGTAGGTCCGTGGCCTGATGATCCGCGCCTCGATCCTGATCTACTGCGCGAGGGCGATCGACGGAACGTAGTCGACCAGTACCGATACTGGAAACTCGAGGAGATCGTCGCTGATCTGGATGGCAGGCGGCATCCGTTCCACATCGCCATCGAGAATCTGGAGCACGACTTCAACATCGGCTCCATCGTGCGAACGGCGAATGCATTTCTTGCCCAAGAAGTCCACATCGTGGGACGTCGCCGTTGGAATCGTCGTGGCGCAATGGTGACCGATCGCTACCAACACATCCGCCACCACGAGTCGGTGACGGACCTCGCTAACTGGTGTGTTGAAAATCAATTGCCCATCATCGGGCTGGACAACATTCCCGCGTCGGTCTCCATCGAGCAGTTTGATCTTCCCGAGGCGTGCGTGCTGTTCTTCGGGACCGAAGGCCAAGGCCTATCCGAGGAAGCGCAACGGGCCTGCACCGCCACTGTCTCTATTGCCCAGTACGGATCCACCCGCTCCATCAATGTCGGCGCGGCCGCCGCGATCGCGATGCACGCGTGGATACGTCGTCATCGCTTCGGGCAAGTGCCCCCGGCATAGTTCCGTCGTTACCGAGAAACCTCGCAGTACGGGGCGTCCTGGTGTCCGGGAGGTGTATCTGGCTTTCCGGCCTTCACCCAGTAGGCGTTCGGAATAACAGCCGTATCTCCGTAGCCCTCGACCTTCTGCTTGACGACTTTGAGATTGATCTTCGCTCGTGCCTTCTTGGTTCCCGGGTAGCAATAGCCACCGTCCTTGGACAGCGCGGCCATTGGAACGTAGCCAGCATCACCGGTTTCCCAGGGGGCCTGCACCATCAGGGACATGCTGTCGGTATACGCCGTCGGGATCTTGAAGGTGACTTTCTTCTTCTTCACAGAGAGTGGTTTGCCCTGCCAGGTGCGAAATGGCGCCGCGCCGGGCTTCTCTTGCGCTACCGAGTAGGGCGTGATCGTCATCTTGTTCGCGCCGGGGCCTTTGACCTTGACGGTGATGGTGGTTGTTTCTTCCGCGGCTGTGGCGATCGGTGTTGCTGCTGCGGCACCACCGACCACCAGGGCCAGGGCGAAAGCGGCTCCGCGGAGGTGCTGGAGGTGAGTTCGCATCAGGACTTCCATTTCCCTAGTCGGCTTCGCCGATGCTAGCCGGGCAATCTGGTCAAGCGTCTTGCGAGTGAGCGCTTGGCCCTGGAAGCGCTTGCACTGCTGTCGCTAGGCTTGAGGTTCACTGGCAATCCATCCGGGAAGGACCCCCATGAACCAGGAGATGGCGGAGAAGTTCCGCTCGGGCAAGGGCTTCATTGCAGCACTCGATCAGAGTGGTGGAAGCACACCCAAGGCACTCAAGCTCTACGGCATCGAGGAGAACGAATACTCCGGCGACGAGCAGATGTTCGATCTCGTCCACCAGATGCGCAGCCGGATCATCACCAACCCGGCCTTCAACGGCGATCGAGTGCTCGCAGCGATCCTCTTCGAAGGCACGATGGATCGCGATATTGAAGGTATCGGCACCGCCGAGTACTTGTGGAAGACCAAGAACATCGTTCCCGTCGTCAAGGTCGACAAGGGCCTGGCCGACGAAGAGAACGGCGCGCAGGTCATGAAGGCCATGCCCGAACTCGATGCGCTGCTGTCCCGCGCGCGTGACAAGGGTGTGTTCGGCACGAAGATGCGTTCGGTCATCAAGGACAACAACGATGCTGGCATCGCCGCAGTCGTCGACCAGCAGTTCGAGGTCGGCCTGCAGATCCTCGATGCTGGTCTCGTCCCGATCATCGAGCCCGAGGTCGACATCCACAGCGCCACCAAGGCCGCGATCGAGGAGACGCTCCGCGACCAGCTCGCAGCCTGGCTCGACCGCGTGCCCGAGGGCCAGCAGGTCGTGTTCAAGTTGTCGCTGCCAAGCCACAACGATTTCTACGCACCGCTGATCGAGCATCCGAAGGTGATGCGCGTTGTGGCGCTGTCGGGTGGCTACTCGCGTGACGAAGCGTGCGACATCCTCACCGCCAACCACGGGATGATCGCGAGCTTCTCGCGTGCGCTGAGCGAAGGCCTCACCGCGCAGATGAGCGAGGAAGAGTTCACCTCCACGCTCGATGCCACCATTGCCGAGATCTACGCAGCTTCGATCACCTGATCGCGGGGGTCTGAGTTATGGCAATCGGAGAAAACCTGCTGGGGGGTCCGCCACCGACGCTGTTGCCGGCGGATCCTGCAGTCGAGGGTGAACTTGCAGCGGGAGCCGATCCCGATTCGGTTGCGCGGGCCCACCCGAATAGTTCTTTGGCGTGGGCAGTGCTCGCCGACCAAGCCTGGTCGGAGGGGCGAGTCGTGGAGTCCTATGCGTTCGCCAGAGTGGGGTATCACCGCGGCCTGGATGCACTGCGTCGTAATGGGTGGAAAGGCCATGGCCCGGTTCCCTGGACACATGAACCGAATCAGGGGTTCCTTCGGTGCCTCGCCGCCCTCGGACGCGCTGCTCAAGCCATTGGGGAGGAAGAGGAAGTCTCCCGGATCGGTGACTTCTTGACCGACTGCGATCCAGACGCCCCGCGTTGGTGACGTAGGCGTAGCCCGAATCAGCGTTTCAGAAAGTCCAGAACGAGCGCAGCGAACTCATCGCTGCGCTCGATCTGTGTCCAGTGACCGCATCGACCGAAAACGTGCAGTTGGGCGTCGTCGATCAGTTCGAGTAGGCGCAGCGAGGCCTTGAGCGGAATCACCTGGTCGTCGCGGCCGTGGACGAGAAGAGTTGACTTATCTAAGGCGCGCACCCGTTCGGTCGGCAGACACAACGCATCGAGGGCGGCCTGCCGGGGTTCTGGGAACATCGCCGAGAACGCTTCTTGGACGCCGGGGCGGATACTCGCTTCGTAGCGAAGGCGCGCCAGGTCCTCTCCGAGGAGTGACTTGTCGTAGGCGAAGTACTCCATGATCGAAAGCATGTTGGCAACCGACGGCTGGTAACCCCACACGGCATTTAAACCCTTGGTGATGTCAAACGGAACGCCAACTGCGCCCATCAGGACCAGTCGATCCACACGTTCGGGGTGATTGCTTGCGAGCGAGAGCGCCAATGCGCCACCGAAGGAATTGCCAATCACGTGTGCGCGCTCGAGACCCAGAGCATCGAGTACTCCGAGCGCATGCTGAGTCCAAGTGTCGAGGTTGTAACTGATGTCGGCTGGTCGCTCAGTGAATCCAAAGCCGACGATGTCCGGTGCGATGACCGTGAAGTGTTTCTCGAGCTCGGGAATTGTCAGCCGCCAGTTGGCGAAGGCTGAAACACCGGGGCCTGATCCGTGCAGCAACAAGATCGCGTCCGAAGATGATGGGTGACGACGGATATGGACGTTGGTTGGGATTTCGTTCGCGGTGATCGTGTCACCGATCTCCGGAGATTTGGGCGCATCGGTCACGTCGCAATAGTGGCACTAGCCTGCCGATGTGGGTGTGAAATCAGATGTACTGATCATCGGCGGAGGGCTAGCGGGGATCACCGCGGCCACAGCCGCGCGTGACGCGGGCGCATCGGTGCGCGTGATCGATCGAGGTCGGCGGATCGGTGGGCGTATGGCGTCGCGCCGATTACGCGACACCGGGACCGAATTCGACGGGCGTGTGGTCGACTACGGCGCTAGTTACTTCACCGTGAGCGATCCTGATTTTCGAACCGTGATTGATGGCCTCATCGACCGTGGAGTAGTCCGCCCGTGGACGGACTCCTTCCATGTCCACAATGAGGGAGTCATGACCGGCGTGCGGTCAGGTCCCGTGCGCTACGCAGCTCCAGGTGGATTACGCACCGTCGTCGAAGCACTGGCGGAGGACATCCCCGACATCGAAACGGCGCACCACGTCGAAGCCGTCGAGGTCTCGAGTAGTGGTGTTGTGGTTGGTGAAACGCGAGCCGATGCGCTGGGACTGTGCATGCCACAGCCGCAAGCAGAACGACTCGTGCCAGCGGGAACACTGCCCGATGTTGGGCTTACCTGGGAACCGGTGATCGCCGTGACCTTGGTCTTCGATCAAAAAGAATGGATCGACCTCGACGGAGTTTTCGTCAACGACGATCCCATCGTCACGTGGATCGCCGACGACGGCAGCCGCCGTGGAGACGATGCACCCGTGCTTGTTGCGCACGTCAACCCCGTCTTTGCGGCCGGCCACCTTGAGGATCCGAGTGGCGTGCTTCCGCAAACCATCGCCGCCGTGCGCCGGGTTTTGGATATCGAGCCACTGCCCTCGTGGACCTGGGCGCACCGATGGTCTCTAGCAAAACCGATAGCGGCTTTAGACGAGGATTTCTGGATTCACCCGGAACTGCCCCTCGGGTTAGCCGGAGACGCGTGGGCGGGAGGTCCGCGAGTGGAGGCAGCGTGGCTTTCTGGACGGTCTTTGGGCTCCACGCTTGCCGATACGAGGGCGAAATAAGCATCCGATAGCCTCTCCGCTCGTGCCAGCGATAGTGCTCGTCGGTGCCCAATGGGGGGACGAGGGTAAAGGCAAAGCGACCGATCTACTGGGCGGTCGTGTGGATTACGTTGTCCGCTATCAAGGCGGTAACAACGCGGGCCACACGGTGGTCATTGGTGATCGCAAGTTCGCCCTCCATCTTCTTCCCAGCGGAATTCTCACTCCGGAAGTCACCCCGGTAATTGGCAACGGAGTGGTGGTCGATCCAGCGGTACTCCTTGAGGAAATTGAGGGCCTACAACAGCAGGGCGTCGACACCTCAAAGCTCGTGATAAGCGCGAATGCGCACCTCATTACTCCGTATCACGTGACGTTAGACAAGGTGACCGAGCGCTTTCTCGGTAATAGCAAGATCGGAACAACCGGACGCGGCATCGGGCCGACCTATAGCGACAAGATCGCTCGCATCGGCATCCGAGTCCAGGACCTGTTCGATGAATCGATTCTTCGCCAAAAGGTCGAAGGTGCACTGCTGAACAAGAACCAGGTGCTGGTCAAAGTCTTCAATCGACGCGCGATCGACGTTGACACGATCGTCGACGAACTGCTCCAGTACGCCGAGGTGTTGCGACCCATGGTTTGCGATACGTCGCTGTTGCTGAACGACGCACTCGACGACGACAAGGTCGTGCTGCTCGAAGGTGGCCAGGGAACGCTTCTCGACGTTGATCACGGGACCTACCCATTCGTCACATCGAGCAACCCGACGTCCGGTGGCGCGTCCACGGGTAGCGGTATCGGCCCCACGCGAATCTCTCGTGTCATCGGAATCCTCAAGGCGTACACGACGCGCGTTGGATCTGGTCCGTTCCCAACGGAATTGTTCGACGACGACGGTGATCGCCTGCGCACTATCGGTGGTGAGCGTGGTGTCACAACCGGCCGTGATCGTCGCTGCGGTTGGTTCGATGCACCGATCGCGCGCTTTGCCACGCGCGTCAACGGATTAACGGACATCTTCTTGACCAAACTCGATGTGCTGACCGGCTTCGAGCAGATCCCGGTGTGCGTCGCCTACGACGTAGATGGCACGCGAATGGACGAACTTCCCGAGACCCAGACGGCCTTTCACCACGCGAAGCCGATCTATGAGTACTTGCCCGGTTGGAGTGATGACATTTCCACGGCTCGGAGTGTCGAAGAGCTGCCGCCGAATGCGCAGAGCTACGTGCAATTCCTTGAGGATGTCTCACGGTGCCGAATTAGTGCAATTGGAGTGGGGCAGGATCGCAACGCGACCATTTCGGTCTATGACCTCATCGATTAGCGAGTCCTCGACCGGACCCGTTCCTGAGGCCGCGTGGCCGTGGCGCGACGACGTCGTTCTTTCATACGGCGACGTAGAACTGCGTCCGAGCACCGCTGGCGATGCCGCCGAACTCTTCGTCGCGCTCGACTCCGAGGACGTGTGGCTGCACGTCAAAGGACGTCCGTTGTCGATTGAGCAGTGGGTCGAGGTCATTGATCAAGCGCGCGCATTGGGTCGGTGGATGTGGACTATCCGCCTCGGTGGTGCAGTCGTGGGGACGTCGTCGTTCATGGATCTTTCTGTCGTGGACGCACGAGTTGAGATCGGGCACACGACCTATGCGCGCGAGGCGTGGGGGAAGGTCGTGAATCCCGCGACGAAACTCCTGCTGCTGAGGTGGGCCTTCGATGAGGCGCAGATGAGTCGTGTCCAATTGAAGACGGATATCCGCAATGCGCGCAGCCAAGCCGCGATCGAGCAGATGGGTGCCACCCGCGAGGGAGTACTGCGGATGTATCAGCGCCGTCAGGACGATTCGATTCGCGACACCGTCATGTATTCGATTCTGGCGAGTGAGTGGCCACGCGTCGAAGAGCGACTTTTGCAGAGATTGCCGCCCGTATTGTCCTGAACATTTGTACGGTTCTACGCTTCTGACAACACTGTGAGTGACGAGGAGTAGGTATGTCGTTTTCCCCTGATCCTGCGCAAGGCAAGCACGTCTTCGACCTTGATCGGCAGTACGTCTTCCACTCCTGGAGCGCGCAAGGTGCGCTGAATCCGATGTGCGTCGCCGCCGCCGAGGGTTCCTACATCTGGGACTACGAAGGCAACAAGTTCCTGGACTTCTCCTCGCAGCTGGTGAACGTCAACATCGGACACCAGCATCCCAAGGTGGTTGCCGCGATCCAGGAGCAGGCCGCGAAGCTCTCCACCATTGCTCCTCAGCACGCCAACGACAAACGCGGTGAAGCAGCCCAGCGCATCGTTGATCTTGCAGGGCCGAACATGGCCAAGGTGTTCTTCACCAATGGTGGAGCGGACGCAGTCGAGAACGCGATCCGCATGGCACGCCTACATACCCACAAGCACAAAGTGCTCTCGGCGTACCGCTCCTACCATGGCAACACGGGTGCGGCGATCACTGCGACGGGTGATCCCCGCCGGTGGCCGAATGAGTACGCATCGCAGCACGTGCACTTCTTTGGACCGTATCCGTACCGTTCGCCGTTCTGGTCGGACTCACCCGAGCAGGAGACCGAGCGAGCTCTTCAGCACCTTGAGCAGGTCATCCAGTTCGAAGGCCCCGGCACTATCGGTGCGATTCTGCTGGAGTCCGTTGTCGGCACTGCCGGCATTCTTGTGCCGCCGCCGGGATACCTCGAAGGCGTCCGCGCTCTTGCCGATAAGTACGAGATCGTATGGATCGCCGACGAAACTATGTCCGGCTTCGCACGAACCGGAAAGTGGTTTGCCTTCCAGAACTGGGAAGCCCAGCCGGATCTGATCGTCTTCGCCAAGGGATCGAACTCCGGTTACGTCCCCGTGGGCGGCGTGGTGATCTCGGCGGACATCGCCGCGACCTTCGATGAGCGTGTGTTCCCCGGTGGTCTTACCTACTCCGGTCACCCGCTGGCTGCTGCTTCCATCGTCGCGTCGATCGATGCGATGAAGGAAGAGAAGGTCAACGAGAACGCTGCGGAAATCGGCGAGAAGGTGCTGGGTCCGGGGCTGCGCGAGTTGATGGACAGGCACAAGATCATCGGTGAGGTGCGTGGGCTTGGCGTGTTCTGGGCCATGGACTTGGTAAAGGACCGCACGACCCGTGAGCCGCTGGCTCCGTACGCAGGCACTTCACCGGCGATGACGGAGATCGTGGTCGAGTCCAAGAAGCGCGGGCTGATGCCGTTCACCAACTTCAACCGCATGCATGTGGTACCACCGGCGACCGTCACCGAGTCCGAGGCAAAAGAAGGGCTCGCGATCATCGACGAGGTGTTCTCGATCGTTGACGCTCACTACACCGGAGCCTGACGCCTCTCCCCGTTGATGCAGCAACGGGGGATGGGGAAGGTCGCGGTAGGTTCGTCGCCGTGAAGGTTCTGGTCATCGGTTCCGGTGCCCGTGAGCATGCTCTGGTGCGTGCTTTGCTGCGAGACGAGCAGGTCAGGGCCGTCGAATGTGCGCCCGGTAACGCTGGCATTGCCGGCGATGTCACGACGCTCCCCGTCGATGTCGAGGATCCGACGGCGATCGCTTCGCTTGCGGTAGAGCAAGCGGCCGACCTTGTTGTGATCGGTCCCGAGGCCCCGCTGGTCCTGGGCGCGGCCGATGCTGTTCGCGCGGCAGGGATCGACTGCTTCGGACCGTCGGCGCAGGCAGCCCGGCTTGAAGGCAGCAAGGCATTCGCCAAGGAAGTCATGGCCGAGGCTGGAGTCCCAACCGCGCTAGCTCTGGTGTGCGCGAACGACGCCCAGGTTGATGAAGCCCTCGACACCATTACCCGGCCTGGGACTCCGTACGTCGTCAAGGACGATGGCCTCGCCGCTGGTAAGGGCGTTCTTGTGACCGAGGTCCGAGCTGCAGCGAATGATCACGCACTCGCGTGCATTGCTGTGGGCCATCAGGTGGTCATCGAGGAGTACCTCGACGGGCCGGAGGTTTCGCTGTTCGCGATTTGTGACGGCGCCACGGTGGTTCCACTCCAGCCCGCGCAGGACTTCAAGCGCGCGTACAACGACGACGCCGGCCCGAACACTGGCGGCATGGGCGCGTATTCGCCGCTGCCGTGGGCGCCCAGCGATCTGGTCGACGAGATCACCACCCGAGTGCTCCAGCCGATGGTCGATGCCATGGCTGCTCGTGGGACACCGTTTAGTGGTCTGCTCTATGCAGGTCTTGCGCTCACCTCCCGCGGGGTGCGCGTCGTGGAGTTCAACGCACGCTTCGGTGACCCCGAAACCCAGGTTGTACTCGCCCGACTGCGATCAGGACTCGGTGGACTCCTGCGAGCGGCGGCCACCGGATCACTCGCCACTCACCCCGCACCAGTGTGGTCCGACGACGCGGCTGTGACGGTTGTCGTAGCTGCCGAGGGTTACCCGGAATCCCCCCGCAAGGGTGATCCGATCGAGGGTCTGGAGGAAGCGGCCGAACAGGCCGGGGTCAATGTCCTCCACGCCGGCACCAGCGTGATGGACGACGGCGTGATCGCCTCCGCAGGCGGTCGGGTCCTATCCGTGACTGCGGTTGGTGACACATTGCATGCCGCCCGCGAGAGGGCATACACAGCGGTGGATCTCATCACCCTCGAGGGCTCGCACCATCGCCGCGATATCGCGATGAAGGCCGCCGCGGACGCGGCCGCGCAGTAGCTCCTGCGTAGGCGCGACCAAGCCCGCTGCGGGCGTGGAAGGATAGGCGAGTGAGCGACAGGTCTTCTGGAAGCGTCCCCAACGTCCTCGCCGATCGCTACGCATCTGCAGCCATGCGGGCCATCTGGGCACCCGAAGCCAAAATCATCGCCGAGCGCCGGCTGTGGATCGCGGTCATGCGGGCTCAGTCGGCCGCCGGTCTGGATATTCCCGCCTCGGTTATCGCGGACTACGAGTCCTGTGTTGAGGAGGTGAATCTCGATTCGATCGCCGAACGCGAGCGGGTGACCAAGCACGATGTCAAGGCGCGAATCGAGGAGTTCAACGCGCTGGCGGGACATGAATCGATTCACCTCGGTATGACCTCGCGCGATCTCACCGAAAACGTCGAGCAGATGCAGATCCGTAGCTCGCTGGAACTCATCCGTAACAAGTCCGTTGCCGCCATGGATCGACTAGCCGGCTTGGCTGTTGCGTATTCCGAGACCGCTATCGCGGGACGTTCCCACAATGTCGCTGCGCAGGTGACCACCCTCGGTAAGCGCTTTGCGACGGTGACCGACGAGATGCTCGCTGCGTTCGCTCGCCTCGAGGAGCTCATTGCGCGCTATCCCTTGCGCGGCATCAAGGGTCCGGTCGGAACAGCACAAGACATGCTCGATCTCCTCGACGGCAATACCGAGGCGCTCGCCGGTCTTGAGGAGAGCGTCGCGCATCACCTTGGGTTCGACGTCGTGCTTACGAGTGTGGGTCAGGTCTATCCGCGATCACTGGACTACGACGCACTCTCGGCACTGGTGCAGTTGGCTTCAGGTCCATCGAACCTCGCAACCACCGTTCGCCTGATGGCCGGACATGAACTCGCCACCGAAGGTTTTCGGCCTGGCCAGGTCGGGTCGTCGGCGATGCCACACAAGATGAACGCACGGTCGTGCGAGCGGGTCAATGGAATGCACGTACTACTGCGCGGCTACGCGACGATGACCGCCGATCTTGCGGGTCAGCAGTGGAACGAGGGTGATGTCTCGTGTTCAGTTGTCCGGAGGGTGGCGCTTCCGGATGCCTGCTACGCCATGGATGGTTTGCTTGAAACGTTCCTGGTGGTTCTCGACGGCTTCGGTGCTTTCGGTGCAGTAATCGATGCCGAACTTGAGCGCTATCTGCCGTTCCTGTCCACCACCAAGGTGCTGATGGCGGCGGTTCGCTCCGGCAAGGGACGCGAAAGCGCACATGAAGCCATCAAGGAGCACGCCGTAGCAGTCGCGCTACACATGCGCGAAGGACAGGCGCCTGATCTGTTCGCCTTGCTTGCCGCAGACGACCGAATCGGCCTCGATGAGCCAGCGATCCGGGCCGTTGTTGCCGAGCCCCTTGATTTCGCGGGTGCTGCCACGTCGCAAGTGCGAGCCATCGCCGAGCAGGTGGAAGCGGTGACGATGCGCTATCCGGATGCCGCCGGATATGAACCGGGGGACATCCTGTGATCGCAGCATCTATGGCGGACTACGGTCTGCCACCGGAGTACGAGCACGTATACAGCGGCAAGGTCCGCGATCTCTTTCGAACACCTGATGACCGCTTGCTGTTTATCGCGAGTGATCGAATCTCGGCCTACGACTGGGTGCTCCCGACCCCGATCCCCGACAAGGGCAAGGTCCTGACCCAGCTATCACTGTGGTGGTTTAACCAACTTGAGGACATCGTCCCTAGTCATGTTTCGCGGGCATCTGCGCCGCCGTCGGTGCGCGATCGCGCGATGGTGTGCGAGCGCTTGGAAATGTTCTCCATTGAGTGCGTGGTGCGTGGTTATCTCGCCGGCTCAGGTCTTGCTGACTACCGCGCTACCGGCAAAGTTTGCGGAGTGGGACTACCTCCCGGGCTGAAGGATGGCTCGCGTCTTCCGAAACCGATCTTTACGCCGGCGACGAAGGCCGATATCGGTGATCACGACATCAACATCACGTTCGATGAAGTCATGACAGCGATCGGGCAAGAGGAAGCTCAGCAACTCCGGCGCATCTCACTCGCTGTCTACGAGCGCGCAGATCTTCTGGCACGCGAGCGCGGATTGATACTTGCCGACACAAAATTTGAGATCGGTCTCGGTCTGACAGGCAAGCACGCAGGTGAGTACGTGCTAGCGGATGAAGTCCTGACCCCGGATTCTTCGCGGTATTGGCCAGCGGACTTGTGGGAGCCGGGCCACGCGCAACCGTCCTTCGACAAGCAGTTCGTGCGCGACTGGCTGACGTCACCAGATTCGGGTTGGGACAAGGATTCGGGAACTCCCCCTCCCGAACTCCCTGAGCACATCGTCGAACAGACCCGCGCCAAGTACATCGAGGCTTATGAGCGCCTCACCGGGGAGAGGTTCGCGTGAGCACGTGGTTGATCACGGGGGGTGCGGGCTACATCGGCTCGCATGTGATCCGCTCACTGCAAGCGGCCGGCATCGGCGCGGTGGCTATCGATGATCTCTCGCATGGTCTCGCCCATCGAATTCCAAACGACGTTGCTTTGATTCGCGCTCGGATCCAAGATCGCGAGGCTGTTGCCGCCGCCATCGACGAGTATGCGATTACCGGTGTCATCCACCTGGCGGCGCTCAAGGCTGCTGGTGAATCTGTGGAGAAACCGCTGGAGTACTACACAGAGAACGTCGGGGGGATGGTCGACCTCCTTGCCGTGATGCGTGACAAGGGTGTTCGTAACTTCGTGTATTCGTCGTCGGCCGCGGTGTACGGAACGCCGTCGAGTAATCCGGTTACCGAGGATGCGCCGCTCATTCCCGAGAATCCCTACGGCGAGACGAAAGTGGTCGGGGAGTGGATGGCACGCGATGCCGGCGTCGCCTGGAATCTGTCCTGGGTTGCACTCCGCTATTTCAACGTTGCAGGTGCCGGCTGGGATGAACTCGGGGACAACAGCGTCAACAACTTGATTCCCATGGTGTTCGCTGCTCTGGACGCAGGGCGTTCACCCAAGATTTTTGGAGATGACTACCCGACCCCGGATGGCACCTGCATCCGCGACTACATCCATGTCTCGGACCTCGCCGACGCACACGTTGCAGCCGCTCGGCTATGCGAAGAGCGACAGGCCGCGGATGTTTTCAACGTCGGGCGCGGTGCGGGCAGTTCTGTCCGCGAGGTTATGGATGTCATCGGCACGGTCATCGGCCGAGATGTTGGGGCAGAGGTTGCTCCTCGCCGCCTGGGTGATCCGCCGGCTACCTTCGCGGCGATCGACAAATCCGCAGAGGAACTCGGTTGGCGGGCGTCGCGCAACCTCGAAGACATGGTTGCCTCCGCCTGGCGGGCGCATACTCTGGAGCAGTGACGCCACCACCCATCGTTCGCCTTGATGTGTGGGGAGTGAGCGGTCAGGGAATCGCCTCGGCCTTCATGCGCATGGGACTCCAACGGCGCACCCTTCGCAGACTTCCCGGCCTGACGTTCGCGAAACTCATGGGTACCGGTTCCGGTGAGACATTCACGATGCGCGATGCAGATCCGGGGCACTGGGCAGCGTTGACGACATGGCTCGACCATGACCACGCTCAAGAATTCGGCGACTCGTCGATAGCGAGAGCCTGGAACTCATCGGCCAACGAACATCTGACCGTGACTATGCGGCCGCTGGTCAGTCGAGGTCGCTGGTCCGGGCGCGACCCCTTCGCCGTGCCGGACACCAAAGCTGGGCCCGGGCCGATCGCGGCCATCACCCGTGCGCGGATCAAGCCGAGCATGTGGTCGAAGTTCTGGTCGGCTGTGCCACCTGTCTCGCTCGACCTTCGCGATGATCCGGGTGTCGCGTTCACTCTTGGGATCGGTGAGGCGCCTGTCGGGCTGCAGGGCACGTTCAGTATCTGGCGCAACGCCAAAGCCATTTCGGATTTCGCCTACCGGCGTCCGGCGCATGCCGAGGTGGTTCGTAAAACCCACGAACTCGATTGGTACGCCGAGGAAATGTTCACCCGTTTCCAGGTGCTGGAGATCGAGGGGACCTACGCGGGATCACCCGTGGATGTCTGAGCGATGAACACTGGAATTGCGCGTCCGATATTCCGTTCGTACATCCGGTAGGACGACCACGATTCGCCAAGGCGCCGGAAAATGTCACGGGCTGCATCGCCGTCTACCTCGGTGAAGGCGCACTCCACTTCGGTTTCGTTGACTCGAATCCGACCGCTGGGGTTGGCGCGCACGTTGAAGACCCATCCCGGGATGCGCTCCTGACCGGCATTGGATCCGGCGATCCCCCAGCCACCGGGAACTTCGACGCCGAGCAACGGAGTAGTGCGCCATTGACCGGATTTGCGACCGAGGGTGGTGATCCACACGACTTGTGAACCGCCGGGAAAACGGCGCATGAGCCGTCCGCCGGAAATCCGATCGAGGAAGCGGTGCGCGATGGTGGTGGCGCGCAGACCGGTGCCCCAAAAAAGGTCGTATGCCTGCGATCCCACGTATGGCACTATATATGGCATGCACCGAACCACCGTGTACTTCCCGGAGGAAATGAAGGCTCGCTTATCCGTGGAGGCCGAGCGCCGCGGGATCTCCGAGGCCGAACTCATCCGGACGGCTGTGGACAAGGAGTTGACCAGACGCCTGACAGGTGCGGGAATCATCACCGACCCCCCGCCGGAGGGGGTGAGCGGCAGAAATCTCCATGAGCACATGGAGGGATTCGGGGAAGATTGATACTCGTTGACACTGGAGTCCTCTACTCCTACTTCGCCGGCTCGGACCCTGCTCACCATGAGTGCGTTGACCTGCTTACGGGGCGGGTTGAAGCCGTCGTCGTTAGCCCGTTCGTCCTTGCTGAACTGGACCACTTCGTTGGAAAGCACTTTGGTGCTGCGCAGCAGGTAAGAGTTCTCGAACACCTCACCTCGGGAGCATTTGAGCTCCCTGCCCTCAGTCCCTCGGATGTCATCGCGTGTGCTCAAGTCATGTCACGCTATACGGAATTGAAGATTGGTTTGACCGACGCATCGCTCGTCGTGCTTGCGGAGCGGTATGGCACCAATCGCATCGGAACCTACGACCGCAGGCACTTTCGTGCAGTCAAGCCGATCTCCGGTGGTTGGTTCGATCTCCTGCCCGAGGGATAGGCTGAGAGCCTTCCCCGCTCGGATTTCCGAGGTCCTTTTCAAGGCGTTTTCTAGGGATGGAGTGCCTGTGGCTCGCGTCATCGTCGACGTCATGCTCAAGCCGGAGATCTTGGACCCGCAAGGCCGTGCCGTCCAAGGTGCGTTGGGTCGGTTGGGACTGTCCGGAGTGCAGGACGTGCGTCAGGGAAAGCAGTTCGTCATTGATCTCGAGGGCGACGTCGACTCCGATCGTCAAGCGTTACTCGAGCAATTAGCTGGTGAGTTGCTGAGTAACCCTGTTATCGAGAACTATCGAATGCAGATCGTCGACGACGAGGCAACCGCGTGAGTGCTCGGATTGGTGTCGTCACCTTTCCGGGCTCACTCGACGACGCGGACGCTGCGCGTGCCGTTCGTATCGCAGGTGGTGAGTCGGTTGCTTTATGGCACGGTGACGACGATCTCAAGAACGTCGACGCAGTAGTGCTTCCGGGAGGCTTTTCCTACGGCGACTACTTGCGCTGCGGTGCCATCGCGAGATTCGCTCCTGTCATGACCCGCGTCATCGAGGCCGCTAACGGGGGGATGCCATTGCTGGGTATCTGCAACGGATTTCAGATCCTGTGCGAAACCCATCTGCTCCCGGGCGCGCTGACCCGTAACGATCATCTGCATTTCATCTGCCGTGATCAACGCCTCCGCATCGAGAACACAACTTCTGCGTGGACGCGCGATTTCACCGAAGGCCAGAACATCATCATTCCACTCAAGAACGGTGAGGGTGGTTACGTTGCCGATGAAGAAACGCTCGACCGCCTTGAGAATGAAGGCCGCGTCATCGCACGCTACTTGGATACGAATCCCAATGGCAGCCGACGCAACATCGCTGGCCTATGTAACGAGCGGGGGAATGTTGTAGGGCTGATGCCGCACCCGGAGCACGCCGTTGAGGCCTTGACAGGTCCGAGCATTGATGGCGTCGGATTCTTCTCCAGTGTCTTGTCCTCACTACTGGAGGGGGCATCGCGATGACTGACACCGTCGAGAAGGCGGAACAGACGCCTGACCTTGAGCAGCCGTACGCCGATCTTGGGTTGAAGAACGATGAGTACCAGCGGATCCGCGACATCCTTGGTCGGCGCCCGACCAGCAGTGAACTCGCGATGTACTCCGTGATGTGGAGCGAACACTGCTCCTACAAGTCCAGCAAGGTGCACCTTCGGCAGTTCGGCGAGAAGGCTCCGGCAACCGACGCACTGCTAGTCGGAATCGGTGAAAACGCAGGCGTTGTCGACATTGGCGACGGATGGGCGGTGACGTTCAAGGTTGAAAGCCACAACCACCCGTCCTACGTTGAGCCGTACCAGGGTGCTGCGACAGGTGTCGGCGGAATTGTCCGGGACATCTTGTCGATGGGTGCACGTCCGCTCGCTGTCATGGATCCGCTGCGATTTGGTCCGGCTGACGCCGACGACACCAAGCGGGTCCTACCCGGGGTGGTCTCGGGAATCGGTGGATACGGCAACTGTCTGGGCCTTCCCAACATTGGTGGAGAAGTCGTCTTCGACGAGTCCTATCTCGGCAACCCACTGGTCAACGCGCTATGCGTCGGTTCGATGCGCCACGAGGACATCCATCTCGCCAGCGCCAAAGGCGTCGGAAACCTCGTCGTTCTCTACGGTGCCCGCACCGGTGGTGACGGAATAGGCGGTGTCTCGGTTTTGGCGTCGGAGACGTTCGACGACGAAGGCCCCGCCAAGCGACCCAGTGTCCAAGTGGGCGATCCGTTCATGGAGAAACTCCTGATCGAGGCGACGCTGGAGGTTCTACATGCAGGACTGGTCGAAGGCATTCAGGATCTCGGTGGCGCGGGTATCTCATGCGCCACCAGCGAGCTCGCCTCCAATGGCGATGGCGGGATGCACGTCTGGCTCGATCGGGTGCTGTTGCGCGATCCAACCTTGAGTCCCGAAGAGATCTTGATGAGTGAGTCGCAGGAACGCATGTGCGCGATCGTCAAGCCCGAGAAGATCGACGAGTTCATGTCCTACTGCCATAAGTGGGACATCGAGGCCGTCGTGATCGGTGAGGTTAATGACTCCGGTCGCCTCACCATTGACTGGCACGGTGAGCGAATCGTTGATGCACCTCCGCGAACCGTCGCTCACGAGGGCCCGGTCTACGAGCGGCCCTTCCATCGTCCGGTGTGGCAGGACACACTGCAGGCCGACTCTCCCGATCGACTCCAACGCCCTGGTCCGGAGCAGTTCGAGAAGACACTCCTTGAACTCGTTTCCTCACCCAACCTCGCGGGTAAGTCGTGGGTGACCGACCAATACGACCGGTACGTCTTGGGCAACACGGTGCTCGCACAGCCCGAGGATTCAGGGATGATCCGCGTCGACGAGGTGACCGGACGCGGAGTGGCCATCGCCACCGACTGCAACGGACGCTTCGCCAAGCTTGATCCGTACACCGGTGCACAGTTGGCACTCGCTGAGTCTTATCGCAACGTGTGCGCATCCGGAGCGGTACCGCTGGCGGTTACAAACTGCCTAAACTTCGGCTCGCCCGAAGATCCAGAAGTGATGTGGCAGTTCGCCGAGGCTGTTCGGGGCCTGGCTGACGCGTGCGCGGAGTTGGGAACGCCCGTAACCGGCGGCAATGTGTCCTTTTACAACCAAACGGGTGAAACGGCCATCCTTCCGACACCCGTGGTCGGTGTGCTGGGAGTCATCGATGATGTCGAACGCCGCACGCCGATGGCGTGGGGCCCAGACGGTGAACTCATTTATCTACTCGGTGATACCCGCGACGAGTTCTCGGGCAGTGAATGGGCGTATCTGCAGGGACACCTCGGTGGTCTCCCGCCGAAAGTTGACCTGCAACGTGAGCGCATCCTGGGCGAGATTCTGGTTGCCGGATCGCGCGACGGAATGATCACGGCGGCGCACGACATCTCTGACGGCGGCTTCGCGCAAGCTGTCGTCGAGATGGCGCTGCGCAGCGGTGTTGGTGCTCGGTTGTGGTTGCCCGACGGCATCGATCCATTCGTCCAGCTATTCGCCGAGTCTGCTGGCCGGGCCGTCGTCGTTCTTCCGCGAAGCGAGGAAATGCGTTTCACCGAGATGTGTGCGGCGCGCGGTGTTCCTGCGCATCGTGTTGGTGTGGTGGATTCAGGTCTTGGTCCCGATGCCGGATTCCCGAAGGGAACCCAGGTGCTGCAATTCGGCGAGTACTTCACCGTCACCTTGGATCAACTCCGGGAAGTGCACGAGGCGACGCTTCCCTCGCTCTTCCAGTGATCGCTGTGTGATGAGCGAGGATTTCTCCTGGAGAGAGCGAGCTAGCCGGATCCTCGATGCCCTGGATGCCGCGGAATCGGTCCCCAAAGACGAACAACGGTCGGCGGTGAAGGACGCACTTGCTGCCCTCGCAGCCAAGGCACCCGGGCGCAGCGTGGAGGTACGCGTTCCACCCCTTGCGGCCGTGCAGGTACTCGAAGGCGCCACCCACCGTCGCGGTACCCCACCGGCGGTTGTCGAGATGGACACCGCAACCTGGCTGGCCTTGGCCCTGGGCAGACTGACGTGGGCCGAAGCCACCCGAACAGGCCGGGTGCGGGCCAGTGGAGCCCGATCGGATCTTTCGGGCTTGTTGCCGCTTAGCGGGGTGTGAGAGAGAACTCCGATCCACGATTTGACCTAGTTAGGTAAGCCTAACTAAGGTGAGCCTTACCTGAGGGCGCACCGGGACAGCGCCTTCCGTTTGAGAAGGAACACATGTCAGTCCATTCGATCAGTCGTCGTCGGCGCCTTCCCCTGGTCGTTGCCGCAACCGCGGTCGGCGCCCTACTACTTAGTGCGTGCGGTGGGTCCGCTGAAGAGTCCGGAGGATCTGCGCAAGACGGCGCATCCGAGCAAGTCGAACCCGTTGTCGTCTACTCCGGACGAAGCGAGGAGTTGGTGGAGCCGCTGTTCGAGCAATTCACCGAAGAGACCGGAATACCTGTGGAGGTCCGCTACGGAGACACCGCAGAAATGGCCGCTCAGATTATCGAGGAGGGCAGCGCCTCACCTGCGGATGTTTATTACGGCCAGGACGCGGGAGCGCTGGGGGCTCTTGACGCAGCCGGGATGTGCGGGCCGCTACCCGAGGCTGTCGCGGACGCGGTTGCTCCCACGTATCGCTCTGCCGATGGCACGTGGACGGGTGTCACGGGACGCGCACGAGTAATTGCCTACGACTCAAGCCAACTCACTGCCGATCAAGTCCCGACCTCGGTCTTCGATCTCACCGATCCGCAGTGGCGTGGTCAGGTGGCCATCGCGCCGACGAACGGGTCCTTCCAGGCGTTCGTGACAGGTATGCGGGTGGCAGCCGGTGATGATGCAACGCGTGAGTGGCTGCAAGGTCTCATTGATAACGACGTTCAGTTGTATGAGAAGAACGGGTTGATTCGCGACGCTGTCGATGCAGGTGAAGTTCAACTCGGCTTAATCAATCACTACTACTGGTACGAGAAGGCTGCAGAGGTTGGCGATGATGCGATGAACGTGCAGGTCGCTTTCGCCGAGCCCGGCGATCCAGGAGCCCTGGTAAACGTCTCCGGTGCCTGTGTCATTGCATCAACGAACAACCTCCAAGGTGCTAACGAGTTAATGACGTGGATGCTGTCGGATTCGGCTCAGCAGTGGTTCGTTGACACGACCTATGAGTACCCGTTGATCGAGGGAGTCGACGGACCCCAAGGCGTACCAGCGATCGCCGATGTACAAGGCCCGGATATTCCACTGGCTGAACTAGAAGACCTGCCTGGGACTCTTCAGATGCTGCAAGATGTCGGGCTGACGTAGGGAGTTGGCTCTGGACCGGCGGACAACGCACGCAACGCGACCGCCGTCGCTCCTCGTGGGAGCGGCGGCGGTTGCCGTCGTTGTGACCGCCATCCCACTGCTGTACCTCGTAGTCCGTACGACTGGTGCCGGTTGGGACGCGATCATCGAATCCCTGTGGCGGCAACGCACGCTGGACACTACTTTGACCAGCCTCGCGCTCATTGCCCTGGTCATCATTGGCTGCCTCGTGCTCGCGGTCCCGTCGGCGTGGTTGTTAGCACGCACGAACATTCCCGGACGCGCCTTCTTCCTAGTAACAGCGGCACTGCCTCTTGCTGTCCCTTCCTATGTCATGGCCTACGCGTGGATCGCTGAGTTCCCCGGTATGTCGGGGCTGTGGGCCGCAGCACTGGTCATGTCTCTTGCGACCTATCCGTACGTCGCGATTCCGCTCACCGCTGCGCTGCGATCCATCGATGCAGGACACGAAGAAGCAGCACGCTCACTGGGCCTGGGGCCGGCGGCGGTCGCCCGCCGGGTGACCGTTCCTCTCGCATGGCCCGCAGCTGCTGCAGGACTTCTCTTGGCAGCGCTATACACACTCAGTGAGTTCGGCACGGTCGCGATCTTCCGCGTAGACGCCTTCACTCGCGTTATCTACACGGCATATCGGGCGTCTTTCGATCGAACAACTGCCGCCGCTCTTGCGCTACTACTGGTAATCCTGGCACTGGTTTTGGTGTTGATTGAGGCGCGCGCCCGCGGTAAGGCCCAGCGGTGGCGCATCGGTTCGGGGGTCGCGCGACCAGCACCGCGCCATCGACTCAGCACCGCCGGGACGGTGGCTGGGCTGGCCTGGCTTGGGGGCGTAGGGATGCTCGCACTCGGTGTTCCGGCGTGGTCGTTGACGCAACGGCTGCTGGAAAGCCAACGCACGAGTATCGATGTCGGTGAACTGTTGGGAGCCCTGGCGGGATCGGTTTCATCGTCTGTACTCGGTGCTGCACTCGCGCTCGTCCTGGCGCTTCCCATCGCGGTGCTTGCTGCGCGCTACACGTCGCGTTTGGTGAAGAGCATTGAAGGCGCTGCGTTCCTGGGCCACGCACTGCCCGGCGTGGTGGTGGGTCTTTCTCTGGTGTTTCTGACGCTGGCTGTTTTGCCAGCGGCCTACCAAACCCTGGCCGTTCTCGCTTTCGCCTACGCAGTGCTGTTCCTGCCGAAGGCGATCGGCGCGAGCAGATCGGCGATCGCTGGTGTGCCCCCGGCTTTGGAATCGACGGCCCGGAGTCTGGGCCGTGGACCGATCCGCGCGTGGTTTACGGTCACTGGACGCCTGGCCTGGCCCGGCATTGCGGCGGGAACGTTGCTAGTAGTTCTGACCGCGATGAAGGAACTCCCTGCGACGCTCATGTTGCGACCCACCGGCTTTAACACCTTGGCGACGGAGTTGTGGTCAAGGACCGAAATCCAGGCATTCGGCTCGGCTGCCCCGTACGCGCTAGCCATGATTTTGCTGGCTTCTGTTCCGGCGTGGTTGATGGGTCGCTGGCTGGCGCGCGCACCCGAAAGCAGTGACTGGGACGCGCCCGAGGACGATGAGCCGGTGCGCGCAGATGAGGTGTCCTTCGTCGGGGGTGTTCGATGACATCCCAAGCCGCACTGTCTGTTGAGGAACTCATCGTCGGATACGGCGGCGCACCCGTTGTCAATGGTGTCAGCCTCGATGTTGCATCGAACGAGTTCCTCGCCATCTTGGGTGCCAGTGGATCCGGCAAGACCACGTTGTTACGAGCTATCGCCGGCTATCTGCGACCGGAGCAAGGTTCGATCTCCATCGGTGGAATCGTCGTGTCAGACTCGCGCTCGCGAACGTGGCTACCACCAGAAAAGCGACGCGTGGGAATCGTTCCGCAAGAAGGTGCACTGTTCCCGCACCTCGACGTCGCTGGCAACATCGCATTCGGTCTACGTGACCGCAAGCAGGCCAAGGCTCGGGTTGCGGAAATGCTGGAAATGGTCGACCTCGCCGGTCTTGAGAGTGCACGGCCGCACGAGCTCTCTGGTGGTCAGCAACAGCGCGTTGCGCTTGCCCGCGCGCTGGCTCCTGCGCCGTCCCTGCTGCTGCTCGATGAGCCTTTCTCATCCCTTGATGCCGCGCTGCGTGCGGATGTGCGCAGTGAAGTTCGTGCTCTGCTTGCCGACATCGGAACGGCAACAATCTTGGTTACTCACGATCAGGAAGAGGCGCTCTCGCTTGCCGACCGCGTCGCGGTGATGTCCGATGGCCGGATCCAACAGGTAGCCGAACCGTGGATGATCTACGAGCAGCCGGCCACATTGGATATTGCTCGATTCGTTGGTGATCTCGTCGAACTCGATGTCGTCGCATCGCACGAGGGCACTGCACAAACGTCTTTGGGCGCAGTGCCTGTGGTGGCGAGCGTTCACGGCGACGGTGATGTTGCGGCGGGCACTGTGGTGCTTCGACCGGAGCAGTTGGTCCTAGTCGCTGAGCGTCCGGTTGGTGATGCTGGGGATGCGGGCGTTCTTGGTGAAGTCGAATCGGTCAGTTACCACGGACACGACAGTCTCACTCGGGTGAAACTCCACGACGGAACGGTCGTGGCGGTCCGTAGTCCAGGTGGCTCTGGGTTGCGTATCGGGGATCCGGTTCGCGTTCTCGTCACCGGGGCAGGTCGGCTTTACCGTCAGTAGGGCACGTCCCGTAGTCTGAGAGCGTGCCGCGCGGCGATGGGCAACTGACCCACGAACTCCTCCCCGGGGAGAGGGGTCCACAAGACGCCTGCGGTGTCTTCGGAGTGTGGGCTCCGGGCGAAGAAGTAGCCAAACTCACCTACTTCGGCCTATACGCACTTCAGCATCGTGGTCAAGAATCCGCGGGCATCGCTGTCAGCGACGGCTCGCACATCGTTGTCTACAAGGACATGGGTCTTGTTTCCCAGGTATTTACCGAGGCGAGTCTGGAGTCATTGCACGGACACGTTGCCATCGGACATGCGCGCTACTCGACCACCGGTTCGAGTGTGTGGGAGAACGCTCAGCCCACTTTCCGCCCCACCGCCACGGGAAACCTTGCCCTCGGACACAACGGGAATCTGACCAACACGGCTGACCTCTCGGAGAGATTGGCCGCCTTGGCGACCACATCCGGAGAATTGCCGATCAACGCCGGACTGCACGCGACCACCGATACCGAGGTCATCTCCGGCCTGCTTGCCGCGCATCCGGACCTACCCCTGGAGCAGGCAGCGCTGGAGGAACTACCCAACCTGAGGGGCGCCTTCTCCCTTGTTTTCATGGACGACGACGCCCTCTACGCCGCGCGCGATCCGCAGGGGATCCGACCCCTCGTCCTCGGTCGACTTGAGCGCGGCTGGGTTATTGCCAGCGAGACTGCTGCGCTGGACATCGTGGGTGCGTCCGTCGTCCGGGAAGTCGAACCAGGTGAATTGGTCGTCATTGATGCCAATGGTCTTCGGTCACATCGTTTTGCCGAGGCTGACCCCAAAGGATGTCTGTTCGAGTATGTCTACCTCGCGCGCCCTGACACCACCATTTCCGGACGCAGCGTTCAGGCAACCCGCGTTGAGATTGGTCGAAAGTTAGCCCAGGAGTATCTGGTGGAAGCCGACCTCGTGATTCCGGTTCCGGAGTCCGGCAGGTATGCGGCAATCGGCTACGCGCAAGAGTCAGGCATTCCCTTCGCCGAGGGTCTGGTGAAGAACGCGTACGTCGGGCGCACATTCATTCAGCCATCTCAGACAATCAGGCAACTCGGCATCCGCTTGAAGTTGAATCCACTCAAAGAAGTCATCGCAGGGCAGCGGCTGGTGGTCGTGGATGATTCGATCGTTCGGGGAAATACACAGCGTGCTCTCGTTCGTATGTTGCGCGAGGCAGGTGCGTCAGAAGTTCATGTTCGCATTTCCAGCCCTCCTGTGAAGTGGCCGTGTTTCTACGGAATCGACTTCGCGAGTCGGGCTGAGTTGATTGCTAACGGCTTGTCCGTGGATGAGATTTGTGCATCGATCGGTGCTGATTCATTAGCGTTCGTCACGCTCGATGCCCTCGTAGATGCGACCCACCAGGAAAAGAAAAATCTGTGCCGCGCGTGTTTTGACGGTGTGTACCCCGTAGAACTCCCGCAAGAGGATCGAATCGGGAAGTCCGTGCTCGAGGGCATTGCGCGACGAGTCGAGCACTCCGCTGGCGGCGGCGCGAGTGATGCCTTGAATCGAGTCTGAATGGCAGGGGCGAGTTACGCGGACTCCGGCGTCGATGTGGAGGCGGGTGAGAAAGCCGTCGAATTGATGCGGGCATCGGTGGCTCGAACGCAACGCCCCGAAGTGCTGGCGGGTCTTGGTGGTTTTGCCGGACTGTTTGATATCTCCCGCTACCAACACATGAAGCAACCTCTGCTGGCTACAAGCACCGATGGAGTAGGAACCAAGATTGCCGTCGCTCGAGCGATGGATGTCCACGACACGGTGGGAATCGATCTTGTCGCCATGGTGGTTGACGACCTCGTGGTATGCGGCGCCGAACCACTGTTCCTCACCGACTACATCGCTACCGGATCAGTGGACCCCACTCGGATGGCGGCCATCGTGTCGGGCATTTCCGAAGGGTGTGTGCAGGCGGGCTGCGCACTCGTCGGTGGCGAGACGGCCGAACACCCAGGTCTCATGGCGCCTGATGAATACGACCTCGCGGCCGCGGGCACCGGGATCGTTGACGCCGATCACCTACTTGGTCCCGATCGTGTTCGCGCCGGAGACGTACTCGTTGCCATGCGTTCGAGCGGTCTTCACTCCAACGGGTTTTCCCTGGCTCGGCATGTGCTCATGCCGGATGCGGCCGCGCTCGGGCGGATGCTGCCGGAGGTGGGTCGTTCGGTTGGAGAAGAGTTGCTCGAGCCGACTCGGATCTACACCCGAGACTGCCTCGCCTTGGCCGAGACTCTCGATGTCCATGCGTTCTCGCACGTCACCGGTGGCGGCATTGCGGCAAATATCGCCAGGGTGCTTCCAGCTGAGCTCGCTGCGGATGTGGATCGGAACACCTGGATTCCGCAGCCGATCTTCACGGTGATCGCAGATCGCGGAAGCGTCGAGCAGTTGGAGATGGAGCGCACCTTCAACATGGGTCTGGGAATGGTGGCGGTCGTTAACGGACAGTCAGCAGATCAGGCCGTGGACCTGCTCACCAAGCGCGGAGTAGATGCCTGGGTGTGTGGGGTTGTGCGCGATCGTGAAGCGGGAGAACAGGGGGATGCCGCCGCGAAGGGCGGCAGTGGCGGTGCGGTGCGGGTGATCGGGGAATATCGAACAGGCGGTAGCGCCTAGTCCTGATCCTCGTCCTCGATGTACTTGGCGTACGGGTCGTCCGCGTCGTCCGCGTCGTCAGAGTATGGATCGGTCGCGTACGGATCCTCGTCGGTGTCGTCGCTGGAGGTGTCGACGGACTCGCTCCCGCCGGTTAACTCGGCTTGGAGCCGCTCAAGATCGGTCTGCGGACCGCCGTACTTCAGCGCACGAGCGACCTTGGTCTGCTTAGCCTTAGCTCGGCCGCGCCCCATGGCTCGACCCCCTCATCCGGTCTCCCGGCTCTCGATGGACGTTGTCACGCTGGGCCGCCCGGGGCCGTGATCCCGGGACCACAACGAGCGCCTAGGTTACCCCGCCCGGGTCCCGGTCCGCATCAGCGGCCCCCTCAACCCCGGGCCGCGTCGATTCTGGCCTCGGCTTCCCGCTCCGCCGCCTGAACGGGGGTCAGGCCCTCCTCCTTGGCCCTGCGCAGCACGCTGCGGGTGGTGCCGAAGACGTCCTCCACCTTGGCCCGCGCCCGGTCCAGGTCGGCTCCGACGAGTTCTTCGGCCACCTGGATGACCCCACCGCAATTGACACAGAAGTCGGGCGTGTAGACGATTCCCGCCTGATCTAAGAGGTCACCCACCTCGGGCGTGGCAAGTTGGTTGTTGGCGCCCCCGGAGACGAGGCGGACCCCACTGCTGGCCAGGATCGGTACGAGGGATTCGGTGACTGCGCCCCCCAGGGCATTGGGGGACAGCACGTCGATCTGGCGGGCCAGGAGATCCTCCAGGGAATCGACCCAGGCGATCTGTCCGGGGTACTCACCCTCCAATGCCTGACGAGCAGCACTTGATGGGTCCAATGCGGCCACCCGAGCACCGTCGTCCAGCAGATGGCGGATAAGCCGACCCCCAACTTTCCCGGCGCCGATGACACCCACGCTGACCCCATTGAGATCCGAGCTGCCGAGGGCGGCCTCGGCACCGGCTCGCATCCCTGCGTGGACGCCCACCGCCGTGAGGATCCCCGAATCACCAACACCACCGTGCTCGGGTGAACGTCCTGTGGTCCATCGACATGTTTCACCGATCGTGTCCATGTCCTGCACACGCATTCCAACGTCGCCGGCAGTGACGTAGCGACCGTCGAGTGAAGATACGAGTCGTCCGAATGCATGCAACAACGCTGCCGGTTTGTTGTTTGGATCGTGCAGGATGACGGCCTTGCCACCGCCATGCGGTAAGCCAGCGAGAGCGTTCTTGTAAGTCATCGCTCGTGACAAACGCAGTGCGTCGGCATACGAGGCGGCAGCTGCTCCTTCCGGTGCATCGCTGTACGTCGACATACGAACACCACCGAGCGATGGCCCGAGGACTGTCGAATGAATAGCGATGACTGCACGCATCCCTGTTGACTCATCCTGAGCGACGACTGCCTCTTCGTGTCCGTCGAAACCCAGCCACGGGTCGGGAAGCATGCTGGAAGTGGTGGTCATTGGTCGAGCCTAGACGAGGGGAATGTAATTGTTTCACCCTTGATCTTGGAGGAAATACCCTCGTAGAGCGTCGTATTACTAAGAATTTCGCTTGCCTAGGCGCGCTTCGGGTGGAAAGGTACGCATGGTTGTTGGGCGTCATGATTCTGTGCCTGACACACGGCACACCGTTGGGAGGCGCAGTGTCTGGACGCGATCCGGATCCGGAGCAACTCTTGACCCCCTCGGAGGTTGCCGCGCTCTTTCGTGTTGATCCGAAGACTGTCACTCGTTGGGCAAAGGCAGGCAAGTTGACGAGTATCCGCACGTTGGGCGGCCATCGTCGTTACCGCGCTAGTGAAGTGCACGCACTTCTCGATGCTCAGTCACCATCGGCCAATGTTCCGACGAACCCTTCTGTCCCGCCGTACACCGCGCCACCCGGAGGATTCCCTCCGCGCTAACACGCCACTATCGTGAAGCGTATGAATGAACCGGAGCTTCGTGCTGGCGACGAAGATCGTGACAAGACCATCGCGCGTCTTCGTGAGGCCTACGCTGAGGGGCGTTTGGAGCCCAATGAGTTCAATGATCGACTCGACCAAGCACACGCGGCCAAGACTTTTGCTGACCTGTCGATACTCACTGCAGATCTACCCCACGACCCACCTCGAGACTCCACTCATCTGGTCCAGGCTGCTAAGGAGCGGCGGGAGCTGCGTTCTGCGTGGGCCGCATGGCTAGGCGTGGGTGTCTTGGTGAACATCATCTGGTTCGCCACCTGGATGGGGAATGGTCCTACCCCCTACTACTGGCCGATCTGGGTCATGGGCCCGTGGGGTGGCGGCATGTTGATCTGGACCCTCACCGCACGAATGGGACGTCCCGAGGATGGCTGAGCCGCTCTACCGGGGGATCGTCGAAGGTTTCAAGGGCATCTTTTCTCTGCTCGGCATGAAACTTGACATCGTCGGGGAGGAGAACATTCCGCTTCAGGGCGGCGCCATCATCGCTTTGAACCACACCAGTTATCTGGACTTCGCTCTTGGTGGTGTTCCGGCAGATAGAAGGGGCCGTCGTTATGTGCGGTTCATGGCCAAGGATTCGGTATTCCGGCATCCGGTAGCAGGGCCCCTGATGCGGGGGATGAAGCACATTCCGGTCGACCGACACGATGGGTCCGCTGCTTTCGACGCCGCAGTATCTGCTGCTCATTCGGGTGAGTTGATCGGTGTGTTTCCGGAAGCGACGATGAGTCGGTCACTGGAAGTCAAGGAGTTGAAAAACGGCGCGGTGCGGATGGCTCGAGAGGCCGATGTCCCCTTGATTCCCATGATCGTTTTCGGGGGACAGCGGGTGTTGTCTTATGACGTTCGTGATTTCACGCGAGGCCGTCCAATCTGCATGACTGTCGGGGCTCCCATTCCACAAGATGACCAAAAAGATGCGGACTCCGCAACCCTCGAGCTACGAGCAGAACTCAGTGCATTGCTCGATGAGACGTTGTCGCGTTACCCCGACAAGCCCGCCGGTGCGCCGTGGATTCCACAACGCCACGGTGGATCTGCTCCAACATTGGAAGAAGCGGCCATCATTGAGGAGCAACGACGAGCCGAGAAACAAACGCGTCGAACATAATTAGCTGCTACCAACTCTTGCTGCTGATGGGAACGTTGCGTTCCGACAAGAGCTCCACGGTCCCTTTCGAATTCTTGAGTAGTGGTTGGTCACGACCCCAATACTGCGTACCGCGTGTGGGTGTCCCCTTGCCGATGTACACGGTCAGTTCCTTGCCCGGAGCGATCCGGGAATCAACGAGAAACGGGTACGTTGCGCTTCGATAGGACAAGTAGTAGCCGTCGAGATTGATCACCGTGTCAGACACGTTCTTGATGACGATGTATTCCTGGTTCGCAGCCTTGGCCGGGTTCTTCGCGGTTGCCACCGGGTTCACTGTCGTGATGCGCAAGTCGCCTTGGGCTGGATCGGTGCAGTCGATTGTGCACGGCCAGTCGAACCAGGCTCGTACGGCCGTGGATGGATCGAGGAGATACACACCATCGCCGAGGAGTCGATCCGTCGTGGTGTTGGCGAGGATGGCGGTCGGCGAACCGACGTAGAGGTCTCGTGGTGTGGGACTTCCTGGGACCCCCTGACCAACGTGGACGACTCGGTAATCGTCGGGTGCGAGTACCGACCCGTTGGGGAAGGTGAACCATGACGTCAGGCTCGAGTCGCGGAGGATCCAATTACTGATGTCTACCGGCCCTGCTCCGGTGTTGCGGACGATCACGTACTCGCCGTTCGGGTTGGCGTTGTCGTTGCGGCCGGCGTTCCAGTGGGCGGTGACGGAGAGGGAAGCGTCCGGTTGTTCCACAGCACCGCAGAAGTTGGGATTCCAGATACCCCGACCGTCTTGACGTGCTTGGTCGACGAGCACCTTGTACGAATATGACAGTGCTGCCTCGTTCGCCACGGTGAACCACATGGCAAGGCCGGATTGAGCGAGTATGGCCTGGACGTCCAGGTCGTATGCGCCTGTCGCCGGATTCCATGCGAAGGCGTACCGCTGCGGCCGACTATCTAGGCCGATGGAGTCCTTGCTGAGAGAGCGCAGTTGAACGGGGGTTCCGGAGGGAAGGAGAGAAGCGAGAAGATCCGATGCAGCCTTCGCACCACATTGGTCTTCGTCACGGTTCTTGCCGTAAAAGCCTCGAACCTCAGGAGTGTTGATTCCCAGGAGTCGAACGGTTGTGTATTCGGACGCTCCGTTTTCGATGAAGCGGAAGGTGTCGCCGTCGGCAACGACGTCGACGACTCCGGTTTCTTGGATCGGGATCTGCGTGTAGTCGACGGCCGTGTAGTCCGGGAAGGGGAAGGGCGCCTTCGGCGCAGCGGACGCAGCCTCGGCCCCGATGAGCATAACGATCAGGGCAAGCAGGAACGCACTTCCCTTGGAGATGTGGGCTGACGCACGCATTACCCATTCATGGTAACTCCGATCGACTGCTGGAGCTCACTTGATCGGCATCGAAGGCCCACAGGCGCGATGAATGTGTGACACCCTGAGGCTATGGAGGATGAGACCAAGGACAAGCTCAAGAAGGGCGCTAAGGCGACAGCTCACGGACTAGGAGATGTGGCTGAGGTCGCCGGTCACATCATCGGAGGAACCATCAAGGGTGCTGCCGACGGCATCGAGGAAGTGGCCGCTCATCACAAGAAAAGCCAGGACGACGACGAAAACTAGGTGTTCCGCTCGCGGAGCTTCTTCACGCCGACGATGATCACCGCGACTGACACACCGAGGATCAACGCTTCGATGAATCCCGCTTGGCCGCTGGTCAGGGCGAAGATGATGATGAGGATGCCAAGGATCCCGGTGCCGATGTAGGCCCAGGGTGTCCAGGTTGGCTCATCGCGCTCGTCGTTGTCCATGTCGGACAGCGTACGAGAGAACCCCAAATTCGTCTCCTGACAGAATTGTGTCGTGACCGGAGCCTTCTCGACCGCGACGATCGTCGTTGGCCTGCTTCTTGCCCTCTGGGCGCTCGTCTATCTGCTCATCAAGCGCCCCGCGGATCGATTCCTTCAAGCGGGAACTCTTCTCTTGACGGCGATGTTCGTCGTCCTGGCCATCGGCGGCATCGTGCAGATGTTTGGAACCGACCGAGAATTTGCCCGCGCGGAGTTCGTCGGCTACCTGCTTTTGTCACCATTCATCCCGCTCGGCGGTTGGTGGTGGGCGAAAAATGATGAGAGTCGATGGGGATCAGGAGTGATCCTGGTTGTCGGTCTAGTAATGCCGGTGCTTGTTGTGCGCATTCAGCAGGTGTGGGCCGGTGTCTGAATCACCCGCGATCAATCAAGGCTTCGGCCGAGTCCTGGTCGTGCTGTACGCGATCTTCGCCATTGGAGCAACGTCGCGATCTGCACTGCAGCTCGTGGTGCGCTTCGATGAAGCGCCGGTTGCGTACCTGCTCTCTGCGTTTGCCGCGATCGTCTATGTAGTCGCCACTGTGGCACTTGCTCGCGGAAATCGGACCACCAGTCGCGTTGCCTTCATCGCGATCGCGATTGAGATGGCGGGAGTCCTAATCGTCGGAACGATCAGCCTGATCCTTCCCGAGTACTTCCCACGCGCCTCGGTGTGGTCCACCTATGGCAGTGGCTACCTGTTCATCCCTCTGGTCCTGCCGTTCGTCGGCCTGTGGTGGCTGCGCAAGGTCGCTAGAGCAGAACCGAACCGGTGATCACGGTGGTTGATTCGCCACCGATCCAGATATCGGAATCGATCCGTTCTACGAAGACGCGCCCGTCACGACCGATGCTCCGACCCTGGGACGCCGTGTAGGTGTCGGGAGCTCGACCTGATCCGATCAGCCACTGTGCAAGAGCGGCGTTAAGCGATCCGGTGACCGGGTCCTCGGTTAGGCCGTTGTTGCCTGGGAAAAAGGCTCGAACTTCAAAATCCGCTCCGTCCGTGCTCGGCGCGACGACGCCGACGTCAAGTCCCGCCAGTAAGTGTCCGTCTGGCGCTATAGCTCTCAAGGTGTCGACGGAGTCGACAAGAATTCCCTGCCACCCTGGTCCGTTGTCACACCACTGGTGATCGGCAACCTGTGATTTGTCCAGGCCCAGGCCGTGGACCAGGACGTCGAGTTCGGAATCTGTAAGTGGCCCGGAGCGGCGAAGCGGTGGAGCGGCGAAGGACAAACGCGATCCCGTGCCTCTACGGATCCGTACTAGACCGACCCCGCATTCCTGAACGATCACTTCGGACTTCGGTTGCCCGCCGGACTCCAGCCACGCATGACACGTACCGAGAGTTGGGTGACCGGCGAAAGGCAGTTCCCGACCGGGGCAGAAGATCCGCACGGCATAGTCAGCGGTTGGGTTACTAGCAGGCGTGACGAACGTTGCCTCCGAGAGGTTGGTCCAGTCCGTGAATGCCTGCATCTGTTCGTTCCTCAGCCTCGCTCCATCGAGAACTACAGCCACCGGGTTACCAAGAGTTGGCTCGGAAGTGAAGACGTCAACCTGCGCGAATCCGCGGACGCTAGACATGAGCGAACGATAGTCAAGGGGCGCTGAGGCAGACCAATTCCGAGAACTCGTCCTTGACCTGGAGGACGGTCTCGTTGTCGTTCCGGGTGCATCGAATCATGAACGAGCTAAGGTCCCGAAATTCGCGAAAAACATAGCTTTGGTCGCCGTCGTGGTTGTCGGTGGCACCGGTGAATTCGCGAGTGTCCGGAGGACCACGCTCCGCGGATTATTCGTCAACGCTGTTGGCGAGGTCCGCTGGGTCTGGTGGCATTGCGTCAGCGCCTATTCCACCGTTGACGTTGTCGAAGCCATCCGCTCCATCAAGGTCATCGTCGCCGGAGCCGCCGTTGAGAGTGTCGTTACCGTCACCGCCATTGAGGTCATCGTCGCCCTTGCCACCGTAGGCGGAGTCGTTCCCGTCTCCGCCCTCGAAGGTGTCGTCTCCGGCATTACCAACAAATGTATCGTCCCCGGCGCCACCGTAGGCGGTGACATCGGCGTCGCTCAGCACCACGATGGTGTCGTCTCCGCCCTTGGCTTTTACGGTGGTGGGTTGGTCTCCCGTAACGCAAATGACGTCGTCGTTTTGCGTTCCTTCTATTACGGAAGCGTCTGATGTCTGGGTGCATGGCCGCTCTTTTGCTTCAGAACGCGATACCCCCGAACCAGCATCGAGAATGCGACTGGCCCCATCGAAGGTCGCCGTGACTCGTGTGACGTTGAAGTCATCGAACTCGACATTGAGCGACATAGACGATGACGTGCACCTATCTCGTGACCACTCTCTAGTGAAGTGCGAGACGGTGAATTGACATTCGACATCGGTCACGGAGTTGTCGAAGCCAATCCGCTGACCGCGAAACGTAATTCCATAGGCGTCCGCATGGTTCTCGGTCGAGCACACGGGTACCGGAGAGGTTTCAAAGGTGGTGCCAGTTGCATTTCTTTGACCTGCAAGGTTGGTCGGATCCATGAAGACGCGTTGGCTTCGACAGTCTCCTAGGTCTACCGCCGAGGAATCGAATGCGTTTGCAGTCACGGTGAGGTCGTACATCCAGCCGCCCGACCCCATAGTGATCGCAAACTGCCCCGACTGATCGGCCTTCACTGGTGTCGTGACGAGTATGAGCGTAAACAGACTAGAAACACTCACGAAAGTAAGAATTGTGCGCAGACGTCGACTCTGACGGAACATCCCGAAACTGTACGTGATCTTCGTCCGTTGCAAGAGCACCACCGGCAGCCCGGTTATCAGCCCTGAACCGCATCCCCAGTCGCTCGGTTTGGTGGCCCAGGGCGGGGTCGAACCGCCGACCTTCCGATTTTCAGACGGTCCGATCCCTCCCCGCACGAGGAGAAACGAGCGCGCATAACGACATCACGCCCCTAGGACGCGGCCGTAGCGACTCTCCGCGAGGAGTGCGAGGGTTTAGCTACCCCACTTGTCCAACGAAGGTGTCACATCCAAGGCGAGTCAGCGACGCTGCGCACATTCGCAGATCTTGAATCACCTCTAGCCAATGAGGACAATCGTCCCGTCCGGTCGCGCTTCTACTTCGCGGGTACACACGGGTCCGCCGAGTCCATCGTTGGGCCACCACGCCCACGACTTGCTCCACCCGCCGATGGGAAAGCCTGGCAGGTGGCCGACGTAAGTCGGCACGTCGGAGCAGTCTCCGGAAAGTGGAGTACCAACCTGCTGGAGGTAATCGTGTGCCTCAGGCGGTTCCACAGGCTCGGAGACAACGGAGATGGAAAGGGAGCATCCGAATGATAGGCTGGGGTCCAGTTGATAGTTTCCGAGAGTAGACAACGTCACTCGGCCGCTGCTGCTGGTGCTCATGGCGATAGCCAGTGGGCCGGTTGGCCCGTCCAAGACGAAAGTACCGCGACTTGCCTACGCGGGATTCGACCATGTCAGTGTGAGCGAATCGCCTGGATTCATCCGCACTGAGGATGCAGATGAGGTGCACGACCATGCACTGCTGTAGACGGTGTCGAAGTGCACGAGGGCGGGATTCGAAGCTGCGTGGGAGGGGCCAGCCAATGCGACGCTGCCGGCGAGAACGGCGAGAGACGTCATCGCAAGAACCTTCAAGCGCTTCACGTGGCCTAGTTTTCTCGTGCGACGAGCGTACATACCTGCACGGAGGATGTATCCGGTCACAGTGAAAACACTCCGAAATCGAAGCCGACGTCATGCGAGTAGAGGCAGCGGCGAGGGGCTGCGAGGGCTGCATCTGGAGGACGGGGGCTACGAGTCCCACACACCTGCGCGTTCCCCTCACGAAGCGAACGAGTCTCCGGTGGCCAGGGGCGGGGTCGAACCGCCGACCTTCCGATTTTCAGTCGGACGCTCGTACCAACTGAGCTACCTGGCCGAACAGCCAGCCCAGTGGGCTGGCTTGGCGACCCCGACGGGACTCGAACCCGCGACCTCCGCCGTGACAGGGCGGCGCGCTAACCAACTGCGCTACGGGGCCTTGGTTAAGGCCGTGTCCCCAACGGGATTCGAACCCGCGCTGCCGCCTTGAAAGGGCGGAGTCCTAGGCCGCTAGACGATGGGGACCGAGAACCATCTTGCCGATCTCCGTCGACCGGAATGCCGTCGGTGACCGGGAAAGCATAGGGCAGGACCGGAAGACCGGGGTCCAGGGGTGCCGGGCAATCGGTACCGGGTCATGATGGGGCCATGGTGGATCTCACACCCGAAGAGTTCGACGACCTCGTTGCCGAGGCGTTGGACACTCTTCCTCCGGAGTTGGCGGCGTTGATGAACAACGTCGCGGTCTTCGTCGAGAACCAGAAACCGGGCCGTCCCGGCCTGCTCGGGCTGTATGAGGGAGTTCCGCTAACTCGACGCGGTCACTACTACTCCGGTCATCTTCCGGACCGCATCACTGTCTATCGCCGACCCATTCAACGGCGGTGTAAAACACACGAGGATGTTGTCGAGCAAGTACGGATCACCGTCGTTCACGAGGTAGGCCACCACTTTGGGATTCCGGAAAGCCGACTTCATGAATTGGGTTACGGATAGCCGCGACTAGGCCAAGATAAGTCCATGCGAATCGAAGGTTCAGTCGTTGCGATCACTGGTGGAGCGTCTGGCTTGGGTGAGGCGGTGGCGCGTCGATCCATAGATCAGGGTGCGGCTGGTGTTGCCATCCTCGACGTCAACGACGACGCGGCTACTTCACTTGCGAGCGCACTAGGCGATCGTGCGCTGGCGCTGCACTGCGATGTTCGCAATGGGATCGACGTCACTGAGGCAATACAGGCGATTGTTGACCGCTTTGGTCGATTGAACCTCGCCGTCGCCTGCGCGGGAGTCGGATGGGCTGAGCGGACACTGGCCAAGGACGGAACCCCGGCTGATCTCGACGCCTATCGCCGAGTCATCGAAATCAATCTCATCGGGTCTTACGACTTCGCCCGCCAAGCTGCGAGTTTGATGGCTAAGAACGATCCCGGTGAGTCCGGTGAACGTGGGGCGATAGTTATGACAGCTTCGCTTGCAGCATTCGATGGTCAGATCGGTCAAGCTGCATATAGTGCGAGTAAAGGCGGCATAGTCGGTATGACGTTGCCGATGGCTCGGGACCTGGCACCAGTGGGCGTTCGCGTGATGACGATCGCGCCCGGACTCATGGACACGCCTATCTACGATCCGGTTGGTGGCGCGGAGCTCAAGGAGCGCCTTGTGGGTCTAACGGTGTTTCCCAAGCGGCTTGGTGCAGCCGATGAGTACGCCCACCTCGTGCAGTCCATCGCGGAGAACAGCTACCTCAATGGCGAGACGATTCGCCATGATGCGGCTACTCGGCTGCCACCGAGGTAACGGTTAGCCAGCCGCTGCGCGCTGGAGTCGATCGCGAATAGCGGTCGCGAGACCCTCACCATCGGGGGCGACCGCAAGTACCTTGGTGAGTTGAAGTGAGTCAGCTTCGCGTAGGGCTCGATACAGGCACGCCGCGTACTCCTCGACGCTCGTCGGAGCGCACAGCCTTACGACGCCTGGGGGAGTCGGAGAACCCGACATCGCGATGACTCCTGTCGCCGGATCAGGTGAAGCGGAGGACAAGACCGCCTCGTCCACGATCGTCACGAGGGCGTGTGGGGAGTAATGCGCGTCAAGCGTCCCGGGTGCGCGCACGGTGGAAGTTCCCCCCAATCGCATCCCGGTAACACGCTCAATGTCTTCACCGGTCACCTTCCCCGGCCGCAATATTCGTGGAAGGTCTCCGGTGCAGTCGACGATCGTCGATTCCAGGCCGACCGAACAAGGTCCGGCATCGAGGACTACGTCTTCATCGGTGAGTGCGTCGCCGAGTTCCTCAATGGCGTGCTGGGCGGTGGTTGGACTCACCCGTCCAAATCGGTTGGCACTGGGAGCAGCGATCGCTGTTGCCCGATCTCCAAGGAGTGAACTCAATTCGCGTAGAACTGCCCGAGTGACGGGTGAACCGGGAACGCGAACGGCCACGCTGTTCTGCCCACCGGTGATGTAGTCAGCGGCTCGCGTGGAGCGTTGAAAAACGAGCGTGAGAGGGCCCGGCCAGAATTCCTCCATCAGCGCACGGGTGTAATCGGAGACGTCCTGCGCCCAAGCCTCAGCTGCAGCAGCGTCGAGCACGTGCGCAATCAGCGGGTGATCGGCAGGACGGCCCTTCGTTGCGAAAACACGCGCAACGGCTGGCGGTGACGATGCAAGGGCGCCAAGTCCGTAGACCGTCTCGGTGGGCAGGACTGCCAGATGTCCACCAGCAAGTGCGCGGGCAGCCACCGACGGATCGGTCGTGGAAGTGAACGGCACGCGACGAACCTAGTGCTTCCCGGAGCCTGATCAAGAAGCGATCGAAACCTGCGATGTGACTACGGAGTCGGGCTCGGCGAAGGAAATTCCCGAATCCTGCATGAGTTGCCGAGCGACAGTCTCGGCCGTTGCCTCGCTGACCGGCTCGGCGAAGTCAATGCGATACATGCGCAGACCTAGGTACGGCCCGATGGTGAGGCCATCGCCAATTGATCCGCGCACGTTCTCCGAGCCTCGAACCGCCCCGCCCACACTCGGAGATCGACCCTTCTTGAATCGGACAATGAGAGATGACACGTCTTCGGTGGGCTTGAGCTCCTTCATCGTTACGTGGACGAAGGCGCCGCGCGATTGGGTCTTTGTCGATGCTGGGGCGATTACGGTTTCGATCGTGCCGGGAATATCCAGCCGATCCAAGTAACGCTTCATCTTTGTGACACGTTTCTTTGCGGCTTTCACTGATTTTTTGGTCCCTTTGGCGTTGGTGAATGCCACGATGGTGAAGCGAGCGTCTGGATCGGTGAACTCGGATGCAAGTCGACTGAGCTTTGTCCTCGTTGCCTTGTTGAGTTTGGTACTCGAGCCCTTGAAGGTGACGTAGTCGGCTGCGCTTGATCGCGGTTGCGTCGTCGGACCGTCTGTTCCGGGAGTAGTGCCCCCGGGGCTCGAGTTGCCTGGTGCGCCGGCCTCAGGTTGGTCGGATGTTCCGACTACGTGAAAGCCAGTCCAAAAGGATGCGCGTCCGACGGACGGGTCCAAGACAGCCTGGACGACGTACACGCCGGGGCCGGTTTGGGGAACGACGACGTCGACCTGACTGTCGCTCACCACGGAGAAGTCGGTGCTCACGTCGTTGAAGTAGACCGCTCGAGTTGTCGCCAGTCCCCATCCCGCGAGGGCTATCCGGCTACCGGGCGAACCACTAGCTGCCGGGACGATCTTGGTGATCTCATTCAGACCACCTCCTCCACCTCCGGAGCCACCGTCATCCGATGAGCCGCCGCCACCGCCGCCGCTGGGACTACCGCCACTGCCGCTGGGACTACCGCCACCGCCGCCGCCAGATCCTCCTCCGCTGGAGAAGTCAGCGACGTACAGGAGTCGATCCGGGGATCCGCTGCCTCGGCTCGTGACCGCACCCGTGGTCGACGCCGAGTTCAAAGCGGTGGCCACCTGAGTAGGTGTCGATCCCGGGTTCAATCCGAGGTATACGGCTGCTGCACCCGCCACGTGCGGGCACGCCCAGTAGCATCCGCAACGAGCGGTCGAGTCCGAGTCGCTGGAGTACCACGCCGACACGATGCTGCTCCCCGCGGCAAGATGATATCACGTCGATCGGTAGTTCGAGAACGAGGACCGCGCGTCGGTGCTGGTTGTTGAGCCCACGGTCATCGCTGTCGGCGCGCGTGCGGGTGAGTAGTACTGGGCGTCGTCGTTTGAGTTGCCTGCGGCGACCACGACGGTGATCCCCGCGGCTGTTAGCGCGGCGACTGCGTCATCGATCGACTTGGACCCGCCACCGCCGAGGCTCATGTTGACGACGGCATCACCGCTGCTGTGATTGGTCCGAACCCAGTTCATGCCCGCGACCACGTCGGATGTGTATCCACTGCCGGAACAATTCAACACCCGAACACCCGAGACGCTTGCGGCTTTTGCAACCCCGTAGGTAGAACCGACGGCCGTTCCCGCCACGTGCGTTCCGTGCCCGTCGCAGTCCGAAGGATCGCTGTCGTTGTCAACGAAGTCGTAGCCGGCCACCACGCGACTGGAGTACTCGTCGTGAGTTGTTCTGATGCCGGTGTCGATGATGTAGACGGTGACTCCGGATCCGCTGCCCGCGGCCGAGTAGGTGTTGTTCAGTGGCAACGAACGCTGGTCGATGCGATCCAAGCCCCACGGGGGATCGGGTTGGATCGAATTGATCGGCGTGGGGGTCGGGGTCGGTGTAGGTGCGGGGGACGGTGAACCCGAGTCGGCGATGCTGTAAGGCCACACGCCGGTCGATCCACCGGACTTTCCGGAGAGGAGTTCGGACGCAGAGGGATCTCCATTGCTGTCGGGTATCCGAACCGTGTTGTTCGAATCGGTGGGATCGGCGAATCCAACCTCGAAGACGGAGTTTGTCGTCGATCCTGCGTTGGTGAGGTCGACGTACCGGAATTCGATCGTGGCTCCGCCCGATTCCTCGATGATGAGCATCTGGAATTCCTGGCGAGCAGAGTTGTTTCCGTATTCGGCAACATCGACCCACTCTGCCCAGAACACGTTCTTCGTGGCTCCGTCGGAAATCGTCCCGCGACCGAACTCGACGGTGCCGTTCGCCGCTGGGTTCAGATCGGTGAAGAGCGGCAGAATGTACGGCCGGGTGGCGGTGCGAAGGTCGAGGCTCCGGTAACGGCTGAAGGATCCGAGGCCGTCATCGAGAACCGCGCCGCCGTTGGTGTTGATGAAAATGTTGGTGTACTGCGTGCCAAACCAATCTAGCGTGAAGCCCAAGGACATAGAGGGTGAACTGCAGTCGTCGCAGCTGCTCAGGTTGCTCGTGGTGGTTTTTGTGACCGGTCGAAACGTTGCAGAATAAAGATCGATAAGCGAATCGGGTTCGATGTACCGGACGTCAGGGTCGGCTTCAAGTTGGTCAACTTCCTCCTCGCTCAGTTCAGCTGTGAAGCCATCGACAGCGCCGCGTAGTTCCTTGTCGGTTTGCCCTCCGATGCTTTGCGCCTTTTCCTTTATCGAGTCGATGTAGGCACCATTTCGGACGACAACGATGTAGTCGTCGGCCGCGCCTTCGTCGGCCTGCGCCGAAGTGGTTTCGGTTGGGCTTGCTGTCGGGTTTGCTGATTCAAGAGGACTAGTGGTTGAGGAAGGCTCGGGCGATTCGGTCGGTGAACTGTCTGGAGCATCCGGGCTAATTGAGCCCGAATCCCCTGGACTAGGGGTGAGTGAAGGCGAAGGCGCTGGTGAGGGTGCGGGAGAAAGTTCGGGCGAGGGGGTGGCTGAAGGTTCGGGCGTCGGCGTTTGGGTCGAGACTGATGTCGGCTGACCTGTGGGCTGATCCAACGCTCCCACGATGGGTGCGCTCCACAAGGAGGAAGCGAGCAAGCTGACCGACGCGAGTGCCGTGAGTGCAGCTACTGCTCGAGGTCTACGCACTTTTCCTCCTTCCTAGCCAATGGACGGGCAATGACCTGTCAAAGTTCCGAACTTCAGTATTGCTTCGCCCTCCGGCGAGGGCGAGCGGGGAGCTGGAAATGGGGGGCTAGCCCCCTGCCTTGCCCTGAAAACACTCGCGCAAGCCCCCGCTTGCTGGGAAATGTAAGGAAATGGTTAGGACATTCCTGGGTGTGCAACCGGGGTGCCTCCTGCCGGGTCTAAGCCTGCGAGAAACCAACCGGAACTAGGAGGAGATATGTCCGTTCCCACGATGCCGCCAGGCTCATCCAGCCCATCGGGCTCCACAAACCCTTACGTCGGCTACGCCTACTCACCCCCGAGCGCGCCTACCCCACCGCCCGCTCCCCCCAAGAACAGCCGTGCTGGCTTGGTAACGGGTGTGATCGCTGGAGCTGCTGCGATCGGCCTTATTTCCGGAAGCATCGGCGGTGCTGTCGGTTACCTCGCGGCTTCGAACTCTGCGTCGGCTGAAACTGCCGCTGTGTCAGTGCCAGCTTCGGCTACTTCTGAAGCAGCTACTCCTGATGTAGCCGCTGATCCGAGCGTTCCAGTTCTTGCGGGTATCGCAGACCTGGCCGCCCAAGCTCAGCCTGCCGTGGTCCAGTTGAACGTAGGTGGAGCCGGGGGAGAAGGCACGGGTTCGGGATTCGTCATCAGCGAAGACGGATACATCGTGACCAATCACCACGTTGCTGGTGGAGTCGGTGAATCCGGAACGGTCGATGTCGTCTTCTCCGATGAGTCGACGGCTACCGGCACGCTCGTAGGTTCTGATGCCGGCTACGACATCGCCGTCGTCAAGGTCAACCGCGATGGTCTGCCGACACTGCCTCTTGGATCGTCGTCCGACGTTCGCGTCGGGGACGTTGCTGTCGCTCTCGGGTCACCACTGGGTCTTCAGGGAACTGTGACCTCCGGAATCGTCAGCGCACTCGAGCGCCCAGTGACAGCAGGCGGTCAAGGATCGACGTCCTTCATCAACGCCATCCAAACTGACGCTGCCATCAATCCCGGTAACTCCGGTGGCCCGCTACTTAACGGCTCAGGTGAAGTCATCGGCGTGAACACGGCCATCGCCTCGCTCGGTGCCGTCGGTGGTGCTGCCGGCAGCATCGGACTCGGCTTTGCGATTCCGATCGATACTGCACAGCGCATCGTCGACGAGATCATCTCGACAGGTTCGTCCTCCACCCCGGTAATCGGTGTGTCCCTCGATACGTCCTTTACCGGCCCTGGCGCGCGGGTCGCAGAAGTGACACCCGAATCTGGTGCGGACAACGCTGGCATCCAAGACGGCGACGTCATCACCGCGATCAACGGTGACGTGATTGCAGAGTCCACGGAACTGATCGTGTCCATCCGGTCGAATGCTCCGGGTGACACCGTGGAACTCACGATCCTTCGAGATGGGCGTACCCAAGACGTGACCGTCACGCTCACAGCGGCTGAGTAGCCACACTCGGATATCGCCAACTGCGGCGCCGGGACCCGACTCCTCCTTGGGTTCTGGCGCCGTTGGCGTGAACGGCCTTGCGCGACCCCAAGGTGCGAACTCAGAGCCTGGTTGGCACGCTTAAGTCATGTCCCCTGTGTCTGGAGCCGTCGATTTCGCGCGTACTCGCATCGCGCAAGGCTTTCGGCGGATCGTTTCCGGTGATCCGGAGGGAACACCGGATTGGGTGCGTCAGCTCGCAGACGGAGTGGACAACGGTTACTTCGGGCCGGGCTCGGCTGCATGGGCGGTTCACGGATCTCTTCCGACTCTCGTCGGCGGTGTGCGAGCCCTCCTGATGCAAGCTTTGCATCCTGGTGCGCTCGCCGGTGTCATGCAGCACTCGCGTTATGAGGCGGATCCCCTCGGCCGCCTTGCGGGAACCACCCAGTGGCTGACTGTCGTAACTTTCGGCGACACCGTGATGGCTGATCGAGAGTGTGCTCGCGTTCGCGGCATGCACCGCAAGGTTCGTGGCACCTACCCCGTTGGTGGACAGATGCGCGAGTACTCCGCCGGCGATCCAGACCTGTTGCGTTGGGTGCATGTGGCGTTCACCGACTCCTTCCTGGCGACGCACCGTGTGTGGGGTGGCCCTATTCCAGGAGGTGAGGACGCGTACGTCCGCGAGTGGGCCAAGGCGGGTGAACTCGTTGGAGTCGTTGATCCTCCACGTTCGGTGGCGGAGCTCGACGATCAAATACGAGCTTTCGGTCCTGACCTTCGCGGTGACGATGCCGCCTGGCAGACCGTCGACTTCATCAGATCCGCACCGGTGCCGTTGCCGGCGAAAGCGCCCTACAGCGTTCTGTTTGCCGGAGCTGTCGCGAGCATTCCTGAGTCGCACCGCCGACTGTTGAAACTGCCTCGTGTCCCGATGATCGCGGTGAAGCCAGCAGTCTCTGCACTGCTGGGGGGTATGTCGATGGTGTTGGGTCCGGCGTCGCCGTCTATGCGCAACGCCGCCGACCGAGTCGAACGGCTCGACACGAAGCAGCCCGCGTAACCCTCAGCGCTCAAGCAGGTCGGTAACAGCGGCGAGCGACGGAAGTGAAGGAACTGCGCCCCGTCCAGTAGCAGCCAAAGCGCCGGCGGCCGCTCCCCAGCGCAACGCCTCAGCCATGCTCAAACCTCGGGCAAGCCCGGAAGAGAGTCCGCCACAGAAAGCGTCGCCGGCGGCCACGGTGTCGACCGCGCTGACCTTGAACGCCGCAGATTGACCGGAGCCATCAGGTGAGGCCCAGACGGCACCCTTGTCTCCGCGCGTGATGATGACGCAGCTCGGACCCTGTTCGCGCAAGAACTGTGCTGCCTCGACTGCGTCGACCATGTTGCCGACGGACATTCCCGTCAGTTGGTGCGCTTCGTGTTCGTTGGGAACGAGGACATCTACGTTCGCTAACAGTTCCTTGGGGTAATCACGAACGGGAGCGGGATTCATGATCACCTGTGCGCCGATCTTCCGGCCAGTTTCCGCGGCAGCAACCATCACATCGATGGGCACCTCACCTTGAGTGAGAACTACGTCGACCGCGCTGAGTGATGTCAGGTGGGTGGCAACCGAACCTGGATCAACAGCGTCGTTTGCACCGGGAATGACGATGATCCGGTTCTCACCACCGGAATCCACCTCAATCAGTGCGGTTCCCGACGTCCCCGAGACCGTGGAGATTCCCGCGAGTTGGATCCCTTCGCGCCGAACCACGTCAAGCAGCCATTCACCTGATCCATCGTCTCCAACTGCCCCGATCATGTGAACCTCGGACTCCAGGCGAGCTGCAGCGACCGCCTGGTTGAGTCCTTTGCCTCCGGCGTGACGCTCGAGCGAGCTTCCGAAAACTGTTTCCCCGGGATTGGGCATCCGGTCGAGTTCGACGACGAGATCTATGTTGAGACTGCCGACCACAGCGATGCGATTGTGCATGTGCGCGATACTTCCACGCATGGCGGAAATTGGTGCGTCCCTGGGTGTGGACTTGGGCACAGGTTCGGTGAAAGTTGCTCTCGTCGGCGACACAGGTGACATCCACGCCAAGGCCTCGCGGGCCTACGACCTCTCCTCCCCGCTTCCCGGGTGGGCCGAGGCCGACCCCCTCGAGTGGTGGGCGGCGACAAACGAGGCGGCACAGGAAGTAATGGAAGCCGTGGGTGACGACTTCGACTCAGCACTCGGAGTCGGATTCAGCGGCCAGATGCACGGACTGGTCTTGTGCGATGAGGACCTCGAACCTGTGCGGCCTGCGATCACGTGGGCGGACACGCGCGCAGGCAGTCAGGCCGCTGAGATGGAATCCGCGCTCGGCTCGGACATGCTCGCTCGACTTGGATCACCGGCCGTATCTGGTTTTGCCGCGACGTCGCTTCGGTGGGTCGCGACCCACGAGCCAGAGGTGCTTGCGAAGACGCGGTACGCACTCCAGCCCAAGGACTGGCTGCGCGCACGGCTAGGCGGTTCGATCGTCACGGAGCCCAGCGATGCCAGTGGGACCTTGCTCGCGAACGTTGCGGATGGGACGTGGAACGACGACGCCGTCGCGTGGACGGGTGCTGAACGAGAACTGCTTCCGTCAATCATTGGTTCCGCACGGGGAGCGGGAGAATTGGTGCTCGCCGGGAGCTCGTTCCCGTGCGTTGTCGGCGCTGCGGACACCGCTGCTGCCATAGCTGGATTGGGTCTTGCACTGGGAGATGGCTTCACGGCCGTGGGTTCGGGGTCTCAGACGGTGTCGATAGTCGATGCGCCGTCGGGGGGAATAGCCCGCGGAACCCACCTGTTCGCCACAGCAGGTGAACCCGGGAGCGGTTGGTATCGAATCGGTGCGGTGCAAAACGCGGGGATCGCGCTGCGGCGCGCACTCGAATGGCTTGGGGCTTCCCCGCAGCAGGCGAACGACGCTCTTGCGGGTGGCGTTCAGCCCAGTGACCCCATCTTTGTTCCCTATGTTGCTGGAGAGCGGACACCGTTCGTCGACGCGGGACTTCGAGGCGCGTGGATCGGGCTTGGTTTGGACACCGACCGTCAAGCGATGTTGCGTAGCGTCGTCGAAGGCGTCGCGCATGCGGTTGCGCTGGGCATCGGTGCAGTCCTCGATACTGGCGCGCAGTTGCCCGACCCACTGCCCCTCATCGGAGGCGGGACGGTCGACCCACGCTTTCGACAGTTGATTGCTGACGTTGCTCAGCTACGCCTCGTGCCCAACGATCAACCCGATGCCGCTGTGGTCGGTGCAGCTTTCCTGGTCTCGGGAGCAATGACCAAGGTCGACCGAACATCCGGCGACATAATCGAGCCGAACACGGCAAATGCGGACATGCTCGCCGATCGACAACGCATGTTGATTGACTACGTCCAAACACGCTAGGTGAAGCGAAGAGGAGAGGTAGCGATGGCGATCACGGTGGCAGTTGGTTCCGATCACGCGGGATTCGTGTTGAAGTCCGCGATCGTTAACTACCTGAATCAACAGGGGTATTCGTTCATCGATGCTGGTACTGACTCCGACGAGCGTGTGGACTATCCCCATTTCGGCGCGGCGGTCGCGAACCTCGTCGTCGGTGGGAAGGCCGAGCGGGGCGTGCTGGTCTGCGGGAGCGGCCAGGGCGTGTGCATGGCTGCCAACAAGGTCCCTGGTGCTCGCGCAGGGGTGGTCCGCGATGTGTACGACGCAGAGATGATCCGGATGCACAACGACGCCAACATTGCGTGCTTTGGTGAGCGGGTGACCGCCGAGGCCGCGGCGGTTGAGGCGTTGGCGGCCTTTCTCACCACTGACTTCGAGGGTGGTCGCCACCAGGCCCGCGTGGACCAGCTCGGTGCCTTAGATAAGGGAGAGAGCGTTTAAGTCATTTATGTGATCTGAATCACATTGAGGACGATTCGGTTTAGCCGGTGCGTCCTAAGGGAATACCAGACTCGTTGAACGTTCGAGCGATTCGAACGCCAAGGAAAGGGATGACATCATGCGCACCATGCGAAATCCGGTGAAGAACCCCCTGAAGAAGGGCGCTGCCATCGGCGCCTCCGCGCTGCTCGGCGTGACACTGCTGGCCGGTTGCTCATCGTCATCCGATGAGACGGCAACCGACTCGACCAGCGAGCAAACAAGCGAGGAGTCGACTCAGATGCTGCCGCCAGTGATCGTCGAACCGGGCCAGACCGAGGCCACCGCCAAGGTCGGCGACTTCATTGACGTCGTCGTCGAAGAAGTCATCGGGACCACGATTGCTACCGACAATCCGGATGTCCTCGAGATCTCGCAGGCACGTCAAGAGGGCGATGCGCTCTTCAATCCGGGTGCCAAGGCCCTCGCTCCGGGCAACGCGACCATCACTGTCACGACCCCGGATAGCAGCACCTACGACATCGCAGTCACCGTCACGGAGTGACCGATAACCGATCGCGGGCAGCCGCGCGGGTGGGACTTCTCACCTGCGCGGCTTTGCCGTTGGGTGACGCCGACGACGAGCACCTGACGAAAGCCCTGACCCGCGCCGGAATCGACGCGACGTGGATCGAGTGGAACTCGACGGATCCTCGGGCGCTGGCTGACGAGATAGACCTCCTACTCGTCCGATCCCCCTGGGACTACCCCGACCACCACGGAGAGTTTCTGGCGTGGCTGGATGCGGTTCCCGTTCCCGTCCACAACGGTGCCGACGTCATTCGTTGGAACAGCCACAAGGGCTACCTTCTCGACCTCGCTGCTGCGGCAGTGCCGGTAGTTCCTACACAGCTTGTGACGTCGAAGGACGACGCGTGGTTTGTACCCGAAGGCTTCGAAGAGTTCGTTGTCAAGCCGTCGATCGGTGTCGGTTCGATGGGTGCGCGTCGCTTCACCTGCGCTGACTTGGACCCAGCACGGGGTCATGTCGCCGACCTCATTGCAGCGGGTCGACCCGTGATGGTCCAGCCGTATCTCCCGAGTGTGGACGCAGGATCGGAGACGGCGATGATTCACTTCGATGGCACCTTCTCCCACTCCATCAGCAAAGGACCGATGCTCACCCACGACGGTCAGCGCCCGCTCGTGGATGGTCTCTATGTTCTCGAGAACATAGACGCACGCCAGGCCCGCGAGGACCAACGCTCGGTAGCTCTGCGTGCACTCGCGGCCGTTCCCGGCGGTCTACCTTTATACGCCCGCGTTGATTTGATCGATGCTCCAGACGGATCGCCCGTCGTGCTCGAGCTCGAACTCATCGAGCCATCATTGTTCTTCGCTTTCGATCCGACCGCCGCCGATCGCCTCGCCGGGGCAGTGGCGTCGCGACTCTGACCCCCGAGATGCGGACTAGATAACGGAACGGTAACGTCGCGCGCTATGCGCAGGAATGTCGCAGGACGTGTCGGAACCGCGGTGGCGGTCGTTGCAGTCGTGGTGGGGCTCACCGCTCCGCAGGCTGCCGCGGACCACCCCAGCGAGGGCGGTGGCTTCCTTGGATCCCCCGAAACCCTCGATGGTCGCTGGGCACCGCCGACCCCGGTGGGCAAGAAGGTCTGCCCGACCAAGAACTTCTGGGTTGGAGACGGCTGGGGCGCCGATCGAGGTCGCCGCAAGCACACAGGGATCGACCTGTCCGCCGATCGGGGGACTCCGATCTTCGCGATTGAGGACGGGCGGATCGACCGCACCAAGCTTCAGTCCAACGGTGCCCTCCAGATCGTGATGAAGGGTTCCAGCGGCAGCAAGTACTACTACGGCCATATGGATGAAGTTTTCATTAGTGGCGGCGACAAAGTCGTCGCGGGACAAGTCATCGCGACCATGGGCGATACTGGATCACCTGGCTCTGTTCACCTGCACTTTGAGTATTGGAAAAGTGGCGGCGAGTCAGCCGCAGTCAATCCCAGGAAGCTGATCAAGCGCATCTGCCGATAGCAGTTCACCCACGCACTTAGCTTTTTCCTGACGTTGGTCGAGTGCTTAGTTAGCATCGATACCTGTTCCGAACACAAGCCGACGAGCACTGGGTGATCCGAAAAGATGGCTGACGAAGCAACTGAGATCGAGACTCCTGAACAAAAGGCACGCGCACGAAACAGTGTGATCTATGGATCCTCGGGAACCATCATCGAATGGTTCGACTACGGGCTCTATCTGTATCTGGTGCCTGTTGTCTCGCCCTTGTTCTTTCCCTCGAGTGACCCGATCTTCTCGGTTCTGGCGACTTTGGGCGTGTTCGCCGCTGGTTCGGTTCTGCGTGTAGCCGGCGGCGCCTTTTACGGAAGCATCGGTGACCGTCTTGGCCGTAAGCGAGCACTGGTTCTCTCCATCATTTTGATGACGGTGCCTATGGTTCTGATGGCGGTACTACCTACTTATGCCGCTATCGGCATCTTGGCGCCGATCCTGTTCACGATCATGCGAATGGTCCAGGGATTCTCGGCCGGTGGCGAGTACTCCGGCGCAATGGTCCAACTTGTCGAGCAAGCACCACCGAGGCGTCGAGGTTTTGTTACTGCCTCGGTCGTCATGACTTCGGGAATCGGCATCCTGCTCGCGTCGGTCTCCGTCTTGATCATGCGCAATGTCCTCGATCCCGCGCAGATCAGTGACTGGGGATGGCGAATCCTGTACCTCTTCGGAGGCGTGCTCGGCCTCTTCGCGTTACTTATGCGGCGCCGAATGATGGAATCGGAGGCCTTTGAGAAGGAAGAAAAGGAAGGAAATACCCCGAAACAGCCGTTGCGTTACGCCTTCCGCTACCTCGCCAAGCCGATCTTCATCACTGCCGTCATCGCCGGCTACGGCAATCTCTTGTACTTCGTGATCATCGGATTCGTCCCGGACATCCTTGAGGAGTACTCCCCGATCGATGATCGAGAGACCTTCCTTGTCGTTACATTGATGACGGCGCTGTTCGCCTTCGCCACTCCCTTCTTCGGGTTGTGGTCAGACAAGGTTGGGCGCAAGCCGCTAATGATCGCCGGCACGATCGGTTACATCATCCTGGCGATCCCGTTGATGTGGGTCTTCAGTTTCGATCCACTCATCTGGGCAGTATTCGCCGGAATTGTCGCGCTGTTCTTCCTGATGCTTTTCTACGGCCCGTTGATGGCCGTTGTCGGCGAGCAGTTCCCATCTCGCGCCCGTTATTCGGCGCTCGCGACCGGTTACAACATCGGTTCGGGAATCATCGGTGGAACGGCACCACTGGTGGCGGCGTGGACTATCACTCAGTTCGGCACTCCAGTGGCGCCCGCCTATTTCTTGATACTCGCCTCGATCGTCACACTGCCCTTCGTAATTCGACTCAAGGAAACCCGAGGAATCACACTCGAAGAGCTTGATGCTGAGGCACCGGAGGCCGAGTGGGATTCAGATTCGGCCGGGAGCCGATGACGCTCGCAAGTCGTGGAATCGAACCGGTAGCCTGAGCAATCCGGGTCGCTAGCTCAATGGTAGAGCTGCGGACTTTTAATCCGTAGGTTCGGGGTTCGAGCCCCCGGCGACCCACGTGCTTTCCCTGGCGGGGACTGCTTTCGCCAAATCAACCGTGCTCGACTAGTCGACGCTGATGCGGAATGTGTGTATCCAGCCATCCGCACCGAGATTGAGTGACGTGGCCTGTCCCCGGGCGCCTTCGTACTTTCCAGAACCGCCAAGCACGGGCCGAACCGTCGTTGCTCCTGGTGCGAGCGTCGCTCCATCAGTGGGGTAGTACGAAATGCCGCCGAGCACGATTTGGTCCTCCTCTGAACCAAAGACGAAAGTGAGATCGGACCCACGCAGTTCTAGGCCATTAGCCATGGCGTTCGTCAGTGTGGTGAGGGTTCCGACGAGGTATTGGTCGTCCGCGGCCTGGCCGTTTACGGCCATGGGGATGAAGAAGGTTCGCACTGTTCCAATGCCGCTACCGGAAACTTTCGTGGGGCTCACGGCTTGGTGGTAGACCCGGATCACCTCTTTATCGGTGTGGTTGACGGCCTGCGCTGCGGCGACAGGCAAGGCGATGAGCGAAGCGACCAGGGCGACGACCAGTGACAGGCGCAGTTTCATAGCCGCACCCTAAGCCCGCTGCGTCAAGCGGCTCGAGGTACTACTCGACACTTACCTCGACGAAGTCTCCGCTCCACGACATCTCCTGGGTGCGAGCGGCTTTGGTGAAGTCGATTTTCGACAGGTCGACCACGTAGACAGTGGGGTCGGTGACTGTTCGATACGCGTAGCGCCTGCCCGTGAGGTTGGAAATCGAGTCCCAGACGGTGACTTCGTCGTTGGTTCCGCCCTTGGGCGCTGGTTCTCGGATGATGCCTGGAGTGATGTCGAGTGTGTTGAGGATGTGCAGTGCGATCAACTCTGCCTCATGTGCGTTGGACGGCTGATCGCTGAGTGTCACCTGCGTTGCTGCTCGAATGAAGCGACCGGGAGGCGTGTAATCGCCGGGTAGGCCCATCAGGCCTTGACCTTGGCCTAGGGCCTTCACCGTCAAGGCGCCGACCTGCTCCGGATCGGGCATCTCCGCCGACAAGCCGACGTAGTTTGCGAGGTTGGTGAGGTGCCAGTCCAAGTACGGAGCATTGGTGCCGACGCTGGTCGGGTTGTCGACAAGGTGCACACCGTCGGTATGCATTTCGATTGCTAGAGATGCTTTGGTGTCGTGCACGAGGATGTGGCACGGCGGAGCGAAGCCCATTCCCGGGTCATAGCCCCAGACACGAAGACCGTTCATCGCCGTTTTTACTTCGTCGATTGAACTGCACGTGCCGAGGAGGTAGGCAATCAGATCGAGTTCGGAGATGTCGTTCCCGTCACCGACGAAGTCCGCGTAGGTGCAGAAGCCACCGGGCATGTAGAGGAGGTGGGCGGATAGCCCCGCGTCGTTCATCCCATCTGACAGATGTTGAGGGCTGCCGAAAGCGGACATGCCGACCACGCCGTGCTGAGCAGTCCAGGTCTTGCCCGACTTGCCGGCAGGAGCGGCGGAAGTGCCCTGGTGGTCGTTCGGCAATATGCCCAAAGCGGTAGGGATCCCTACCGGGAATTCCATCGAGCGGCCGACGACGATGCTGCCGTCCTGTGCGGGCTTGACCTTGAAGTTCGTGCACATGTGTAGTCCTCAGTCAGTTTTGGATGGATTCACCGAAAGTCTAGATGCGCTGTTTGATCGTTGTTAGCGTTTGGTCACATGTCTTCAGCAACCTCTGCCCCCGACACGTCATCTCCGGCCGAGAGCCCCACTCTCGCAGTTGCATTCCTGGGTGTCCTGGCGGGAATTCAATTAATAGATCCGGCTGTTGCGAATATCGCGATCGTTGAGGCGAGCAAGTCTTTGGACATGACCGGCTCAGTCGTTGCGCTCGCTGCGAGTATCTCCACTCTCGCTCTCGCCGCAACCGTCTTGCCGATGGGAATGATGGCCGATCGTCTCGGTCGTAGAAAGATTCTGGGGGCAGCGCTCGTACTTGCCATTGCGGGCGACGTGATTGTGGCCATTAGTCCGATCACGGCCGGCTACTTGGCTGGTCGTGCTGTAGCCGGCGTCGGAGTGGGTGCAACGCTCGCCGCGGCGTTCGCCTACGTCCGATTCGTGGCCCGCCCAGGAAAAGTGGCATCGGCTCTGGGTCTATGGAACCTGGTGATGGTCGGCTTCTTCATCATCGGATCTTTGGTGGGCGGCCAGCTCGCCGGTATCAATTGGCGGATCGCCATGCTGCTTGTACCGGTGATCTCGTTGGTGTGCTTGCTGTTGGTTCCCATCATCTTGCCGGCAATGCCGAAGGTCTCCGGAGCGCGTCCGGACTACGCCGGCATGCTCATTATCGCCCTGGCCATGATCGCGTTCTTGTACGGCGTGGCCCAGGCATCGGGCGGAATCCGAAACCCCGCCTTCTTGGTTCCGACCCTGGCTGGTCTAGTGCTGTTTGCGTTGTACTACGTCGTCGAACGCAAGGTCGCTAATCCGATCTTCCCCCCAGCACTGTTCGCTAGCGGAATATTCGCTGCCGCAGCGGTCTCGGGAATTGCATGGAACTTCGCGCAAGCCACAGTGCAACTCCAGACCAGCAACTTCTGGCAATACGTGCAGAACTTCACTCCGGGCGAAGTCGCTCTCGGTCAGACCGCGATGATGATCTCGTTTGGAGCAGCCGGGGTGCTTGCTGGTCGGTTGATGAAGCCGGGTATGCGGTCGCTGACCTTGATGGGTGGGGGATTCGTCGGGCTGGCTGGCGGCCTGATCCTGCTCGCCTTCGTCGTCGACACCACTCCCTATTGGGTAATGGCGATCATGTTGTTCATCTTCGGATTCGGGCTCGCGTTCGTGTCCGTCCCGCAGTCGGCACTGTTCGTGGCCGAAGCACCGAAGTCATCCTTTGGACCTGTCACGTCCTTTCGAACCACTGTCGGTCAGCTCGGGTACGCCATGGGCTTTGCCGTCAGCTCCGCCCTCGTCGGTGCCTTCGGAACTAAGAACCTGATCGGTCGCCTGGAGGAGTCCGGGGTGCCCCCGAGCCATATAGGCAAGGCAATGGACGATGTTCGTCTGTTCCTGCGATCCGGTAAGGATTCATCGGGTGAGACTGCCAAGGAGGCAATTGCCGACATCGGGCCGGCCTACGCGGCCGGCTTCAACTGGGCTGTGGGAATCAGCGGTGTTGCTGTCGGTTTGCTTGGTGTCATCACGATCCTGCTCCTGATTATCGGAATGAAGCAGGTCAAGGATCAACAGAACAAGAGCGCTTCCTGACAGTTCCGAGAAGCCGCCTCACCGACCTGAGATGATTACGCGTCCCTCGAGTTCGCTGGGACGCTCTGCTCGGGATCGGAGTAATCGATGGCTGGTGCGCAGCACCGCAACGCTCGAGCCTGGCTTGCGCTCGTTCTGGGAGCCGTTTCCCTTGGGACGGGTCTGGCGTGGATGCTGGCAGCCGGTTGGGGAGTTGCACCGTTGGATGCCTTCATCGCAGGCACCTCCGAGCTGACGGGCCTCACAGTTGGCACGGTGATCATCGCCGTCTCACTGTTCTTCCTCGTTGGATCCTGGTTTCTCGGATCTCGTCCAGGATGGGGAACCCTCATCGCGTTCGTCGGCGTTGGAGCTGTAGTCGATCTGTGGAATCTCGTTGTTTTCGATCTGCTCGGTTGGGACCCTGCGTCGTGGGTCATCGCTTCGCGGATAGGGCTGTGGATGGTCGGATTCGCACTATTCGCGCTTGGTGTAATAGCGACGCTCGCTTCTGATCTCGGCGCCAACCCCTACGACCAGATCGTCAAAGCCGCACACGAACGTTTCGGTATCGCGCTGTGGATGTCGCGCCTCGCATTCGACGGAGTGATCTTGGTTTTCGCATTTCTGCTCGGTGGTGCGTGGGGAGCCGGAACCATCGCGATCTTGGTCCTCATGCCGGTGGCGATGGGGAGCGTGACACCAGTTGTGCGTCGGTGGGTTCATGATCAATCGAAGGCTCCCAGTGATCGGATGCTCGCCTCGTGAAGGCTTTTCGCTACCGAGATTTTCGTATCTTCTGGATAGGTGCGCTTGTCTCCAATACCGGGACGTGGGTTCTGAATCTGACGCTCCCATTTGTGCTGTTTGAACTCACCGGTAGCGCCCTGTGGGTGGGCGCAGCCGTTGCCGCGCAGTTCCTCCCCATGTTCATGTTCAGTCCGCTGGGCGGTTCGGTGGCCGACCAGTATCCGAGGCGTTCGGTGCTACTGGTGATGCAGTTGGCGATGGGTGGCGGGGCGGCCTTTATCTGGCTGGCGTGGGTGAGCGACCTCCGAAGTCCGTGGGTACTGCTGCTGCTGGTTGCGGTTGTGGGAGCCCTAAATGGCGTGAGCATGCCTAGTTGGCAGGGATTCGTTCATGATCTGGTGCCCCGTGAAGATCTCTTGTCAGCGGTGACACTCAATTCCCTTCAGTTCAACGCTGCACGCGCTATCGGTCCTGCCATCGGCGGGGTACTGCTGGCGACCCTTGGGCCGGCCTGGGCTTTCGGACTCAATGCTGTCTCCTACGCCTTCATCATCGCCGCGCTGTTGCTCGTGCGAGCGGGTCGTGGCCTGCGCGTGGCTCGCAGCACCCTTCCCTTCACCCGGCAGATTCGCTCGGCCGTCGACTATATAAAGGGCCAGCCCGGGATCGTCATGGCTCTCATCATTGCCTTCACCGTGGGCTTCTTCGGCAATCCGGTCTTCTCCTTCACGGTTGTATTCGCCGGTGCTGTGTTCGAAGTAGGGCCCGTCCAACTCGGGATCATGAATGCTGCTCTTGGAGTTGGGGCCTTTGCGGCAGCGCCGCTCGTAGGCGGGAGCAGGTTTGCACCGCGGCTAAGTGTGGTGGCCGGATCGGGGCTCGTCGCTTACGGCGCGATGCTGGTCCTTTTCGCCCTCGCACCGTCGTATGGAATCTCGATTCTCGCTCTCGTCGTCATCGGCGCATGCTTCCTTTCGGTTGTCGCCTCTATCAACACGGCGGGTCAGATGATCGTGGCCGATTCCTACCGGGGCAGAGTTCTCGCGCTTCGGATGATGGTCTTCACCGTTGCAGCCCCCACGGGCGGACTCGCTCAGGGATGGCTGGCCGATCAGGTGGGTCCGCGGGTAACCGTGGCCACAGCGGGTGTCGCAATGCTTGTGATCGCCCTAGTGGTGGTCTCGCGTCGAGGCCGTATTCGACTCGCCAGGCTTGATGACCCCCATGATGACCGCACACGTGAACAACTAGCGGGGTGACATTCGAATACTGTGAAAGAATCACAGTCCACCTAGAGAGGACTCCTCGTGTCAAAGCTTCTTGATGCAATTCGTGCCGGTGATGTGCGAGTCGGTGATGGCGCCATGGGCACCATGCTCCAGTCGGCAGGGCTGGACGACGGAGGAGCCCCGGAGTTGTGGAATGTCGAGAGAGCCGACGAGATCGAGCGCATCTTGACGAGTTACGCCGATGCGGGTGCACAGCTGCTGACGACCAACACCTTCGGGGGAAGTCGGCCTAGGCTGCAGATGCACGGACTGGAAGATCGAGTTCACGAGTTGAATAAGGCTGCTGCCGAGATCGCACGCAGAGTTGCAGACGCACACGTGGACGTATTTGTAATGGGAGACGTTGGTCCATCAGGCGAACTACTCGAACCCATGGGGACGCTGACTCCAGAGTCTGCTCAAGAACTTTTCGCAGAGCAGATCGAGGGTCTTGTTGCCGGCGGGGTTGACGCCATCGTCATCGAAACCATGAGTGACCTTGCCGAAGTTCGGGCAGCGGTGGACGCAGCCCGGCAGGTAGCGCCCGAACTCCCGATATTCGCAACCTTGAGTTTCGATACCAACCTGCACACCATGATGGGTGTTTCACCCGAGCAGGCCGTCGTGGAGCTCTCCTCAATCGGAGCAGACGTCGTCGGTGCGAACTGCGGACGGGGCTTCGAGGAAATGACGACCATTGCTCAGAAGATGGCTGAGGCGCGACCCGAGGGCACCTTGTTGTTCATGCAGTCCAATGCTGGTCTGCCAGAGCTCGTAGGTGCCGACTTCATCTATAACGGTACGCCCGAGGGAATGGCGGAGCTAGCTGCGGCGCTGAAGGACATGGGCGTGGATGTCGTCGGGTCGTGCTGTGGTTCGACTGCCGAACACACCGCGGCTATACGTCGCACGATGTTCGCCTAGCGGGTTACCGTGGCCGCATGAACGAGATGCGAGTCGAACCTGCCGATCGGTCCTGGACCACAACCAAGGTCGTCGCCGTCATCGTGGCGATAGTCAGTGCGGGGTACATGCTGCCCTGGGCGATCGCCGCGGTACGGGATGTACCCCATTGGGCGGTCTTCTGGGTCAACCTCCTCCTCGGTTGGACCATCGTGGGATGGATCGTGGCGCTCGTAATGTCTCTGCGCGCACAGCGTCTCGTCGTTACCGACTAGCGCCAACCGCTACCGTCGATCGACGGTTCTCCACCCATTTGATCGCGCCGATCAACAGGTTGATCACGAATCCGAGCGCGATGATCGGCCACCAGGAGCTTGCGGCCAGGGGCGCGCTTTGGAAGATGCTGTTCATGATCGGGAGATACGTGAACGCCATTTGCAGGGCAACGGTCGTGCCGATTCCCACCCAGATCCATGGATTGGTGAACCAGCCGACCTTCCACACAGATCCGTGAAGCGATCGGCAGTTGAATAGGTAGCCGATCTCCATAGCGACGAACGCATTGACGGCGAGTGTTCTTGCTTCTGCTGTGGATGCACCTGCATCGAGGGCCGCGGTGAACAGCCCGAATGAACCGATGAGCATGGCGGCACCGACAGCGATGATGCGGACGATTAATGGGCCAGTGACGATCTGATTGTCGGGTGCCCGGGGCTGACGATTCATGATGTCGGCTTCTTTGGGTTCGAAAGCCAGCATCAGGCCGAGAGCCACGGCGGTTGTCATATTGATCCACAGAATCTGCACCGGCAGGATCGGTAGTGCCGTGCCCAACATGATGGCTGCAAGGATTACAAGGCCTTCACCCAGATTGGTCGGCAGTGTCCAGGCAATGAACTTCGTGAGGTTGTCGAAGACTCCGCGACCTTCCTCGACCGCGGCTTCAATGGTGGCGAAGTCGTCGTCGGTCAGAACGATGTCGGCCGTCTCCTTGGCCACCTCGGTGCCGATACGTCCCATCGCAACGCCAATGTCGGCCTGTTTGAGGGCTGGAGCGTCGTTCACGCCATCCCCGGTCATGGCCACAACGTTTCCCTCGGACTGAAGTGAGCAGACGATGTCGAGCTTCTGCTTCGCCGTTACTCGCGCGAACACATGAGCGGAATTGATTTGGTCACGAAGGTCTTCGCTTCGGATCTGGTCGAGATCGCGTCCTGAGAGGATAGTCAATGGTGATCCGGCGACAGGATTCAAGCCGATCTGTTTGGCAATAGCTTCAGCTGTGTTTTGGTGGTCCCCGGTGATCATCTTCACGGTGATTCCGGCTGTATGGCACGCGCGAATCGCTTGGATCGCCTCGGGGCGCGGGGGATCCATCAGAGCCTGTAGGCCGAGGAAGGCCAGCGGAGTTTGCTTCAGATTTGTGAGTGTGAGGGAGAAGCTCGACGGCACAGTTGCCGTGGCGAATGCCATGACGCGTAGCGCTTGATCTCCAAATTCATCAGTCGCCTGTAAGACTTTTTGCCTGTCTTCCGACTCCACATCACACAGAGCGAGTACGTCTTCGACTGCGCCTTTGACGAAAATGCGTTGCTTGCTTGCGTCTAGGTTCGAGTGGAGTGTTGCCATCAAGCGGATGTCCGAGGAAAAAGGAATTTCCTGCACCCGTGTCCACGATCGAGCCTCCGTCCAAACTCGATCATCGAGATGAGCAGCCGCAACCAGCGCGAGTTCGGTCGGATCGCCGACATTGTCCTCACGATTGTGGATCCCCGAGCCGACACTGGCGTCATTGCAGAGCAGTCCAGCGAGAAGACACTCCCGAACAGCGGGGGACAGATCTCGATCCGAAGTCGATAACGAGTGCGCTGTGCCGTTGGAGAATACGTATAGAACTGTCATCTGATTCTCTGTAAGAGTGCCTGTCTTGTCGGTGCAGATGACGGTGGTGCTGCCGAGAGTCTCCACGGCGGGAAGCCGACGAACGATCGCATTCCTTCGCGCCATCCTTCCCACGCCGATTGCGAGCGTGATGGTCACAGCTGCCGGCAGTCCCTCGGGAATGGCGCCTACCGCCAAGGCCACGGCTGCAGTAACCATGTCTGCGGGGTCCTCGCCGCGGGTTAGCCCGAGGATGAACGTGATGGCCGCAAGTCCGAGGATTGCCACAGTGAGCCAGCGACTGAACTGAGTGAGCTTCTTCGTGAGCGGCGTTTCGACACCCTCGGCGCTCGACATCAGTTGATGGATCCGCCCCATTTCAGTCCGGGAGCCGGTGTCCACAACCAGCCCGACCCCTCGCCCTGCCGTTGCCAAGGTCCCCGAATACGCCATGTTGGTTCGATCGGCCAGCGCGGTATCGAGCGGTAGTAAATCCGGGTGCTTGTGGACAGGCACCGATTCTCCGGTGAGGTTTGCCTCGTCAACTCGCAGACCCGATGCGTGGAGGAGACGGATGTCGGCTGGAACTCGATCTCCAGCGTCGACAATCACCGTGTCGCCGGGGACGAGATGTGTGGATGGAATCCGCAACGGCATCGACTGGCGGATCACCGACGCGGTGGTGGGGGACATCTCGGCGAGAGCCGCGAGCGCGACACCGGCACGCCATTCTTGAATGAAGCCGACGATGGCGTTGACTAAGACCACGGCCAAAATGACGATGGAGTCCACGGCGTGGCCTATGACCAAAGTGATCGCAGCGGAACCAAGAAGAACGTAGATGAGCGGATTGCGGAACTGAGTCAAGAAGACGCGAAGCACGGAGGGGCCGCCAGATGACGGGAGTTCGTTGGGCCCGTATTCGGCCAAGCGCTGTTCGGCCAGCTCGTGACTGATTCCAACGTCAGGATCTGCTCCAAGCTCGTTGATGAGAAGCAATGGCTCGCGAGCGTGCGGGCTCTGACTATCGGTAGGCATCGCGAACGAGAAGTACCGAAGCATCGATGTGATGGGCAATGTAATCCGATACCGACCCCAAGCGAAGTCGCTTATTACCCGTGAGTCCCTTGGTGCCTACGACGATGAGGTCGATGGGGTGTTTCTTGACGAACATTTCGATGTCGTGTCGAACGTTCACCGTCAGAGCGGACGGGTCGTAATCGATGACGCGTCGGTCCACTGCGTAGGCGGCTGAATCAAGAATCTTGGCCGCATGGTCAACGGCCGTGCGTGCCTTTCCGTCACCCTCGTCTACACCGAGAATCGTAACTCTGGCGGATCCGATCCACGGAAGATCTCTGAGAACCTCGACGGCATGGGCGGCGTATCCGGAACCGTCGACCGCTACCACAACGTTGTGCACGGATGAGTCTCCGTGCGCAACAAGGAGGGGAGCGGCCGGGTTGTCCAGCAGAGCCTCGGCGACGCTGCCAATGTGCAGCCGCTTCAGCAGACCTGTTCCACGGCGCCCAATGACTAAGAGATCCGCAGGCATGGAGGTGAGGACTTCACGCGGGTCTCCGTCGGCGACCATGTGCGTGACTGTTCGCGCATCTGCTTCGGTGGGCAATTCGCGTGCGTTGGCAGGAGACCATTCGTGTGGTGGTTGCGGCCCTTGATGGTCGACGCCCTGGGGTTGAACGGTCAGGACAGTGATCTGCCACCCCGTCCATTTTTGAGCAACTACCCATCGCCAAGCCGAGTCGGCCCCCTCGGACCCGTCGTCTGCGAACATCAAGGAACGGTCCATGCTGCTACTAGAACACGAAATGCTGATCGTTTCCAGGGACGAAGGGCCCTAGAGCCGAGGATTCATGACCACTTTGAGGCTTTGTGGGTCCATCGACATACGCATCGCATCATCGACATCTGTCAGCGCGTATTCGTGGCTAACGAAATCCTCGAAGGGGTATCTATCTGCGTAGCGTTCGAGCAGATCCAAAGCCGGCCCGTACCCGGTCGATGGATGATTGGTGAGACCGATCAGCCGGATGTTCTTGCTGCAAATGTGGCGATGGATGTTCATGCTCACCTCGCCAGTGTCCGCGAAGTTGCCCATTTCGAGCATCATCCCGCCACGCTTAAGCATCTCTATGCCCTCGACGAATGATGCTGGAGTGTTGGCCATATGCAAGACCACATCGGCCCCTCGACCGTTGGTGAGATCGAGGATCTGCTGAATCCTCTCCTCAGGTGAGGTCTGAGAGACATTCAATGTCACATCCGCACCGCAGCGCTTGGCAAACGCAAGGCGGTGTTCGCTGAGGTCGGTAGCAATGATCTGACCCGCGCCCATCATGTCCGCCTTGGTGATGTGAAGCAGGCCGAGTGGACCTGAGCCGATGACCACCACGGTGTCACCGGAATTGAATCCCTCGATTGCGTAGGACGAGAACTCCTTGAGTTTGTCCAACGATGCTGTGCAGGCCATCAGTTCGGCGAGAACGGCCACACGCGGGCTCAGGCCGCTAGGAACTTTGTAAACGAATGTGTCCGGGCGGATGTACATCTGCTCTGCCCAACCACCCATGAGGTGTGGTGCAGTGGCCGAGGTGTAGGAATTCCCGTAGCAATCACTGTTCTGACACCAGACGTAGCCCATAACGTGTTTGCATTCGTAACACTGGCCGCAGACGATGTCGGGACACATAGTGATGCGATCACCGACCTTTAGAGGCTTTCCGTAAAACTCGAGAGATTCAGCAGCCTTCGGTGTGATCTCGGAAACGATGCCGACGTTCTCGTGTCCCTGAATGATGGGGAACGGAGTATCGGTCTCCGCCGGAGTCCCCGCGTACTGCTTCGTCTCGCCGAGATACGTGTGCTTGTCGGTACCGCAGATTCCCGACATCTCGATCTCCATGAGCAGCGCGCCGTCTTCGAGTGTTGGAATCGGAAATTCCTGAACCTCGTACGTGCCCGGGCCCGTTAAAACCGCTGCTCGTATTCCGGTCATTGCGCACCCTTCGATGGATACTTCGGGACAGAGGATTTCGACGTTCAGGTTAGCGAGCACTGGCAGGAAGGGGATAGGTTTCGATCCATGTTGAAGGGAATCGATCCGCTTCTCAGTGGTGATCTGCTGAAAATCCTCGACGATATGGGTCACGGAGATCAATTGCTGCTCGTTGACCGCAACTATCCGGCGGCCGCCAGTGGCAAGCCCGTCATCAGACTCGGTGAGGTTGGGGTTCGGCGCGCTGCCAAGGCGATCTTGAGCGTGTATCCACTTGACTCCTTTATCGACTTTCCGCTTGAGCGGATGGAAGTGGAAGATGATCCAGTGAAGACCACATCTCTCCAAGATGATGTGCTCGCACTCGCGTCTGAATCCGAAAAGCGTGCTCTCGAGTTTGGTGTGATCCCGCGCCTAGATTTCTACCAACGTGCTCAACAGGCGTATGCCGTCGTCCACACACTCGAGGATCAGCCCTACGGCTGTTTCATCCTGCACAAGGGCGTCATCTTCTAGCGAGTAGGTTTAGTTGAAGGTCACTAGCGGAAATCAAGGAGGGGTCATGGCGGACGACGACATCGAAATCGGCGAAGACATCGAGGTAGAGGTCATCGTTGACGAAAACGACAACGTCCTCGGGACCGTTACGGACGATGTGGTCGTCGCATCAGCACCTGAGGGCTCGCTGGTCGATGAGACCATCGATGTTCGTGACGCGGACGGGAATTTGATCGTTGAGGACGAGGTGGTCACCGTCTATGACGAAGACGCGCATGTGGTCGGCCGCACGGAAACGGTGACGATTCCTATCGACTCTGAGTAGTCCCCGGCCTGAAGCGAACGTGTTCGGGCGTTAGTTCGGACAGGTCTCGAACACCCAACAGGGCCATCTGCGTGGTGAGTTGCTCGCGGAAGAGATCGACCACCTTCTGGACCCCGGCTCGACCGCCGGCCATGAGTCCATAGAGGTGGGCTCTGCCGACAAAAACACCCCGGGCCCCGAGGGCCACAGCAGCCAATGCGTCAGCGCCATCTGTGACGCCTCCGTCGATGTAGACCTCGATGTCCTGCGCTACTTCTGCGACCACGTCGGGGAGGAGTTCCAGCGGGACGGGTGCTCTGTCGAGTTGCCGTCCTCCATGGTTGGACAGCACGATCGCGTTCACTCCGAGGTTCGCAAGATCTTGTGCCGCCACCACACTTTGGACTCCCTTAACAACCAGCGAGCCGGACCACCGTTCACGTAGCCAGGCGATGTCTTCGAGGGTCAACGCAGGTTCGAATACTCGGCTGAGGAGTTCGGAGACGGTCCCACCTGAGTCGCGAAGCGAAGCGAACTCCAAGGGATCCTCTGTGACTTTGTGCCACCACCAGGACGGGTGGATCGCCATGTCCAGGGCCGTGCCGGGTGTGAGCTTGGGTGGGACTGTAAGGCCGTTGCGGATGTCTCGACGGCGGATGCCACCCACGGGTGTGTCGATGGTTAACTCGATGACGTCGCAGCCACTTGCCTCGACTCTGTCGATCAAGTCGTGAGTAATCGATCGATCCTTGGAGATGTACAGCTGGAACCAGTTATTTCCATGGGGGACAGCTGCCTTCAGATCTTCCGGGCTCGTGGTTCCCAACGTTGACAATACGAAGACAAGACCGTTGCTGCCTGCGACAGATGCCGTCGCCTTTTCGCCTGCGTGATGCATCATGCGCGTGAAACCCGTGGGACCAAAACCGATGGGCATGGATACGCGTTGGCCGAGGAATTCGGTCGACGGATCCACTTCGCTGACGTCGCTGAACGCGGTCGGATGGAACTCCAGGGACCTGAATGCTTCACGTTGACGTCGAAGCGCGAGTTCCTCTCCCGCAGAACCGTCGGTGTAGTCGAAGACAGCCTTAGGAGTGAATCGGCGGGCCGCGGCGCGTATATCGGACAAACTCGCAGCACGGTTCAGTGCTCGATCTCGGGGGTTCAGGCTCGGTTTCTCGAATTGCACGAATTCCCGAACTTCGGACCAGCGGGGTGTTCGCATGCGTGTCAGAGTAGGGGCATGGCTGGGGGGCTGCGAAGCAGTGTCGTGCGTTCCAGGATCGTGTTGATGGGTGTCGTGTGCGTGCTGGCACTCGGGCTCGGGTCAGTGTCACCAGCTAGCGCGGACACTCGTCGTGCTGCCGAGCGGGTGCTCAACTCGCTGCCGGTGTCTGTAGAGCGCTCATCGGCCTACGACCGCGACCTGTTCGATCACTGGTCTGATCTCAATGGCAATGGGTGTTCCACGCGTGAAGAAGTTTTGATCACGGAGCGGAAGTCAGGTCGAGTTAACGGCTGCGATGTGTCGGGTGGATTGTGGCGCTCGACGTACGACGGGAACAGAACCCGCGACCCCAGCTCGTTCGACGTCGATCACATGGTGCCGCTGAAAGAGGCCTGGGAATCTGGGGCTTGGCGGTGGAGCGCTTCGGTTCGTGAGCGCTTCGCCAATGACCTTGGCTACGCAGGATCACTTGTGACAGTCAGTGCGTCGTCCAATCGAAGTAAATCCGATCGAGACCCGGCCGACTGGCTGCCGAATCGCAAGAAGTGTTGGTACGCCAAGACCTGGATCGCCGTGAAGTATCGCTGGCGCTTGTCCGTGGATAGTCGAGAGAAGAGTGAACTCAGGCGCATCCTGCAGGACTGCTCGCCGACGATGCGGGTTCCTTCGCTGGCGAATACTCGCGGCTAGTTGATCGGGGGCATCGAGTTATCGAGTTCGCAGGATGACGAACTGAAAGCGTCCTTCGACGAAGTACGTCTTGCTATAGGCGACTGGAGTACCGCTTCGATCGAAGTGGACTTGATCGAGAAGGAGGTACAGCCCGCTTTCGGGTCGCATGTCACCCCAGCCCACTTTGGTTGAGTTAACGGCATGAAGTTCGGCAAGGGCTCGGACAGGTACCAGCCCGATGCGGTCCATGGTTGTGAACATCGAGCCCTCACCGAAACTGCTCTCGATTTCGGGCGTCATGTTGGTGGCAGGCAGCACGTCGTAGGAGTACGCCACGATTTCACCGTCGGCCGTGATCGCCCGCTGCAGGTCGAGGACGTCGTCCTCTGGTTCGAGGTGCAGGCGGGTTCGTTCTTCGTCGCTCGCACGTCGTCGTTCGATTCGGTGGTACTCCACTCCCGGAGTTAGACCCATCTCCGCGATGGTCTCGGTGATAGATCGAAGCTCTTGGACTCCGGAGCGAATCTGTCCCCCGAAGTCCATCACGAACATCCCTGATCCGTGGCGGATGTCGACAAGACCCTGCGATTCGAGGGCTTTCGCGGCGGTCCTAACGGTGACCCTGGAAACCCCGTACTGCTGGCACAGATCGCTTTCGCTCGGCAGGCGCGAGCCGGGAGCGAACTCGCCTTCAACGATTCGTCGGCGCAGTTCTTCGGCGATTTCGCGGCCGAGGGGAGTGCGGGTGCTGGTTCGACTCGGGTTGGCGCGGTGCTTGTTGGTCTGGTTCTTGTTTGCTGGGGTCACGCTGGTCTCCTCCCTGCGTTAGCCTAGTCGTCAGGTTGTAGGACAACTGCTCAATTGGAGGCTTTTCGTGGCGGAGATTCGCGCTGTCCGGTGGAACGACGACGCGCTGGTGCTGATCGACCAGACCCAACTACCGTCCACCGAGACGTACGTCTCCTGCGTGCAGGTCGACCAGATCGTCGATGCAATCGTCCGCCTGGTGGTTCGTGGCGCGCCTGCTCTGGGTGCGGTTGGCGGCTATGGCGTTGCAGTCGCGATGTTTCAAGGCGAACGCGAAGGTTGGGACACGGCTCGGCTCGACGCGGAGATCGATCGCATCCGAGATGCCCGACCAACGGCGGTCAACCTCGCATGGGGCGTTGACCGGGTGCGCCCTTTCGTTGCTCATGGTGTCGCGGCGGTCGTGGCCGAAGCGCACCGAATCGCTGAAGAGGATGAAGCAGCCAACCGCGAGCTCTCGCGTAAGGGAGCCGATTGGATCTTGGCGAATGTCTCAGCACGCCCGTTGCGCATCCTCACCCACTGCAACACAGGATCGCTCGCCACCACGGCATGGGGAACCGCGCTTGGGATCATCCGTGAACTCAACGTCCGAGGCGAGGTCGAGCAGGTGTTCGCCGACGAGACTCGCCCGTTGCTGCAGGGCTCCCGACTCACGTCATGGGAACTCACGCAGGATCAAATCCCGCACGTGATTCAGTCTGATGGCGCAGCGGCATCAACGATCCTGCGCGGTTTGGTGGATGTCGCGATCATCGGAGCCGACCGGATTGCACGCAACGGTGACACCGCGAACAAGATCGGCTCGGTCTCGGTCGCACTCGCCTGCCACGCGGCAGGAATTCCGTTCGTGGTTGCCGCTCCGTCCTCGACGGTGGATCTTTCGACCGAGTCTGGTGATGACATCGAGATCGAACTGCGTGATGGTGCGGAGGTGACATCTTTCGGCGGGGTGACCGTTGCACCGGACGGAGCTCAAGGCTTCAACCCCGCCTTCGATGTGACACCTGCCCAGTACATATCGGCCATCGTGACTGAACAGGGAGCAGTCGAACCATCCGAATCGGCCACGGTCGAGGCTCTCGTGAAGGTGGAGGTCTAGTGAGCGACTCGTTTGCACCATTGCATGAGTTGGTTGACCGCTCGAATCGGATCGGTGACGATCCCTCCCTGGTGGTCTACGGCGGTGGTAATACCTCGGCAAAGGGAACGATCATTGATCACCTTGGGCGCGAACAGCAGGTGATGTGGGTCAAGGGTTCCGGTGCTGACATGCGCGGTTCGGTTGATACGGACTATCCCGCGCTGCGGCTGGGCGAACTGACTGCATTACGAGATCGCGGCGAGATGAGTGACGAAGAGATGACCGATCTCGTCACTCGAGCGCTCATCGATCCTGGTGCTCGGCGGCCATCGATCGAGACGTTGCTGCATGCCTTCTTGCCGTTTGCGCATATCGATCACGTGCACGCTGACGCTATCTGCGCGTTGACTAATCACGTTGAGGGGCAACGGATAACCCGTGAGGCCCTCGGCGAGGGGTTTGCCTACGTGGACTGGATTCGTCCCGGATTTGAGTTGAGCAAGATCGTCGGAGACCTCGCACACTTCGAGGGCGTGGTGCTCGCCCACCACGGTCTGGTGACCTGGGCTGAGGATTCCGATGCCTGTTACCAACGGACGATCGACGTTGTTGACAATGCTCGCGCGTTTGTGGACGCTCATTCGATCGCGGCCGGACCACCGCCTCGTCACGATGATCTTCCCGATGACGAACTGGAAAAGCTCCTACTTCACTTGCGTGGTGCGGTGTCTCGCACCGGACACAGAGTCCTTCGCATCGATGATCGGCTGCGAGGCATGTCCGACGATCCGCGCCTTGACACGATCGTGGCCGGCGGTGTCTCTAGTGCCGATCACATGTTGCGAATCAAACCGCTCTCGATGGCGCTCAGTGCCACCGATGCCGAGTCGGTGTCCAACGCTGTCGATGCCTACCGAATGTCGTATGAGTCGTACGTCGAGCGGAACATGGAGTTGATGCCCGAAGGCTTCACCGGACACGATCCGATGCCTCGCGTCGCCTTGGTTCCAGGAGTTGGAGCCATCACGACCGGTCAGCACCGCAAGGAAGCCCAGGTTGCCGCGGATATCGCTCTGCACACACACTCCGTCGCGCAGACTGTTCTGGACGCCTTCGGTGAACCCGAACCGCTAAGTGATGCTGAGACCTTCCGTTTCGATTACTGGCCGATGGAGTTGTTCAAACTCAGCTTGAAACCAGCTCCGGCTGAGTTCGCGGGGCGAGTTGCCATCGTGACGGGGGCTGCATCAGGCATAGGGCGCGGCATTGCGCTGTCGCTCGCTCGTCTTGGTTGCTCTGTTGCGCTAGCCGACCTCGACTCGGCTGGTCTAGACGACGTCGCTTCGATGATCGTGAAAGGCGGAGGACCGGAGCCGATTACCGTCGCCGGAGATCAGTCCGATTCCGCCGTGGTTCGCCGCACGGTCGCATCGACTATCCGGCATTTCGGGGGCGTCGATGGTGTGGTCTTGAACGCTGGCATTGGCGTTACCGGATCTCTGACCGACTTAACCGACGAGCAGTGGCGCTCAGCGATAGACATCAACCTGACTAGCGCCTTCATGCTCACGCGTGAGTCGATGCGCGCGATGGGTGAGCAGGGCATTGGTGGCTCGCTGGTCTACGTGGCCAGCAAGAACGCGTTCGGTCCAGGAGCGAACTTCGGCGCCTACTCGGTCAGCAAGGCGGGCATGGTGCAACTGATGCGGATCGCGGCCATGGAGGGCGGGAGCTCGGGGATCCGGGCTAACGCGGTGAACCCCGACGCAGTCTTTGATAACTCGCGTTTGTGGGACGGGGGGCTGCGAGAAGAACGCGCTGAGGCGCATGGCATCGCTCCGGAGGAACTTGAGGACTTCTACGCCGCTCGCAATCTGCTCAAGCGTCGCGTCACCACTGCAGACGTTGCAGCCTCGGTCGAATTCCTGTTGTCGGATCGATCATCGCGGACTACCGGATCGGTGATGACTGTCGATGGTGGAGTCGCAGGAGCGTTCCCTCGCTAGATGCAAGTGATGGCCACTACCGGCCGATGCGTTTTACTAGCTCAGCAGCGTTGCTTGCGAGATCGCCGCGGTGGAGTGCTCCGCCGATGAGGAGCGCGACGTCGGAGCCGTAGAAATCCATGAGTTCATCAATGCGATCCAGCGTCATGCCACCGCCGGGGCTCGGCCAGGCGGTCGCCAGGGAGCCAAGGGGCGCTAGGCACTTGTCCTTGATGTCGGTGCACTCCGCCGGGGAGAAGCTGAATCGCCCGCCGTAGTTGGGGAAGATCGAGATATCGGCTCCGGCCAATCGCATCAGCGTTCCGAACAGCACGCCATGGTCCAGCCCTTGGTTCGGACTCACTACGTTCGATCCGAGGAACGATGGGTGGGCCATGATCGGTAGGGCAAGGTGATCGTCGTCGGCCAGGGAACGCATGGCGTCGAACCCGCAGATGCCGGGTAGTACGAGAAGAGCCCCGGCGCCGGCTTCCTTAGCGAAGAACGCGGACTCTCGAAGCAGATCTGCGGGAACGTTCAGGCTAGGCATGTAGACCGACCGGGTATCGGCTGCACTCGAAGCGGCGTTAACCGCCTCCGCAACAGTTGATACGCGCTGTTTCCACGTAGCCCATGGTTGGTCGGCGAGTCCGTGATCGTCCTTGATGATGTCGAAGCCTGCGGTAGCTAGCGTTGCGGCCATCGCCGCGAGTTCATCCGGGCTCGACCCCATCGGCTTGACCGCGGTGCACAGCAGCGGACGTTCGAGGGCGTCGAACATGGCTCTCAGTCCAAGGATCCCGAACCGTGGTCCGCGGAACTGCGTGAGCACGGGCTCTGGCAGGCGAAAGTCGGTAATCCGAACACCAGGAAACAGTGAGACGTTTCCCCACAACAGGTTCAACAGTTGAACGAGGCCACCCCCGGCGACTCCAGGGTGATAACCGATCGTGACCGAAGGCTTTGACGTTTCGAGGACCTGTCCGACGACTTCGCCTTGGATCCAAGCTGGTGCAAGGTCGAACGGGAATTCGATGGTCTGTTCGACACGGATCGCTTCGGCGATCTGGGCAGGATCGCCGTTGGTCACCTGATAGTCGATCTCGATGAGATCGCTGGTGATTCGATGTCTCGTCACAGCGCCTCGACCTTGGCATTGCTGTGCACGGCTGCCACACGGACCTCGGCGAGATCGGCCTCGGATATCCCCAGATTGCGATCCAGGGAGGACTCCACGGTACGGACGAGTGCCATGGCGTCGAGGTTGTACTCCGCGAGCAGGTGTGACTGAGAGGCGCCGTGGGCGTAGGTGTCCCGCAAACCGATTCGGTGCAGTGGGGCGGCGACTGCGTGCTCGGCCATAACCTCAGCGACAGCGGAACCTAGGCCACCAGTTGTCAGGTGATTTTCCATGGTGATCACCGCAGACGTCGCTGATTTCACTGCGGTCACCACGGTGGGATCATTGAAGGGCTTTAGCGTGGATACGTGGAGGTGTGTGACGCTCACTCCGTTGGATTCCAATGCTGGGATGGCGCGAATCGCTTCTTCGGTGAGGATGCCTGAGGTGAGGACCACGACGTCCGCCGGAGCGTCGATTGCCTGCCCTCCGATGCTTAGTACGCGTGCGCTGTTGAACTCCATAGGCTCATTTGCTGGGAACAAACGGGGAACCTCACCGCGCAGCATGCGTATGTAGACCGGACCGTCGATTGCGTGAGCGACGTCTAGGACTGACTCGACTTCCGTTGCGTCTCCAGTTTCAAGAATGGTCATATTCGGGATAGCACGCATAACCGCGACGTCGTCGATCGCTTGATGTGTTACGCCCCCGGGAGTTGTGATTCCGGGTAGAAACCCGACAAGACGCACTTTCAAATTGGGGTAAGCCACTGACATCTGGAGTTGATCTAGCGGTCGTCGATAGAGGAAAACCGAGAAGGTATGTAGCCACGGTTCGAATCCCTCGCGAGCCAAGCCTGCGGCAAAACTCATCATGTTCTGCTCGGCCATGCCCATTGAGAAGAATCGGTCCGGGTAGGTGTCGCGCCATTTCCCGACCTCGCAGGAGTTGGTGAGGTCAGCACTAAGAACCAGTACCTCGGGCTTGTCTGCCGACCACTGAATGAAGTTCTCGACGTGCGGACGGGTCACGACCTCGATGTTGGTTCGGGTGCTCACAGTGCACCTCCTGCAATCTCAGAGGAGACGAGCTCTTCGTAGAACCTCTCGTACTCCTGGCGTTCGTCGTTGCCGGTAAACCGCAGATAGTGCAACACAGGACGACGGTTGTTCATGAGGGGAACACCGCGGACGGGGTCGGTGTAGGCGAGAACGAAGTGCGGGCGCGCAGTCGGACGTTCGAGGGCGTGGGTGAGCGCAGCTATGTCGTGACCGTCGACGGAATCTGCGCTCGCCCCGAAGGCCTTGAGCTTGGTCGCGAGAGGTTCGATATTCATCACTGAATCCATTGGGCCGTCGCACTGAGCCCGGTTAACGTCAACGATCACTCGGACTGAGTCGAGGTTGTAATAGGCGAGAGCTTGCACGGCTTCCCACGTCTGGCCCTCTTGGAATTCACCATCGCTCATGAAGACGAAAGTGCGGCCGGTGTCACCCTTGAGGCGTCGACCGAGGGCGATTCCGCCGGCGGTCGAAAGAGCCTGGGCGAGTGAGCCGGTGGTGGTCTCGAATCCTGGAGAGTGTTCGGCGCCGATCATCTCGACAGTTGAGCCGTCTTTGTTGAACTGATCGAGTGCCGCTTCGTCGAGGCGACCGGCCTCAATCAAAGCCGCGTAGACAACGAGTGCGTAGTGGGCGGGCGAGATGATGAAGCGATCGAGGTTGGGACCGGGTTCACCGTGGAACGTGCCGCCGGAGATGCGAGGGGCCGCCGGGCCGGGAACCGACTCGAATGCCGTCGGGTGCATGGGTCCGTCGGTTGGTGCGAGTCGTAGGACGTTGGCGTACATCGTGGCCAGTAGATCGGCCGAGGAGCATGCCTGGCTCAGGTAACCACCGTTGTTGGCGAGCACGTGGGCGAGGACTCGTCGGCGGATGCCCTTGGCGATCCGTGCGGCATCTAAATCGGTGGTGCCGGGGGCGGTCGATGTCATGGTTCTACACTACAAAGTCATAAGTCGTCCTACAAGTTCTGTGCTCGAGACGACCCTCGGAGCCGCCATACCGGGGCGATGTGTGGCACGGTTCCCCCGTGAATGCGCGAACACTTGTTGCCGGGGTCGATACCTCGACCCAGTCGGTCAAGGTCGTAGTCCGTGACGCCGAGACCGGAGCGTGGGTCAGGGAAGGTCGAGCCAGCCATCCCGATGGCACCGAGGTGGATCCGGGCGCGTGGTGGACCGCCTTCATCGAGGCGTGTTCCGGCGGTTTACTCGATGGGGTCTCTGCCATTTCCGTTGCAGGTCAACAGCACGGCATGGTCACGCTCGACGACGACGCAGAAATCGTCCGCCCAGCCCTGTTGTGGAATGACACTCGCTCGGCTCCCGATGCGCAAGCCCTTGTTGAGGAACTCGGAGGTCCGCAAGCGTGGGCTGAAGCCGTGGGGAGCGTACCCCTGGCTGCCTTCACCGTAAGCAAAGTGCGATGGATGGCCCGCAATGAGCCCGAGAACGCTGCGCGGACCAGCCGGGTGATGTTGCCGCACGACTACCTAACGTGGCTGCTCGCCGACAAGCCCGATGAGGTGACGACCGACCGCGGGGATGCAAGCGGTACGGGCTACTGGTCACCTGCACGAGGCGAATACCGGCGTGATCTCCTCGAACTCGCACTCGGCCACGACGCTGAGTTGCCACGAGTTGCGAGTCCGAGCGAGGTCGTCGCCGAGATGGGTGGGGCTGCCCGGGCGTTGCTTGGCATTGAGGGTTCGCCACCGATAGCCCTCGGCCCGGGAACCGGCGACAACATGGGGGCAGCCTTCGCGCTCGGCATCGGTCCGGGAGATGTCGTGGTGTCGCTAGGAACATCGGGGACCGCTTTCGCGGGATCCACCATCCCGACAAGCGATGCGTCGGGGCTGGTTGCAGGATTCGCCGACGCATCTGGCGTCTTCTTGCCCTTGGTGTGCACGCTCAATGCTGCACGGATCCTGACTAGCACAGCTGAACTCCTGGGCGTTGACATGGATGTCTTCGCGCAGTTGGCGATGTCGGCGAAGCCAGGTTCTGACGGTTTGGTGATGTTGCCGTACTTCGATGGGGAACGGACCCCCAATCTGCCGAACGCTCGCGGCTCACTGCACGGAATCAGCCGCGACAACCTCACAGCGCCGAACATCGCCAGGGCTGCGGTCGAGGGAATGCTTGGCGGTCTCGCCGATGCTGTCGATGCACTAGTTGGGGTCGGGGTTCAGCCGCGACGCGTGCTACTCGTCGGTGGCGCAGCCTCAAACCCGGCCGTAGTCGATGTTGCGTCCACACTGGTCGACGTGCCCGTCGAAGTACCCCCAGCCGGTGAGTACGTTGCCGATGGAGCCGCACGTCAAGCTGCGTGGATCCTGCGAGGTGGCGAGCAGCCCACGTGGACCGACGTCCGCCCGGGCGAAGTCGTAACACGTGACCCGCGGCCGGTACCTGGAATTCGTGAGCGCTACCGAGAGGCTCGTGAGGCGCTCTACTCGTGAGCTCATTTGACGGCCCCGGCCTGACCCGAGTCCTGCGTGTCCTGCACGCACACGGGTCGATGTCCCGTTCCGATCTGGGAACCGTCACCAAGTTGAATCGCAGCACGGTTGCGGCCATCGTCGCTGAACTGGTCGAAGTGGGAGTTGTAGAGGAGGGCGCGGGTTCAGCCGGCGGTGTAGGTCGACCTTCGCTCACGGTCACGGCAGTGCCCGATTCGCTGGCCGTCATCGGTTGGGACCAACGCGTTGACTCCAGCAGTGCGGTAGTCGAAGGTTTCGGTGGACAGATCCTGCACCGCTGGCGTAAGGACCATCGTCGTGGCTCCACTGACTCCTATGAAGTTGCGGCGCGAGTAGTCACTGGAAGTTCAGAAATCGCCGAGGCACTTCCTGACCATGTGGCCATCGCAGGAATCGGTTGCGCTCTACCGGGAGTAATCGATCCAGGTGGGGATCCGCCGCGCTCGACCATCCATCGGGCGCCGGCACTCGGTTGGGTTGATGAGCCGTTCGGAGTAATCCTCAGCGAGGCAATGCGCGAACGCTTCGGTGCCCATGTCCCCGTCGTCTTGGGTAACGACGCCAAGTTGGGTGCGATGGCCGAGTGGACTCGGGGGGCGGGTCGTGACAGTCGCGCCATGGTCTTCGTCTCCGGAGACGTCGGTATCGGCGGTGGGGTGATCGTCGAAGGCGAGATGCTAACCGGGGCTTCGGGGTACGCCGGGGAAATCGGACACATGCGCTTTGACCCTGATGGTCCAGCCTGTCGGTGCGGAGCCGTGGGCTGTTGGGAGACGGTTATCGGGAGTAACACCATCATCCGCTCAGCGGGTCTTGATCCGGTGACCGATGACATCACCCAAGTCATCCGTCGGGCGGAGGACGGTGATGCGCAAGCTCAAGAGGCGCTCATCGCGGCGGCCTCTGCGGTGGGGATCGGTCTGGCTTCCATCGTCAATTTCGTCAATCCGGACACGGTGGTGCTCGCCGGCCACCTCGCGACTCTTGTCGATCGGTACCAGCACACGATCGCCGAGGAATTGCGTTTCACGCTGGCGCGGGAGACGACGCCGGTTCGACTCCTTACCCCGACTCTTGGAGCAGACAGCATCGTCATCGGCGCGGCGGAATCGGCCTTCGAGCGGGTCTTGTCGACGCCGCAGCAAGCGTTGTTGTCGGCGGAGGCGCTGAGAATCGAGTAATCGCAGGTGGATTACCCAGGCATTTTCGCCAAAGGGGCGGCGTGGACAAGCGATTGTCGGCACACTGCACTTGCCGCCACCCCCGGCGGCTACGACGGTGCTCAGCACCATCGAGGAACCCGCGCGTCAACCCCCCAGCCGCGCGGGTTCCGGCTTTAACGGTCCGTTAGGCGCGGGATTCGAACATGCCGAGCAGCGCTGCGATCCCTAGTACGGAGCGCGGTGCATAGGCCGCTCGCCATAGACCGCCGTGGTTCGCACCGCTCACGAAGAGATCCATCGGATTTGCCAAGGATGTTTCTGGATGAGCGCTGGACTCCGGGTTGCGTAGATCGTGGACGAGCATCGCGGCCATCAACGTGGTGGATGTCGAGGGATCGAAGACTTCCACACCGAATCGATCAGCACCGGCATACGCAGCGGCGAGGGCCCTATTACGAACTACGGAACGGGTGCGGGTGGCAGGTGCCAGGTTCAACGAGACAGGCACGCCTTGGGATCGCGCGACCAGGGCCCGCCACCGTTGGACTCGTTTCGCCAATATGTAGTTGGGTCCTTGCTGAGGAATGATCGAGTCGTTCAGTCCAACGCTCGTGCCGCTACTTATCGAGTACAGGTTCGGGTAATTCGGTTCGAACTGTCGAGCGACGCGCAAGGGGGCTTGCAGGAGTCCACCGAGTCCGCGGCTCTCCCATTTGCGCCTACTTTCCTCGACGCACTCGAGAGGAACTACAAAAACATCGGTGGGTGTTGCGAGATACGCCAGAGTGATGTCGTCGCGATTGCGCAGGAGGGCGGTAGCGATGGCATCGCTGGCCATCGAGAGTAGGACGTGATTCGCGCCATCGGCGTAGGCGTACGTACCGAGAACAAACGGCTGTTGGGTCTCTTCCAGCCAGGTGCGAACTTCCGGCGTCTCCCGAATGAGATCGGCACCAGCAGCACCGCAGATCGTCGGATCATCTTCAGGATGCACATCGCCATCGACCACGAACGGGGGGTTGCCGTCGTCATCAAGGCGGATGGGAATCCGCAAACTGCCAGCGGTACTCCGCGTGATGGCCGTGAGCCGCTCCCAAATAGCCACGCGCGGAAGATCGATCGCGTGCACCCGTGCCCCCCAGCGCAGAAGCGATCGGGTAGGTGCCATCTCGGCACCCGCACCAAGCAGTGCAATGTCAACGTCGCGCAGATCCATCCAGTCCGGGTTGTCGAGAACCAGGTGCATCGCTTCGCCAAAGGAGGGTTCAGCGATTCCTCGTTCGACCCAGGTGTCGACCTGGCGGCGGAGATCGTCCCCGAAGAGACGTCCGCCCTTGTACGGGACAGATAGTTCACCCTCAGGGTTTGCTCTACCGCGCACCGTGACCGACGCAAAGCCGCGTGAGGTGTAGTCGGTCATCGCATGGTGGAGAGGAACTTCGTCGTCTCCTCGGCGGAAGGTGAAGCGTTGCTCGGCAGATGCCAGGCCGTGTCGGGAGATAGACAGGGCGCTCTCCGTCGATTGGGCAGCCGCGAGGACGATGTCCCGTAGAGGGGCGATGTAGCCCTTGCGCCAGTCGCGCGTGTGTTCTATCCGAGCCGCAATAGCAGGATCAACTGCCCTGATGGAATCGGCGAAGACGGCACGACCGGTGGCCGATGTGCTGCGCCGTTCGTCACCACCGACGGGGAAACACACACCCTCGGCATCAAGGGAACGCGGATTCGGCACTGCGTCAGAATACTCAGCGTTGTCGACGAGAACGCTCGGCCAGCACAACTCCAAGCAGAATCAGGGCCCCACCCACGAGTTGAACGAACGCCAGGGACTCCGCTAGCACCAACCAGGCAATGACTATGGCCAAAAGAGGTTCGGTCAACCCGATCACGGATGCTTGTGAAGCACGTAGGTGTCGCATGGAAGCAACAACTAACCAAAAAGGCACGACGGTTCCCATGACGATCATCCACCCGGACAGGACCCACAGAGGACGTTGACCGAGGATCGAACCAAGAGAAGCATCGCTGGTTCCGCTCAGTTCGGTCCATGGAAAGGTCCACCAGGGTTGAACGATCACCCAGAACAACGCGGCAAATCCAAAGCCCCACATGGTGAGCGATACAGGGTCGCGTGGTTCGGGTTGGCGCATTTGGCGATCGGTGATCAGGTAATGGGCGCTCAATGCGAATGCTGCTCCAAGAGCGGCAATGAGCCCAATTACCTCGAAAGAGAAACCGCGCCATACCTCTGCAACGAGTGCCAGGCCGATCAGTGCGACCGTTAGAGCCAGCCACACCGTCCGGCGCGTTGGCTCTTTTAGCACGAAGCGGAACCACAACGCGACGAAGACTGGCGCGGTGAACTCGATCAGCAGTGCGATCCCTACGGGTAAGTAGCGCAGTGCGACGAAGAACAGGTACTGCGTCATCGCTACCCCGAAGATGCCGTAGGCAACGAGGAACGGCCATTCCTTCTGGTGGATCTTCAACTGCTGGGGCCTGTTTACCGCAACAAAGGCGAGCAGGAATATGAAGGCACCCGTCACCCGCAGTTGGGATAGCCGAGCCGAGTCGACCCCGCTCATCAGGATTGCTTTGGAGACGGTCCCGTTGAGCGCGAAGGTCAAGGCCCCGAGAAGGTAGAGGGTGTAGCCGATCCACAGGGAGCGATGGGCTGCTGGCTTTACTCCGGGTAGCGGTTCGGCAAGGTCGCTCATCCGCGGTATCGACCCTGGTGGGTCGATGCCCACCGGTAGACGTCCATCGTGTGCTCGGCGATAGCGTCCCAGCCGAAGTTGAGGACAGCCCGCTCGCGGCCCCGCCGGCCGAAATCTCGAGCCCGATCGGCGTCGAGGACTAGCGCGTTCACGGCGGCGGCGAAGGCGGATTCGAATGCCTCGGGATCCTGGGCATCGAAGTTCACGAGCGTTCCGGTCACACCGTCCTCGACCACTTCGGGAATACCGCCGATCGCGGTGGCGACAACGGCTGTCTCACATGCCATGGCCTCGAGATTGACGATTCCAAGTGGTTCGTAGATCGACGGGCATGTGAATATGCGCGCATGGGTAAGCAACTGGATGAGCGTGTGTCGATCGACCTGCTCGTCGATCCAGATGACCGAACCCTCAGGCCGCTCTCGACGCAGAATCTCGACAGCGCGGGCGGTCTCGTCGGCGATCTCGGGAGTGTCAGGAGATGAGGCGCACAGGACGAGATTGACCTCTGGATCGAAAGCGCGAGCGGCACGCAGCAGATGTACCAGACCCTTTTGCCGGGTAATGCGCCCCACAAAGAGTGCGTAGGGTCGGTCAATGTCTATCGCGTAGCGCTCGAGGGCGTCCACCTCAGGGTCAGGCGAATACACCTCGGTGTTGATGCCGTTATGAACGACGTGCACCTTCTCCGGTGCTATTTGCGGGTAGGCCTCGAGGATGTCGCGTCGCATGCCATGGCTAACGGCGATGATTGCGTCGCAGTCCCGGTAGCTGGTCTTCTCGATCCATGACGAGATTTCGTATCCGCCCTGAAGCTGCTCTCTCTTCCAGGGTCTGTGCGGTTCGAGGGAGTGTCCAGTGAGGACGTGCGGAACTTCGTAGAGCAACGACGCTGCTTGTCCTGCGAAGTTCGCGTACCAGGTGTGTGAATGCACGATGTCGATCGATGGATCGATCGATGCAGCAATCCCGAGGTCCACGCCGAGTGTCTGCAGAGCTGGGTTTGCTGTGCTCAGATAGTCGGGGACCCTCTGGGCGCTTGCATCCGGTCGCGCATTACCAAAGCAGTGAACATCTACCTCGGCTAATTCCCGCAGGTGGGCGACGAGGTTCTCGATGTGAACGCCAGCTCCACCGTAAATATCCGGTGGCCACTCCCGGGTGACCATGGCAACGCGCATGGTTCCAAAGCCTATGCGGGCTACTCGTCGCTACGGATACCCTGTAGCCGTGGGTGCTGATCCGCACGTTCTGGCAATGGTCCTCGCTGGTGGCGAGGGGAAACGATTGATGCCGCTCACTGCCGATCGCGCCAAGCCGGCGGTGCCCTTCGGCGGTTCCTACCGACTCGTGGACTTCGTGCTGTCCAACCTCATTAACTCGGGCTTGCGACGTGTGTGTGTGTTGACCCAGTACAAGTCACATTCACTGGACCGTCATGTGTCTCAGACCTGGCGCATGCCAACGCTGCTCGGTGATTACGTGACACCGGTGCCCGCTCAGCAGCGACTCGGACCCCGTTGGTTCACCGGGAGCGCGGATGCGATCTTCCAGAGCCTGAATCTGGTGTTCGATGAGTCCCCTGAGTACGTAGCTGTTTTTGGAGCCGACCACGTGTACCGGATGGACGCCATGCAGATGGTCGAGGCGCACATTGACAGTGGGGCCGGTGTGACCGTTGCCGGTATTCGAACGCCACGGTCCCAGGCGAGCAGCTTCGGCGTAATCGAGGTCGCGGCGGATGGACGCACGATCGCTAAATTCTTGGAAAAGCCCGCGGATCCGCCTGCTATCCCCGGGAGTGAAAACGAATCATTCGCCTCAATGGGCAATTACATCTTCTCCACCGATGTGCTACTCGAGGCGCTTCGAGTCGATGCCGCCGATCCAGCTTCAGTACACGACATGGGTGGCAACATCATCCCGGCCTTGACAGCACAGGGCTTGGCCCACGTGTACGACTTCGCAGAAAACATCGTTCCAGGAGCCACGGCTCGCGATGCGGGCTATTGGCGAGACGTGGGAACGCTGGACAGCTACCACGACGCCCATATGGACCTTGTTTCCGTGCATCCGATCTTCAATCTCTACAACAGGCGCTGGCCGATCCTGACCAACCTGCCCCCATACCCGCCAGCGAAATTCGTAGAGGGGGGTAACGCACACGAATCCATGGTTGGTGCGGGCAGCATCGTCTCCGGTGCCCACGTCCGGACCAGTGTCATTGCGTCCAATGTCGCAATCGATGCCGGTGCGTACGTAGAGGGCAGCGTGCTGATGCCTGGTGTTCGAATCGGCAAGAACGCCGTCGTCCGGCACGCCATCTTGGACAAAAGCGTGGTCGTTCCGGATAACGTTCAGATTGGTGTCGATCTTGAACGAGATCGTGGCCTCTACACCGTGAGTGACGGTGGTGTGGTTGTCCTTGGCAAAGGTGTGACGGCCGAATAGTCCTGCTAGGCGGGCTTGTTGCTGAAGGCTCCGTCGTAAAGGATCGCGTGATCTCGTCCCTCATCGGCTGCGAGTCTGTCGGACCGTCTGGCGGCACCGAGCCAGCCGCACGAGCAGATGGACTGGACAAAGTGCTGCTGTACGCGCCTCAACTGAACCTCGTGATGCATGATGGTGTCCTGCGGCAAGGCTTGTTGCCAAGGTTCGTTCACGGGGTTGTCGACTCCTCGAGGCACGGTATCTGAGGATTCGCAGATTAGGTCGGCATTCGAACCAGGGGGCGAAAGGCGGATGAACTGTCGGTGAACTCACTCACGGGTGTAAGGCGCTTCGCAACGGCTGCGATGGCAATACTCGGTGTTCTAGCGGGGTTTGCTGTTGGCCCGGTGCCGTCGTCGTCGGCGGTCGTTGGTGGTGCACCGACGGATATCTCAACTCACCCATGGCAAGTCTTGGTGATCGCCGACTCAGCCAATCGACTGTGCGGCGGAGCGATAGTTGACTCTGGATGGATCGTCACGGCAGCACACTGCGTCGTCGGAATGCGTGCTGAGGATGTAAGTGTTCACGCCGGTGTCAGCACACTTTCGTCCCGCGGGGCTTCGAACGAAGCGAATGTTTCCGAAGTCATCGTGCACCCTGCGTGGGATGAATCGACCTTCCGCAATGACGTTGCTCTACTGAGGTTGGCTGAACCATTGGGCTTCAGTGCGACCGTTACTCCGATCAGGCCCCCCATCGGTCTGGACGCCAATACGTGGCCGCCTGCCGGCACTCCGGCGACGATCGCTGGCTGGGGGTCGACCGAGTTCGGTGGAGATCCGTCGAATCAGTTGCGGGCGGTCCAGGTGCAAATCCTTGGTGGACCGAATCGGTCGGAGTGTGGTCAGTACGGAGCGAACTTCGACGCAGCAACTGAGATTTGTGCAGGGCTTCCTACGGGAGGTGCAGATGCATGCCAGGGAGATAGTGGCGGCCCCTTGGTCGTCGACGTCGCAGGAACTCCCGTGCTAGCAGGAGTGACGAGTGTTGGATTCGAATGTGCTCGTGCCGAATATCCCGGGATCTTCTCTCGGCTGACGACGTTCGAGTCGTGGTTGAAGCAATACATCCCCGCATTGGCTGAACCCATGAATGCCCCACAGCAGGTCACGGTTTCCGCTATCGCTGGCGAGAGGCTCCGAGTTGATTGGCAAGCGCCACTGGCGGTCGTGAGTCCCGGCGCGTATCGCGCTGTGACATCCCCGGGGAATTTCGAATGTCAGGTGGACGGTTCGGTCAACGCATGCGTCATCGAGGGCGTGACGGCAGGCCGTCTCTACGAGGTGACGGTCTCGGCGATCGATGGGGGCGGCGCGGAAGCTTTTGCCGCTCCTGTTCAGGCCGTCAGTGTCGATGGCGTTACGTCCAAGGGTGTCAAGGTCCGACCTAAGCGCCTGGCATCGTGGGCCGGACTAAAGGTGGCCAGAAAAGATAAGATCTGGTTGACGGTGCGACCGGGGTCATCTGATGTCTGCCGCCGTATCGGCAAGCGCACCAAGCCGAAGTCGGTGGAGACCACCGGTCCCGGTGTTTGCGCAGTGAGGGTTGTCGTCGTGAAACCGACTGGGGCCAAAAAGAAGGCGATCTCCTACGTGGCCGTTCGCTAGTTACCGGGGCAAGTGGTGCTGTTCCACCGCGAATGCGCGGGGACCAGATGTTGTCCACTCGCGGTGAATGACGATCATCGCCCCCGGTGGTAGGCGAGGGTCCCAGTTGGGATCGTCTCGGACGGTGGTGGGTGGTAGGCCGAGTGCGATGGATAACGACGACACAACGGTCGGAAGCACGGGACGGTGCGTGCACAAGACCAAAGGCTCTGCAGATTCGAGCAATTCCTGAACTCGATCAGTGGTCGCATCCGGGTTTTTGGCATGACCGGACTCGCTTAGCCACGGTTCCTCGTGGATATCGACATCGATTGACTTCGCAAATCTGGAGATGGTGGACAAGCATCGTTTGAAGGGTGATGAGTGGACGTGCTGGATTCCGTAGGCATCCAAGACATCCACTAGTCGCTTTGCTTCACCCCGACCCCGACCCGACAGCGGACGGTGAGCATCGTCATCACCGTCGAAGTCCCCGCGCTTCATTGCCTTGGCGTGTCGGAGGATGATCAACGGTGTCGTCCTTGGAGCGCCGGCGGCCAGCCGAACCAGTTCCGCGTCGTCGGAATACGTCAGGAATTCAGACGCGGCGGCTACAGGAACCCATCGAATTTCGTCGACTTCCTCGTCGGGAGCAAATCCTTCGTCGTCACGGACTCGTGCAACCCAATAGTCGACTGTCTTGTGGGCCGCGCCAGCAAGGTATGTGGATGAGGGAAGTCGCGCACCGAGAGCGACTCGATAGCCAGTTTCCTCGTCGCATTCGCGAACCGCCGTGCATGGAGTTGTCTCGCCTGGGTCAACCTTCCCTTTTGGTAAGGACCAGTCTTCCCGATACGGGCGATGAACAGCGAGGAAACGTCGGTCGGTTGCCGGCTCTTCGGAATCGAACACCACTACACCAGCGGCACGAATCTCGGCAAGATTGTCGTCGCGAGCCATCGTCAGTCCAGTCCCAGAGACCGGGCGTGCTTGCGAACAGAGGGCCAAAGTCGAGTGAAATCGCGTTGATAGTCGAGACCTTCGTCGGCGCAACCGGCGGCCATCGCGCCCAGGGAGAAGGCGATCGACGAAGGAGCGGACTCGGCCAACTCGCGAAGCCATTGGACGGAGATCGCAGCATCCTGCCGTTCACCCAGAGTGTCTGTTGCCACGGCCAGTGTGTGTGCGAGTCGCGTGTAGCCCGCCCCCAGGATCGGTGCAACGGCTTCGGCTGCGTAGCGCACCTGCTTGCTACGGATGCGCACCCGATGCCACGTTTCCTCGGGGCTTGTCGCTTTCGTCTTGGTGACTGATGTGCTTAGACGCTTCCACGGGCGTCGGACGCAGGCCGGAAGGACGCTGTGAGCAGAGTTGAAAGCATCGGCGCTGACAGGAGGTTCGGCCACCAGGATGATCAGATCCTCGAGCAGGAAATCGTGTCTGTCGCTTCGGAGTGCCGCCATGGCGCTTGAGGTGCTCGCTCGTCGGCGAGACTCAAGTGCCGACTCGATGAAGGTCGCGGTTTCTGGGTTGGGAGCCAGGCTCGTGAGGCGCGCAGCTTGAACCTCAACGTCTCTAACGCCTCCTAGTTCCGTTGCCAGCCACGAAAGCTCGTCACGCAAGAAGCACACGACATCCGGATCCAGAATCGGGGAAAATGTTGCCAACGCAGATCGCAAACGACGGCACGTGACGCGCATCTGATGCACGGAGTCCTCGACCCCGCGGCGCACTGCCACATCAAAGGCGAGTAGATCCCTGACGTAGGAAGCGAAGATCGCCTGCAAAGCATCGATAGCCGGTCTGTCGGGCTCGGGGTAGGGGACGCTGGGCACATCGGGTGGGTCACCGGCTCGTCTCCCGAGCGCCTGAGCCGCCTTGCTGAGAGTGTTCGGCTGTGCGCCCGCCTGTCGTAGCGCCTTTGTGATGGCCTCTGCTTCGCGCCATGCCGCTTTGGACTGCGTGAGCAGTTCCACTTCGACTTCGTGGAAGGTAATCACTTCGGATTCACGATCATCGAGTCGGCTCACTTGGACGTGATCATCTACTACCTCAAGGAGGTCCTTGCCATGTGCGTCCGTGACTCGGTATGGCGAGCGCTCGGTTTGTACGCGCGCGACTGGGACGAGTTCCTGGCGACGCAGTAGTGGTGCTGCGATCGAGACCAGTTCGGTGGGGATGAGTCGCGCATTTGTGTCGATGTGTAATTCATCGCGTCCCGCGGGTCTGCCGTCGGCCCCGGCCATAACCGGCACCTTCATGTGCCAACCGTCGTCGCCGCCCCCCTGCCGTTGGCGCAGGGTGATGCCCCATCGGATCAGTGTGAGTGCAGAGGTGTCGTAGTACGTGGCATCCATAGAGCGGTGGTCATCGCGCTGGATCGTCGATGATGTGGCGTGCAGAACGGTAGGCAGATCAAACGAGGTGTCCGTGGGAATCCGAAACTTGAACTCGATCTCTCGATGCTCGGCTGGGCGGCTCACGCGCTCCCCAGTGCTGTGGTGCGCTTGCTCTTCACGCGGATTAGATGTTCTTGAAGGTCGCGCAGTGGTGCACCTGACTCATCGGTCAGGCGCCGATTCCACTGTCCGTGCACATCGAGGTCCCAGGCGGCGGTGTCTGGTGAGAATGCCAAGTCGAAGAGTTCGTACACCTCGGAAATTTGCTCGGGGTCGACAAGGCTGACCAGCGCCTCCACGCGTCGATCCAAGTTGCGGTGCATGAGATCCGCAGAACCAATCCAGACCGAATGGTTGCCACCGTTGGTGAAGCAGTACGCGCGAGAGTGCTCAAGGAACCGGCCGAGGATGCTTCGGACCCGAATCGTGTCGCTCACACCGGGCATGCCTGGACGAAGCGAACAGATTCCTCGAACCCAGATATCCACGGGAACTCCAGCTGCTGAAGCCCGGTAGAGCGCGTCGATAATTTCCTCATCGACCACCGCGTTGCACTTAAATCGGATTCCCGCAGGTCGACCAGCTTGGTGGTGTTCGATTTCTCGATCTATGCGTTCGATGAGGCCCGAGCGGACCGAATGGGGCGCAATCATTAACCGTTGATAATCGGTGTTGCGTGAGTAGCCTGACAACACGTTGAATAGGTTGGAGATGTCCTCACCGACGTCCGGCTTGGATGTGAGAAGCCCGAAGTCTTCGTAGAGTCGCGCGGTCTTCGGGTGGTAATTCCCGGTTCCGATATGGCAGTAGCGACGGAGCTGATCCCCGTCATCACGCACGACCATGGACAACTTGCTGTGGGTTTTCAAGCCGACCAGACCGTAGACGACATGCACTCCCGCCTGCTCGAGTTTGCGAGCCCACTCGATGTTGTTTTGCTCATCGAACCGCGCTTTGATCTCTACTAGAGCGAGGACTTGCTTGCCTTCCTCGGCGGCCCGGATGAGAGCGTCGACGATCGGAGAATCGCCGGACGTCCGATACAGGGTCTGCTTGATCGCCAGGACGTGCGGATCGATCGCTGCCTGTTCGAGGAATAGCTGCACGCTGGTGGAGAAGGAGTCGTACGGGTGGTGCAGAAGAACATCTCGCTCGCGCACCACCGAAAGAACGTCCGGCGCCTTGGCGCTTTCCACTTCACTGAGTTGGCGCGATGTCTTGGGCACGAACTTACGTTGCTTTAAGTCGTCGCGATCTAGGCTGACGATGGTCCACAGTCCTGTCATGTCGAGTGGCCCGGGAAGCCGGAACACTTCCTGATCGCTCACGTCTAGCTCGCTGACCAGGAGTTCGAGAACGTGCGGATCGATCGTCTCTTCAACCTCAAGGCGCACCGGTGGACCGAAACGACGACGAACCAACTCGCGTTCGAGAGCTTTCAGGAGGTTCTCAGCGTCGTCCTCTTCTACCTCGAAGTCCTCGTTGCGCGTAACCCGAAAGGCGTGGTGTTCGCAGATCTCCATTCCTGGGAACAGCTCGTCCAGGTGTGCAGCGATGATGTCCTCTAGCGGCACGTATCGCTGGTCTCCTACCTTCACGAATCGGGGAAGAAGGGGCGGCACCTTGACTCGGGCAAACAGTTGATTTCCCGTAGTGGGGTTGCGCACGACGACGGCGAGGTTGAGCGATAGCCCACTGATGTAGGGGAACGGGTGCGAAGGGTCAACAGCCAGCGGAGTCAAGATCGGGAAGACCTTGTCGTCGAAGAACAAGTCCATCTCGGTCTTCTCTGCTGGAGTCAGTTCCTCCCAGCGCAGGACGCTAATCCCCGCGGACTCAAGATCGGGCCGAACCTCGGCTCGGAAGATGTCCGCCTGGCGCAGTTGGAGTTGGTAGGCCCGAGCCCAGATCGCCTCGAGGACTTCGCGCGGGGTGTAGCCGCTGGCAGCGCGCACGGCAATTCCTGTGGCGATTCGTCGTTTCAGGCCAGCCACTCGCACCATAAAGAACTCGTCGAGATTGCTGGCGAAAATGGCGAGGAACTTGGTTCGTTCCAGCAAAGGGAGCTCAGGGTCTTGACTCAATTCCAGGACCCGCTGGTTGAAAGCGAGCCAGGAGACTTCCCGGTCCAAGAATCGATCGTCGGGAAGGTCCGTTTCAGTGACGTCGATCGGCGCGCGATCCTCTGAAACAGTCGGCAGCGCGCTGGTATCGGAAAAATCGCGGGTCGTCACGAACAGATGGTGCCACAGCGAGGTGAACGGTGACTTGCCGTCTACCGACTAGTCAGTGCGGGTTCGAAACATGACATCGGTGTCCCACCGGACGAAGCCGAGGCCCTCGTAGAGCCGGATCGCAGCCACATTGGCAGCATCGACGTAGAGCATCACCTGGTCGAGACCGGTTCGGCGCAGATGGTGAAGACCGGCGAGGGTTAGTGCTCGACCGAGACCCGAGCCGTGCCAAGCCGGGGAAACGGCCAGGACGTACACCTCGCCGATGGCCCCGTGGCTGTGATCGCCGTGAATGCCACGGTGGTGATGTGCGCCGTGGATCTTGGTCCAGTGGAAGCCAGCCAGCGTGGGTGTGGCACCGATCTCAGTTGGATCGTGGAACCAGGCCATCAAGAATCCATTGGGATCAAACCAAGCCTCGCGTTGTCGTCGCCTTAGGTCATCGTTGGTCCACGAGCCCTGGTCTGGAAGGTCTGCAAACGCTCGAGCGTTGAGGTCCAAGAACGCGTCACCGTCGCGCCCGACAACGAATGGCTCGACACTGATGCCGGTCGGGAACTGCGGTTCGGGGATCGATGAGTGCAGTGACCTTCGCATCTGCCACAGCACCCGATGGCGTTCGAATCCCAACGATTCCGCAAGTCTGGTGGCTGCTGAATTTTCGCCGTGAGCCCACAAACGAAGGTGTCCGTGGGACACCTCTAGTAGTCGTTGAACCATGTCATGACCGATGCCACGTTGGCGGAAGTCAGGGTGAACGGCGAGTTCGGCGCTGGGGCCATTGACTTGGTCGGTGGTGTCGAGGTGGGCGTAGCCGACTATGCGTGAGTTTTCATCCCGCACGAGGAGGTGCTCGGCCCCTTCGTCTCCACCCTGGACTACGTGAAGCCACACGTGCTCGCTCAGCGGTCGAACGCCGTCGGCTTCCGTCACTGTCGACAACAGGCTTTGAAGACTCGAAACGTCTGAGGCGTTCAGGTGTCGAGTGTGGTCAACCGTGAACGGACCGAGCGAATCTTCGCTCACGGCGTCAGATCCGGTCGTCGAGAGCGGTGATTGCGGGGTCGACCGCGACCTCATCGAGTGTTGCAATGGTCTGCGCGTCGGAACGTTCTGGCACGAACCGGTAGCCGACGTTGCGCACGGTCCCGATCAGCGCTTCGTGTTCTGGGCCCAACTTGGCACGAAGTCGCCGAACGTGGACGTCCACGGTGCGCGTGCCTCCGAAGTAGTCGTATCCCCAGACCTCTTGCAACAGCACCGCTCGCGTGAAGACACGACCTGGATGCTGGGCGAGGAACTTCAGCAGCTCGAACTCCTTGAACGTCAAATCCAGGCTGCGACCTCGGAGTTTGGCTGCATAGCTGGCTTCGTCGATGTGGAGATCGCCGGCGTGGATCTCCTCGGGATCGCTCTTTAGGCCTGTGGTGTCGGGAGCTATGCGCGAAACCGCGAGCCGCAGCCGGGCTTCGACTTCTGCCGGTGAGGTGGTGTCGACGAGGATTTCGTCCATCCCCCAGTCCCACTGAATCGCCGGGAGGCCGCCTTCAGTCGTCACGAGGATGACCGGGATGTCCACACCGGTCTGACGCAGGAGTCGGGTCAGTCCTCGTACTGCGGGGAGATCGCGTCGACCGTCAATCAAAAGGGCGTCAGCATCCGGAGCCGATAGCAGTGCCGTGGGTTCGGCGGACAGGACTCGCACGTGGTGGGCAAGAAGCCCCAGGGACGGGAGAACCTCCGCCGAGGACTCCATAGCTCGCGTCAGGAGAATCAAGCGCACCGCTCTAGTCTCCCTCACTTGAGGGGCGGTCAGGAGACGAAGCCGCGGCCCCGCCGGGCACCGCCCGTTGATCCGATGGGGACCAAGAATACGCAGACTGGTCGTGGCCCAGAATGGGCACATGGCGTTGACCCACAGCAGCAGCGACTATGCGCTGGATCCTCCGCCCGCGGATTTCTCTCCGCAAGAGGTCTCCTTACGCACAGTCGATGGGGTCACGATCAGCGCCGGATGGGTACCCGCGCGACCGGAGGCCCCCGGTGGTGTGTCGTTTGTGTTGGCCCACGGATTCACCGGCAGTTGGCGCGAGCCTCGGGTCCAGGCGGTCCATGCTCATCTTTCGCGCTTCGGGGACGTGCTGGCGATTGATCAACGGGGACACGGTCAATCCACCGGACTTTGCACAGTAGGGATGGACGAAGTACTCGATGTGGATTCAGCCGTGGAGTACCTTCGGCGGACGGGCCAAGGCGAGGCCGTGGTGACCGTCGGATTCTCGATGGGCGGCTCGGTAACACTGCGTCAAGCCGCGTTGGCTCCCGGCAGGGTCTACACCCCTGAGCATCGCCCCGATGCCGTCGTCAGCGTCAGCGCCCCTGGCTTTTGGTTCTACCGGGGAACCAAGGTGATGCGTCTGGTTCATCGCTTGATTGAAAATCCGCTGGGTAGGTCGATCCTTCGTACTCGCGGGGTTCGGCTCACAGCCACTCCATGGCCCGAGCCCCCTCCGTGGTCACCGGAGGAGAGCGTGCGTCGGATGGGGGACTTCCCTCTACTTGTGGTGCACGGCGACGTCGATCATTACTTCCCGCTCGAGCACGCACGCGTCCTGGAAACTGCAGCCGAACAGGTGGGGAATTCGCAGGCGACTGTGATCGTCGTCCCCGGTTTTGCCCATGCGGAGTCCACAGTCGATCCGATGACCATGGACAGCATCGGCAAGTGGGCTCTAGGTCATGCGCGGAGGTGACGACGCTTCCGCGTCGCCGTCTACCCAACCCCATCGTTTACCCGCAGGCGTTGCCCTCGGTGCAAGCGCGACCATCGTGCAGTTCTCGAGCGCGTTTTGTCAGCCCTGTCGGGCTACCCGACGGGTGGTCGCACAGGTAGTCGAGGACATGAGTACCCCGGGTGTGGAAGTGGTGGAGATCGACGCCGACGAGCACCTCGACGTGACGCGCGCGTGGGGTGTCACCTTGACACCCACTGTGATCTTCTTGGATTCCAGTGGGCACGAGGTGCACCGTGGCTCGGGTCAGCCCCGAGCGGCCGATGTCATCGCAGGTCTTGGACGGGCGGTTGGCTGAGGCCGAGGGTGCACGGGTCCTATGCGATGAGCGTGCTGGCCTGGGTCGGCAGTAGATTCGTCCCATGCTGGAGGTCGTCTACACAAGCCTGCTCGTACTTGCCATCGCTGCAGCCGGGTGGTTCTCGTTCTACGTCGTCTTCAAGCTCTTCAAGGGCCAAGGCTGACGTCACCCATGCCGGAGGAACCGACTGAGTCCGAGGCGCCGTCGATCATCGCCGGGCTGCCTGACGAACTCGCCCATCTGTCGTGGCTGATTGGTCGTTGGGTCGGTGTCGGTACCGGGCAGTACCCAACGATCGAGGATTTCCGCTTCGGTCAAGAAGTGTCCTTCTCCACTGGCGGAAGACCGTTCCTGACCTATTGGTCGCGTAGCTGGTTATTGGACGACGACGGAAACAAGGTGCGTCCCCTAGCCACCGAAGCTGGGTTCTGGCGCCCGCGACCGAATAACGGAGTCGAGGTCACACTTGATCACCCCACGGGGTTTGCAGAGATCTGGTACGGCACCGTCGAGGTAACCGGAATCGAGAACGCAGTGATTACGGGTGCACGCACCACGCTCAAGACCGATGCCGTCATGCGTACCGAGAGTGCAAAGGAGTATTTGGGTGGCGAGCGGATGTACGGACTGGTCCAGGGCAAACTCCTGTGGACGTTCGACATGGCAGCGGTCGGGAAGCCGATGCAGAATCATTTGGCGGCTTCCCTGACCCCTGAGGCTTTAGCGGAGGACTAGCGATGGCCGAGGATTGGGAGCAACGACTCCGGGAGAACGGTTTTCGTATAACGCCGCAGCGGCAGCTCGTGTTGCAGGCCGTCGAGGACCTCCGTCACGGAACCCCCGAGGAAATCCTGGTCGAGGTTCAACACACCGCTTCGGGAGTGAACCTTTCGACGATTTACCGAACACTCGAAGTTCTCGAGTCGGTTGGTCTGGTAACCCATGCGCATATTGGCCACGGTGCTCCGACCTACCACGCCGTCGATGAGCATGTCCACATTCACCTGGTGTGCGATCAATGCGCAAGTGTCCAATCGATTCCGTCTGCGGTGGCCGATGCCTTCACCTCGGATTTGCGAGACACCTATGGATTCGAAACGGATATCTCCCATGTCTCGATCCACGGCCGATGCTCACGGTGCGCGGGCAAGCCGGTGACGATCGTGGATGTGGAGGACTAGGTCATGTCGGCCGTCCCAGCACCGAAGGGCGATCTCGACGAGGGTGTTCCGTGGCACTACGGCGACCCGTTGCGTGAGCAGCGCGAATTGTCAGCGGGTAACGCCGCGGTCGATCTTTCACATTTCGGTGTAGTGCGGGTAACTGGACCGGACCGACTTTCCTGGTTGCACAGTCTTACGTCGCAACACCTTGAAGGTCTTCTACCGGGCAGTTCGAGTCTCGCTCTCATTTTGAGTCCGCACGGGCACGTGGAACACGAATTGCACATCACCGACGACGACTACTCCGCATGGATCATCTGCGCCCCTCGAACCTCGTCGGATCTCGTCGCGTATCTGGAATCGATGAAGTTCATGACGCGGGTCGAGATTCAGGACGTGAGCGAGGACTATGCAGTGGTCTGGGAGCCGATTCACGCGATCGATCCCGCGTACCCCACGTGGCTTGTTCCAGCTGACTATGCGGGAACCGGCTCGGTGAATGCAGGCACCGACAAAGGCGGTGGTGCTGAGAAATACGTCCCGGTGCGCCCAACCACGCTTGACGGCCGGGAGGTTGTCGTCCCCCGGGTCGAGTTGGAGGACAGGCTTGATTCTTGGCCCTCACTCGCTGGGACATGGGCATGGAATGCGCTTCGCACCGCCGCCGCTGTCCCTCGTGTTGGCTTCGAGACCGACCACCGGACGCTGCCGCACGAGGTTGGCTGGATTGGTCCAGCCGTTCACCTAGCAAAGGGCTGCTACCGAGGGCAAGAAGCAGTAGCTCGCGTCCACAACCTCGGGCACCCGCCCCGGCGTCTTGCACTAGTGCACCTGGATGGAACGGTGGATCACCTTCCCCCACACGGCGCCGTCGTGCGTCGGGACGGCAAGGAGATCGGCTGGGTGGCATCAAGCGCGCAGCATTTCGAGGAAGGGCCGATCGCCACGGTTGTCATCAAGCGATCAACGCCCATGGACAGCGATCTCGACATTGCGCTTTCCGTTGAGTCCGGTGAGGCAACGGTCGACTTTGTTCGAGGTAGTCAAACGGCTGTCGTTGCCGGCTGAACGTCACTTCCTGAACGTCACTGACTACAACTCACACTTCGAGGCTGATCGTTACCGGGCCGTCGTTGGTGAAGGTGATCTGCATATCCGCGCCAAAGCGACCTGTTTCCACAGGTGCGCCGAGTTTGCGGAGCGCATCGACTACGGCATCGACAAGAGGCTCAGCAACGGGCCCGGGCGCTGCGCCATCCCAGGTGGGGCGCCGGCCCTTCTTGGTCTCCGCGTAGAGCGTGAACTGACTAATGACGAGCACCGGCAGGCCAAGATCACGGGCGGACACTTCGCGCGGAGCCGATGGTGGAAGGCAAGAGAGGTCTTGGGCATGGCGGTGTTCGAAGATCCGCAGGCCGTAGGCCTTGTCGGCGATGCTCGCCGCCTTGGCTTCGTTGTCGTCGGGCGTCACACCCACCAGGAGAACGATGCCTGGTCCGTCGAATGACCCCACGATCTCGCCATCGACGGTGACCCGGGCACCTGCGGCCCGCTGAAGAATCGCTCGCATCCACACAGCGTGCCACTTCACCCGCTGTTCATCCACCAGCCCTACGTTCGGTCTGTGATGCACTCACAGGATCCGCCAAGCCGACTGACCCGATCGCTAGGTCTGAGATCGGCCATTGCCGTTGGAGTCAGCGCAATGGTCGGTACCGGCGTATTCGCGGTTTGGGAGCCGGCGTTAGATCGCGCTGGTGAATGGCTCGTCGTAGCAGTTGGCATCGCGGCAATCGTTGCCGCGCTCAACGCGACATCAACCGCACGGTTGGCGTCACGGTTTCCGGAAGCGGGTGGTGTCTACGCGTACGGCCGGATTCAGCTCAATCGGTTCGCCGGTGTCGCGGCGGGCGTGGTGTTCATCGTCGGTAAGACCGCGTCTGCGTCCGCTGCTGCGCTGACCATTGGCTTGTATGTCTGGCCTGACAACAGCCGGGTGGTGGCGGCGGGAGCGATTGCGCTCGTCCTGGCGTTAAATCTGCGAGGCATCGTCCGATCGACTCGCGTCGCGGCAGTGATGGTGAGTGTCGTAGCTGGCGTCCTGGTGGTCTTTGTCATCACTTCCGCTTCGGCTCTTGTAGACCGTGCTGCTGCCTCTAGCACCGCATTGAGTTCGTCGGACCCGATCGGGGTGTTAGCCGCGGCGGCACTGGCCTTCGTGGCCTTCGCCGGATACGCCCGCATTACCGTCTTGGGCGAAGAAGTAAAGGAACCGCATCGCACCATTCCACGGGCGATCGCTTGGTCGTTTGCGTTCGTCGTGACCGGCTACGTTGTGATTGCACTGGTAGTGCTGTTCGCTGCACGCAGTGACGTGGCAATTGGGTCGGCCGCCTTGCTCGACATCGCCCAGGCCCTCGCGCCCAGCTGGTTGCTTCCGACACTCGTCGTCTGCGCGGTGCTTGCCGCGGGTGCGGTGCTGTTGAGCTTGGTCGCAGGTGTGGGGCGCACTCTCTTCGCGATGGCATCGCGGGGAGATGCGCCGCGCTTCTTTGCAGCTGTTGGTCATCGTTCGCGCATTCCGGTTCGAGCTGAAATCGCCGCGGCCACCGGCTCCGCCGTTCTTGTCCTCGTGGGTGGGCTGACCTTGGCGCTGGCCGTTTCGGCCGCGATGATCTTGACCTACTACGCAATCGCCCACATTTCCGCGATGCGACTAAGCCCAGCACCTGCGTCTCGGCTCCTTCGACTCACACCCCTTGCCGGCCTTGCTGGGTGCGCACTCCTCGTAGGAGCGCTGATTGTCGAGACCGCTGTTCAGGGGTGATGTAACTCACGCTCGCTCTAGCAAGCACCTGCGCTTGCATTTGCAAGCAATCGGGCGCATACTCGTGGCATGGCACGAATCGAGGTACCCGGGCTCGGAAATTTCATCCGGGAACAGCGGGATCAGGCTCAGATGTCCTTGCGCCAATTGGCCAAGGCGGCTGAGGTCTCCAATCCCTACCTGAGTCAGGTGGAGCGTGGGCTGCGCAAGCCCAGCGCCGAGATCCTGAGTCGGATCGCCCAGGGCCTTCGGATCTCCGCGGAGAGCCTGTATGTCCAGGCCGGAATCCTCGACGAACGGGAAGGGGATGAGGCGGTCACCACCGCCATCGCGGCAGACCCAACCCTCACTGAGCGGCAACGCACGACGCTGCTGCAGATCTACGCCGCATTCCAAGCCGAGAACGCCTCGGCTGGGAAGTCAACCGAAAGCGAACAGGCCGAAGAACCGGTCGTTCCCGAGAGCAAGGACGCATCATGACCGAGAGCACCCCTAAGAAGACGACCGATTCTTCGCAGAAGCCAGCGGCGAAGAAGAAGGTGGCCACGAAGGCCGGCGCCAAGAAGTCCACGGCAAAGGCGAGCCCAAGCAAGACCAGCCCGGACAAGGCGAACCCGGTCAGCAGCCCTGCTGCATTCGCCTCGAACGCGAAGAGCGCCGCCTCCAAGACCGCCACCAAGGTCGCCTCAGCAGCTTCCTCGAGCGTCTCGGCTCTGCCCTTCGACGTTCCGAAGTTTGATGTCCCGAAGTTCGAGTTGCCGAAGGTGGACCTGCCCAAGGTCGAACTGCCGCGCTTTGAGGTACCGAAGGTGGACCTGCCCAAGGTCGAGATCCCCTCAAGCGTCACGACGGTTGTCGAACGCGGCCGTGAATTTGTCGAGGAGTCGGTCAAGGATGCCCACGACCGCGCCGCGTCCTTGCGAAAGAACGTCAGCGAAACCGTCGTTTTGGTTCGCGAAGCCGTAGGCGTCTAGGAGTAGCCAACTTCTCAAATCCCGTTGTCAACACGAGCGCCGCCAAGAGGAGCGGCGCTCGTGTTGTCTCTTCCGGCCGACGAGGTACCGTGCTTGCATGTTCGGTGCGGTGCAAAACGTCGTAATTTTGGCTCTCTGGGTCGTGTTGCTTGGTTTGAAGGGTTTCGCCTTCGTCGAGTGTCTGCGGGCACCGAGCCAGGTGTTCCCTGCCATCGGCCGACAATCCAAGGTCCTATGGCTCGTGCTGACGGGTCTTGGGCTCTTGACTGGACTCGTCCCGAACCTGACCTTGAGCCTGTTCGGCATCGCGGGTGCGGTTATCGCGCTGATCTTCGTGTTCGACATCAGGCCACGGATCAAGTCGATCACGGGCCGCTGACGTCTGACGTCATGATCGACGTCATTCGGGGGGACATCACTCGGCAAGCGGTCGACGCCATCGTTAACGCCGCGAACTCATCTCTCATGGGTGGTGGTGGTGTCGACGGCGCGATCCATGCCGCAGCTGGTCCAGATTTGATGGACGAATGTCGGGAAGTGCGCCGACATTCCTTTCCCGACGGATTGCCTCCAGGGCAAGCTGTCGCGACCACCGCCGCCGCTCTTTCGGCGCGATTTGTGATCCACACTGTCGGTCCCAAGTACTGGGAGTATCCCGATGGTGGGGAGGATGTGCTCGCTGCCGCGTATCGGAATTCGCTCATTGAAGCCGAACATGTCGGTGCGACGAGTGTTGCTTTCCCGGCGATCTCCTGCGGGGTCTACGGATGGACGCCAAGGAACGCGGCGCCGATCGCTATTGCCGTGGTTCGCGGGACGCTTGCTGAGATACCGAGTATCCGCATGGTTCGTTTCGTGCTGTTCAACGACGACGCATATGAGGCATTTAGTCACGCCGTGGCTGACTCGTAAACATCACCTTGGGTCGAGCGCGACGCGAATCCGCCGGAATCCCTTGCCTTTGTTTTCCACCTTGAGCACACGCATCGCTCCGATGTGATTCGTCGAAGCAACGTGGGTACCTCCGTCAGCCTGAACATCGAGTCCCTTGATATCGACAATACGGACGATCTCGATACCCGGTGGTAGAAGATTTGTGGCTGTTCGGATGATGTCTGGAATCTCGAAAGCCTCGCCTCTAGGGAGTTCGTAAGCTTCGATGGCTCGGTCGGCGACAACTTCGGCATTGCACGCTTCTTCGACCGCCTCCTTGAAGCCTGGAGGTACCTCCGCGAGATTGAAGTCGAGGCGGCCGGTCAACGGATCCATGTTCGAGCCGGTTACGAGGGCACCAAAGTCGCGAAACACCACACCCGACAGCAGATGCAGGCCCGAGTGGGTGCGCATCAGTGCCGTGCGGCGCTCGTCTTCAATAGCTCCGCGAACAGCCGTACCAACCGGCGGAACGGGATCGCCGTCGGTGGGAATCAGGCGGATGTCATCGCCGCGACGCGCGCCTTCGATACGCGTTTGTACCCCACCCCACAGCAGTACTCCGTGGTCAGGTGGTTGACCACCACCACCGGGGTAGAAGGCCGAACGGTCCAAGACAATCCCGTCGTCGTTGACGTCGAGGACCGTTGCATCCCATGCGCGGAGAGTGGAATCGATGAGGTCCAGTCGCTCGGTGTGCGTATGTGCCGCCATCGTGATCGCCTTAGCCCTTGCCTTGCGCTGCGACAGCCGCGGCTGCGGTAGCCGCTGCTTCGGGGTCGAGGTACTCACCACCGGGAACGATGGGTCGCAGATGCGCATCGAGGCGATAGACCAGCGGAATGCCTGTGGGGATGTTTAGGTTTGCGATGTCTTCGTCGGAGATCTGGTCGAGGTGCTTGACCAGGGCACGCAGTGAGTTCCCGTGTGCGGCGATGAGCACCGTTCGTCCGGCGCGTAGATCGTCGGCGACGATCACGTCTTCCCAATAGGGAATGAGTCGGCGCACCACATCGGCGAGGCACTCGGTTGCGGGTCGAGCCTCCGGGGGCAGGGCTGCATACCGAGGATCGTGGGTCTGCGCGAAGGGATCATCGGGTGCAATGGGCGGTGGGGGAACGTCGTAACTACGACGCCACAGCATGAATTGCTCCTCACCGAACTCTTCGAGCGTCTGCTTCTTGTCCTTGCCCTGGAGCGCCCCGTAGTGACGTTCGTTCAGTCGCCAGTTTCGACGCACAGGAATCCACATCCGGTTGGCGGCATCGAGAGCCAACTGACTCGTGCGGATGGCTCTCGTTAACAAAGACGTGTGAACTACGTCGGGAAGGAGATCAGCGTCGGCGAGAAGTTCACCTCCGCGCGTGGCCTCGCCGCGCCCCTTCTCGGTGAGATCCACATCCACCCAACCGGTGAAGAGATTCTTGGCGTTCCACTGACTTTCTCCGTGGCGCAACAGGATCAGGGTGTACGGCGGGTTGCTCATGGCGCAATCCTGCCGGATTCGATGTGTCGGGGACGAGGGTCTAGTCGGATTCAGTCAGATGACGAAATGCCGCGAGGTTGTCCGTCGGTAGTCCGGACTGCGTCCGCCATTGCCACTCGCGGCGAATCGCAGATGCGAATCCCAGTTCTAGAAGTGAGTTGAAGGCACCGTCGGAGTACTCGCTGATAGCACCGAAGATCCGATCGAGTTCGTCCTCGTCGAGAGAGTTCAGGGGAAATCGCCCGGTCAGGTAGATATCACCGTGGTGATCGATGCTGTAGGCCAACCCGTACATGCGCCGATTCCGTTCGAGCAACCATCGATAGACCGCGAGATCGTTCTCGTCTGGATGTCGGATAACGAATGCATTCACTGTGACTGTGCTGTCCCCGAATGCAAAGGAGGCGGTGGTGGTCACTTTCTTCTCTCCGGGAACCACCACAGCCAGTGATGTGTCGTTGATGGGTTCGTAGGAGAGCTCGTGGTCGCGTAGGAACGCTTCGAGGCGCTGCAAAGCCTCTCGTAGGTTCGACATGGGGCTACGTCGTTGCGACAAGCTCAGCAAGCCGCTGATCGTCGATAGCAGCCCGGTAGGTATCCAAGAGTCCGGCGGTCGTGCGTTCCCAGCCAAAAGTGGCAGCGTGGGCGACAGCACCACGGGAAAGTTCATCGCGCCGGGAGTCATCGTCAGCCAAAGTTGCGACGGCCCGGGCGTAGTCGTCGGGGTTGTGGCCATCAATCAATAATCCGCTGACGTTGTCTGCGACGGCTGTTCTTAAGCCACCGACCTTTGCTGCCACGACCGGGGTTCCACAGGCCTGCGACTCCACGGCCACAAGTCCGAAAGACTCCGAGTACGAGGGCACAACCGTTACGTCTGCCGAGCGGTACAGGTCAGCGAGATGCTCGCGCGAGGCGGGAGACAAGAACGTCACCCGGTCGAGTACGCCCAGGTCACGCGCTAGGTCTATCAGTGATGTTGGTCGGTCCAAGCCGGACCCTGAGGGTCCGCCGCAGACGACCACCCGAACGGGGAGATCGGGTCGATTCACAGCGAGACGACCGAGGGAACGAATCAGAATGTCGGGAGCCTTGAGGGGTTGTATGCGGCCGACGAACAGCACGACGAATTCGTTATCGGTAAGCCCTGCTCGAGCGCGCACAGCACTGCGATCGGTGCCCCGGAAGTGAGGAGTGAAGATCTCCAGGTCCACGCCCGGGTTGATGACGTCCACGTAGCGAGGGTCTGCGCCGTAGAGGTCGATTAGTTGTTGGGCTTCGTCATCGGTATTGGCAGTGAGTCGACTCGAGGCCTCGACGACCTGTTCCTCACCGATGATGCGAATGCTCGGTTCGGGGGTGTCGCCCTCGGCAAGTTCCAGATTCTTCACCTTGGCCATTGTGTGCATCGAGTGCACGAGTGGAACGCACCAGCGCTCCGATGCGAGCCATCCCACCTGTCCACTCAGCCAATAGTGCGAGTGGATGAGGTCGTACCAACCCTCGGGGCGACTTGCCTCGACGCGCAGCACGGCTGAGGTCACGGCGCACAGTTGACCTGGGAGGTCCTGCTTGACGAGTCCCTCGTATGGCCCGGCCGTTATGTGCCGAACGAGGACGCCGGGTGCTAGTTCGACGCTTGGTGGCAGCGCCGACGATGTACCGCGTGTGAAGATTTCGACTTCGGTGCCGGCCTCAGCCAAACGACGGGCAGTTTCGACCACGTAAACATTCATCCCGCCGGCGTCACCTGTGCCGGGTTGGTCAAGCGGGGACGTATGAATCGACAGCATCGCAACCCGCTTGGGGTTGTCATGACCGCCTCGCGTGGGCCGCGCACCACGAGGGTGTGACAGCAGCGGGTGCACGTTGGCCATCGTGCAAGTGTCCCGTACCCGGCCTGGAATGGCTACCCGCGGTGCTCTAGGCCCCCGAATGGTCCTCAAGGGATACAGCTACGTAAGGCTCACCGGTAACAATGGTGACCACCCGCTTGGAAACGGAGACGGCGTGGTCGGCATAGCGCTCGTAATAGCGCGAGAGAAGCGTGACGTCGATAGCTTCTTCGACACCGTACTTCCAGCTCGGTGATAGAACAATCGTGAACAGTTCACGGTGGAGCCGGTCCATCCGCTCGTCGTGCTGAGCGATGTCAGCGCACAGTGCGACATCCTTCGTCGCAATGACGGAGCCGGTCTTGGAGACGATTGCGGCCGCCAGAGCGCCCATCTCCGCGAAGGTCGCCCGAAGTTCCTGCGGAACTGCCACCTTTGGGAAACGCATACGAGCCTGTTTGGCTACGTGCTCGGCGAGATCGCCCATTCGTTCGAGCGAACTAGCGATACGCAGCGCACCAATCACCACACGGAGGTCGGTTGCTACGGGCTGTTGAAGCGCCACAAGCTCAAAGCAGCGCTCCTCGACGTCGCCGGCCAGTGCGTCGACCTTCGCGTCGAAATCGATGACTGCTTCTGCTAGGGGTAGGTCGGCATCGAGCAGCGCTTGAGTTGCGCGATTCATTGCCGAACCGACGAGTCGGGTCATTTCGACGAGGTCGTCGTTGATCTGGTCGAGTTGTTCGTAATAGGCAGCGCGCATGGGTCCTGCTTCATAGTTGTGGGGCTTAGCGGTTGTTGGCTGAGACTCAGGGTACGCCCCGGTGGGGCGAGTTCTCGTCCACAACATGAACGAGTCGTGGACCAAGAGTGAACTTTTGGTGTTCTAGATGAACGCTTGGCCAAACATGTGCAGTTAGGACACCTTTGGAGTTTGCGCTCGCCCCGACGGCCATATCCTTCACTGGTGGCCTTGCGACGACGCAGCAGCGACGACGAGGCGAACGTATCTACTCAGGTTCGCCCTGCGGTACCCGACGAAGTCATTCGAGTGCTGTCGGTCCTGCCCTCGGCGTCCATCGTCACCGCTCCGGATGGGGCCGTGCTGCGTGCCAGTTCGCGCGCACTTGCTCTTGGCCTCGTGAACCGGAGTTTGCTGACGGTGCCTGATATCTCCCGTCTAGTGGAGAGGGTGGGAGAAGACGGTCATGCCCGTGAGCAGGAGATGCGAGTACCTCGCCCACCGCTCGGGCGAGAACTTCTGGAACTTCGGGTCCGCGTCGCGGCGCTCGGTACTGGTGTTCTTTTGATCTTGATCGATGACCTCGCTGAGGAGCGACGCGTCGATGCGGTGCGTCGTGACTTCGTCGCCAATGTCAGTCACGAGCTCAAGACCCCTGTCGGTGCGTTGTCTCTTTTGGCGGAGACAGTGCTGTCTGCTGCCGACGATCCAGAACAGGTCCGACACTTCGCCGACCGGATGCAGATAGAGGCCTCTCGTCTGGCGTCGCTGATCCAGGACGTCATCGATCTTTCACGTCTGCAAAGCGACGATCCCATGACTCGAGCGGAAGTGGTCGATGTCGACGACATGGTCGGTCGGGCTGTTGACGAAGTCAAGACGCTGGCCGTCAGTCGCGACATCGAGGTCGTCCGAAGCGATAGTTCCGGGGTAGAGATCTACGGCGACAGGGGACAGTTGCTCACTGCGGTGAGAAACCTCGTGACGAATGCGATTGTCTACTCGCCGCAGGGAACGCGGGTAGCGGTGTCGGCACGCATGAATGAAGGGATCGCTGAGATCACGGTGAAGGATCAGGGCATCGGTATTCCCAGTCATGATCTTGATCGGATCTTCGAGCGCTTCTATCGAGTAGATCAGGCCCGCTCTCGTAGTACCGGAGGAACCGGCCTTGGCTTGGCGATTGTCAAGCACGTCTGTCAAAACCACGGTGGCGAGTGCACGGTCTGGTCTGAGGTTGGAACCGGATCGACGTTCACGCTGCGGCTACCTGCGTATAACCCGGAGACCGGGATACAGCGCGAGCCTCACGAATTCGAAATGGATATCGTGACGATTCCGGACCAGGGAGGGCGTTCATGACCCGCGTCTTGGTAGTCGAGGACGAAGAGTCGTTCTCCGAGGCTCTCACTTTCATGTTGGAGCGCGAGGGTTACGAGGTTGTGGTTGCAGAAGATGGCAACTCGGCGATCGAGGAGTTCGACAAGGCTGGCCCAGACATCATCTTGCTCGACCTCATGCTTCCCGGGCTTCCTGGAACCGAGGTGTGCCGTCAGATCAGAATGCGCTCGCAGGTGCCCATCATCATGCTCACGGCCAAGGACGGCGAGGTCGACAAGGTGGTCGGGCTCGAGCTCGGAGCGGACGACTACGTCACGAAGCCCTTCTCCTCGCGTGAACTGCTTGCACGGCTTCGGGCGGTCTTGCGACGCAACGGTGAGGTCGAAGATCTCCTCCCACCCGCTGTTGAATCCGGTCCGGTCCGCATCGACGTTGAACGGCACGTTGTGACGGTGCGTGGGCAGCAGGTGACTATGCCTCTCAAAGAGTTCGATCTACTCGAGATCCTGGTCCGCAACTCCGGTCGTGTTCTCACGCGAGCACAGTTGATCGATCGGGTGTGGGGGTCCGACTACGTGGGAGACACCAAGACGTTGGATGTCCACATCAAGCGCCTACGCGCCAAGGTCGAGGACGATCCCGCTAATCCTGTGCACCTGGTAACCGTCCGGGGGCTCGGTTATAGGTACGTCGCTTAGGAGCGACTCGATCTACCGGCTCGTTCTATTGCGCCGGCGGTACCGGCTCGACGCCCTCGTAGTAGCCAGCCGGGGGAACGACCAAAACTTCGGTCTCGACGATGCCGGCCCGCTCGAACTGGAGAGCGACAGGGACGTAGGTGCTGACATCTGCTGTGAAGTCGTAACTGCTCACCCACAGGTCTGACTCGTAGCCGAAACCGACTGACTCGTTGGTCCGGAGTTCAACGACGTCGCCGGTGACGTACGCGGGAACGTCGTCGATCAAGACGCCGAGCAGATTGTCGGTCTCGGGGTCAGCATTCACGATGCGCATGATCAAGGTGGCGCTACGGGAGCCTTCCGGGCCGTTCACCAAGGTCATGTTCTCGGCACGGACATCGCCGGCCTGCACCTGGACGCCATTTCCGGTGAGCTGACCGGATTGCATGTTGGTGGTGGCACCTTGACCGTTGAAACAGCCGGTGAGGAATAGGGACGAGGCAACGAGTGCGCCCGCCAGGGCCACTCCGGTGGATCGACGCATCTTCACAACCGCAGACTATCGGTCGTGACCCCGGTGGTAGAATCCAAGTTCTGGAAAGGGGTTTCTCTCTATGGCATTCAACGTCGGAGACACAGTTGTCTATCCGCACCACGGCGCAGCAGTCATCGAATCGGTGGAGATGCGCAAGATCAAGGGAGAGGATCGGGAGTATTTGGTACTCCGGGTTGCCCAAGGCGATCTAACGGTGCGTGTTCCCGCGGACAACGTCGATTTGGTCGGAGTTCGTGACGTTGTGAATGCTGAGGGGCTGGACAAGGTCTTCACTGTTTTGCGTCAGCCGTACACCGAGGAGCCCACTAACTGGTCCCGCCGCTACAAGGCGAACCTCGAGAAGTTGGCTTCCGGAGACGTCATAAAGGTCGCCGAGGTGGTCCGTGATCTGTTCCGTCGTGAGCAGGAGCGCGGTCTATCAGCGGGTGAGAAGCGCATGCTGGCCAAGGCCCGCCAGATCCTGGTGAGCGAGTTGGCCCTGGCGGAGAAGACCGACGAGGACAAGGCCGAAGCCATCCTCGACGAGGTCTTGGCTTCCTGACCGTCTCGTCGTGAGCGACGACGTCATTCACGGGCGCGTCGCTGCTCTCGTTCCGGCTGCCGGCAAGGGTGAGCGACTCGGCCCTGGCACTCCCAAAGCTCTGCGTGAAATCGCTGGTACTCCCATGCTCGTTCACGCAGTTAAAGCGCTGTCCGCCAGCCCAGCGGTGGACGTTGTCGTCGTCGCAGCGCCCGCCGAATACATTGAGGACGTTCGCTCCCTGCTGGAGCGGCAGGAGTTCTCTGCGGAGGTGTCGGTCGTTGCCGGTGGTGATTCCCGATCCGAGTCTGTGGCCCGGGCTCTGATTGCCCTACCCCATGATGTGGACGTCGTCCTTGTCCACGATGCTGCCCGTCCACTCGTTCCTGTCGAGATCGTGAGTCGAGTGGTGGGCTCGATCCGTGATGGTCACGCGGCTGTGGTCCCCGTGGTTCCCCTGGTCGACACCATCCGAGCGGTGAATGACGATTCCTCGATAGGGCCGACCGTCTCCCGCGACACCCTTTGCGCCGTTCAGACCCCGCAAGGCTTCACCCGGGACGTCCTGCAACGCGCGCACGCCGAGGTCGATGCCGCGGTTACGGATGATGCCGGCATGGTTGAAACCCTGGGTATCGACGTGCACGCAGTGGAAGGTCACGAAGAAGCTTTCAAAGTCACCCGACCGCTCGATGTCACGTTGGCTGAGGCGGTCATCTCGCGCCGGAGAGCTCGATGACACCGAGTATGCGGGTCGGGCTAGGTACTGACGTTCATGCGTTCGGGGTCGGTCGACCGATGTGGCTGGCCGGACTGTGGTGGGAAGGGCAGGAAGGTCTTGCTGGTCACTCGGACGCCGATGTTGCCGCTCATGCGATCTGCGACGCCGTCTTGTCGGCTTCTGGTCTCGGAGACCTGGGTTCACTTGTAGGTACGGACGATCCGGAGTGGGCAGATGCCTCCGGCATCAGTCTCGTCGCACATGCCGCGGCGACCGTCCGAGAGGCGGGGTTTGCCATCGTGAACGCGTCGGTTCAGGTCATTGGTAATCGTCCGAGGATCGGAAGCAGGCGCCTCGAGGCCCAAGATGTTCTCTCGGCCGCGCTCGGAGCTCCGGTGAGTGTTTCGGGAACTACTACCGATGGTCTCGGGCTCACCGGTCGTGGTGAGGGTGTGGCCGCTATCGCGGTCGCGCTGCTGGTAGCCGGCAACTGAAAGTGTCAGGATTGGGTCATGGTCGCCATCCCCGATGCAGTCAAGCCCTGGTTCGATGCCCCGGAATTCGCGGTCATCGCGACGACGTTGCCGAGTGGTCGCCCGCACCAAGCGGTCGTCTGGGTGACCCGCGATGGCGACGATCTGCTGGTCTCCACCGTTCAGGGACGCCGCAAGCACTTGAATCTGGAAGCCGACCCCCGGTGCAGCGTTGTCGTCTATCCGAAAGACAACCCGTACTCCTACGTGGAGGTCCGGGGCACTGCGGAGGTCGAGGAAGATGGTGCTCGTGAGTTGATCGACCGCCTGTGCAAGGAGTACACCGGGGGCGATCGCTACACCGCCGACGACGGCACCGATAACGTCCGGATCATCCTGCGGATCCATCCCGAGAAGGTCGTCACGCTGATCCGTTAGACCGTCCCACTACTGTCTAACCGTGGTCCTTCGCCTGCACGACACCTCCACCCGCACCGTTCGCGATTTTGTTTCAATCGAACCGAACAAGGTGGGGATGTACGTCTGTGGTGCCACTGTCCAAGGCCCGCCGCATGTCGGACACATCCGAAGCGGTGTCGCCTTCGACATCGTCCGACGCTGGATGATCGCCCGCGGGTACGACGTCACTTACGTCCGCAATGTCACCGATATCGACGACAAGATCCTGCACAACGCCGGTCACGAAGATGTTCCCTACTGGGTCGTGGCGATGCGCAACGAGCGTGCGTTCACCGAGGCCTACGACGTCCTCGGATGCCTTGCGCCAACGTACGAGCCGCGCGCTACCGGTCACATCCCGGAGATGGTGACCTTGATGCAACGGCTAATTGATGCGGGGTTCGGCTACGCCGCCAATGGCGACGTTTATTTCGATGTCCGTGCATTCTCGGAGTACGGATCACTGAGTGGCCAGAAGGTCGACGACATGTTGGCTGCGGACGACGCCGAGGCTCGCGCCAAGCGGGACCCGCGCGACTTCGCGATGTGGAAGGCGGCCAAAGACGGTGAGCCGTTCTGGGACACCCCGTGGGGACCGGGACGCCCCGGCTGGCACATCGAGTGCTCGGCTATGGCACACAAGTACCTTGGTGCGAATTTCGATATCCACGGTGGTGGACTTGATCTCGTTTTCCCGCATCACGAGAACGAGATCGCGCAGTCCAAGTGTGCTGGCGATGGCTTCGCGAACTACTGGCTGCACAACGCCTGGGTGACCACAGCCGGCGAGAAGATGAGTAAGTCGCTTGGCAATTCGCTTCTGGTCTCAGAGGTGGCGCAGCGGGTTCGGCCCATCGAGCTTCGCTACTACCTTGCCGGCGCCCACTACCGCTCGATGCTCGAGTTCTCCGACGAAATGGTCAAGGACGCCGGGCAGGGCTTCCAGCGAATCGAAGGTTTCCTATCGCGGGCGGCCGACGCTCTCCATGAGACGGCTTTCGACGTGGATCCGGCAAACCGTCCCACCGACTTCGACGCTGCGATGGACGACGACATCAACACCCCGCAGGCGATTGCGGTGATCCACGGCGTCGTCCGTGAAGGAAATGCCGCGTTGGCAAGTGGGGATGTTGATACCGCTGGAGCCAAGGCCCGTGCGGTGGTCGCGATGCTCGACGTCCTAGGGCTCAATCCCGCTGACTGGCGTTCCGATGAGCAGGGTGGTCGGCTAGAAGGTGCTGTGGACGCTCTCGCGAAGGTGGTCCTCGAACAACGGCAGGCAGCACGCGAACGCAAGGACTACGCGAGTGCGGATGCGATCCGAGACCAACTGAAATCCGCCGGTATTGAGATCGAGGACACCCCGGAGGGTCCCCGATGGAGTGTGGGTGACCCCGATGGCAGGTAATTCCCAACGTCGTGGCGCGATGCGTAAAGGCTCCAAGAAGGGTTCGAGCGTCGGTTCGGGTGGTCAACGCAAGCAGGGGCTCGAAGGCAAGGGGCCGACACCCAAGGCCAAGGATCGCGGGCACCATCCGGCCGCACGTAAGGCTCGGCGGCAGGCGGCCGCCAAACCGCGCGGGACGCGGTCGGCTACGGGCGACGTCGTGATCGGGCGCAATCCGGTCCTTGAGGCGCTGCGCGCTGGTGTGCCCGCCACGGGCCTCTACCTGCAGGTGCGTGCCGAACCCGACGAGCGTTGGCGGGAATCGATCGCCCTCGCACAGCAGTCCGAAGTCCCGATCTTCGAAGGTTCTCGCGCGGATCTCGATGAACTCGCTCATCTTGGTAACCATCAGGGTCTCGTTCTGACGATCGAGGACTACGAATACGCCGAACTTGATGACATCACCACGGGCAACCTGCTTGTGATGCTCGATGGCATAACTGACACCCACAACGTTGGAGCCATCGCCCGGTCGGCTGCAGCCTTCGGAGCGTGCGGGCTGGTTTTGCCCTCGCGGCGCTCGGCCAGTGTCACGGCTTCTGCGTGGAAGGCGTCTGCCGGAGCGCTTTCGCGCCTTCCCGTCGCGCGTGTGACGAACCTGCGCACATCGCTTGAGTCTCTGCACGAGTCCGGGTGGATGTCCATCGGCCTCGAAGCAGAGACCGACACGACGTTCGCAGACATCGAGGATTCGGTAGCCCAGGACAAGGTCGTCCTCGTCGTTGGATCTGAAGGTCAGGGTTTGTCACGGTTGGTCGCCGAGACGTGCGACTTCCTAGTTCGCATTCCGATGGTGCGAGAGCAGGAGTCGCTCAACGCCTCGGTCGCCGCAGGGATCGCATTGAACGCGATCTTCGAACGCCGCTAGTCGCATTTTCGCTATCCATTCTCCGCCGGCACCACGATTCGCAATTCCGACGTTGCGTCGTCGACATCGCCCGCACGCGCACCGATCACACTTCGTTCATCGGGCTTGGCCACAAGGACAGTCGTGACGTAGCTGTTCACGGCGTCCATGAACGAGACGCTGTGCCCAGCCTGCTCGGACATGAACCAACGGTGCTCGAGGATCTCGTGGAAGATCTCTGCAGGTTCCATTCGCAGTCGCAGATCCGGCGGGACGGCAGCCATCGCTTGCTCGAAGCGCTCGGAAACCCATTGATGTGCTGCGATCTCTTCGTCTTCAGGCCCTAGTCCGATCTTTACCCGGTAAGAGTCGAGATCGTTTAGTAGGCGCCGGGCCTGGTTCTCTTCGACATCGAGTCCGGTGAGTCGAATAAGTCGACGCGAGTGATGACCGGCGTCGACGACCTTGGGCTGCACCGTCATGTGTTCGCCGTCGTCGAAAGTGATGACCTGCAACTCCGCGAAGTCAAAACCGAGATCGTTGAGTCGACGCATGCGCGCCTCGAGTGGGTAGCGATCATCGCGAGTGAAGTCGATGGGGCTCGTAATCTCATTCCACAATGAGTCGTAGCGAGTTCGAAGGCTGACACCGATGACGATCGGATCGATGTCCGGCTGCAGCTTGTCTCCGGCTTGCAGGTCCATTAGTTCACCGGCCACATTCGTTGCCGCAGTTTCGAGGTCGTAGTCGCGTTGGCCGCTGGTCAACGTCGTGTGGAGTTCACCGGTTTCGGCATCGACGAGGTAAGCGGCGAATGCCCCCGCATCGCGTCGGAACAGCGTGTTGGACAGCGAACAGTCATTCCAGGAAAAGCCGGTGAGATGGAGCTGCACGAGCAGTACAGCCAAAGCATCGAGCAGCCGCTCCGCGGTCTCCGATCTCAAGGTGGACGAGAACAGTGCTCGATACGGCAGCGAATACTGAAGATGCCGAGTGATCAAGGCCGCCGGTAGCACTTCTCCATCGGTACTGATTCGATCGCTCACGACGGCAACGGGTTCGACTGATGGGACGTCCCGTCGGTTCAAATCCGTCAGGAGCCGATACTCCCTCTCGGCGAGTTCGAGTTCAACTTCCTTGATCGCGTAGACGATGCCGTCGAGGCGTACGAACCTGACGATATGTCGAGAGATACCGCGGGGTAGTGCAACGACGATGTCCTCGGGCCACGATTCCAGCGGTGTGTTCCATGGCAGGAACGCGAGCTGGGGCTCTGCCGCCACTCCGATCATCTTCACGACGCAAGGTTCCCAGACATCACGGCCGACACAATCTCGAGCGTGCCGAATGTTGATTAGCGGGCCGAAGGCTTATTCAGCCATCCGTGGGACACTCGCTACATGGACCTGCAAGGAACCACGGTCAGGGCGATGCTCAACAGGGGAATCGACCATTTGCAAGATTGCCCTCGGTGGGCGCCATCGCTTTGAGCACCATGAAGACCTTTGGGATTTCGCAGGGCAGGTCGCTGAATGGCTGAGTCGGCAGTAGTCATCGGTGCCGGAATCAGCGGTCTGTCGGTCGCGGACTCCCTGATCCGTGAGGGACACACAGTCACAGTTCTCGAAGCGAGGGATCGTGTTGGCGGCCGGCTCCTAGGGTCGCCGCTCGACCTTGGGGCTTCATGGTTTTGGCCCGGTGAACATCGAGTACCTGCACTCGCGCGGCGGTTAGGAATCGAGACGTTCCATCAGTACCGAGACGGCGACGCGGTCATCGACGATCTCACCGGCGTGCAGCGTTACCCGGGCAATCCGATCGACGTTCCCGCGTTTCGCTTTGTCGGTGGATCAGCAACCTTGGCTGCAACCCTCGCTGATCAACTGCCTCAAGGTGTCGTGCGCTTGGAGCAGCCTGTGCACCGAATTACCGAAGACTCGACGGTCGTTACCCAAGATGACGAGTGGCGTGCGAATCATGTGGTGATCGCACTCCCACCGGCTCTCGCGGTGCGCGCGATCGACCTCCCGAAGTCCCTACCGCACGAACTCATCGATGTCGCAGCCCGCACGCCCGTGTGGATGGGGGACTCAGTCAAGGTTGTGGCGCTGTTCAGCGAACCGTTCTGGCGTCGAGAAGGCTTTGCCGGTGCGGCGATGAGCCGGCGCGGTCCGCTGGCCGAGATCCATGACATGTCGGGACCGGGCGGCGAGCCAGCGGCGTTGTTTGGTTTCGCGCGCGCCGCGTCGATGCACTCGGAAGTGGAGAACGAAATCCGCGAGCAAATTCGCCGCATGTTCGGTGAACGAGCCGCATCCCCTAGCGAGATCCTCATTCAGGACTGGAGCCGCGAGCGATGGACTGCGGTATCTGGCGCCGCTGAATCGCCGGAGTACGGACTGTTCGGGCATCGCGTCTATCGAGAACCGACCCTGAGTGGTCGTCTGCACTGGTCGTCCACCGAGACGGCATCGACCTTCGCAGGTCACATCGAAGGAGCATTGGTGGCCGCCGAGCGGACTGTCGCAGCCATCAGCGGCGCTCAGTCAAATCTGAGCTAACGTGACGAGCCCCCGGTCAGGATTGAACTGACGACCTACCGCTTACAAGGCGGTTGCTCTACCACTGAGCTACAGGGGCGTGGTGCGCGTCGAGTGTACGGGAGCCTTGCGACCGCCTCATCCGTCCTATTCGAGCAAGTAGCCTCGTAGCGAGGCAGTCGTTGCGGGTCCCGAATGAAGGGTCGTGAGTTCGTGATCGGTTGGCACGTCCCGGAGTACCAGCCGGGTTTGCCCTGGTGGCCTCTAGTCGTCGTGCTCGTAGCCCTCGTCGTTATTAATATCGTCAACAATCGAGTGGCTCCACAGTCCCACTATCTGCTCTGGGCCTTTGCCGGCTCCGTGGTGCTTATCGCGATCGGCCTACTCGATGGCAACTCATTTACCGACATGGGGCTCGGCTGGTGGTTTTACCTGTCGGGCTTCATCTGGGCGGCCGCGTCAATCGGGATAGTCACGGCGTTTTACGTGGTCGGAAGCATTTTCCGAAAGACAAGGCAGGCGTTTGAAGACGAAAGCATCGGGGCTCTTTCCGGTGGCCGGCTTGCGTTCCAAGCGTTAGTCGAAGTGCCGTTCGGCACCGTGCTGTTGGAGGAGATCGCCTTTCGAGCGGTCTTGTTTTCAATGCTCGCGCGGAGGTTTGGCGTGGTGTGGGCGCTGGTCATCTCCTCTGTGCTGTTCGGCATTTGGCACGTGCTTCCGAGTATCGGAACTCATGAGAAGAACCCGGCGCTGGGATCGGTCGTGGGCAGTGGCCTGCGCGCGAACATCCTGACTGTTGCAGGAAGTGTGCTTGTGACGACTGTGGCGGGTGTGATTTTTGCGCTCATGCGGATCGTCTCGGGCAGCGTGATCGCGCCGATGGGCCTGCACTGGGCTACCAATGGGCTGGGCTACGGCTTCAGTTGGGTGATCCTGCGGAGCCGGGTTCGTAGGGGTGAATGACACCGATGGCATTTAGGTCATACGATGGCGATCACCTTCCCCTCGAGAGTGGCGGTGCCATTTTCGAAGACCGGTCCGACATACAACGTGCCGATCAACCCGACAGTGGGTTGACCGCGAAGGAGCGCCCCATGGATGCTGTCCGCCTCGATAGTGAAGCGGCAGGAAACAACTTGAGCGAACGCGATCGCCAGATTCTCGAATTCGAGCGTCAGTGGTGGAAGTACGCGGGCGCCAAAGAGCAGGCGATCCGCGATCTGTTCGACATGAGCGCTACGCGGTACTACCAGATCATCAATTCCCTCATCGACAATCCCGATGCGCTGGCCTTCGATCCGATGCTGGTTAAGCGGCTTCGACGGATGCGCGCTGCGCGTCAGCGGGCCCGTTCGGCTCGCCGCCTCGGCGTCGAGGTGACCGGGCGCTAGAGGCGCGTGAGCGTCCTCCCCCGATCTTTGGTGACCGCTGCCGCGGTCGCCCTCTCACTCGTAGTCTCTTTCGGGCTGACGACAACCTTGGCACCGTTACCTGCGGCTGCCGCCGATCAGGACATCGTCGTGTGGGTCCCTAAGGGCTATAAGAAGGCTGTGCGCGCGGCACTGCCTGCAGAGGTCGATGGTCATCGCGTAAAGGTGCTCGTGAGAGCAATGGCCGACCTTGACGAGAGATTGCTGGCCGGAGACCCCGTCGATTCGCCGGACATCGTGCTGATCGATGCTGCGCGCACCGGTGACCTCGCGAGCGCCGCCCTGCTAGCACCGATCGAATTAAAGCGCGGTACAACACGGGCGTTGTCCCAGGCGGGCCTGGATGGATTCCGCTACGGCTTCAACACCTACGGCGTCCCCATGCAGGTTACGAATGTCGCGCTCGTGACTAACGCCGATCTGGTTCCGGAAGCTCCGAAGACCTTCCGCAAATTGCGAAGAACGGCGTTGACATTGGAACGTGAAGGTGTTGTGTCGATGCCTCTTGCGCTGGGGCAAGAACCGAGTGACGCGGCTTCCCAGGCTCTCTATCCGTTGTTTGCTGGACTCGGTGGATTCGTGTTCGGGACCAATGCCGGCGGCAGCGTGGACCCGACCAAGGTCGGCATTAACAATGCCGCGTTCCAGAACAACTCCGATCGCATCGATACCTGGAATTCGACCGGGCTCATGGACTCGTCGATTACGACTCAACAGGCACGAGAGGCTTTTCTGGCTGGGGAAGCACCGTTTTGGATCACCGGGCCGCAGGACATTCCAGCTCTCTCCGAAGTCGACTTTCGCTACCGGATCTCAGCCGTGCCGAGGATTGTGAAAGGCGAGCAGACCTCGCCTTTGGTCCGTGCCACGGGGTTCGCGGTCACGACCTTCGCTCGCCAGCACGACGTTCTGGCAGAAGCCCGCTCGCTCGTCGAGGCCGTGGCTCCTGGAGCCGCAGCGCAGCGCGGCTTCTATGAGTCATCCCCTGCTATCGGGCTTCCGGCGAACAAGAACACTGCGTCAAAAATCCCCAATCGCCAGCTGATCGCCTTCGGCGCTGCGGGACAGCAGGGCGTCGCTCACCCCAATATCGGTCAGTGGTCCCGGGCGGAAGTGGCGCTACTTGGAGCCTGGCGTCAGAGCACCCGAGGGTCCGAGGCCTCGCCTCCTTCGGTACCGGCCGAGCAGTCCTTCGGAGCTGCCCGGGCGGCGGTTCGGCAGGGTTCGGCCTAACAGATTTGAGGGCTTCGGGGATCCCAGGGTGATTTGCACTCTCCGGGGGTGAGTGCTAACTTTTGCTTTAGCACTCGACACCCGAGAGTGACAACTTTCCACTCGGACGTTCCGGAGGAACAGACCCCCATGTCAAAAATGATTGCATTCGACGAGGAGGCCCGGCGGTCTCTCGAGCGCGGCATGAACGTGCTCGCCGACGCCGTGAAGGTCACCCTGGGCCCCAAGGGCCGTAACGTCGTTCTCGAGAAGAAGTGGGGCGCACCCACCATCACGAACGACGGTGTTTCCATCGCCAAGGAGATCGATCTCGAGGATCCCTACGAGAAGATCGGCGCCGAGCTCGTCAAGGAGGTCGCCAAGAAGACGGACGACGTCGCTGGCGACGGCACCACCACCGCGACCGTTCTCGCCCAGGCGCTCGTGCGCGAGGGCCTGCGCAACGTTGCTGCCGGTGCGAACCCAATGGGTCTCAAGCGCGGCATCGAGAAGGCCGTGGACGTCGTCGCCGAGGAACTCCTCTCGATGGCGAAGGACGTTGAAACCAAAGAGCAGATCGCTTCCACCGCGGCAATTTCCGCCGGTGGCGACGCTGAGGTCGGCGAACTCATCGCTGAGGCGATGGACAAGGTCGGCAAGGAAGGCGTTATCACTGTTGAGGAAAGCCAGACCTTCGGCCTCGAGCTCGAGCTCACCGAGGGTATGCGCTTCGACAAGGGCTACATCTCGCCGTATTTCATCACCGATCCTGATCGTCAGGAGTCAGTGCTCGAGGACCCGTATGTTCTCGTTGTGAACCAGAAGATCACTTCGGTTCAGGATCGGCTCCCGGTGCTCGAGAAGGTCATGCAGTCCGGCAAGCCGCTGATGATCATCGCCGAGGATCTCGAAGGTGAAGCCCTCGCGACGCTGGTCGTCAACAAGATCCGCGGTACTTTCCGCTCTGTTGCGGTCAAGGCTCCGGGCTTCGGCGATCGTCGTAAGGCCATGTTGCAGGACATCGCGATCCTGACCGGCGGCCAGGTTATCTCCGAAGAGGTTGGCCTGAAGTTGGAGAACGCCACGCTCGACCTGCTTGGTCGCGCCCGCAAGGTTGTCGTCACCAAGGACGAGACCACCATCGTCGAGGGTGCTGGTGACGCAGAGCAGATCCAGGGTCGCGTGAACCAAATCCGCACCGAAATCGACAACTCCGATAGCGACTACGACCGCGAGAAGCTGCAAGAGCGCCTGGCCAAGCTGGCCGGCGGTGTTGCGGTCATCAAGGTCGGTGCAGCTACCGAGGTCGAGCTCAAGGAGCGCAAGCACCGCATCGAGGACGCCGTTCGCAACGCGAAGGCTGCCGTTGAAGAGGGCATCGTCGCCGGTGGTGGCGTTGCGCTGATCCAGGCCATGAAGGCTGCCGATTCGAAGATCGAGGCGCTCGGTCTCGTCGACGAGCAGGCTGTCGGTGCGAACATCGTTCGCCTGTCGGTCACGGCTCCGTTGAAGCAGATCGCCGAGAACGCCGGACTCGAAGGTGGAGTGGTGGTCGAGAAGGTTCGCGAACTTCCCGCGGGCCAGGGCCTTGACGCAGCCACCGGTGAGTACGTCGACATGATCGCCAAGGGCATCATCGACCCGGCCAAGGTGACCCGCTCTGCGCTGCAGAACGCGGCCTCCATCGCGGCCCTGTTCCTCACCACCGAGGCAGTCGTGGCTGACAAGCCCGAGCCTGCTCCGGCGATGCCGGCCGGTGGCGGCGACATGGGAGGTATGGACTTCTAGGAAGTCTTACCTACTCACACCCTTTCCGAGCGAAGGGCGGCTCCCACGCGGAGCCGCCCTTCGTCATGTTTGTGGGATGTGATCGTCTGAGACGCGACCGGATGTGATTAATACGATGACGACGACGACGCTCTCGACCCCCCAGATAATCAGGGTCAATGTTGGATCCACGAAAGACAAAAGCGCGGCGATGACAGCAAGGATAGGCACGAGCACAAGGTGGTGAACTGCTCGTCGCGACCAGTGAGGATCGCGACCTTCCGTAAGGGCCTGGTCTTTTTCCGCGCTGTGTATAAACCAACCGAGGATGAGCGAGTTCAGACCGATGACCATCGCGAAGATCTGCAAGCTCAAGGTCTCATTGAGGTCGTAGACGCTTATGAGGTTGGCACTGAAGGGAACCAGCGAGATGGATCCAAGAAACAGCATATTGATCAAGAGTATGTGAGAACTTGCTCGAATCAGTGATGCTGCGGTGTCATGATGGATGAACCACAAACGAGCCAGCACTGCAAAACTGATGATCCACGCCAGGAATGGATGCCAGTCGGTGACGAAGATTTGCTGCAGCGTGAGGGTGTCGGGAGGCGGGTCCGGCAGTTTGAGTTCGAGAACGAGCAGTGTCAGCGCGATGGCAAAAACTCCGTCGGTGAGAGCCCCTAGTCGCTGGGGAGGATAGAAACGCCGGGTCCTGGCCATGGACGTATCTTGCACGCATCTTCTTCCCGTTTGGCACAGTTACCCCATGACGCAGACATGGGCCGTTGGTCAGATGGATGGTGCGGAGGTTCGACTGCGAAGTGCGCAGGGCTCGGGGTTCATGGATCTTGATGTCACTGCACCAGTGCGAGCAGGCCAACTCCGCCTTGCGGGTGATGATCTCCACTTGGACCTAACCATCGCTTTGGACAAAATCAAGACGGGCAACTTCCTTACCGAGCATGCAGCGAGAGCATTCATAGCGGGCTATCGGGCACACGACCTGATCTACGCAGGTTCCGGTGTGAAGAGACCCTCTGCCGCAAGCATCATGGGACCAGCGAAAGCCGGTTCAATCGATGTGGATATCGAACTGGTCGTGACCCCCATCGGAGATGGCTGGCACTCTATGAGCGAGATCGAGCTTGTCGGGAATGCAGGATTTGGGAGCGTCCACATTCCCATCCCCGGTGTGGGCACCGTCGATGATCTGGTCGTCGATATCGATGCCCGTCTCCTTGTCACGTCTCTGCGTTCTTAGCTCCAATGACTCGGTCCCTGCTTCTTTGGCAAGGACCGAGTCTTGTGGGAGAACCCGATTACGCACTTCTACTAATCGGGACTTTGTGGGTCTCCTCCATCGGTTGCTTCATCGGGACACAGACTTCGAGGATTCCGTCTTGGTAGGAGGCCTTGATGTCGTCGCTGGTAGATCCGCTCGG
>JBDQFC010000003.1:80405-142582 GCA_040266055.1 Candidatus Nanopelagicales bacterium | reverse complement strand
GTTCAGAGGGCACCGAGGAGAACGTTGTTGCCATCTATGGCAAGGGCAGTGGCCGACAATTCACCATCACCGAAGGTAATCCGATGTGCAACGACATCGGCAATGGTGCTGTGGTGATGACGCGTAAGGTCCAAGGTGCCACAGCCACGGTTATGGCCTACTGCGATCCTGAAGAGGTCACGAACTGCACCAAGGCCGATGTGAAGAAGTACGGCGGCAACCTCAAGGTCACCCTCCCGGCTGGTCCGAATCTGCGACCGACTGAAGTGTGGATCGAGACCTACGGTGCTCGGAACATTTCCGCTCAGCAGTTAGTCCGCATCGCCCGGGGGCTGCAGCCTGTCGGTAACTAGAGCCGTCGTCCACAGGCCGGCAGAGGGTCTATCGGTTCACCTGTTCCCGCGCGCACAGTGGGGGCATAGATTCGCCCGCTGACGACAAGGTGATACCGAGTCACACTCGCAGTATGAAGTTCGCGATCTCGATTCCCGACGAGTTGTTCGCTGCCGTCGATGCCGAAGTGGAGAGGATCGGCATCTCGCGATCGGCATTCTTCGCCGACGCGGCTCGCCGGCTCTTGGATGCCTCGTCGCGCGCCGCTGAAATCGACGAGATCAACGATTTCGTCGCACAGTTCGGAGATAACACCACGGACCCGGAATCCTCCTGGACTCTTGAGGCGGGTCGTCGAACGCTTCACTCGGTCGAATGGATCGACGATGAACCCAAGTAGCTGGCTGGTCAGCCAGGGCGAGGTCTATTGGCACGATTTCGGCCCGCCGTTCGGCTCATAACCGGGTGGCCGCCGACCAGTGGTGGTGATTCAGGGTGAGCGCTGCAACCATTCCGCCTGGGCAACCACGGTCGTCGCCTCGGTTACTACTCGCCTTGATCAAGCGCAGTTATCGGCAACGGTCTTTGTCCCTCGCGGCACGGCCGGCCTTCTGAAGGATTCGGTCATCAACATGACGAATCTGGCTACCGTCAACAAGTCAGAGCTCGTGGAGCTAATGGGTGCGTTGCCGAACGCCCTTTGGCAGGAAGTCGTGCGGGCGATGGATCAGATGATGGGGCGTCCGGCGTAGTTCTGTTGCAATGCGTTTGCAACTGTTTGGGTAGGGAATGCGACGGGGGCCGTCGTCGTTAGCCTTTGTTGAAGCATCAAGTAGTTGCGTCGCTGTGGGTACGAAGGAGAAGCCGTGAGCCTGCCGCCGTTGGTCGAGCCAGCCGAGGATCTGTCCATCGATGAGGTCCGCCGGTATAGCCGTCACCTGATCATCCCCGATGTCGGGATGGAAGGCCAAAAGCGTCTGAAGAACGCCAAGGTGCTGTGTGTTGGTGCGGGTGGCCTGGGGTCCCCGGCGCTGATGTATCTCGCGGCTGCCGGTGTGGGGACGTTGGGCATCGTGGAGTTCGACGTTGTCGATGAGTCCAACCTGCAGCGACAGATCATCCACGGGCAAAGTGACGTGGGTCGGTCCAAGGCCGAGAGCGCGCGCGATTCGGTGAAGGAGATCAACCCGTTCGTCGATGTCATCTTGCACACCGAACGCTTGGACTCTTCAAACGTGATGGACCTGTTCGCGCAGTACGACCTCATCGTTGACGGCACCGACAATTTCGCCACGCGCTACCTGGTCAACGATGCCTGCGTTCTGCTTGGAAAGCCCTACGTGTGGGGATCGATCTATAGATTCGACGGCCAGGCCTCGGTGTTCTGGGCTGAGCACGGACCCTGCTATCGCTGCTTGTATCCCGAGCCCCCACCGCCGGGAATGGTGCCCTCGTGCGCGGAAGGTGGCGTGCTGGGCGTGCTGTGTGCATCGATCGGATCGATCCAGGTAACCGAAGCGATCAAGCTGATCACCGGAATCGGTGATTCGCTGATGGGTCGCTTGATGGTCTATGACGCACTGGAGATGGAGTACCGGCAGGTGAAGATCCGCAAGGATCCGAATTGCGCGGTGTGTGGACCGAACGCGACTGTGACCGAGTTGATCGACTACGACGCCTTCTGCGGTGTCATTTCCGACGCTGCTGCTGACGCTGCGCGTGACTCGACTATCTCAGTGCAGGATCTGAAGAAGATGCTCGATGAGCGCGAGGCGGGGGAAAGGGACTTTGTCCTGGTAGATGTCCGCGAACCGATCGAGTGGGAGATCGTCACGATCGACGGCTCGGAGTTCATCCCCAAGGGTGAATTCCTTGATGGCTCGGCCCTGGAGAAGCTGCCCCAGGACAAGCAGGTGGTGCTGTTCTGCAAGGTCGGTGGCCGCTCGGCCGAAGCACTAGCGGTGGCCAAGGGGGCTGGGCTGGATGCCATCCATGTGGGTGGCGGTATCAACGCCTGGGTCTCACAGATCGAGCCGGATAAACCCAACTACTAGATCTCCCGTGAAGTGCTCGCTCTAGAGCGGGATGTTGCCGTGCTGGCCGCGCACACCCGGGGTGTCCCACAAGACCTGGGCGACGGCCCGCTTGGTTGCGACCGGTTCGACCACCTCGTCGACCACACCCATCTCCACCGCACGCTTGATGCCACCGGAGATGACCTCGTGCTCGGCGGCGAGTTCGAGTTCGACCTGCTCGCGTGACTCCGGCGGAATCTCTGCCAGGCGCTTGCGGTGCAGGATGCGAATCGCGGCGACTGCTCCCATGACGGCCACCTCGGCATCAGGCCAGGCGAACACCTTGGTGGCGCCCAGGGATGCGGAGTTCATCGCGACGTAGGCGCCGCCGTAGGACTTGCGGGTGACGACGGTGACGCGCGGGACGACGCACTCGGCGAACGCGTGGAGGAGTTTGGCGCCGCGACGCACAACGCCTTCCCACTCCTGGCCCAGTCCAGGCAAATAGCCGGGGACGTCCACGAGGACCACGAGCGGCACGGCAAATGCATCGCACATCCGTACGAAGCGTGAGGCCTTCTCGGCGCTGGAGGAATCCAGGCAGCCGCCGAGACGCAGCGGGTTGTTCGCGACAATGCCGACGGTGCGACCGCCGAGACGACCAAGTCCCACGACGATGTTCGGCGCCCATTTCGCGTGCAGTTCAGTGAAGGTTCCCTCGTCCACGAAGTTCTCGATGAGCGGGTGAACGTCATAGGCGCGACGCGAGGACTCGGGCATCAGGGCGCCGAGGTCGGTGTCCTCGATGTTCTCCAGACGCATCGAGCCCTGTTGACCAAGCAGGCACACGAGCGTGCGTGCCTCATCCAGTGCGTCTTGGTCGGTGTCGGTGGTGATGTGGACGACGCCGCTGCGTCGGCCGTGCGGCTCTGGGCCACCGAGGATGTCCATGTCCACGGCCTCGCCGGTCACCGACTTCACGACCTCCGGGCCGGTGACGAAGATGCGGCCCTTGGGCCCAAGGATCACGAGGTCGGTCAGGGCTGGTCCGTAGGCGGCGCCACCGGCGGCTGGTCCGAGTACCACGGAAATCTGCGGGACCTTGCCCGAGGCGCGGGTCATGGCGGCGAACACGCGACCCACGGCGTCCAGGCTCAGGACCCCTTCGCGCAGCCGCGCTCCACCGGAATGCCAGATGCCGACGACGGGAACCGAGTCAGCGAAGGCGCGGTCGTAGGCGGTGACGATCGCGCGGCAACCGTCGTTGCCCATCGCCCCGCCCTGCACGGTGGGATCGGTGGCGAATGCCACGCACGGGGCACCCGCGACGCGGCCGACACCCACGAGAACACCGCGGTCGTCGTCGGGGGTGATGACCTCGAATTCACCATCGTCGAAGAACATGCCCAAGCGGAGCTTGGGGGAGCGGGGATCGACCTCAGGCGTGGAGTCCGTTGTCGCCGGTGTGGTGGTGGGTGCAGTCACTTAGATGCTCCGAAAGACAAGGGCGACGTCGTGGCCGCCAAAACCAAATGAGTTGTTGAGGCCGGCGATATCGCCCTCGGGCAGGTCCTGCGCGGTGTTGGCCGCGACGTTGAGATCGATCTCGGGATCGAAGTTCTCGATATTGATGGTTGGTGGCGCCTTGCGGTCGCGTAGGGCCAGGATCGTGAAGATCGATTCGATTGCGCCCGCGCCACCGAGCAGGTGACCGGTCATCGACTTGGTGCCGGTGACGATGGCGTGGTCAGTGTCTGCTCCTAGCGCGCCGCGGATAGCAGTCGCCTCAGCGATGTCGCCCTGAGGTGTGGAAGTCGCGTGCGCGTTGACGTGCTGGACATCTGCGGGTGTGAGACCAGCGTCCGCGAGGGCTTCGGTCATTGCGCGTGCCGCACCGCGGCCCTCGGGATCAGGCTGGGCGATGTGGTGGCCGTCTGAGGTCAGGCCCGCTCCGCCGTAGGCGCCGTAGATAGTGGCGCCACGCGCTTGGGCGTGCTCGCGGGATTCCAGGACGACGATGCCGGCACCCTCACCCATCACGAAGCCGTCGCGGTCGGTGTCGTAGGGACGCGAAGCGGCTGTTGGGTCGTCGTTGCGGGTGGACAGCGCGCGCATCGCGGAGAAGCCGGCCATAGTGATGCCGCAGATGACGGCCTCGGTGCCGCCGGCGACAACCACGTCTGCGCGCCCGGTTTGGATCATGCGCGCTGCATAGGCGATCGCTTCCGCGCCTGACGCGCATGCACTGACGGGAGTGTGGACACCGGCTCGGGCGCCGATCTCCAGACCAACAACGGCGGCCGGTCCGTTGGGCATGATCATCGTGACCATGTGTGGGGAGACGCGTGACCAACCGCGCTCGTTCAAGGTGTCGTAGGCATCCAGCAGACTGGTGACGCCACCGATGCCGGTCGCGATAACGGTGCCGAGTCGATCGGGGTCGACCTCAGGTGCGCCGGCGTCCTGCCATGCTTCGCGCGAGGCGATCAGAGCGGCTTGTTGTGATCGATCGAGCCTGCGGGTTTCAACTTTGGCGAGGACTTCGGACGGCTCGACGGCCAGTTGACCCGCGATCCGCGATGGCTGATCGGCGATCCATTCAGCATCAATGGTGCTGATGCCGGACTTTCCGGCAAGGATCGCCTCCCAGGTGCTGGCGACGTCGCCGCCCACCGGTGTGGTCATTCCCAAACCGGTGACGACTACCTCTGGCGTGCTCACAGTTGGACTCCCTGGCGCGGATCGTTGAGGGCAGGGCGTGGGTGGTGTTGGTTAACTTCACCCACGCCCCGCTCCTGCGACTTAAGAGTTGGCTTCGATGTAGGAGACGGCGTCGCCGACGGTCTTGAGGTTCTTGACTTCCTCATCGGGGATCTTGACGCCCCACTTGTCCTCGGCGGCCATAACGACCTCGACCATCGACAGCGAATCGACGTCCAGATCGTCCACGAAGGACTTATCGGACTGGACATCCTCCACGGGGACTCCGGCTACCTCGTTCACGATCGCGGCAAGGCCGGCGAGGATTTCCTGCTGACTCATCTGTTTCCCTTTCGTTGGCGACGGGGTGTCCGTCTTTGTTGTGCGTTGTGTCGTGTGATCTATGAAGTTGTGTCCGACTCGGTGAGCCGGTGGTCTGTTATGGCTCTTTCGTTGCGGGCTAGGGAAGTGTCACGACCTCGGATGCGAACACCAGTCCCGCACCGAAGCCAACCAGAAGTGCGTTGCCGCCGTGCGGGATCTCTCCGCTGGCCAGCATGCGGTCCATAGCCAGCGGGATCGACGCCGCGGAGGTGTTGCCGGTGGTAATGATGTCGCGTGCGACGGGAATCGACTCCGGAAGTCCGAGTGAACGGACTAGTGCATCGGTGATGCGGTTGTTGGCCTGGTGCGGGATGAACGCATCAAGATCGTCGGCGGTGATACCGGCGGCGTCGAGCGATTCGCGGCACACGCGAGCCATTTCCGAAACGGCCCAGCGGAAGACCTGCTGGCCGTTCATCGCGATCGCGGGGAAGGCGTCGTAGTCGTTGGCCTGGAGCTCCAGCCAGTTCTGCGTCATATTGATCGCCTGCAACTGGTTGCCGTCGCCACCCCACACAACGGGGCTGATTGCGGGTGTTTGCGACGGACCAACGACGACGGCACCGGCACCATCGGCGAATATGAATGCGGTGCTGCGGTCGTACTTGTCGGTAAACGCACTGAGTTTTTCGGCACCGATCAGTAGCACGTGGGTAGCGCTGCCGCCGCGAACCATGTCCTGGGCGAGTGCGAGTCCGTAGGCGAAGCCCGCGCAGGCTGCGCTGATGTCCATCGCCGCTGCATGCGGGACCCCGATCATGGCTGCAACCTCTGATGCTGCCGATGGTGTTTGGTAGGGGTGTGTGCACGTGGCAATGAGAACAACGTCCACCTGATCGGGAGTGATGCCGGCTGCGGCGAGTGCTTTCTCCGCTGCAGCAGCGGACATGGTGGCGACGGTCTCGTCGTCGTTCGCCCAACGACGTTCCACGATTCCTGAGCGTTCGCGAATCCACTCATCGGAGGAGTCGATGTTTTGGCAGATCTCCTCGTTAGTGACAACTCGTGAGGGGCGAAAACTTCCGGTGGCGAGGATGCGAGCGAAAGGCGCGCCAACCGGAGCTTGTATCGGTGCGCTCACGCGTAGATCTCCTCGCTGTGCTCGCTAATCGGGTGCAGCCGAACCAGCGGTTGACCAGGGGAGACGGGATCGCCGTCTTCGACCAACCACTCGACGACGACGCCACCGTGCGGTGCGTTGACCGGAGTGGACCCGCGCAGGGTGTCGACGCTGCCGACAATGGCCGAGCGCTGCAGTTCGTCGCCTGGAACCGCATCAAGGCTGCGGCGGAACGTGCCCTTACCCGGGGCGACGAGCATTCGCCACGTGGGGTTTGAATCAAGATGGGAGATAGTGCCGTGCTCTTGGATCATCGCCCCTGCCGCATCAAGATCGTCGGGTGTCTTCACCGCCAGGGTCTCGACTCCCGGCAGAGCGCGCTTGGCCAGGCCGGTGAGTGTTCCCGCCGGTGGGATCTCCAGCACGGCCGTCACACCGAGATCGGCCATGGTCTCCATGCACAGATCCCAGCGGACCGGGTTGCTGACCTGGTTGACCAGGCGGCGTAAGACGTCTCTGCCGTCGTGGACAACGCGGCCGTCGGCGTTGGAGATCAAGCGAATGCGTGGGTCGTGCGTGGTGACCGCGTTGGACAGGCGTCCGAGGCGGCCCACAGCGGGTGCCATGTGCTCGGTGTGGAAGGCACCGGCAACCTCCAGCGGGCGGACCCGGCAACCCTCGGGCGGGCTATCGGCGAAAGCCTGGAGTTGAGCGTCGGTTCCGGCGACAACGATTTGGCCGGCACCGTTCATATTGGCGGGAGTGAGTCCGAGTTCCTCGCACTTTGCCACCACTGCATCAGGGTCACCGCCGAGGACGGCACTCATGCCGGTTGCTGTTCGACCTGCTGCGTCGGCCATGGCGGCACCGCGCTCACGAACGAAGATCATCGCCTGCTCGGCTGTAAGGACACCGGCACCGACGGCCGCAGTGATCTCACCGACCGAGTGGCCGGCGCCAGCGCCGATCGATGAATAGGCGGTCGATGGGTGGGGGAACAGGCTGAGCAAGGTGACTAGTCCGGCACCGACGATCAACGGCTGGGCCACCGCGGTGTCGCGGATGGTGTCGGCGTCGGACACAGTGCCGTGCTCAACAAGATCGACGCCGCTGACTACTGAGAGCCATTCCAGGCGTTCGCGAACACCGGGGACATCGAGCCAGGGAGTGAGGAAACCAGGACTTTGGGCACCCTGTCCGGGCGCAACGACTACGAGCACGGGCATAGCCTTCCGTGGATGGCTACAAAGACCCCTCCATGTGCAAACCAAAGTCTTGCTGAGACCTTTGTAGGTTTTCTACAAACCTTAGTCCCCGCTCGGCGTTCTTCCCACCATGAGGGCTACCCGCAGGGTCAACGCGCCGCGTGGATCGGTGGGCGAGAAGCCGGTGACATCGGCGATCCGTCCCAGGCGATAGCGAACGGTGTTGGGGTGGACGAACAGCAGGCGCGCGGTGCCCTCCAAGGTGGGGCTTTGCTCCAAGAACGCCTCGGCAGTCACCAGCAGATGGCCCTCGGCGGTGAGGGGGACGTAGACGCATTCAACGAGTTCGGAGCGAGCGGAGACATCCCCGGACACTGCGCGCTCGGGAAGCAGATCCTCAGTGGAGACCGGCCGGGGTGCTCCTGGCCAGCCGGCCGCGGCGCGAACGGCGGCCGTCGCTGCGCGAACAGAAACTCCAACGTCGTCGAAGTCCATCGCGCGTCGGGCATAGACCACAGGGCCAGGACCAAAGTGTGGAGCCAGAAGTCGAGCAGCCTTCGCCGCGGCCTGGTCGCTCTCGGTTCGGCCTACGAGCGCGATCAGGTAATTGCCGTGCATACCGGTGAGCATCATGAGTTCGTGGTTGCGCGCTGCTCGGCGGAGTACGTCGAGCGAGCCCTCGACGTCGGCAACCGGTGCGTAGCCCGCTACGACGGCAATGGGCGCGGCATCGGACCAGCCGAGGGCCGAGATGCGCGAGGCGACCGACGGATCCATCTCATCGCGCAAGATCGAATCGACAACGAGTGCTTCGAGACGCGCATCCCATGCACCACGAGCCTCAGCTGCGCGCGCGTAGACCTCGGCTGCGGAGAAGGCGATTTCGCGTGAGTAGCGAAGCGTCGCTTCGCGGGCCGTTGACCGCTCGGGTTCATCGATCAATGCATCGATCGCGGTTTCGACGACCTCGATGGTGGTCCGCACGAGTGCGACCGTCTGCTCCAGCGAGATGATCCGTGCGAGCTCTCGCGGTGCCGAGCCGAAGACGTCCGCGGTCAACTGCGGGGATTTTCCTGGGTTAGATCCCCAATCCAAAAACGCGGTTATGCCCGCCTGGGCCACCAAGCCGACCCACGCGCGTTCGTCGGCGGAGAGCTGGCGGTACCAGGGATACGTCGCCTCCATCCGAACCGTGGCGTCGGTAGCGAGATCACCTGCAGCAGCGGTGAGTCGATCGATAAAGGCAGGGTCGAGCGGAGTGCTCACGTGCTACCCGACGTTCACGCCAACGAGGCTGCCAACCAGGTAGGTGACCGCTGCGGCACCGACACCCCACATGACCTGACGGGCCGCGCTGAACACCACGCCGCGTCCGGACTGGTAGCCGACGATGCCGCCGACAGCGACCATGCCGACGAGGGCCAGCACGATGGCCAGGACAAATGCCGGAACGCCTGAGAGCAGGGCGTAGGGGATAACCACCACGGATGCACCAATGGCGAAAGCGATGAAACTCGAGACCGCCGCCTTCCACGCTGAACCCAATTCATCAGGATCCAAGCCAAGTTCCTCGCGAGCGAGGGTGTCCAGGGCGGTCTCGGGATCGGCCATGATGTGTTCTGCAACCGCTTTTGCTTGCTCCCGAGGTAGACCCTTGGCGCGGTAGATCAATTCCAGTTCAAGGCGCTCCTCATCGGGCTTCTCCAGAAGCTCTTGGCGTTCGAGGTCGATCTCACGCTTGAACAGATCGCGCTGGCTGGCCATGGAGACGTACTCGCCGGCGGCCATCGAGAAGGCGCCTGCGAGCAGGCCAGCCAGGCCGGCGAACAGCACCACGGAGTTCTCGATCGCCCCGGCCAAACTGGCACCTGCGAAACCCATGACAAGGGCGGTGTTCGAGACCAGACCGTCGCTAACGCCGAACACCGCGGCACGGATCGTCCCGGACTTGTCGAGCTTGTGCCAGGGCTCACCCGACTGGGGTGCCACTGCCCTGTGCGGGAATCTCTCAGGCTTGTCGCCTTTCAGTGTCCGAAAGACCTCAGCGTGTTCACGCTCGTCCGATGGCATCGTGGGTAGGGCCTCGGGTTCTTCGTCGTACATTCCCGCATCCGCGCCCTCGTTCTGCTCGAGGGTGTCCAGGATCGAAACGAGTCCCATTGAACGCGCGCGGCGAACAAGTTGCTCGTCGTCGGCCTCCAATGACGTCGGCGCAGGAGGGATGTCTACTCCGTGCTCGTTCAACTTCTCGATCCAGTGCTCGGCGTGCCTATCCTCGACATCGGCAAGTTCGAGTAGAGCCTCGCGGCGTTCACCATCGGTGGTCTCCGCGAGCGACCGATACAGCAACGACGCATTGCGCTCGGCTTCGAGGTACCGCAAGAAACGGCGCGGATCGTTGGACACCCCTGCTCCTTGTCTTCGTCCGTTAGATCACGTTGTGCGTGATCAGCCCGAGCCTTCCGTGTTACCGGCATCCGCCGCCGATGGATCATCCAGTTGGTACATCTTGATGGCGCGGGTGACGTTGGAGGTCTCAATCTTCCCTGATCGTGCCAGCATCGCCAGAGACTGCACGGTGATCGACTCGGCGTCGACCAGAAAGTGGCGGCGCAGTGCCCCACGGGTGTCTGACAGGCCCCAGCCGTCTGTCCCCAAGGACACGAACGACTGCGGCACCCATTCGCGGATCTGGTCTTGGACGGCCCGCATCCAGTCCGAGACCGCCACAACGGGACCCTCGCGACCGGACAGTTGCTGGGTGATGAAGGAAACCCGAGGCTCCGCCTCTGGATTCAGCATGTTGTGTCGGTCGGTGGCGAGCCCGTCGCGACGCAGCGTGTTCCAGCTGGTGACGGACCAGACGTCGGCGACGACGCCCCAATCTTGAGCGAGCAGTTCTTGCGCACGCAGCGCCCAGTTGACTGCGACGCCACTGGCGAGAAGCTGAACGCGAGGTCCATCGCCCGTGCCCTCGTTGATGAGGTGCATGCCGCGGATGATTCCCTCGACATCGCAATCCTCCGGTTCAGCGGGCTGCGGATACGGCTCGTTGTAAACAGTCAGGTAGTAGTAGACGTTCGGTGAGCCACCTCGATGTTCGTCCAGGAGATCGAACTCGCTGTACTTCGGCTCGGGATCTGGCTCGCCGTACATGCGCTTGAGCCCGGACTTCACGATGTGCCCCACCTCGTAGCCGAAGGCGGGGTCGTAGGCCACAACCGCCGGGTTCGTGCTTGCCAGCAGTTGGCTGTGTCCGTCCTCGTGCTGCAGGCCCTCGCCGTTGAGCGTGGTCCGGCCGGCGGTAGCTCCGATAACGAAGCCGCGCGCCATCTGATCGCCCGCGGCCCAAAAGCCGTCTCCGGTGCGCTGGAATCCGAACATTGAGTAAAAGATGTAGATCGGAATCATTGGCACGTCATGAGTTGAGTAGGACGTACCGACCGCGGTGAACGATGCAACCGAACCGGCCTCGTTGATTCCCTCGTGCAGGATCTGTCCGGTCTCGGATTCCTTGTAGGACAGCATCAACTCACGGTCCACTGACGTGTATTGCTGGCCGTGTGGCGAGTAAATCTTCAGGGTCGGAAACAACGAGTCCATGCCGAAGGTGCGGGCCTCGTCAGGGATGATCGGCACGAAGTGCGCACCAATGCCCTCGTCACGGATGAGGTCCTTGAGGAGTCGCACGAACGCCATCGTCGTGGCGACCGGTTGCTTGCCGGATCCGCGCTGGACGACGTCGTAGGTGGAGTCCGGTGGCTGGGGGAGCGCCCGCGCAGTGCGACGACGACTCGGCAGGAAGCCGCCGAGCGCACGACGACGTTCCAGCATGTACTGAATGGCCTCGTTGTCGGGACCGGGGTTGTAGTACGGGGGCAGGTACTCGTCGAGCTCGGAATCGGGAATTGGGATGTGTAACCGATCTCGGAACTCCCTCAGATCTTCGACGGTCAACTTCTTCATCTGGTGCGTGGAGTTACGCGCCTCGAAGTGCGATCCGAGGGTCCAGCCCTTGATGGTCTTGGCCAAGATCACCGTCGGCTGACCCTTGACCTTGGTGGCGGCCTCGTAGGCCGCATACATCTTGCGGTAATCGTGACCGCCGCGCTGCAAAGACCAAATCTCGTCGTCGGACCAAGTCTCCACGAGCTTGGCGGTTCGTGGATCGCGACCGAAGAAGTGATCGCGGATGAACGCGCCGTTCTCGGCCTTATAAGTCTGGAAGTCGCCGTCGTGGGTGTTGTTCATCAAGTTGACGAGGGCACCGTCACGGTCAGCGGCTAGGAGTTCATCCCACTTTCGGCCCCAGACGACCTTGATGACGTTCCATCCGGCGCCGCGGAACAAGGACTCCAGTTCTTGGATGATCTTGCCGTTGCCACGCACCGGTCCATCGAGTCTTTGCAAATTGCAGTTGACGACGAACACCAGGTTGTCGAGCTCTTCGCGAGCGGCAAGGGAGAGTGCGCCTACGGCATCGACCTCGTCGGTCTCACCGTCGCCGAGGAACGCGTAGACCTTCTGCTGCGAGGTTTCCGCCAGCCCGCGGTGCTCGAGGTACTTGTTGAAGCGCGCCTGGTAGATCGCGTTGAGCGGCCCGAGGCCCATCGACACCGTGGGGAATTGCCAGAACCACGGCATCAACCGCGGGTGGGGATAGGACGGCAAGCCGCCGCCGGGATGTGAGAGTTCCTGGCGGAAGCCATCCATCTGGGACTCGGTTAGTCGACCCTCGATGAACGCGCGGGCGTACATGCCCGGCGAGGCGTGACCTTGGAAGAACAGTTGGTCGGCGCCACCGGGATGATCTGGACCCTTGAAGAAGTGGTTGAAACCAACTTCGTACAGCGTCGCCGAACTGGCATATGTGGAGATGTGGCCACCGACGGAGATGCCGGGTCGCTGAGCGCGGTGAACCATGATCGCGGCGTTCCACCGAATCATTCGGCGGATCTCACGCTCGACGGACTCATCGCCTGGGAACCACGGCTCGCGCTCGGGTGAGATGGTGTTGATGTAGTCGGTGCTGCGAAGGCTCGGCACGCCTACGTTGCGCTCGGCTGCCCTGCGCAGGAGCGAGAGCATCATGTAGCGCGCCCGGTAGTTGCCCGAAGCATCGACCAGTGTGTCGAAGGAGTCGATCCATTCGCCGGTCTCGTCGGGGTCGACGTCGACGTACTGCGTCGGCAATCCGCCAGCAAGGGGAGCTGAAGAGTCGCTCTCAGGGGCCATCGGTTTTTGCACCCGCTTTCGATGTGACGGTCTGGCGGGGTCGCCGCGAGCCCGTGTCATGTCTGGTTGTGCTCTTGTGCGCCTATCCTCGCGCATCCCCAACACTGCCCACTAGGCGCCCTGCACCTGCGAGGCTGCCTGTCGCCGCATGTCTATCCGTCATCTTTCGCGACACGAGTTAGGGCGAACTGCTTGCGCTGGACGGGTCCCTTCCGGTGGACTAGGGGCACTTCAGGTGGCGCGCGGGGCGTCGCCGTAATAACGCAGGAGGAACCACGTGAGCGTGGAGGCCGGGTCGACCAACCCGGAAATCGACCCGGAGGAAGCACATCGTCGGGCGTCCGCCCTGCATCTGGAGTCGGGTATGACCGTCCAGGAACTCAATTGGGACGAAGATGCCGACCCCGTCATCCGAGCAGGTATCGAGGCGATAATCGCCGGTGATCTGGTGGATGAGGACTATGACGACGTTGTCGACGCGGTCCTCATGTGGTGGCGCGACGACGATGGTGATTTGGTCGACGGCCTCGTCGATGCCATTGGGCCCCTCGCTGACCACGGGGTGATCTGGTTGATGACGCCCAAGCCCGGTCGCGACGGTCACATCGAATCCGAGGACATTGCCGACGCCGCTCCGACCGCGGGCCTGCAACAGACCAGCACCATCAGCGCCGGCTCCCACTGGCAGGGAACTCGGCTGGTGGCACCACGGTCCAAGCGCTAGCGTCCCATCGCGGTCGCACCCGGCGACCATCGTCGCTGGAAGGTTGGAGAGATCGCTATGGCACTCGAGGTAGGAACCACCGCCCCGGATTTCACGCTCCGCAATCAGTTCGGTGAGGACGTCTCGCTTGCCGACTTTCGTGGCAAGAGAGTTGTGGTCATGTTCTACCCGTTCGCCTTCACTGGCATCTGCACCGGTGAGTTGTGCGAGATCCGTGACCGTCGGGTAGATCTGGACAACGACGACACCGTCACGTTAAGCATCTCGTGCGATTCTCCTGCCACGTTGAAGGCCTTCGCTGAAGCCGAGGGGCTCACCCATCAGCTGCTGAGCGACTTTTGGCCGCACGGTGAGGTGGCTCGTGCCTACGGAGCCTTCTGGGAGGAGACCGGTTTTGCCACCCGCGCGGCCTACGTCCTGGACCGCGACGGGGTCATCCGGTGGTCGGTGGTGAACGGACCAGGCGAGGCTCGCAGCGCGGATGACTACGCCGCAGCGCTCGCCCAGATCGGCTGACCCCAGAGCGGGAGCGTTAGAAGATCGGCATCCATTGGCCGATTTCCCCCTGTAGCAGCGTCTCAAGATGCGAGATCGCTGATTTGGGAGTGGACTATGTCCAACCGCGGGCGCGGGGGGCCCGAGACCCACGCGCCCGCGGTCTTTAATTGCCCGACGCGACTATTGCTGTGGGCCTTCTTCCACTTCGTCCACGCGGGCCCTGTTGATCTGGTCCATGTGGGACACGATCCCGCCGATCAGCGCGATCTGCGCTGTTCGCTCAGCCTCCCTGACGGCTTGGTGTGCTGCTGTTCGTCCGATTGTTCGGGTCGGATCGTCCGAGGCCATGTTGGCGGCCGTGGCCGCGATGAGGTCGGCGAGTGGGGATAGCGCGGCTTGCGGTATCGCGCTTCCCGATCCCGATGGACTGGCCGAGGCGCGTCGTAGGTCGGATGCAAGTGACAGCGCGCGGGTCGACATCACCTGGCAAGCATCGACTTCGGCCTGCACCGCATCGAGGTCTGCCTTGGTGACTCGGAAGCTCCACCTGCGGTTCTTCTTCAGGTCTTCCATTCCCGCCGCGAGCCCAAGAACCTGATTTCGTAATTCGACTGCCTCGTCGAACCAGGCGCGCACCTGCTCAGCGCTCGGCTCCGCGCGTAGTTCCGAGGCAATGCGCTCGAGTAGTTGACCGAGGTCGTCTTGAATCTGATCTGCAGTGTCCTCGAGATCTCTGGTGGCCTTGGTGGGTGATGCGAGGTAGCTCGCGATGATGGCGAATCCGGCTCCGATGACCACGCCGGCAAAGCGCTCGACGGCCAGCTCGGTGGTCAGGTTCGTGCCAATAACCAAGATGACGGTTACTGCCAGAGCCGAGGCGACAAGAGGAGACTCATCGGGGCTCGCTACGTGCAGAAGTCGCGCGACCACAAAGCACAAGCCGACGAGAAGGATGATCGTGACCGCGCTGCTGCCAACCACCGAAACGATTCCTAAGGCGACCGCAGCACCGAGTAGGGCGCCGATTACCTGAATAAACGCACCCTTCGTGGCTTGGTGGAAACTCGCCTGCGTAGCCACCACGGCGGTGATTGCTGCCGGCACTGCCGCGCTGGCAAACGGAAGCGAATGCGCGACGACGTAGGACAAGAAGGCTGCAAGTGATGTCGCAATTGCTATTCGCGTGTACGAACGGTCAATTCGTGCCGCGCGCTTGCGTAGACGTTCACCTCTCACATGGAAAGTATGAACCCGCCCGGGCTCTCATGGGCCATAGTGTCGGCTTCTTGCGGATCATGGGTGACGTGCACGGCGGGAATCTGAGCCCGTTGGACGACGCTCAGGACGTCGATCGCCAGCCGTGCACGCAGCGGAGCATCAAGGGCACTAAAGGGCTCATCCAGGCAGACCACATCGGGATCGGATGCCAGAGCCCGCGCGAGCGACACCCGCTGTGCCTGCCCACCACTGAGTTGGTCTACCGATCGATCGCCGAGACCGGCGAGATCGACCCATGCCAGGAGTTCGTCAGCCTTGGCGCGGGCATCGGATTTGGATAGGCCTGAGCGTCGGGGACCGTAGGCGACGTTGTCGCGAACGGTCATCGTTGGAAACAGAAGCGGTTCTTGAAAGACCATCGCCACCTTGCGCTCATGGGTGGGTAGGCGTGTCACATCCAGGTCGTCTATCAAGACCTGACCACCCAGAGCGGGAGTGATTCCCGCGATGGTCGACAAAAGCGTGGACTTACCGCATCCACTGGGGCCGACAACGGCCAGGACGCTGCCGGCAGGGACCGTGAAGGTGAAGGGTTCGTGCAAAGCAGTGTCATACCCGATCACCAGATCGCGACACTGGAGATTGTTGGCTGTCATGTTCGCCGCCCTCCGCGATCAACGGCAGCAACAAGAGTGGTGGTCATGATCACCAGTACAACCGCCATGGCCGCAGCGACACCGAACGAGGCTTCACCCGGCCGTCCCAGGAGTCGCGCGATCACAAGTGGCACCGTAGGCCCGTCTACTCGCGCGAGGAAGGATGCGGCTCCGAACTCACCCAGCGACACCGCGCATGCGAGTCCGCCTGCGGCCACCATCACCGTGCGCAAGGTGGGTCCGTACCCGGTCCACCAGGCACGTGACGGACGTGCGCCCAGCGTTGCGGCCACGGTGACGAGTCTCGGATCAGTCGAGCGCAGAGTGGGGGTCGCCACCGCCACGACCAGCGGCACCGCGATCAATGCGTGGGCGATGGGAACCAGCAAGCCGGTGGCTCGTAAATCAAGCGGCGGTCGCCCGTAGGCGAGCAGGGTTCCCAAGCCCAAGGTCGCCGCCGAGATTCCAAGCGGCAGAGCCGTGGCCAGTGCGAATGCTCGACCAAGTCGATGCGCCAGGACCGACATGGCAGCGAGTCCTCCGACCACCGCCGCTACCAGTCCGGTGATCAGCGCGAAGGTGAGGGAACGACCCATCGCAGCGAGCGGTGATCCAATGCGGGTGCTCCCTGCGTCAATCGTTTCCGCGCCAACGAGGATCGACCACCACGTGCTGGTGAGGCCCGATGAGGAATTCACCGATGCCCACAACAATGACGACACCGGCGCTAGCACGATCACCACGGTTACCGCGACTACGACTCCCACTGCCCATCGGCCTGCACCTGTTGGCCGACGCAGTCGAAAAGTGCGGACGGCTCCACCGGCTACGGCGTTGCTCTGCCGCGCTGCCCACAACAGCACCGACCCCACGACGATCGCTTGGATTGCTGCGCTAACCGCAGCACCGTTGAAGTCCAACAGGATCGATGTTTGACGTAGGACTAGCGCTTCGAGTGTTCGGGTGTTCGAGTCGCCGAGCAGTAACACGATGCCCAGTGATGTGAACGAGAAAACGAAAACGATCGCTGCAGCTGAAGCGATCGACGGTCCGAGTGTCGGCAACGTAACTGTTCGAAAGGCGGCCCAGCGCTTGGCTCCGAGCGTGCGGGCTGCGACCTCGAGTCGTGGATCGATCGTGGACCAGCGGGCTCCGACGATGCGCACCACAACAGCCATGTTCAAGTAGGCGTGCGCGAGGACCACGATCACGAACCCCGAACCCAGGCTGGATCCGAATAGCGCTCGAAAGGCCAGTGCCACGACCACTGTCGGCAGCACGAACGGCACGGTCGCCAGGGCTAGGGCCCATCGCCGCCCAGGAAATCGATAGCGCGTGAGCACGTTTGCCATCGGAAGTCCGATGATCAAGGACAACGCCGTGCTGGTGAGCGCTTGGGCGGTGGCGAGACCGGCGACCCGCCACGGCAGCGGATCAGTCAGGTACCCGAGTGTCTCGCCGGAGAGGACTTGGGAGAGCAGGGATGCCAGGGGAACGAGTAAGAAGGCGACGATGAAGGCAGCCGGGGCGAGCCACGCCCACCGCAGCCACCCCGGTGCCGTCATCGAATCCTCCGCACTGTGGAGCTAGGCCAAGTGACCTAGCGACCCATCACCGAACCCCATTCGGAGAGCAGGTCGTTGACGTTTTCGGCGATGAACTCCGAGCGCAGTTGCTCGGCCTTGGAAACCTGCGGAACGAACTTCGCGAAGACCTCCGGCAACTCCACACCAGCACGCGCGGGGAAGACGAACATGTTCAATGGAATGTCCGCCTGGACCTCGGGGGAAAGCATCCAATCGATCACCTGTTGGGCTGCCTCGACGTTGTCACTGCCGGCAAGGATCCCGGCGTATTCGATTTGCCGGTAGCAGCCGTCGGTCATGACCGACGTAGAAGGAACCTCGGGCGGCTCGCCTTCGGCGTAGACGATCTCTGCCGGTGGGCTGGTGGCGTAGGAAACGACGATCGGGCGGTCTCCGCCGCCACCGAAGGTGAAGTCGCCGTAGTAGGCGTCGCTCCACGAACCGGCAACCTTCACGCCGTTGTTGAGTAGGCGCTGCCAGTAGTCGGTCCAGCCCTCGTCGTAGCGAGAAACCGTGGATAGCAGGAACGCGAGACCCGGGGACGACGTCCCGGGATCCTCCACCACCAGCAGGTCTGCGTACTGCGGATCAGCAAGATCGTCGAGGGTTGTGGGAGGCGCGATCCCCTCGGCCTCGAACCAGCCGTCATCGATGTTGATGCACACGTCACCAAAATCGATTGGCGTTACCCGTCCGTCAAAGGTCTGGTCAGCCAATTCCGGGCGAAGGGCGTCGGCGTTGGTCGATGTGTACGGCTCGAAAACGTCGGCCTCGAGAGCCCGCGTGACGAGGGTGTTGTCAACACCGAAGATGACGTCGGCTGTCGGTGCCCCGGCAGCAAGAATCGCGCCAGCGACCATCGATCCGGCATCACCGCCGGATACCAGTTCCAGGGTGATGCCGCTGGATTCCTCGAAGTCGGCGATCACGTCCTCGCTGAGCGCGAAGGAGTCGTGCGTGAGCAATTGAACTGTTGCCGGTGCACCTTCGTCGGTTGCCTCAGACGACTCACCGGCTTCTTCGTTGGAATTCGTCGAAGAGACAGAACTACACGCACTCAAGACGAGTACGGATGCGGACAAGACAGCGATTGCTGCCACGGGAATGCGCTTCATGATTCCTCCCTAGCGCTGGAATTACCCAGATCAGGTTCTTTGGGTCGGCAGACGCGTCTGCCCTCTCAGCCCGCCGCTTTCGCGCGAGCTCCCCTTCTTATCGATTATGCGGTTGTGGACGAGAGTGTACCTGCACTGTCGGAATCCACGAAGTGCGACTTTGTGGCGGCCCATCAATACTTGCGCTCGTGATCTTGGACGGCGGTATGGGCCATCTGCTGCGTCGCAACGGCGTGGGCATCTCCGGACCCATCGGGTCCATGGAGCGGTTTGCGGGCGTGGCCCGCGCCAACGTGCTGAGTCCGGCCGTGGTGCTCGACTCGCACCTGGAGTTCCTTGCAGCCGGCGCTGATGTCATCACGACGAACACCTACGCGTGCGTCCCGTCTGCCTTTCCCGACGAGCTAGAAGTAGTGCAAGACCTGATCGCCGCCGCGGGTGAGCTTGCGCAGCGCGCTCGGCATGTCGCCGGTGAGCGCGGATACGCCCAGGCTGATCGGATCAGCATTGCCGGTTGCATACCGCCGCTGCATGAGACCTATCGACCGGACCGGGTTGCGAACTACGACGAACTTTCCTCGACCTACCGGATCCTGGTCGAAGCCATCGCGCCTTACGCAGATGTCCTGATCTGCGAGACCATGCATTCGTCCAAGGAGGCCTTCGCAGCAGCTGAGGCTGCAAGCGCCAGCGGGCTTCCGGTGTGGGTGTCCTTCACGATTGCCGAAGAAGGCAGGGCCAAGCTGCGTAGTGGAGAAGACATCGCTGTAGGAGTTGCGGCCGTCTCGAGTGTCGAGAACGTGCAAGCCATCCTCATGAACTGTTCGTCCGCGGAAGCGATGACCAACGCGTTGCCGGAACTCGTGCGTGCTGCGCCTACACACACCATTGGCGTCTATGCGAACGGATTCAGCGAGGAGTTCCTGAACAGCATCAGGACACAAGCGAGCGTCGACTCTGGGGCTGAGTACGACCCCAACCTCTCGCCGGACGCTTACGCGGAACAAGCCAGTGTGTGGAGTGCAGCCGGAGCCACCATCATCGGCGGATGCTGCGGTGTATTCCCCGAGCACATCGCGGCGCTGGGGCCGATTGCGGGACAGGAGAGTGTGCGTCGCTAGGAAGGTATGGCACTGAGCACCTTGATGGTGGGCCCAACCGGACTCGAACCGATGACATCTTCCTTGTAAGGGAAGCGCTCTAGCCAACTGAGCTATGGGCCCGGAGGGAGGCTACCGATGATCGCAAGGACTCCGATCGCTGGGTAGCCTGCGGGCGTGACTTCCACAGTGGGCGTAGTTGTGTCTGCGCTCGAGCAACGCTTCCCGCCGGAGTTGGCATCGGACTGGGATGCAGTCGGCCTGGTGTGTGGTGATCCACATGCATCGGTATCTCGAGTCCTGTTCGCGGTGGATCCGGTGATGGCCGTTGTTGATGAGGCGATGGCCACGGGCGCGGACATGATCGTGACACACCATCCATTGTTCCTGCGGGGCGTTCATTCGGTAGCTCCGACCACACCTAAGGGGCAGGTCATCCACACTCTGATCTCCCACGGCATTGCGCTGTATTGCGCACACACGAATGCCGATCACGCGCGGCCCGGTGTATCCGACGCTCTGGCGGAGGCATGCGGTTTAGTCGAGACGACTGCCATTGATCCGCCCGGCGGAGAAGTGGGGACCGGCCGTGTCGGGCAGTTGCCTGAGCCTGTGACCTTGAGGGTATTGGCGGATCGCTTGGCAGTGAGCGTTCCGGCAACCGAGCACGGCCTGCGTATTGCTGGTGATCCCGAGTCCCTCGTCCGGACAGTCGCAGTATGCGGTGGCGCGGGGGATTCGCTGCTGGAGTTGATAGGCGAGTCCGCAGATGTTTACGTCACCGGCGACCTTCGGCATCACCGAGCCCAGGACTACCTGTTGGATACCGGTAAGGCCCTAATTGATGTCCCGCATTGGGCCGCAGAGTGGTTGTGGCTACCGGATGTGGCGAGTGCTCTCGCGGCGGATCTCGGCGCCGATACCGTGTCTACCGCAGTGTCGGACATCGACACCTCGCCGTGGACCGTGCATATTGGAAGGAAGTCGTGAAGGCCCCAAAGTCTGAGCAGTTGGCGCTGTTGGATGTGCAGGCGCACGACACCAAGCTGGCGCAACTCCAGCACAGGCTGACCTCGCTTCCGCAAACTGCGGAGTTGGCCGATGTGCGGGACCGACTCGCGCGGCTACGCAAGGAAGTTATTGCCGCAGAAACCATCGTTTCAGACTTGGAACGCGAGCAGCTGAAAGCCGATGCAGACGTGGACGTGGTTCGCGAGCGCAGTCGCAAGGATCGCGAGCTTCTTGACTCCGGCTCGATCACTGATTCAAAACAACTCCAAAGCCTCGAATCCGAGCTTCAGTCCCTTGCTGCCCGACAGACGGCTCTTGAGGATGTCGAGTTGGAGGTCATGGAACGCCTCGAAGGCGCCAAGGCGGCTGTTGTGCAGTTGTCGTCACGAGTCGAGACCACCCAGGCGCGGGAGCAGGAACTCGCCACCGAACTCGCGGGGCTTGAGACGGAGATCGGCCACGACAGGGAGACCGTCACAGCCGAACGTGGCCGGGTGGCATCGCTGGTTTCTGCCGAGCTACTGGCGCTCTACGACAAGATCCGCGCCGACCACGCTGGAGTCGGAGCTGCTCGATTCCATCGTGGCCGCTGCGAGGGTTGCCGCCTGGAACTCCCGCCGACAGAGATTGCCTCGTTGAAGGCCGCGGCCGAAGACGAAGTGCTTCGGTGCGAAGAATGCCGCTGCATCTTGATCCGAACCGCAGAGTCGGGTCTGTAGTCCATCGTGGCGTCGCTTTTCCTTATCACCGCCGATGGTGGCTCGCGGGGTAATCCTGGTCCGGCGGCCTACGGGACTGTGGTCATTGATGCTGCCACCGGCCACACAGTTGCCGAAATCGCCGAGTTCTTCGATCACGCGACCAACAACTTTGCGGAGTATCGGGGGGCGATCGCCGGGCTGGAGTACGTGCACTCGGTCGACCCTCAAGCCAAAGTGGACATTCGCCTGGACTCCAAGTTGGTCGTTGAGCAGATGTCCGGGCGCTGGAAGATCAAAAACGAGGACATTCGCAGCCTGGCCCTTCGAGCGCGCGATGCTCACGATCCCAGCCTGGTGACCTATACCTGGATTCCGCGTGCAGAAAACACTCGGGCGGATGGGCTGGTCAACGAGATGTTGAACATCGCTCTTGATGGTGGTGCGCGAACGATCCACCGCACGGGAGACACCGGTAGCGACGACATCGTCGGTGAGGTCCAAGAAGATCAGGTTCAAGCGACTTTGGCCGAAGCCGTTGCGGGGGAGGAGCCACCCCGCACCATGATCGGCTGGGCCAACGTGGGAGTGCCCACGACATTCGTCTTGGCCCGACACGGAGCTACGGCCTATTCACTCGAGAAGAGATTCAGCGGGTCCGGTGGTCTGGACCTCCCGTTGATCGAACTCGGTGAGGATCAAGGTCGGGCGCTGGCGCACGAGATTGCGCGACGCGGTGAGGCCGCGGCGATCGTGTCCTCACCTCTCCTGCGCACTCGTCAGACGGCAGCGCTCATTGCCGAACAAACCGGCCTCGATGTCGAGATCGACGACGATCTTGCGGAGTGCTCGTTTGGACTCTGGGACGGTCACACGTTCGCCGAAGTCCGTGACAAGTGGCCGGAAGAGATGGCCGATTGGCTCGCCTCGACCTCAGTAGCCCCGCCCGAGGGTGAATCCTTCGACGCATGCCAAGCGCGGGTTCGGCGATCGGTGCGGCGACTCACGGAGAAGTACGCCGGCCAAACGATTGTTATCGTCGCGCACGTAACACCGATCAAGCTGATGGTCACCGATGCAGTCGATGCACCGGTGGACAGCATCTACAAGATGGAATTGCCACCGTGCTCAATCAGCAAGGTGGCGTGGTTCCCGGATGGGAATTCGTCAATGTTCAGCTTCGCGGAGGCCGCGCATTTGCGCGACCTCCGCGGACCAGCTGGTAGTTAAGCCGGGGTAATTAGGCGCGGGCTCCGTTCATGCCGCCGCGCTCGCCGGAGCGCTTGCCTTCACCCTTGCCGCCTTTGCCACCCTTGTGACCGAATCCGCGCTCACCCTTGCTCGCCTGCTTCGCGTCCATCGCTGCTTCGACGGAATCGGCTTGCGCCTGGGTCAAGGTGCCGTTGGTGATGAGTGCGGAAAGCACTGCGTCACGCTTGGCAGCCCGCTCCGCCTGCCTGGCTTCGCGATCGGCAGCGGATCCTGCGCGCATCGCTGACTTCAGGGCTTGCGCGTCTTCCCGATCGATAGTGCCGTTCTTGATTAGATCGCGCATCCCGCCCTTGTCGGCTGCGGAGATTGCATCGGCCTGTGCTTGCGTCAAGGTTCCGTCGGCAACCAGATCGGCCAGGACCTCGGTCTTCGCAGCGGCCCGCTCGGCCTGACGAGCTTCCTTGTCACCGTCGCGAGCAGCCTGCATGGCCTCACGGATGGCGTCGACGTCACCCTCAGTCAAGGTGCCGTCCTCCACAAGAGAGGTCAAAGCGCCGCCTCGATTACCGTCCTTGCCGTGCGGCTGGCCGTTACCGTCATGGGCCGATGCGGCGACCGCGCCACTTATCGCCAATGCGGCGACCGAGGCGATGGCTGCTCCGGTGATTGCGAACTTGCGGGTGCTGCTCATGCTGCTTCCTTTCGTCGAGGGCGACCGGGGAACCTCGGTCGTGGTAGCAGCCTGCGCTAGCGACATGCGATACCAATTCGAGACATGTTCAGGTTTCGTAAACGATGATGTCCAATCCCAGGGGTTCGGACTCCTTCTTGGGTTCGCGAACTTCTGCCCGAAAGCCCAAGTCGTGGAGGAAATCGGGAACGTCTTTGGCTGACGTAGGCACCGATGTAGCGCCCAGAACGCTTCGAACCAGATGTCCCTTGGTCGCCTTATTGTGATGACTGACCACGCTGCGCTTGCCTGATTTCTCCAGTAGCACTCGTCCGAGGAAGCCGCGATGGGCAGTATCGGGTGGTAACTGGCCCAACTTCACGTACGCCCCGGAGCGCAGATCCAGAATCGGACCCTTGGTGCTGGACAGCTCAGACTGGATTGAGTCTCTCCAGGCCTTCGCGAGCGGTCCGAGTCTGGGCAGGGTTGTGTCCCCACTCAGGCGATAGGCCGGAATCGGGTCACTGGGTCGCAGGAGTCCGAACAGGGCGGAGGCGATCGCGACCCGCTTGTCGGCACGCTTGCGCGCCGTTGCGGGCAAAGATGCGAAGTCGAGAGCCTCGTACAAAACACCCGTGTAGACATTGATCGCCGATGCCGTCGGGGCCTTCTTCAGATCGGCATTGGCCGCGATCAGGTCGAGCTGCGTGCGCCCGAGCCCAAGTGCGGTCGCAGCGCGTGCTTGGTTGCCGCTGCATAGCGAGACAAGATCCCCGAGAACTAACTCACGGGTGCGGGCCAGATCTGGGAAGGACAACGACTTCATGGACAGTTGCGGACCGGATTCAGGTGCGGTCTTGCCCTCACTCGGGGGCAGCAGGATCAGCATTCGACTTCCAGGGTGGGTGCGTTACGGCGCGACGGTGCGCACCGCGACTACGCGGTTCTTCTTGTTTCCACCCACGCCGATCAAACCTCCGTCGCCATTTCCGCACAAGCCCGCATCGCCTTTACACGGACCCATCTCAACTCCGTAGAAGAACTTCCCTTGGCGACCGAGATAGGCGACCAGCCCGAAGGTGCCGTCGGTGTTCAACGTTGTGCACGCCTCATCGAGTGTTTGCCATGGCCATGAGCCGTCCTTCTCCGGCTTGGTCTTGTATCGGGTGAGGCAGACGGTGTTCTCGCCATCGGTCCACTGGGCCAGATTCTTCTGCGCCCGTTTGCTCAACGAGCCGCGAAACGTTACGGGCTCTCCGGCAACTTCCTTCCGTGAATCCGTGCGCAGGCACGCGTAATCCGCGGGATCGGCATTGCAGGCGGACTTGCGCGGCTTGTATTCGTCAGCGGCATGAGCGGGGACTGCTAGTCCGATCGTTGCGGCAATGGCGGCAGAACCTACTAGGGCGATGAATCGACGCATGTTTCTCCTCCTGGATCCAACACGAAACTAACACTGCGATGCGGCTGTAGGTGGGATGCGCGTACCCTCATATCCGGACGAGTCGGCCGGGTGATCGCGGCGTGCAAACGTCGAGGAAAGTCCGGACTCCACAGGGCGCAGTGGTGGGTAACGCCCACCCGGGGTGACCCGCGGGAAAGTGCCACAGAGAGCAGACCGCCTCGAGTGATCGAGGTAAGGGTGAAAGGGCGGTGTAAGAGACCACCAGCACGGCAGGTGACTGTCGTGGCTCGGCAAACCCCACTGGGAGCAAGGTCAAGAAGGTCGGCTTGCCGGCCGTAGTGGATGGGTGGCCCGCTCACAATCCACTGGTAGACCGCACCAGGGTGTTGGCAACAGCACTCGCAGATGGATGATCACCCCTCGGGCAACCGAGGACAGAATCCGGCTTACAGGCCGACTCGTCCCCTCATCTGCATGGTCATCCGCGCGTTCGGCGCGGAGGTTTACGAAATCCGCGACGGACTTCGCGAGGGTGCCTGTCGCTGAGATGACTACAGTCACCGCTGTGGCAGCGGCGGCAATACCGAAGAACCTGATCAATGCCGAGCGTGTCACACAGATCTACGGTGATGAACCGACGCTGCGCGAGGTAAGCCTCGGGATCAATGCGGGGGATCGAATTGGCGTGGTCGGTCGCAACGGCGCTGGCAAGAGCACCTTGTTGGGACTCCTGACCGAAACTGAATCTCCTGTTTCTGGGCGCGTCAGCATTTCCCGGGGCACGCGCATTGGCTATTTGAAGCAACGTGACCCATTTCAGGCGGGTCAGACGATTCGAGACGCCATTCTCTCGACCACCACCATGCACGACATCGTTACCGATGCTGGTGCTCGTGAGGTTCTTGATGCCCTCATTGGGGGTCACGACGACACAATCTTGGACAGGTCAATCGACAATCTCTCCGGTGGTGAACGACGACGCGTCGATCTTGCCCGACTCCTGGTCAGCGACACGGACGTTCTCGTCCTCGACGAGCCGACGAACCATCTAGACATCGAAGTTGTCGAGTGGCTAGCTGACCACATCAAGAGACAAACAGGGTTGGCTTTGCTCGTAGTTACGCATGACCGTTGGTTTCTCGACGATGTCTGCGAACGAATGTGGGAGGTCATCGTTGGGGGTGTTGAACAGTACGAGGGCGGATACTCGGCGTTCGTTCTTGCTAAGGCGGAGAGATCCCGTCAGCTGACAATCGAGCAACACAAACGCAACAACCTGATTCGTAAGGAACTGGCCTGGCTGCGACGTGGACCACCCGCCCGCACCTCGAAACCGAAGTTCCGAATCGACGCAGCGAATGAACTCATTGCAACCGAGCCACCGGCCCGGAACAGCGCCGAATTGCTGAACTTTGCGAATGCTCGATTGGGCAAGACGGTATTCGAGACAAAAGATGTTCAGATTCGGGCGGGAGGCTCGCTTGAGGGCGAGATCCTGGTTGATCACCTGACCTGGGATGTCGGACCGGGCCAGCGCTTAGGGGTTCTCGGGGCAAACGGATCAGGCAAAACGACGCTGATCAATGCACTGCTCGGATTGGTCCCTGTTTCCGAAGGCACCATCACCACTGGTGTCACGGTGAAACCGGCCTATTTGTCTCAGCACCTCGAGGAACTCGATCCTTCTTGGCGGGTTCTCGAAGCTGTTGAGCGGGTTGCCAAGCATGTGACCCTGGGCACAGGGAAGGACCTTTCGGCATCTCAACTGTGTGAGCGAATCGGATTTGGCGCCGATGGGCAATGGACACCCGTCGCTGATCTGTCCGGAGGTGAGCGGCGCCGGCTGCAACTGGTGCGACTGCTGATGGGTGAGCCAAATGTCCTCGTCTTGGACGAGCCGACGAACGATTTTGACACCGAGACTCTGACGGCTTTGGAGGATCTACTAGATGGCTTCGCTGGAACCTTGATTGTCATCTCTCATGATCGTTATTTCTTAGAGCGTGTGTGCGACAACTTCCGGGCCTTGCTCGGTGACGGAATCCTTCGTGATCTTCCGGGAGGCGTGGAGCAGTACCTGACGCTAAGGCGTGAACAACCCGCATTGATTCAGGTTGATGCGTCCCCAACCCTGCCTAGTGATGCAGCGGACGAGCGACGAAGGCGAAAGGACCTTGCGCGTATCGAGCGCCAACTGGACAAGGCCAATGCCAAACGTGCAGGCCTATTGGAGCGCATGGCCGAACATGCCGCTGATCACACCAAGATCTTGGCGCTTAGCGAAGACCTTCGCCTCGAGGAGGCGCGAATCGCGGATCTCGAAGAGGAATGGTTCGCGGCAAGCGAGTAAGAGATCGAGCGATTTGATCACTTGCGAAAAGCCGCGAGGTAGGACGGGTGTAGCCGAAGGTGACGGGTAACCCTCGGAAGCCGGTGGGGCAGGTAGCTCTCGCGCAGCGAGGTGAAGCCCAATGATTCGAACAGGCTTCGAACTTCGCGACCGGTTGGCCGGTAGATGTGGGTGGGGTCCTTGGCGTACGTCTTGGAGTAGATCCACGAGCCCCAAGCGTTGTCGATGACGGGTAGATGGACGAGCACCACTGATCCTTCTGTGCACAGCGCCGATATGGATTCAACGCCCTTGGCTGGGTTGGTCAGGTGTTCGATCAAATTCACGGCGAGAACTACGTCGAAGGTCCCTTCGAACGGTGGACCATCGAGGAGATCGGCCTGGCGATAGTCCCGATCGGGGTGACGCCTGCTGGCCATCGAGATCGCGTGCTCGGAAATGTCTGATCCAGCAAGGGTCTTGGCCGAGGCGAAAGTATCCAGGAGCCAGCCGTAACCGCAGCCCACATCGACAACGCTGGCCTGCGACAGTGGGCGGTTGAGAGATGTCCGAGCTATCGAGACGAGTAGTCGATCGCGAGCGCGATCGATCCGGGTTTGTTGAGGTTCGCCGGTCTTCGATGCTGACCCGTAGACGGTTGCGAAGTACGAGGCGTCGTAGTCCGCAGACGATAAAGCCACCGAAAGAGCCTAGGGGAGTGGCGCCCAGCGGACAAAGTGATTTCCTAAGGTCCACCTCCCATTTTGCAGCATGCCCGGGTCATGCGGGTCTACTCTCCGCTCATGAATCGTCCTTTGGTCCGGGTCTTGGTACCCGTCGTCGTTGCTGCCGCGGCCCTGATGGTCGCCCCTGCGGCCACCGCTGAGCAGTTCGACCTGTCGGGGGTTGGTGAAACAGGGATGTCAGGAGTGAGTCCCTTCGCCATGTCTATTGACGCCTCAACCGATCGCGTTTTCCATAGCGCAGGAGAGGCAGGCGGCTGGCTAATGAGCACGTGCGCCATCGGCGGGACCTGCACAGACTTGTCGCTTCCGATGGAATTTGGGACGGACTACACCCAGGTAACACTCGCTGACGGTTCTCAGCGCGCATACTTCGTCTTGCCCGAACCGGATGGATCCAAGGAGTTGGCAACGGCAGCGGTGACGTATGCCAATGGTGTTCCGACTCTCGGGCCGACGACCCGGCTTGGTATAACCGCCACAGCGCAACAGCGTGCGTGGGGCGTGCCGGACTCCGTGGTCACTCCTGAAGGCTTGGTTCGGCTGTATTGGGTGGATGAAGGGCAAGGGCAGTCATCTGGATTCGAACCCACTCGGGCGCAGCAAAAGTGTCTGGTTAAGGCCGTGGGACGCAAGCAGTTGATGAAACTGTCATCGGCCAAGAGCGTGACAAGCAAGGTGAAGAAGGCGATGAAGAAGTGCGGAATACCCAAGTCCGCGATCGGATCGCGGGGAAATCGTTCCAACGAGGTGATCGTGAGCGCGACCTCGACCGACGCGACCGGCCTGTCCTTCGTCCGGGATCCGGGCTATCGCACGACCGGTGGTTTTGTCGACTCTGATGTCATCTCTGCCAAGAACGGCGCGTGGGTGATGCTGTTATCTACCGGGCCTGGGGAACCTCCACAGCGTCTTTTCGCAGCCACCAGTAATGATGGCCTTACGTGGTCGGTTGATGACAAACCGTTGACACCAGCGTCGGTGAATGCGCTAGATCCGACGGCGATCCAACTCAGCGCGAACACGTGGCGCGTGTACTACGCGCAGTCTCCGAAGGCAACGCCATTCAGCGATCACCGACTCATGGTCGGAACATTGCGGCGTTAGTCGAGTTTCGACTCTTCGAGGTTTTTGGCGATCCGAGTACATGCTTCCCCGAGTGCTGCGAATTCCTCTGTGCCAAGGATGTCCACGAGGTGCTCGCGAACACTGGTGACGTGGTCAGGTGCAGCTGTCTCGATTGCGGTCCAGCCTTGGTCGGTTAGGGCGGCGAAGGATCCGCGCTTGTCGAGTTCACACTCTTGACGCTCAACGAGGCCGCGCTTCACCAAACGATCAACCTGGTGGCTCAGCCGGCTTCGCGACGCTAACGTCGCTTCGGCGAGCTCGCTCATCCGCATCCGACGTTCGGGGTGTTCAGACAACTGAACGAGAATCTCGTAGTCGGCCAGGGTGAGGTTGTGCTGACTTTGCAGATCGGCGCTCAAGCGGTGATTGAGCATGTTCGAAGCTTCAATCCACGCTCGCCACGAGCGCTGCTCGTCTTCGTTCAACCACCGGGTCACGCGGATAGTTTAGGCGTCAATCACTTCAGGTGCGGTGGTGGATGTTCGCGGCGACCACATCCCAGAGGCGAACACCGCCGATCACGCCGGCCTTGTTGGAGACGACTTCCCCCTTAGATCCAATGTCCTCTTGGTCAAGATGCTTGGCGTTCCCGCCCCCGACGTAGAGCCGATCAAAGAAGATCACACCATCAAAGTTGGAGATCGCCTCCCGGACGCGCCTACGCCAACGCTTCTTGCCTATCCTCTTGCGCTCAACGTTGCCCAGGGCGCGATCGAAGTCCAAGCCGTCACGAAAGGGGCCGTGGGACATTTCCAGATGAGGGAGGAGGTGACCGTCGTTGAACAGGGCCGTCCCTACTCCGGTTCCGAGGGTGATGACGAACTCCATGCCCTCCCCGGAAATGACCGCGCACCCTTGCATGTCTGCGTCGTTGACGATCAGTGTCGGGATATCGATCACCTCCGCCAGCGCTTGGCCGAGGTCGAAGCGGTTCCACTGCGCGGCCAAGTCCGGATCTTCCGTTCCGTCGTACGTAGCCCGCGAGAGTGAAGGGATAGTGAAAATACGACCGTCTCGGACTAGTCCGGGAAAGCCAACCGATGCTCGGTGAGCGTCGGGCAACTCCTGGGCGAGGGCAGCGATCGTAGACACGAGCCGTTCAGGTGGGCACGGATAAGGCGTATCGACTCGCACCCGGTCCACTAGGAGTTCTCCGGTGGGATCCAAGACCGAAGCCTTGATGCCGCTGCCGCCGACATCTACCGCGAGGGTGCGGACGTCGCTGGGCCACACCAAAGAGTCTTGTTCGCTACTCATGCGCTTCCGGCGTCACTGGGCAGCGTCAGGATCTCCGATCCATCTTGAGTAACCACGATCGTGTGCTCGAATTGCGCCGTCCATTTTCGGTCTTTGGTGACAACTGTCCAACCGTCGTCCCACATGTCGTGCTGGTAAGTGCCCAGCGTCAGCATCGGTTCGATGGTGAACGTCATGCCTTCGCGTAACTCAACATCGATGCGTGGATCGTCGTAGTGAGGAACGATCAATCCGCTGTGGAAAGAAGTACTTATCCCGTGTCCCGTGAAGTCCCGGACCACTCCATAGTTGAACCTCTTGGCGTAGCTCTCGATCACCCGACCGATAACGCTCAGTGGCCTTCCCGGACGCACCGCCTTGATGGCGCGCGTCGTCGCTTCGTGTGTGCGTTCGACGAGTAGGCGCGCTTCCTCGTCAACGCTCCCGACGAGAAAGGTGGCGTTGGTATCGCCGTGAACACCACCGATGAATGCTGTGATGTCGATGTTGCAGATGTCTCCGTCGATCAACTCAGTTGAATCTGGAATCCCGTGGCAGATGACTTCATTCAGGCTCGAACATAATGACTTTGGGAAGCCTCGGTAGCCGAGGGTCGAGGGGTAGGCCCCGTGATCGACCAAGAATTCGTGACCGATCCGGTCTAGCTCATCGGTAGTGACACCTGGCTTGATGTTCCGCCCGACCTCAGCAAGAGCGTTAGCTGCGATCCTCCCGGCGATGCGCATGGCCTCGATCGTCTCGGGCGTTTGAACATCCGACCCCTCGAACGGGGCTGGCGCCGGGCGATCTACGTATTCGGGCCGAGGGATTGAAGCGGGTACGGATCTGCGCGATGACAGCCGACCGGGGACCAGGGGAGGCCGAACTGCGGTACCCATGCGGTGGATTCTAGAGGCGGACTAGATTGAGGCGAGGACCTGACCTTGAACAGTGGTAGCGAAGGGAATAACCATGAGTTGGTACTTCTGCCTTGAGCATCAGCAGGTGGAGCCGGAAGATGGCTGTGCGAATGCCGAGCGCTTGGGTCCCTACGAGACTGAGGATGCAGCCGCGCATGCTCTCGAGCGTGCTGCCGAACGAAACGCTGCTTTCGACGAAGATGACGACTAGAAATGTGATGTAGTCACGATCTGCTGCATAACGCAAGAAGGCCCGCACCTCACGGTGCGGGCCTTCTTGCTGTCTGCGCGTACTAGCGGCGACGGGTCGCCTTCTTTGCAGGCCGCTTTGCAGCCTTCTTGGCTGTCCGCTTGGTGGCCTTCTTGGCTGCCTTCTTTGCAGGCCGCTTTGCAGCCTTCTTAGCTGTCCGCTTGGTGGCCTTCTTGGCTGCCTTCTTTGCAGGCCGCTTTGCAGCCTTCTTAGCCGTGCGCTTAGTTGCCTTCTTTGCCGTGCGCTTGGTGGCCTTCTTGGCCGTGCGCTTGGTGGCCTTCTTGGCTGCCTTGCGAGGTGCCGACTTCTTTGCCGACGCCTTGCGTGCAGTCTTTTTTGCGACCGCCACGTTGCCTCCCGTGTCGTTGGCTCTGCACTCTTTGCAGAGTCCACTAGTGAAACTGTGACAGAGGTATGCAGTAAACGCAAAGATATACGTGGCATTTCACGCCGTCGTGTCGCGTTTGTGGTAGCGCGTCCGACCACTTTGCAATCAGACAAGCAGGTGTGCAGAACCGAATCTTGCGTTCGATGGCCGTGAACTGCAGTTGCTCATGATGTGCATGTGACTTGTTTCTGGCAATATGCGCTCTCATGACAACAACACCTACTGCCCGTAATCCTCGTGACCTTCCGAATGTTGAGAGCATGAAAGTGAGTGTTCTCGGCGGAACGGGTGAACAAGGTCGCGGACTTGCTCAGCGACTCGCGAAAGCGGGACAACAGATAATCATCGGTTCACGTTCTGCGGAGCGTGCGCAGGGAATTGCTGATGAGATCGGCGCAGGTGTGACGGGCACATCGAACGAGGATGCCGCCCGATCCGGCGACATCGTGATCGTGGCCGTGCCCTGGGATGGTCATCGCGAGCTTCTCGAATCCTTGGCAGGTGACCTCGCCGGGAAGATCGTCGTGGACTGTGTGAATCCTCTTGGCTTCGATAAGCAAGGAGCTTTTTGTCTCCCTGTTGAAGAGGGTTCAGCTGCGCAGCAAGCAGCGTCTGTGCTTCCGGATTCTACCGTTGTTGCGGCCTTCCATCACATTTCCGCGGTTCTGTTGCTCGACGACAGCGTCGATTCCATCGATACTGACGTACTCGTTCTCGGCGATAATCGAGACGCCACCGACGCCGTGCAAGCGCTCGCCAGTCGCATCCCGGGAATTCGAGGTGTGTACGGCGGTCGCCTACGTAACGCCGGACAGGTCGAAGCTTTCACCGCCAATCTCATTTCCATGAATCGGCGCTACAAAGCCCACGCGGGCATACGCGTCACCGACGTCTAAAGACGTACGAGCGGAAGGCGCGTTGGCGCCTACCGTCAGTCGTCTAGGAGTACGTGTGCTCGTCAGCCGGGTAGGCGCGAGTCTCGACATCGTCGACCCATGCGGAGATCGCATCGGACATGATCTGGCGTAGGTTGGCGTATCGACGGACAAATCGCGGAGCCGGATCGGGCGTTAGGCCGAGTAGGTCCTGCCACACGATGACTTGCGCGTCCGTTGCCGGCCCGGCTCCGATGCCGATAGTCGGGATCGTCAACACTTCTGAGACCTGTGCTGCCAGGTCCGACGGTACGACCTCCAGGACCACCGCGGCTGCGCCGGCGGACTCGAGGGCTTTGGCGTCATGGAGGAGCCGTTGCCCGCTCTCGCCACGACCCTGAACTCGGTACCCACCGAGCAGGTTCACCGACTGCGGAGTGAGGCCGAGGTGACCAATCACGGGCACCCCGGCCGCTGCAAGCGTCTCTATCTGAGGAAGGACGCTTTGTCCGCCCTCGAGTTTCACTGCATGCGCACCCGCTTCCTTCATGAAGCGGGCGGCTGTCGCCAATGCCTGCCCAGGACCCTCTTGGTACGAGCCGAAGGGTAGGTCGGCCACGACCAGTGCTTGCGATGTCCCGCGAACGACGGCAGCAACCATCGGAAGTAGGTCGTCAACCGTGATCGGGATAGTGGAGTCGTGCCCGTGGACGACCATCGCTGCTGAGTCGCCGACGAGTAGGGCGGGAACACCGGCTTGTTCAATGATGCCGGCAGTCAAGGAGTCGTACGCGGTCACCATTGACCACGTGTGACCTTCGTCGGTCTTGCGTTGCAGATCCCGCATGGTGATGCGGCGTAGGGGCGCATGGGTAGACATGTCTGAACTCCCATCTCGAGGCTCCCGTGCGGAGTCCCCGGACACGTAAAGCATGCCACGAATTAGCGGGGCTGCCTACTAGGACCCGGGTCTACAGTGGTGGAGTTCATCGTGGACCCCCAGATAGCGGCGCCCACCTGGCCCGCACGGAGGATCAATGGAGTCGGCGCACCATGGCGCTAAGCAACCTTCACACGAAGAGAAGAAAGCCGATACTTGGTCAACTTCGGGGGAGGGGCACCCGCGGCGTTGGGCGATCCTGGGTGTGCTGGTGGTCAGTTTGCTCGTCGTCGTTCTCGACAACACGATCCTGAATATTGCCCTGCCGACTATCCAGCGTGATCTCGAGGCGTCGCAAGGTGAATTGGTGTGGGCAGTCGACTCCTACATATTGGTGTTCGCGGCCCTGTTGTTCACCTGGGGTGTCCTCGGGGACCGCTATGGGCGTAAGCGGATCCTGGTGCTCGGGCTGGTGGTGTTCGGGAGCTCGTCCGCTGCATGTGCGTTCGCTCTCTCTCCTGAGATGTTGATCGGGTTCCGAGCGGTGATGGGCATCGGTGGGGCTGCCGTTCTCCCCACCACTCTTGCCATCATCACGGTGGTCTTCCCGCCGCATGAACGCGGCAAAGCCATCGGCTTGTGGGCTGGTGCTGTGGGCGCAGCGGTGGCTCTAGGTCCGGTTCTCGGCGGTGCCCTGTTACAGAACCCGGAGTGGTTTGAGCCATTGACTGGAAATGCTTGGGGTTCGGTGTTCTTGATAAATGTGCCCATCGTGATCGTCGGGTTGCTCGCGATTTTGCGTGTTGTCCCTGAGACGCGTAATCCCGACAGCCGCAAGTTGGACGTTCTCGGCTTGGTTCTTTCGATCACCGGGTTGGTCTTGCTTGTCTACGGCATCATCCACGCGTCCGAGACTCGGACCTGGGTGGATCCCATGGTCCTGGGCCCCATGTTCGCCGGAATCGTGGTCATCGCGTTGTTCTTGTTCTTGGAATCCCGAAGCGATAACCCGAGTTTCGATGTAGGTCTGTTCCGCAATCGCGGGTACGCCGTCAGCATCGCTGCCGTGTCGTTGGCGTTCTTCGCCCTCTCGGGGATCACCTTTAGCTTGCCGTTCTATTTGCAGATCCTGCGGGGCTACGACACCCTCGTAGCCGGTTTGTGCTTCGTACCCTTTGCGGTTGGACAGTTGCTGGCAGCACCTAGAAGCGCAACAACGGTTGCTCGTTTCGGCTACCGCCGTGTGATGACCGGTGGATTAATCATTGTGGCGATTGCTTTGACATCACTGATCTTCATAGAGATCGATACTCCTATCTGGTTGCTGCTGGGAATCTTCTTCCTTTTCGGTCTCGGCATGGGCAATGTCACCGCCCCAGCGTCGACGGTCATGCAGAACGTTCTGCCATTGGCCCGTGCGGGTGCGGGCTCAGCCGTACAGAACACGGTGCGCCAGGTGGGTGGAGCCCTCGGAGTGGCCATCGTCGGCACGGTTTTGGCCACGCAGTACGCAGCTAATCTTGTGGCGAGCGTTGATGACTTACCGGAAGGGGCCACCCAATCCTTGCCCGATAATGCGTTCGCTGCAGCCAGCGAGTCGATCATCGCCACTCAAGGGGTATTGAATACGGCTGCGGAATCTGGCGCTCCCACCGTGCTCCTTGATCAGTTGAGGGACGCTGCTTTCGCCGACTTCCTGGCAGCCAGTCACGTGACCTCAATCATCTCCGCAGTTATCGTCATAATCGCTGCGCTCATAGTCGGGTTCGGACTCCCGCACATCACGGTTCCCACGAAGGGCGCTCCGCACGATGCCGCCGCACCGCAGGATGAGCCGACAAGCCCCATCGACGAACGGATCGAAGATCAGGTCGAGCACTACGCGCAAGAACTTTCCGAGGAACTCGAATCAGGAGAGCGGTCTAACTAACCGTCACCTTCTACTCGCTCACGCCACCGGTTGGTGATGGGCAGGCGACGGTCCCGTCCGAAGGCGCGGGCTCCGATCTTCGTGCCGGGCGGGTACTGGCGGCGCTTGTATTCGGCGCCATCGGTCATCCGCAGGACCCGTTCGACAAGCGATGTCTCGAAACCGGCCTTGACGAGTTCGCTCGCTCCGGTGTCCTCGTCCACGTATGCCTCGAGCAAGGCGTCGAGTTCGGCGTAGTCGGGGAGTGAATCAGTGTCCTTTTGGTCAGGACGAAGTTCGGCCGACGGCTCTTTGACGATCGAACGAGGCGGAATAGGTGCAATGTCCCCGCGAGCCTCGGACTGCTTGTTTCGCCATCGAGCGAGATCCCACACGAGACTCTTGGGTACGTCCTTAATCGGAGCAAACCCTCCGACGGCATCGCCGTAGATGGTCGAATAACCGACCGACAACTCGCTTTTGTTCCCTGTAGCGAGCACCAGGTGTCCCTCGGCGTTGGAGACACTCATCAAGATCATGCCTCGGATCCGAGCTTGCAGGTTCTCCTCGGCAAGGCCGGTCAGATTCAAGCTTGCTTGGAACGCGTCGAACATCGGGCCGATGGGCACATCTCTGATGGACAGACCGGTGCGCTCGGCAAGTTCGTGAGCGTCCTCCACCGAATGGCCCGAGGAGTAGCGGCTGGGCATGGCGATCCCGAAGACCCGCTCGGGGCCGAGAGCATCGACAGCAAGTGCGCCGACGAATGCTGAGTCGATCCCTCCACTGAGACCCAGGAGGACACTGGTGAATCCGTTCTTCTCGACATAATCGGCTAACCCCATGCGCAAAGCGGCGTACACCTCGTCGTGGTTATCCAATCGAGGGGAGACGAGTTGGGGGAGTGGAGACACGGGTGTGCTGGGATTTGGAGTCCGTTGGACCTCGAGAACGTCGGCCCTGTTGGACCCACCCTTTGAGCGGGGCTCCACGTCCGCGAAAACGACCTCAGTTCCGAATTGACAGGCACGTTCCACGAGACGACCGGTGGAATCGACGACGAGGGAGTCGCCATCGAAGACCAGTTCGTCCTGACCGCCGGTCATGTTCGCGTAGGCGATGGTCGCACCGCTGGCATGTGCCTGGTCGATGCACAATTGGAGGCGCACATCGTCCTTCATGCGCTCGTAGGGCGATGCATTCAACACAGCGAGAAGATCGGCATTGGCATTCCGTGCCCATTGCACGGGGCCACCGTCGCGCCAGAGGTCCTCGCAGATCGCCACGCAAACCCGCGTGCCGTTAATGTCGAAGATCAGCGGCTCACTTCCAGGAACGAAGTAGCGCGCTTCGTCGAAGACCCCGTAATTAGGCAGGAAGTGCTTGTCGTAGCGAGCGAGGATCTGACCCCCATGCACCAGGGCAGCTGAGTTAACCGGACCACCACGGGGACGGCCCACGCTGGCCTTCGTCTCGTCGCTGTGATCGAGGTAGCCGATCAGGCAGACGAGATCACCGTTGCCGTCGTTCTTGATGTTGGTCGCGAGATCGGCCATCGCTCGGCGCGAGGCTTGCTGGAAGGACGGGCGAAGGGACAAATCCTCGACGGGATAGCCGGTCAGGACCATTTCAGGAAGGACTAGCAGGCCCGCTCCTGCGTGACTGGCCTGCTCCGCGGCCGCACGAATGAGTCGGGCGTTGCCCTCGAGGTCTCCCACCGAGGGGTTGAGCTGGCCCAGGGCCACGCGCAGAGCGGTCACGTGGGGAGAGTACCGACCTTGGGGAGTCCGTAACGTCCGCGTAACACGACACGGCACACTATTGACCCGTGGAGAAGCAGGCGGAGTTCGTCCTACGCACGATCGAAGAGCGCGACATCAGATTTGTGCGCCTTTGGTTCACCGACGTACTGGGCACCTTGAAGTCGGTGTCCATTGCGCCAGCAGAACTTGAAGGCGCATTCGAAGAAGGGATCGGCTTCGACGGATCGGCGATCGAGGGATTCGCTCGTGTCCACGAGTCGGACATGCTCGCCAAGCCCGACCCCAGTACGTTCGCGATCCTGCCTTGGCGTGGGGAAGCGCATGGAGTTGCCCGCCTGTTCTGCGACATCTTGATGCCGGACGGTTCACCGTCCTACGCGGATCCGCGTTACGTCTTGAAACGGACCCTCATGAAGGCCGCGGATCAAGGCTTCAGCTTTTACACTCATCCCGAGGTTGAGTTCTACCTGCTGAAAGGGCGTCAAGAGCACGGCGGAGTTCCGGAGCCGGTTGATCGCTACGGATACTTCGACAATGCTCCCCACGGTGTCGCGCACGATTTCCGTCGTCACGCGATAACCACCCTCGAAGCCATGGGTATCTCGGTCGAGTTCAGTCACCACGAGGGTGGTCCCGGTCAGCAGGAGATCGATCTTCGTTACGCAGATGCCCTGACCACGGCCGACAACCTAATGACCTTCCGGTTGGTCGTGCAGGAAGTAGCAATGGAGCAAGGGCTATACGCCACCTTCATGCCCAAGCCGTTCCGTGACGAACCCGGCAGCGGGATGCACACGCACCTGTCGCTCTTCGAAGGCGATCGCAATGCCTTCCACGAACCCGGTGCCGACTACCAGCTTTCCAAGGTCGCACGCTCCTTCATCGCCGGGCTGCTCGTTCACGCGCCCGAGATCACCGCGTTAACGAATCAGTGGGTCAACTCCTACAAGCGCCTGGCAGGCGGCGGTGAAGCGCCGGCATGGATTTGCTGGGGTCACAACAACCGTTCGGCGCTGATTCGAGTGCCGATGTACAAGCCCTCGAAGGGCAACAGCACGCGCATCGAATACCGGGCGATGGACAGTGGTGTGAACCCCTACCTCGCCTACTCGGTTCTGTTGGCCGCCGGATTGAAGGGAATCGACGAAGGCTACGAGCTACCCGCGGGTTCGGAGGACGACGTCTGGGGCCTGACCGCCGCCGAGCGGCGAGCTCTGGGTATGGATCCCCTTCCCGGCTCCCTTGATCAAGCGATTACGGCGATGGAGAAGTCCGAATTGGTCGCGGAAACCCTCGGTGAGCACGTCTTCGATTTCTTCTTGCGTAATAAGCGTGCCGAGTGGGGCGAATATCGGCGTCAGGTGACCGCATGGGAGTTGGACCGCTACCTGCCTCTGCTCTAGGCGGTCCAGTAGCCGCCTAGAGTCGTGCAACGTGAGTGATCGCCCAGGCTCCCTGTTCGGGGATCTCGCGCGCATCGGGTTCGCAGAACCATCCAAGGCACGGCTTGCCTTGGACGCGTTGGCAGGTATCGAACCCTTCGATAGCGACGACGTTCTTGCCGACCTTGGTGCGCAATTTGGAGCCGCAGCGGATCCTGATCTTGCGGTCCGGCAGTTCCTGCGGCTGGTGGAGTCGTGCGATGCGCGCCAACGTGCCGGGCTAGCCGCCGACGAAACATTTCGTGGACGGGTGCTGGATGTACTCGGCGCATCGGAGGCCCTCGGCGACTTCCTGATTCGAGATACCGAGAGTCTGGAGATCTTGGCCGATGCCGATTCTCTGGCCGATGCTCCGTCGGGAACACAGGCCCGACGCACATTGCTCGCTTCTGTGGGTGCCATCCCGGATTCTTCGGAACCGGTAGCCGGCCCGGATACAAGTGAACGGCCAGCCACCGACTGCCTACGCATCGCCTACCGACGGTGGTTGTTAGGGGTCGCCAGCCGCGATCTCAGTGGTCTTGCCGGCATGGAGTCGGTGGCCGCCTGGTTGAGCGACCTCGCCGACGCCACCTTGGAAGCCGCCTTAGCTATTGCCCGACGCGATGTAGGGGAGTCGGCATTTACCTGCCGCCTTTCCGTTATCGGGATGGGCAAGTGCGGTGGTAGAGAGTTGAACTACATCAGTGATGTCGATGTCATCTTTGTCGCTGAGGCCGTTGACGGCTACGACGAGTCCGATGCCCTACGAGCGGCGACAAACCTCGCAGCCGGGCTGATGCGTGCATGCTCAAATGTCACAGCCGAAGGTTCGATCTGGGAGGTTGACGCTGCTCTGCGGCCTGAGGGCAAGCAGGGCGCTCTCGTGCGGACCTTGCCCTCTCACCTGGGGTACTACGAACGCTGGGCGAGTACGTGGGAATTCCAGGCACTGTTGAAGGCGCGCTTTGCTGCGGGTGATGCCGACCTAGGTGCTCGCTACATCGACGCGATCTCGCCCTTGGTGTGGGCCGCTGCTGACCGCTCAAATTTTGTGTCCGATGTGCAATCGATGCGCAAGCGGGTCGAGGATCACATCCCTAGTGACGTTGCCGACCGGGAAATCAAACTCGGACCCGGTGGTCTTCGCGATGTCGAGTTCTCCGTGCAACTTCTCCAACTCGTGCACGGGCGAAGCGACGTCATGCTCAGAAGCGCGACAACTCTTGTGGCTCTCGAGGCGCTGGCGACGTGGGGTTACGTGGGGCGAGGAGACGCCTCAGCGCTGACTGAGGCCTATCGCTTCCTGCGCACGTTGGAACACCGGCTCCAATTACGACGACTCCGGCGTACCCACATGCTGCCCGACGACGATGCAGAACTGCGCGTCCTTGCTCGGTCCATCGGCCTGCGCAGCGAGCCCGTGCGCGAACTTCTGGATCAGTGGAAGTCCCACCAGCGTCAAGTACGCAGACTCCACGAGAAGTTGTTCTACCGTCCGCTGCTGCAATCGGTGGCCCGACTGGAGGCTGGGGAGGCCCGACTCTCGCTCCAGGCCGCAGAAGAACGGCTCGAGGCTCTCGGCTACTCCGATCCCCCCGGTGCGATTCGACACCTGCAAGCGCTCACCAGTGGAGTCTCCCGCCGTGCGGCGATCCAGCGCACACTGTTGCCCGTCATGCTGGGCTGGTTCGCCGATGGACCAGACCCCGACGCCGGGCTCTTGGGCTTCAGACAAGTCAGCGATGCACTCGGCGCAACACCCTGGTACCTGCGACTACTGCGCGATGAATCCGTAGCTGCCGAGCGACTCGCCTTTGTCATGTCGGCCAGTCGATATGCGACGGACCTTCTCCTTCGGGCCCCCGAATCGGTGCGGATGCTGGCCGAAGACGATGAACTCACCCCCCGCAGCGAGGAGTCCTTGGTGACTGAGGCAGCGGCACTTATCCAGCGCCAGGATGAGTCGACCGCGGCAGTCGCAGCGATTCGTAGCTTGCGTCGCCGCGAGCTATTCCGAATCGCAGTCGCAGATCTGCTTGAGGTGATCACCGTCGATGAGGTTGGACCAGCATTGTCAGTCGTCGCCCGGGTCACCGTGTCGAGCGCCTTAGCCGTGGCAACACGTTCGGTTGTTGCCGATGGTGAACAACTCACAGATGTGGGAATCGTTGCTATGGGCCGCTTCGGAGGACAAGAACTGGGCTTCGCCAGCGACCTCGATGTCATGTTCGTGCACGAGGCCAGACCCGGCGCCGACGAGACCGATGCCGGTCGACAGGCGATGTCCATTGCGGAGGAGCTCCGGTCACTACTGATGTCCGCGTCCAGTGATCCTCCGGTGGATCTTGATGCTGACCTTCGTCCGGAAGGCAAAGCCGGTCCGCTGGTTCGTTCGATCGCCTCCTACGCGGCCTACTACGAGCGCTGGTCATCACCATGGGAGGCGCAGGCGCTGTTGCGCGCGATGCCGATTGCCGGACCGCCAGAATTGAGTCGGTGGTTCACCGAACTCATCGATCCGTTGCGCTGGCCAGAAGGAGGAATGGATCTGGCCGATGTTCGCGAAGCCCGGCGGCTCAAGGCACGGATGGAATCAGAGCGGTTACCGCGCGGCGCCGATCCGGCGGTGCACACCAAGTTGGGCCGTGGCGGCTTGTCGGATGTCGAGTGGACGGTCCAGCTGCTTCAGATGGAGCACGCACATGAATTCCCCGAGCTGCGGACCACTAACACCCTCGAGGCGCTGCGTGCATGTGTGGAAGCCCGGTTACTCAGCGAAACTGATGCTCTGACATTGCGGGACGCCTGGCTGTTGGCGTCGTCGATCCGCGATGCCATGATGCTAATCAAGGGCAGGGCAGGAGATTCGCTACCGAGCGATGTGAACGAACTTGCAGCGTTGGCCGGAGTTCTCAAGCATCACGGACACGATGGCAGTCAACTCAAGGATGAGTACTTGCGCACAACTCGACGAGCGCGGCAGGTTACGGAGCGGATTTTCTACGGCGAGGAATAAGTGCGCCGGTACTTGCCGCCCATTCCTGCCATGCGGGTCCGTACTCCTCCTGCAACAGCTTGTCCTCCCAGCGGGACTTCGCCCAGAAGAAGACGAGGATCATCGCGCCCCAGAGCCAACTGGCGATGGATCCGGCGGCGATCAGGAAACCCAGGGTGACGAGGAGTACGGTGCTGTAGATCGGGTGGCGCACCCATGCGTAGGGACCAGTGGTGCGCAACCCTGCGCCACTTATGGGAACGGGTGTCGGCGTGAGTGCGCTGCCAAGGCGCTGGAAGGACCAAAGACCAAGTAGTCCGCCGGCAGCGATTAAGGGCACGGCAAGTGTGACCGACACGGCTGACGGACTGCGCCAGGGAAGAAGCGCAAGAACGACAAAAACCGCAACCTGAAGTGCCACGAGCAGCCAGCCGATCACACGCCTGTCCATGGTTACGGACGCTACCGGTCGAGGACCCACCTAAAACGACAGGAGCCCCGGACGGATCCGGGGCTCCTGCATTTCCCATGCGCGCGAGGCGAATCGACGCGGTGGGAGTCATGGGTTTCTAGATGTCGTAGTACATCTCGAACTCGTGCGGATGCGGGCGCAGCCGAATGGGGTCGACTTCGTTTGCGCGCTTGTAGTCGATCCACGTTTCGATGAGATCGGCGGGGAACACTCCACCGGCCTGGAGGAACTCGTTGTCGTCCTGGAGGGCGTCCAGCACCCCGGTGAGTGAGTCCGGAACAGTGGGAATGTTGGCCAACTCGTCCGGCGGCAGCTCGTAGAGGTCCTTGTCGACCGGAGCGATCGGTTCGATCTTGTTCTTGATTCCATCGAGACCCGCCATGACCAGCGCAGAGAACGCGAGGTATGGGTTGCTCGAGGGGTCGGGAACGCGGAACTCAACGCGCTTGGCTTTCGGCGAGTTACCTGTCACCGGAATACGCACGGCGGCAGAACGGTTTCGAGCGGAGTACACCAGGTTGACCGGAGCTTCGAAGCCTGGCACCAGGCGGTGGAAACTGTTCATCGTCGGGTTGGTGAACGCCAATACGGCAGGAGCGTGGGCGAGCAGGCCGCCGATGTACCAGCGGGCGGTGTCCGAGAGACCGCCGTAACCCATCTCGTCGTAGAACAACGGGTCGCCGTTCTTCCACAGCGACTGGTGAACGTGCATGCCCGAACCGTTGTCACCGAAGAGGGGCTTCGGCATGAACGTGGCCGTCTTGCCGTTGGCCCAGGCCACGTTCTTGATGATGTACTTGAAAAGCATCACCTCGTCAGCCGCGTGCTGCAGGGTGTTGAACTTGTAGTTGATCTCGCCTTGTCCGGCGGTGCCGACCTCGTGGTGCGAGCGCTCGACCTCGAGTCCGACCTGGAGCAGCGTGGAGACCATCTGGTCGCGCAGGTCGGCGTAGTGGTCGACCGGGGGAACCGGGAAGTAGCCACCCTTGTAGCGGGTCTTGTAGCCGCGGTTGCCGCCTTCTTCCTGGCGTCCAGTGTTCCAAGCGCCTTCGATGGAGTCGATGAAGTAGTAGCCGGAGTGCTGGTTTGTCTCGAAGCGGACGTCGTCGAATACGTAGAACTCGGCCTCAGGACCGAAGTAGGCGGTATCGGCGATGCCGGTCGAGGCGATGTAGGCCTCGGCCTTGGCGGCGACGTTGCGCGGGTCGCGGCTGTAGGGCTCGTTGGTGAACGGATCGCGAATGGAGAAGTTCATCACCAGCGTCTTGGCCGACCGGAACGGATCGATGTAGGCCGTCGCAGGGTCGGGGATGAGCTTCATGTCCGACTCGTGGATGGACTGGAAGCCGCGGATCGAAGATCCGTCGAACATCAGGCCGTCTTCGAAGGCCGCCATTCCGAAGGAACTGGCCGGCACATTGAAGTGCTGCATGATGCCGGGAAGGTCGATGAATCGAACATCGACGAATTCGACTCCGTTGTCCTTGATGTACTTCAGGACCTCGTCAGCGTTACTGAACATTTCCACCTCCTGCACTCGCGTGCATCGCCTCGCTCGGCGGCCCGTTGCCGCCGGATCTGGGTAGGAACCTAGGCAAGGGGCGTGTCGGTCGGGTGTCTCGATTGTTTCGGCAGTGTTAACCAGGGCGCGAATACGGTTACTCCATGGATGAGCAGCGGGCATGGTTCGGGCGCCGGGTCGTCGCTTTCTTCATCGATTGGTTCGCCAGCATCCTGGTCGCCCTGTTCGCCTTCCCCCAGTTCCCCTACGGCTCGAATGAGTCGATGTTGGCCACCTTGGCGATTTTCGTGCTCGAAGTGACGCTGCTGACGTGGCTGACCGGGGCTTCCTTTGGTCAGCGCCTGGTGGGCTTACGCGTGATTTCGATCGGCGCGGGACGGCTCACGCTGTGGCGGGTCATCGTGAGAACGCTACTCATTTGCCTGGTGATTCCGGCTGTGGTGTACGACGACGACGGCCGGGGCGTGCACGACCGGTTGGCTGGGACGCGGGTCCTCCGCGTGCGGTAATTCCGGTTACCGACGCTGCCGGCGTACCTGGCGGGGGCTCGTCGGCATTGGGCCCTTGGGCACCGGCATTGACTGCTGGGCGTTTCCGAGAGCCTCGAGGCGCCGCCGGACCTCGGTGACCTCACTGCCTCGCAGATTTCTGGGTAATTTGCTGAGGGTCTTTTGGATTTTTCCGAGGGCGATTTGCCCTTCGTCGTCTCCGACCTGAATCTCATAAATCGGGATGTCCGGGACCCAGCGTGCGGTCTTCTTCTTCTCGTTGGCGAGCATGTGTCCGACTCGGGAGGCTGCTCCTTCTGAGACCAAGATGACACCGGGCTTGCCGACCACGCGCGAGACCATGTCCTCATTGCGACTGACGGCCACGGCAGGGGTCACTGCCCATTTGCCACGCAGGGACTCGATCACGGCCGCAGCGGCCCCGGGCTGGCCCTCGATCCGGGCGTAGGCGGCCCGCATGGCGCGGCGGCTGAACCAGAAGGTGCCCGCCAGCAGGCCGAGCGGCAGGGCCACTAAAAGGGCAGTCAGCCAGTTGATGAAGATCGCGGTGGGAACGGCGATAACGGCGATGGTGCCCAACACGATGCCCAGGACTTCTGCCCACAAGAACTTGTAGACGCGCTGGGTCATCGCCCAGTTCTGGCCGATGGCTGCGAGGCTGGATTTGATCTTGCCCATGAAGGCGAAGCCTAGTCCGGCGGAAGTATGGTCACGGCGTCGCCGGGTCGCACGGTTCCCGGGTGCTCCACCCAACCGGTGACTCCTCGCAGCCCGATCGCGGCCTTGGGGAAAGCCTCGGGCCGAGATCCGTAAGAGCGCTCGACCATCCCGCCGGCGATGATGCACGGGGCGTTCGGACCGCCCAGCATGATCACCGCACCGGAGGGGAACGCGAGCCGAGTCATCCGAGGCAGCAAGGTCAACTCATCAATGCCCTCGGTGCAGATGTTGTCTGCGATGATTCCCGGCTCAATGCGAGGAATTCCCAAGGCATCGGCGATCTGTGCGAGCTCGTTGGTGTCCACGATCGACAGTTGTCGGTGATTGCGGATCGTTGTCCCGCGAGGGAAAACTCTGGACTGCCGAGTGTCGGAGGCCATGAGTTCTCCGTGGTGGCGGTCGCCGACCGGCCCACCCCAGTCGATGTCGAGGGTGTCGACCGACACCGGTTCGCCCATGTCCGATGGCCAGACGTGGGTCGCGACCACTCGGGGGCTCATGTGACGGTGATGCTTGCCGCGGCTCCGGTATTGCGTGCCTCGAGCGCCTGCTCGTAGAGCCGACCTGCGCGGTAGCTCGAGCGCACCAATGGCCCACTCATGACGCCGGAGAATCCGATGGCGGTCGCTACGTCGGCGAGTTCGACGAACTCCTCAGGACGAACCCAGCGCTCAACCGGGTGGTGACGCGCGGTGGGGCGCAGGTACTGCGTGATGGTGATCAACTCGCAGCCGGCCTCGTGAAGATCGCGCAGAGCCTGCTCTACTTCTTCGCGTGTTTCCCCCATCCCCAAAATGAGGTTGCTCTTGGTGACCAGTCCCACGGCTCGCGCCTGAGTCAGAACATCAAGGCTGCGTTCGTAGCGGAAGGCAGGACGGATCCGCTTGAAGATTCGGGGGACGGTCTCGACGTTGTGGGCGAGGACCTCAGGTGCAGCATCGAATACAGCGCCCAGGTGAGTCGGATTGGCCGAGAAGTCCGGAATCAGGAGTTCCACCTTGGTGCCGATACCCAAACCGTGGATCTGGTGAACCGTCTCGGCATAAAGCCATGAGCCTTCGTCGTCAAGATCGTCGCGCGCCACTCCGGTGACCGTTGCGTAGCGCAGGCCCATCTTCTCGACGGACTCTGCGACGCGACGTGGCTCGTCGGTGTCGAGGGGTTCGGGCTTGCCGGTATCGATCTGACAAAAATCACAACGCCGTGTGCATTGCTCTCCACCAATGAGGAAGGTTGCCTCGCGGTCCTCCCAGCATTCGAAGATGTTGGGGCAACCAGCTTCTTGGCACACGGTGTGCAGCCCTTCAGTGCTCACCAGTTCCTTGATGCGCTGGTACTCCGGACCGGTGCGCATACGGGTCTTGATCCACGGCGGCTTGCGCTCGATCGGGACTTCGGCGTTGCGGGCCTCGATGCGAAGGAGCTTGCGACCCTCGGAGTTGGTTCCTGAGTACACACTCATGCCTTTCCTCCGATCAGAGATGTCAATCGAGGCGTGATGTGGGGGAGGACGTCCGCGACGGAAACGTCGCGACCGAGTTCCCTGGATAACGAGGTAACGCTCGCATCGGATATGCCGCACGGAACGATGCGGTCGAATGCGGTGAGATCGCAATCGCAGTTCAGGGCGAATCCGTGCATCGTGACACCTTGCGCGACTCGGATGCCGATCGCGGCGATCTTGCGGTCCGGTCCACGCTCATCCGCACGCACCCACACTCCGCTTCGACCCTCCACTTGAGTTCCCGGGACCTCGAATTCCGCGCAGACTTCGATGAGCATCGTTTCGATTTTGCGGACGTATGCCACGACGTCGATCGGATCGGGCAGCCGCAGGATCGGGTAGCCGACGAGTTGGCCGGGCCCGTGCCAGGTGATCTTGCCGCCACGATCGACGTCCACGACCGGGGTGCCGTCCATTGGGCGTTCAAAGTCTTCAGTGCGGCGACCAGCCGTGTAGACCGCCTCGTGCTCCAGCAAGAGAACTGTGTCTTGATCCCCGGCGGCCACGCGTGCGTGGGTCTCGCGTTGGAGGTCCCAGCCGGCCTGATAGCCGATGGCCTCGGCGCCGAATCCCACCTGCTCGATGGCGAGGGTCGATTCGGCAATGCTCATGCCGTAAGCCTACGTTCCTTTGGCAGATCCACACCGAGCCGGTGGAAGGCCGCGTCGGCGGCTCGACGGCCGCTCACCATGGCCCCCTGGATGCTCGCCGTAGCCCGGTGATCCCCGGCCAGGACCACGGGTCCTTGAGGGTGAGCGGAGCCGATCGTGAGCGGTCCGCGCATGGAGGGCAGGGCGTAGGGAATCGGGTAAGCAGCGATGAGGTCCCACGTGGAGGTGTCCGTGCCGTACAGGAACGCCAACTTGCGGAGAATCTGAAGCCCAGCATCAGTGGAATCGTCCACTCCGAGAGCAGACGTCGACACCAAGATCGCATCAGGCGGTGAGTAACTCGGGACCGCGTAGCTGAGCGGGACCGTGTTGATGACCCGGCCGGTGTTGTCGGAGTTCACAGAGAGCACGCTTCGGCCACCGGCAAGGGGTTCAGCCAATGACGCTGCGGGAACCGCGTGATACCAGGTGGTGACGGAGTTGGCGCGGGTGTTCAGTTCTATGTCGACCCCCGCGCTCGCCAACAGCGATGCCGCGTGGGGAGCGTCGGTGGCAACGATGACGACCTCCGCCCGGACGGTGCCGTCGTCAGTAGCGATGTGGTCTGACCCGACGGTGTGGACGGCGGAGTTGAGTTGGACGGTGCCCTCGGGCAGCGCCTGGTGCAGCTGATCGGGGATTGCCTGCATGCCCGCTGCGGGTACCGACGGTGTGCCCTTCACAAAACTCGCGAGAACCGCGTCCATAAAGCGACGCGAGGTCATCAGATGAGGTTCAAGGAATACGCCGGTGAGGAACGGCTTGATCACGTGATCGATCATCGTTGAGTCGATGCCGGCTCGGGCGAGGGCGACCTGCGCGGGCTCGTCCGGGCGTTGGTCGAACTCCCCGCCCCGGAGTTTGGCTGCCTGGCGAGCATAGTTCGCGAACTTCGCCTTACCCGTGATGGTTCCGGCTTTGGGTGAAAGTGCTGACAGGTGCCAATTCGATGGCGAACGCGGGTCACCGACGTGCAGCACACTGCGCCCGCGGCGACCATTGCGCACGATGTCCATGCCTCGAACCAACGCGCGCAACTCCAAGGCCTCGTGGTCGAGAACGCGCGCGGCTTCAGGGTATGCAGGGTTATACAGCTGAAAGCCGCGATCCAAAGTAAAGCCATCGACCACATCGCTACGCACTCGACCGCCAACACCATCGGCGGAATCGAAGACGCGGACGTCAACGCCGTGGATGGCCAGTTCGCGTGCGGCGGAAAGGCCGGCAAGGCCCGCTCCGACGATGGCGACTTCGCACGTTGCTGTCATAGGCCTAGTTCCAAGCGGTGCTGATGGCCGACTCGACGGTTCGGTCCTGCCAGGTGAAGCCCGCTGATTCCAAGACCCCCGGGATGACCCGGGCACTGCCGAGAACCTCGACGGAGAATTCGCCAAGCACTGTCTTCAGTGCGATTGCCGGCACGGGGAACAAAGTGGGACGCCCGAGAACCGAACCCATGGCTCGGGTCACCTCGGCGTTGGTCGCCGGATCGGGGCCGGTCAGGTTCACCGGGCCGGACATGGCGTCGTTGTCCAACAGGTAGGTGAGCGCAGCGACCTCGTCGCGCAACGAGATCCAGGACCAGTACTGCTTGCCGGATCCGAGTTTGCCGCCGAGGCCAAATCGGAAGATCGGGAACAGCCGGGCCCACGCTCCGCCCTCCTTGGCAACGACAAGTCCCGTACGGGCGTGCACAACACGGATGCCAGCTTCGGCTGCTGGGTCGGCGGCTGCCTCCCACGCTCGCACCACATCGGCCAAGAAACCCGAGCCCGCAGGGGCCGACTCGTCAACGGCACGATCGCCGGTCTCTCCGTACCAACCGATGGCGGAGCCAGCGACGAGTGTGCGTGGCTTGGGGTCCAGTTGGGTGATGGCCCGCACGATGGTGTGGGTACCGTCGACGCGACTATCGAGGATTGTCTTTTTGTAGGCGTCGGTCCAGCGGTGGTCGCCAACGCCCGCGCCAGCGAGATGGACCACCGCGTCGATGCCCGCGAGGGCCTCGAGGTCTACGGTTCCAGCCGTCGGGTCCCATGACACCTCGTCAGGCGCAACCGCCGGTCGGCGCACGAGCCGTAGGACTTCATCACCCCGTGCTCGCAGGTGGGGGACAAGGGCGGAGCCAATGAGCCCGGATGCACCGGTGATCGCAACCTTCATGGACCAAGCATGTCGCATGTTGTCGCCACGGGCTTCCCGGAGTGTTCTAGGACAGCTGCTAGGCGAAGAGGGTGAAGGCACCGACACCTATGGCCTGCACCAGGAGCAGGTTGACGGCGTTGCTGGCCATCAGGTTGTGCATGACCTCGGAGTTGCCGTCGGTCCCGGCTTTGCGATGCGCGGCATAGGACGAAAAGAACGTGGTCAGTTCCGGCAGGCTCGTGGCGATCGCTGTCAGGCCACCGAGGATCACCGCGGGAACTGCAAAGGCCACTCCGAGTTCGTAGACCGAGTCGCCAAGGATGTCGCCGAGGACGTATAGGCCGACGAGCCCTGCGACGAGAATCGCCACCTGAACCACGATGTATCCGCGGTTGGTGCGCCAGGGGCGCCTGGCGTCCTGCTCTTCGACCGGGCCTCCGGCTTCGTGGCGAGATCGCATGACCCGCAGGTAGGCGAGGTAGCCGGCGAACAGCGCGATGCCGCTCCACACGGCGTCGTCCTGTCCGGTGATCAACAGCGCGATCGGAACGACGATGGTGCCAATGACCACCGCTTGCTCAAAACGGAATTCTGAGCCACTGAGCCGGCGCATCTGACGAAACCACACAGCTGCGACGGTTGCCAGGAGAGTGTTGACGATGTTGCTACCGAGGATGTTGGTGCTGACCACGGCGAACAGGCCGGTCGAGGCGACGAACACCGTTGCGACGAGTTCGGGAGCACTCGTGAGGTAACCGAGCAGCTGCCCGGTAGCCGATCGGGAGAGACCGCCAGCACGAGCCAACTTCTGTGCCGGCTCGTACAGCGCGAACCGGGCGACCAGGATGATGCCAACCATCGACCCGGCGAACCACAGTCCGCTCTGGAGCATACGAGTCGTTAGACGCCGAGTTCGGCTTCGAAGGATCCTTCTTCCAGGCGAGCCTTTACTGCACTCAGGAAGCGAGCTGCATCCGCGCCGTCGACAATCCGGTGGTCGTAGGACAGTGCGAGGTAAACCATCGAACGGATGGCGATTACGTCTTGGCCCTCGTCGCTGATCACGACCGGTCGCTTCACAACAGAGCCGGTGCCGAGGATCGCCACCTGGGGCATGTTGATGATCGGGGTATCGAACAAGGCCCCGCGGCTTCCGGTGTTGGTGACTGTGAAGGTGCCACCGGAGAGCTCGTCGGGAGCGACTTTGTTGGTCCGCGTCCGCTCGGCGAGGTCGGCAATGCGGCGAGCAATGCCGGCGATGTTTAGGTCACCGGCATCGCGGACAACGGGAACCAGCAGGCCGCGGTCGGTGTCGACGGCGATACCTAGATTCTCGGCATCGTGGTAGGTGATAGTGCCCGCCTCGAGATCGATGGAACTGTTGATCTGCGGGTAGACCTTGAGTGCTTCGACGGCTGCCTTGCAGAAGAACGGCAGGAAGGACAACTTCACCCCCTCGCGAGCTTCGAAGTCACCCTTAACGCGGTTGCGCAGAGCCGCGATGCGGGTGACGTCCACCTCGACCACGGTGGTGAGTTGGGCGGAGGACTGCAGGGACTCGACCATCCGCTCGGCGATGACCCGGCGAAGTCGGCTCATCTTCTCGGTGCGTCCGCGCAAGACCGATGGCTCGGCCTGGGCTGATGTCGCTGCCGGAGCAGGCGGGGCTGCCGACGGCGCTGGGGCAGCGTTTCGTGCTTCCACGGCGGCCATGACATCGGCCTTGCGGATGCGACCACCAACGCCAGTGCCGGTGATGGTCGTGAGGTCGATGTTGTTTTGGGCTGCGAGGCGACGGACCAGCGGTGTGACGTACGCACCGGCGTTCGCCTCCGAGGTCGCAGCGCTGGCAGACGGTGCCGAAGCAGCGGGGGCAGGGGCTTCAGGAGCTGCTGGTGCCGAAGCAGCCGGTGTAGCAGCAGGCTCAGGTGTGGTTTGCGGGGCTGGCGGCGCTGCAACGGGAGCAGCAGCGCCGGTGGAGATGCGTGCGATTTCGGCGCCGACCTCCACCGTGCCGTCGGCCTCGACCGCGATGGATGTCAGTGTGCCCGACGCGGGGGCCGGAATCTCGGTGTCGACCTTGTCGGTGGAGATCTCCAGGAGCGGCTCGTCGGCGGCAACCGAATCGCCAACCGACTTCAGCCAGCGGGTGACGACACCCTCGGTGACGCTTTCACCTAAGGCAGGAAGAACGACGACGACGTCTTCGCCACTACCGGCGGCCGGGGCTGGGGCTGCAGGTTCGGCCGCTGGCGCTGCAGGTTCGGCCGCTGGCGCTGCAGGTTCGGCCGCTGGCGCTGCAGCCTCGCTCGACTCGCCGATCACACCAAGTAGTCCACCCACCTCGACTACCGCGTCTTCGTCGGCATCGATACTGAGGAGAACACCGGATGCTGGTGCGGGGATCTCGGTGTCGACCTTGTCCGTCGAGACCTCGAGCAATGGCTCGTCGGCGTTGACGGTGTCCCCGACAGCCTTGAGCCAACGGGTAATGGTGCCTTCGGTGACGCTTTCGCCGAGTTGCGGCATGGTCACGTTGACCGGCATGCGTGCTCCTTGTGGGTGCGAGGTTTTAGGTTATGCGTGCGCGTGAAGTGGTTTTCCTGCCAGGGCGAGATGGGCTTCGCCCATGGCTTCGTTCTGGGTGGGGTGTGCGTGGATCAATGACGCGACATCGGTGGGGTGGGCTTCCCAGTTGACGATGAGTTGGGCTTCACCGATCTGCTCCCCCAGACGCGAGCCGACCATGTGAACGCCGATTACAGGACCGTCGGTGAGCTGGACGAGCTTGATGAAGCCCGCGGTCGCGAGGATCTGACTCTTGCCGTTTCCACCGAGGTTGTACTCATAGGCCGTGATGTTGTCCTTGCCGTGCTGCTCGATGGCCTCGGCCTCGGTGAGACCCACGCTTGCCACCTCGGGCTCGCAGTAGGTGACGCGTGGGATGTTCACATCGGGAATCGGCATCGGTGATTCACCGGCGATCTCCTCGGCAACGAAGATCCCGTGCTGGAAGCCGCGGTGCGCGAGTTGCAGTCCGGGGGTGATATCGCCGACGGCGTATACGCCGGGGAGATTGGTACGCAGGCGCTCGTCAACGAGCACCCAACCGCGCTCCATGGCCACGCCCTGTTCCTCGTATCCCATTCCATCTGTCTTGGGGCCACGGCCGACGGCAACGAGCAGCAGATCGGCATCGAAGGTGGTGCCATCCTCGAGGGCGACCTGGACACCGGAGTCGCTTTGGGTCGCCGAGGCGAAGCGAACTCCGAGGGAGAAATTGATGCCGCGCTTGCGGAACGCGCGCTCAAGCGCCTTGGAACAAGCTTCGTCTTCGTTTGGAACTAGGTGGGGGAGGCCTTCGACGATCGTGACGTCCGAACCGAAGGACTTCCAAACGCTCGCGAACTCCACGCCGATCACACCGCCGCCGAGTACCACGACCTTCTCAGGCACGTAATCGAGATTCAGGGCTTGATCGGAGGTCATGATCCGACCGCCGATTTCCAGACCGGGAAGGGACTTGGCGTAGGAACCCGTAGCAAGCACGAGGTTCTCGCCGGTGTACTGCTCGCCGTTGACCTCGACGGTCTTGGGTCCAACCATCTTCCCGTAGCCCTCGACCAAGGTCACTCCGCGTGACTTGATCAGACCCTGCAGGCCCTTATACAGGCGACCGACCACACCGTCGCGGTACTTGTTCACCTGAGGCATGTCGATGCCCTCGAAGGTGGCGTTGACTCCAAACTCCTGGGACTCGCGAGCCGAGTCGGCAACCTCTGCCGCATGCAGCAGCGCCTTAGTCGGGATGCACCCCCGGTGCAGGCAGGTACCGCCGAGTTTGTCGGCGTCGATGAGGATCACGGACTTGCCGAGTTCTGCTGCTCGGAGGGCGCAGGCGTAGCCTCCACTACCCCCACCGAGGATGACGATGTCTGCCTGAGGCACGAGTCTCACTCCAGTTCGGTTCGCGGTGTGCCCATCCTTCCACCGCCACCTGCTGGGGTGAACATCAGTCCCGGTCGAAGTTCTCCGCGAGTTCGACGAAGGTGCGCACCGCCGCCCCGGTGCCGCCCTTGGGGGTGTAACCGTAGGGGGACTTCTCGTTGTAGGCCGGCCCGGCGATGTCGATGTGGACCCATGGTTGGTCGGCGGGGATGAATTCCTTCAAGAACACCCCGGCCGAGAGCATCCCGCCGAGGCGGTCACCGATGTTCGCGATATCCGCTGTGGCCGAGTCCAAAGAGGGGCGCAAGTCCTCGGGCAACGGCATCGGCCACATCGCCTCGCCAGCGGCGTCTGCGGAGCCCACCACACGGGCGCGAGCGTCGTCGTCGTTCGCCATGACTCCCGCGGTGCGCGAACCCAGGGCGATGCGCTGGGCGCCGGTCAATGTCGCGACGTCCACGATGAGGTCGGGCTTGTCTTCCACGGCCATGCCCAGGGCGTCGGCGAGCACCAACCGGCCTTCGGCATCGGTGTTGAGGACCTCGACGGTCTTACCGCTGTAGGTAGTGAGCACATCGCCTGGGCGCTGCGCGGTGCCGCTGGGCATGTTCTCCGCTGCGGGAACCCAACCGGTCACCTTGATCGGCAGGCCGAGTGAGGCGATCGCCCGCATCGCGCCGATCACCGCTGCCGCGCCGGACATATCGGCCTTCATTTCGTCCATGTTGGCCGCCGGCTTGATCGAGATGCCGCCGGTGTCGAACGTGATGCCCTTGCCGACCAGCGCGATGTGGGAGGTGGCCCCCTTGGGTGCGTAAGTCATTCGCACCAGGCGGGGTGGGCGTGACGATCCCTTCCCGACTCCGAGTATGCCGCCGCACCGGTCGCGTTCCAGGGCCTTTTCGTCCCAGATCTTCACGGTGACGGGTAGGCCGGCGACGGACTCCTTCGCCGCTTGGGCGAGATCCGCAGGCGCGAGGGCGTTGGGTGGGGTATTGACGAGGTCTCGGGTGAAGGCGACTGCCTCGCCGACGGTCTCGGCGCGCTCGATGATGACGGCGGCATCACTGGCCCCGGTGGGGACGAGAACAGCCACGCTGCTCACCGGCTTCGAGGAGGCTGGCGCATCGGACTTGAACGCGGTGAACGCGTAGGCGCCCAGGCGCGCGGCGATCGCCACATCGGCCAGAGTCGAAGCATCAAGGTCTGGCGGAAGAATCGCGATCTTCTTCTTACCGGTGGAGCCGCGCACCGCCGAGCCGATTCCACGGCGAAGTTGCTCGCCGGTGGTGTCCTTGGAGCGCTCCCCGAGTCCGACGCTGACGACGGTGCCGGCCTTGATGCCCACGGGCGCGGGAATAGTCGTGACCTCACCAGTCTTCCCAGAAGCTCCGACTGCCTGCAAAGCCTCGGAGATCTTGGTCGCTTGAGCGGCCGTCAGCCCCTCGCCGTGAACGACCACTTTCTTGCCTCGGCCCGGGGTGATCGTGACGATCAGGGATTCAGCGGTTGTGGCAGCGGGCTTGGTCTTAGCGAGGCTGAGAATCGACATGCGTGAAACTGTAATCCGCGGCAAGGAAAGATGCCCGAGCACTACGGTCTGTCAATGCTCTCCTCCACACCACTGCACGATCGGCACACCGAGGCAGGCGCCAAGATGGCGGACTTTGGCGGATGGGACATGCCCATCGAATACACAGGGACCGTGGCCGAGCACACCGCTGTGCGTGAGTCCGTAGGAATATTCGACGTCTCACACATGGGCAAGATCGCGATCCATGGTCCAGGCGCAGCGGCATTCATCAACTCGGTCGTCGCGAACGATCTCGATCGCATCGGCGACGGCCAGGCGCAGTACTCGATGCTGTGCAACGAGGCCGGGGGAGTGGTCGACGATCTGATTGTCTACAAGTGGAATGACGACGCCGTCTACATCGTTCCCAACGCAGCGAATTCCGCAACGGTCGTGCGAGAGATCATGAACGCCGCACCTGCGGGCATCACAGTCGACGATCAGCAACTCACCCACGGCATCATTGCGGTTCAAGGGCCGAAGTCGGCAGATGTGGTGAATGCTCTTGGTCTACCGATCGACATGGACTACATGGCCTTCACGATGGGTCAGTGGCGCGACGCACCCGTGACGGTATGCCGATCCGGATATACCGGAGAACTCGGATTCGAACTCATTGCACCCAACGATGTGCTTGTCGAACTCTGGGATGCCCTGCTCGTTTCTGCGCAATCCCACGGGGGCGGTCCGGCGGGCCTGGGAGCGCGCGACACCCTGCGTACAGAAATGGGCTATCCCCTGCACGGGCAGGACATCTCTGCGTCGATCTCTCCGGTCGAGGCGATGTTGTCGTGGGCGATTGGCTGGAACAAGCCAGCTTTCATCGGACGCGAGGCGCTGGTTGCTCAGCGCGAGGCGGGGCCTAAGCGTCGGCTTCGAGCGATTAAGGCCAAGCAGCGGGCTATCCCTCGTTCCCACATGGAAATCTATGACTCGAGCGGCGCGAGCATCGGTGAAGTGACCAGTGGCACGTTCTCCCCGACGCTCAAAGAAGGCATCGCGCTGGCACTACTCGATGCGTCCGCGGGGATCGGTGACGAAGTCCTCGTCGATGTGCGGGGAAAGCAGGTTCCCTTTGAGGTGGTCAAGGCACCGTTCGTGCCGAGCCACGTCCGCTGAGGTCGCAACGAGCCCAGGCTAAGCGGGGTCCACGACGTCAAGCAGCGCAAGAACTGCGTGTAATGCCGATGAACTTTCGCCGTGGGTTGCCAGGTGGGCCGCCGGCTCGACATCCAGGACCGTCTGCGCTGCGGTGATCGCTGGATCGGGGGACGACGACGCAGGCAGCCACCAATACCGCGCATCGGGCTCGTCTCGATTGGCCATGAGGGCTCCTGCGTACCCGTCGAGTCCGTCGATCAGTACGGGGGTTCGCCGAGCAGCAGCGCTCAGCAGCGCCGAGGCTGCAACTTTCGCGCGAGGGGAATCGACAGCCGCAATGGCATCCGAGGTAGCGAGACCACGCAGAGGTTCGAGTGCGTCGCGCACAGCAGCAACCTCGACCATCCACTGGTGGTCAGAGGTGTCCTGTCCCTGATCGATAACTGCGGTCGCGGGGATGTCGGCGATGAGTGCGATAGCGGCTCGTGAGCGCGCATCGGCGCTGTTCATGTAAAGCACGAGAAGAGTGGAACCGCTGTCGATGGCACGATTCACGGCCGCTTTGGCTTCGTCGGGATCTTTGGGATCGACGATCCACGCGACTTCCCGCGAGGCTCCGAGATTGCGCTCGCGCCACCAGGCATGAAGGCGTGCGAGATCACCCGTGAGACCTACTCCATCGCCAGCGGACACGGTTCGAACCTTAATTAGTGGACGTCGACCTCGGCTCGTAGCTTGGCCAGGGACTTGCTCAGTAGCCGCGACACTTGCATTTGGGAGACGCCCACGCGTTCGGCGATCTGCGATTGCGAGAGTCCGTCGAAGAACCGCATCATCACGATCGATCGCTCGTTCTCGGGAAGTCCCGCGAGCAGTTTCTTCACCGTTTCCGCATTTTCGATTCCGGTGATGGAGGCATCGACGTCGCCGAGGCGCTCGGCGAGAGGAACGTCACCGGGAGCGGCGGTGTCGATCGGTGTCATTTCGCGTGCGCGACTGAGTTCGAGTGAGTCCAGGACATCCTGCGCGTCCACTTCTGCCCGCGCTGAGATCTCAGCAACCGTGGGGGAGCGGCCCAGTTCCTGCGCCAAGGAGTCGTGGGCCGAGTCAATCCTTCCGCGCAGTTCTTGCACGCGCCTAGGAACCTTGACCGACCACGTTGCGTCGCGGAAGTGACGGCGAACAGCCCCGACGATCGTCGGAACGGCATAGGAGGAAAAGGCGACTCCACGATCCGGCTCGTACCGGTCGATCGCTTGGATCAGTCCGATCGTGGCGGCCTGGGTGACGTCTTCGAGGGGCTCACCTCGCTCCGCATAGCGCCGTGCCAGGTGCTGCACAAGCGGCAAGTGGAGGGCGACGAGTTGATCGCGCGCACTCGTGCGCTCGGAATCGTCGACTGTGGGGTCGTTCAGGACGTCGAACAGGGCCTTTGCCGCAGCAAGTCGCTGCTCATCCGATGAACGTGACGTCTGGGACATCTGCCGACTTAGGCCTGGACAGAGGATTCGCGAGCCAGGCTCCAGGTCATCGCGATGGTGCCGTCATTAATCGAGACCCGAACATCGCTGACCAGGGCGGTTAGGACCATCCACGAGAAAGGATCGGGGTCTGGGACATCCGCGGCTGGAACAGCGCACGCAATCGTTGCCGACACCACTCCACCGTCTGCGCACAGCTCGCACGCCACGGTTGAGCCTTCGGCTGCAACCGAGATGACGTGGGACAGAGCTTCATCCATGGCGAGCCGGACATCTTCGATTTGATCGACGGTGAGATCAGCTCGTGCGGCAACCGCGGCAGCAACGGTTCGAGCAATCGCCATGTTCACTGTCTGGGCGGGGAATTCGACGCGAACGCAATCCGGTGAAGAACTCACCTAGCCATTCAACCATCCAGAAAGCAATCAGAGGAGTTCCTTGACCTCGCAACGGTTGTCTTGCAAGGTGGGGCAATGAACAGGCGTCGAGTTGCTTCGGGGTGTATTACGGCGGTGGCGGGCGCTCTCGCTCTTTCGTTGGTGGGTGTGCCCGCTCAGGCCGCGTCGTGCGGAAAGACGGCTTATGAGGACGGCACCTACGGCCCAGCCGTTTGTGCGAATGGCAAAGCGAACACGGCAGTTCGCAGTGAGTATCGCGAAGCCGCCCCTGCGATCATGGCGCTCAAGAAGAAGGCGACACGAAAGCAGATCCTGGCTGCGATGTGCGCCGACCGCACTGCCAACGCCACCGGCGTCCAGATCTTCGACGCGCTGCAATACCAGGAAGCGCGTTACGAATGGCCCGCGCGCGTCACGCGGCGCGCCGAGCGGGACGTCGTCGCCGAGAGGTACTGCTAGTACCTGTCCTGTTGATCTACGCGGGAACGAGAGTGCCGGAGAAGATCTGCCAGCCCAGCGCTGTCTTGGCCACCAAGCTCAAGATGATGTAACTGCGTTCACCACGGAGATAGTCGCGCCACTTGCCGATCTTCTTGTACTGCAGCCACTGCACGAGTGCGAAGGCATTGAAGAAGATGAAGAGTGAAACGAAGATTCCGATGACGAATCCGGGAATCTCCGGACGCTGAGCAGATCCTGGGGCGAGTAGCCACAGGAAGATAACGATCCACGGCACCACTCCGGCCACGCAGCCGAAGATGAAGGGGAGCATGCCTCCACCGGGTTGCTCGTATTTCTCCTGAAGCCAGCCGAACAGGATCATGGACGCGTTGACACCAAATAGCGCCATGAGTGCGGCGAAATTGGAGATGCCCGTTACCTGAGCGATCAGCACGATCATTATCGACGATGACAGTGAGTACTCGACCCATCGGAAGTAGTTGTGTCCTGCCTGCAAGCCGGAGACATACCGCGGGTAGAACCACGGACTAGCGACCAGGAAATGGAAGAAAGCTGAGAGCGCAAAGAACAGGGCTACGCCCCACGCAATGCGCGAGTCGAACAAGACGACCGGATCGTTGGCGGGTGTTCCCGGAGGACCGAAGACATAAGCGGCCGTGACGGGGAGTGTGAAGTCAGTGGACAGGAACAAGATCAAGAACATCTGCGTCAGGTGGGCGAACCCCGCGATGATGTTGAGCTTGCGCAAGCCGGCGAAGGAGATGCCGGTCTCTGACTTGGCCTTGAGATCTGTATCGCTCATGGCCTGAGTCTTGCACCTTGAGGGGTGGATTACTCGGAAGTGAGTGTCGAGATGCCGATTCTTGGAGGCTTGGCACAGTAGAGACATGCGTTTCTGGAGCATATTCAGTCTGGCGTCAGCAACATTGCTTGCATTGACTCTTGCTGCGCCTGCATCGGCGCATCAGCCAGTAGAACTCGGCCCCTCGGATTCGACACCCGCCAAGGGTCCGCTGCTAGTCGACGGAACTGTCTCATTTGCTGTCTACACGGATGTGCGGCGCGGAGATCGCCGGGGTTTTCGGTTCCGTCTCGAAGAGGGCGACCGCATGGCCGTGCAATTGCTGATTCTTGATGAGCCCCCGAGCAACAAAGTGCGCAGTTCCCGATTGCCGCGGGTCACCATCACAGATCCACAGGGTCGAAAGACCCGGATGGTCATCAACGAGCGAACAGAGTTCTACGAGCCGTACGGCGGTACGAATTTCCTCTACTTGTCTCGACTGGAGTCCGATGCGGTTCCAGGCGAGTACCGCGTGAGCGTTTCGGCCAGGTCGAAGCGCGAAGTGGAGGCAGTGATCGCCGTCGGGTACCGAGAAGTCAGGGGAGAGGTCCGGCAAGGTCGCTGGATGCGTCTGGACACTCTCGAGTCGCACGATGCCAAGATCAACCCATGACAACGCGAGGTTGGGTCGGGATGGCCCTGGGTTTAGGTCTGGTGATCTGGGGCGTATCCCAGATCATCTTCGGCAGCTAGTCATTCATGTTCTTCGGCGCGGAGGCAGCCAGCTCGACGAGTTGTTGGCCCGTTAGTCGGTAGGGGATCCATTCGGTCAGAGCGTCGGCTCCCAATGATTCGTAGAAGCCGCGTGCAGGAGAGTTCCAATCCAAGACCCACCAGTCCAGCCGGCCGTAGCCACGTTGCACGCAGATCTGTGCGAGGTTGGACAACAATGCGATCCCGTAGCCGGACCCCCGGTGGTCGGGCTTGACGTACAAATCCTCGAGATAGATTCCGTGCTTGCCCAACCAGGTCGAGTAGTTCAAGAACCACAGTGTGAAGCCCACGACGCCGTGCTCGGGATCTTCAGCAACATGAGCAAATAGCGCTGGGTTCTCTCCGAAGAGAGCGCGCTCGAGGTCGGCTGGAGTGGCCGTGACGGCGTCGGGCTCCTTCTCGTAGACGGCGAGCTCGACGATCATGTCGTGAATAGGGCGTATGTCCGAAAGTCTGGCCTCGCGAATCATGGCCGGAGGCTACCGACGATCACGACTCACATTCGAATAGTGCCCACGTTTGCTAGTCGGACTGTCTAGACTCAATTGGCCTCACCCCCATCGAAAGGACTTACGAGTGAGAAGCAAGACAAAGGCCGTCTCGGCCGCCCTTATCGGTCTAGCGCTGGTTGGATCGCAAATTGCAGTCGCTGGCTCGGCCTCTGCCGACCAGGGCACCACCACCCTCAGCGCCGGCAATGGCCAGGTAGGCACAAACCAGGTACTCACAGCCACCTTTGCCTTTTCCGATGCCGGTACGTCGTGCGATGACCAGCCACCCGCGGTGAACTTCGACTTCAAGATCGGTGATTCCAGCCTCGGCTCTGTGAATGGAACCTGCACGCCGGTGAGCAACGGCTCCTTCACGCCAATCGCTACCTGGACGGGAACCCTGAACTGGACGCCCACCAAGCCGGGATCGGTGACGATCACCACCCATGCCAATCAGCTTGAACTGGGCGGGTCTCCGGCTCAAGTTGGTAAGGCTTCGAAGAAGGTTCAGATCGCGCAGGCGCCTGCTCCTAAGCCGACCACTCCCTCGCAAGTGCGGAACCTGAAGGTCACTGGCGTTTCGACCAACACTGTGTCCTTGAACTGGGATGCACCCAGCAGCAGCGGGTCGGCACCGATCGGCGGATACGTCGTCAACTGGACCGGCCCGACCAGTGGTCAGGTCTCTGTTGCCGGGAACACGACAAACGCCAACATCGGAAGCCTGTCGGCCGGTTCTACGTATACGTTCTCTGTCCTGGCGACTAACGCTTCAGGCTGGGGCGCCGCGACGAGCGTCACGCAGAACACCGCAAACGCTCCAACGCCTGCACCGGTTCAGCAGCAGACCCTCGTTGGCCCGATGTGGGAAGGCGGAGGCGCCAAGGTCAAGAGCGGAAAGTGGAAGACCTTCAACGACTCCGCAAATCTCGACACGAACGCGGGCCACGAGGCTCGACTGAGCGCGGTCAACCGATCGGCGTCGATCAAGTCGGTTGTCTTCCGTTACAAGGGCGATTTCGTCCAGGTTCGCGCCACGCTGAAGAAGGGCGCCAAGCGCGGTTCCTTCACGCTGGTGGAATCCGCACCTGCGTTCCCTGGCTTCACCGCCATGCGCATGACCCGAGATATCAGGGTCGTGAAGTAAAGAAAGCTCCGAACGCGAAGGGGCCCGCTGCCGATGGCAGCGGGCCCCTTCTTTGTTCTTGGGGTGAGAACCTAGGCCTTCTTGGTGGCCCAGAAGATCTCAGCGATCTCGTCGATCTTTGCGAGCAACTCATCGGCAACGGCGACGTCGCACGTTCCCTTGGTGCCACCAGCTCCGGCGAGCTTGGTCGCTTGGTTGAACAGATCGTTCAACTGCGGGTAGGCCTCGAAGTGCGGGGGCTTGAAGTAGTCGGTCCACAGCACCCACAGGTGCTCCTTGACCATGTGCGAGCGCTCTTCTTTGATTGAGATGGCGCGAGCCTTGAAGTCGTGATCATCGGAAGCGTTGTGCTTCTCCATGCACGCCTTGACGGACTCGGCCTCGAGGCGGGCCTGGGCGGGGTCGTAGACGCCGCAGGGCAGATCGCAGTGGGCGTAGGCCGTCATCCGGCCACGGATCAAGCGGTCGAGCATGTCGAGTCCCTTCGGGGTTGTCGTGTCTCGAAATCGGTGCCTTAAGCCTAGTAGCGCGGGGCGATGCCACAACCCCTGAGCGGTAACGGTCAAGATGTTCAGGTGTTTGGACTAACCACGGTGCGGATCGTTGGACCCTCGATGGAACCTGCACTGCGCAATGGTGAGGTCTATTTGGCCTGGGCGAGGCGCAAGGCGAACGTGGCAGGTGGCGACGTCGTCGTTGTTGTTCATCCCCGAAGACCTGAACTCTTGACGGTCAAGCGTCTCGTGCGCCGTGTTGGAGACGGGTGGTGGGTAGAGGGTGATAACCCGAACTCGAGTAGTGACAGTGGTGAGTTCGGTCCGGTCCCAGAAG
>JBDQFC010000003.1:0-80395 GCA_040266055.1 Candidatus Nanopelagicales bacterium | reverse complement strand
GCCTGCTCGACCACGGCCTGCTGCTCCGCCACGTGCCGCTGGTGTGTGCCGACAGCTGGGGACGACGACGACGGTCGAGTAATGCCCTCGATCGCGCGGTTGACCATGGCCGGTGCGTTCATCGCGATGAAGCTCCATGCACCCTGGTTCGCCGGTTCTTCCTGGACCCAGCGCACCTGCGCGTTGGGGTAGCGCTCGAGGACCTCGGGCAAGCGGAATGGCAGGGGGTAGAGGCGCTCGAGGCGCAAGATTGCTGTGTCGTGCAGGCCATGTTCCTCGCGGTGGGCGGCGAGGTCGTAGTAGATCTTGCCGCTGCACATCAGCACCTTGGTGATGTTCGAGCCTTCGTGCTCGGGGTCGAGCAGGATCGGCTGGAAGGTGCCGGAGGTGAACTCCTCCTTGGTGGAGACGGCCTGCTTGGCCCGCAGCAGCGACTTGGGCGTGAAGATGATGAGCGGACGTGTCAGTCGGCTGAAGACCTGCCAACGCAGTAGGTGGAAGTAGGAGGCAGGGGTGCTCGGCATCGCGACGGTCATGTTGTCCTGCGCACACATCTGCAAGAAACGCTCCACACGAGCACTCGAGTGATCCGGGCCCTGGCCCTCGAAGCCATGGGGGAGAAGGAGAGTCACGGCGGAACGCTGCGCCCACTTCTGCTCACCGGAAGAGATGAACTCGTCAATGATCGTTTGAGCACCGTTGACGAAGTCGCCGAACTGCGCTTCCCACATGACAAGGGCATCGGGGCGTGCAACGGAGTAGCCGTATTCGAAGCCGAGCGCTGCGAACTCGCTGAGCAGTGAGTCGTAGACGTAGAGCTTGCCGCCATCGCGGTAGCAGCTCTTGAGTGGCTTGTATTGCCAGCCCGTCTCGCTATCCACGATGACCATGTGACGGTGACCAAAGGTGCCACGGCGGGAGTCCTGACCAGCCAAGCGCACCGTGCGCCCTTCCATCAGCAGCGAGCCGACGGCCAGAGCCTCGGCCATGCCCCAGTCGATGTTGTCCTCGGCGACCATCTGTGCACGGCGCTGCAACTGCGGTGCCAGACGTGAGTGGACGTTGAAGTCTTCGGGAAGTGTGATCTGCGAATCGATCACTGTCTCGATTTGTTCTTGGCTGATCGCGGTTTCCACTTCGGTGAAGGGTGTCTGGGGAGCCAAATCGAGTTGCCCGGTCTCGATGATGTCTTTGGCGCGATCGGCGAAGTCCTCGTCGGGGGCTTCCTGGTGGGTGTCCCGTGTCTCCTGGAAGACGCGCTCGAGTTGCTCTTGGAAGTGTTTGAGAGCTTGCTCGGCTTCCTCGAGGGTGATGTCACCGCGGCCGATGAGCGACTCGGTGTAGTGCTTACGCACCGATCGCTTGGCATCGATGATCGAGTACATGCGCGGCTGGGTCAGTGACGGATCGTCGGCCTCGTTGTGTCCGCGCTTGCGGTAGCACACCATGTCAATAACGACGTCCTTATGGAACGCCTGGCGGAAAGCGAAGGCGAGTTTCGCCACGCGCGCTACTGCCTCAGGGTCGTCGCCATTCACGTGGAAGATCGGCGCCTGCACCATGCGGGCGACGTCGGTGGAGTACACGCTGGAGCGGCTGTACTTCGGAGAAGTCGTGAAGCCGACCTGGTTGTTGACCACCACGTGCACCGTGCCACCGGTCCGGTAGCCCTGGAGTTGCGACAGGTGCAGCGTTTCCGCGACCACTCCTTGGCCAGCGAAAGCAGCATCGCCGTGCACCAGCACCGGAAGGATGTCGGTACGTCGTTCCTTGGGAAGCAGATCCTGCTTCGCGCGCACGATGCCCTCGAGAACGGGATCGACTGCCTCGAGGTGTGAGGGGTTGGCAGCGAGGTACACCGAGGTGTAGGCGCCGTCGGGTGTCATGAATGAGCCGGTGGTTCCCAGGTGGTACTTCACGTCGCCCGAGCCCTGAACCGAATCGTCGCCGTAGTCACCCTCGAATTCGCGAAAGACCTGTGCGTAGGACTTACCCGCGATGTTCGTCAGGACGTTGAGGCGTCCGCGGTGCGGCATGCCGATGGCGACTTCAAGGATGTCGTCGCGGGCAGCGTCGGTGAGAATCTCGTCCAGGAGCGGAACGAGGGACTCGGCGCCTTCGAGTGAGAAGCGCTTCTGGCCGACGTACTTGGTGTGCAGGAATGTCTCGAGCGCTTCGGCTTCGTTGAGTTTGCTCAAAATGCGAAGCTGCTCGTCGCGATCGGGCTTGATGTGCGGGATCTCGACTCGCTCTTGAATCCAGCGACGCTGTTCGGGGTCTTGGATGTGCATGTATTCGATGCCAACGGTTCGGGTGTAGGCATCGCGTAGCACACCGAGGATTTCGCGGAGCTTCATGAGCGGCCGGCTGCCGAAGCCGCCGGTGGCGAACTCGCGGTCAAGGTCCCACAGGGTCAAACCGTGGCTGAGGACGTCCAGATCCGGGTGCGTTCGCTGCTCGTACTCCAGCGGATCGGTGTCGGCCATCAGGTGACCGCGAACGCGGTAGGCGTGGATGATCTCTTGAACGCGGACCGTCTTGTCGAGGTCGGTTTCGTGGCTGGCCGAGATGTCGTGCGCCCAGCGCACCGGCTCATAGGGGATGCGTAGTGAGCGGAAGATGTCTCCGTAGAAATCCTCTTCACCGAGGAGCAGTTGGTGGATACGGCGTAAGAACTCACCGGACTGCGCACCTTGAATGATGCGGTGGTCGTAGGTGCTGGTGAGCGTCATGATCTTGCTCACCGCGTTGCGGACAATCGACTCTTCCGAGGCGCCTTGCCAATCGGCCGGGTACTCCATCGCGCCGACGCCGACGATGCAGCCCTGGCCTTCCATCAAGCGGGGGATCGAGTGGTTGGTGCCGATCGTTCCGGGGTTGGTGAGCGAGACGGTGGTGCCGGCGAAGTCGCTGACCTCGAGTTTTCCTCCACGTGCTCGGCGAACCACGTCCTCGTAGCTCGCCCAGAAGGTCGCGAAATCCATGCGCTGGGCGCCCTTGATGTTCGGGACGAGGAGCTGGCGTGAACCGTCCTCTTTCGCAAGATCGATAGCCAGGCCGAGGTTCACGTCCTCGTTGCGCACGACAGCGGGCTTACCGTCGACATGCGTGAAGCCGTAGCCCATCTCGGGCATCGTCGTGAGGGCTCGAACGATCGCGTAGCCGATGAGGTGGGTGAAGGAAACCTTTCCGCCGCGGCCGCGGGCGAGGTGGTTGTTGATGACCACCCGGTTGTCCATCAACAACTTCACCGGCACCGAGCGCACGCTCGTTGCCGTGGGAACGCTGAGGCTGGCTTCCATGTTGGTCACAACGCGTCCGGCGGCGCCGCGCAGGATCTCCGGCTGCACTGCGTCGGAGTCGGTGGTCGATGCGGTGGGTGCGGGGGCCGCGGGAGCGGTCTTCGGTGCCGGGCTTGCTGGGGCCGCAGGAGTGGGTTGGGGGGTAGGCGCGTCTTGTGTCGCCGCTGGTGCCGCTACGTGTGACGCGGCAGCGGGGGAGTATTCCGCGGGGGAGTAGTCCTCGAAGAAGTCCCACCAGGCACGGTCGACGGCGTTCTTATCTTGAAGGTACTGCTCATAAATCTCGTCAACCAACCACTCATTAGGCCCGAAGCGACTGGATACGGGGTTGGGGGGCTCGCTCGCCACTTGTGCGTTCCTCTCGCACGACGGGAAGGTTGTCGCCCAACAGTAGCCCCCGCACGTCGATGCAGACATGTCCGGATGCGCTGAGTGAGAGGAAGGACCACAGTTACGGCATGGGATTCATCACTGTCGACTCCGTTGCCCTCGTGACCGGCGGTAGTCGTGGTCTGGGTCTTGCGGCGGCACGCGGCATCGGCGCCCTCGGTGCGAGCGTCGTCCTTCTCGGGATGGACCGGTCTCGAGCGGATGCGGCGGCAACACAACTCCAGGCCGAGGGGATCGATGCAGTGCCGATCGCGGCAGACGTATCGGATCCTGATTCCCTCGCGCGGGCGGTGCAAGAGTTGGGACCTTTGGCGGAGCCGGACGTCGTCGTTCTCTCTGCTGGAGTGATGGCCGAGAAAATGACGCGCACCGTGCGGACCTCACCGCAGGAATGGCAGCGGGTGATGGGTATCAATCTTGATGGTGCCTTCTACTCCATCCATGCCTTTGCCCAGGGACTCACCAAGAAAAGGTCCGGGCGGGTCGTTGCCTTATCCGCCTGCTTAGGGCGTTTCAGCGGACCGGGAACCAGCGGCGGTCTGGCTCCGTACCGGATCTCCAAGGCGGGGGTGAATGCACTCGTTCGCAACTACGCCGCGGAGATGCAATGGGGGCAGCGGGGCGTGCTCGTCGATGCCGTGTGTCCGGGGCACTGTCGGACCGACATGGGTGGCCCCACGGCGCCGCGCTCCGCGGAAGAAGGTGCGGAAACAGTGGTCTGGCTCGCTGACCGCGACGCGCAAGATCCGCAAGGCAACGTCGTGCCGACGGGACTGCTGTGGGAGGACAGGGAAATCGTTCCCTGGTGATGGGTGCTTGGGTAGCGGGCTAGACCCGCTCAACTAGTCGACTCCGATAGTTGACGCCGATAGTTCGCATCGAGTTCTAAGCGATCATTCCTGGCCGGCTGCCCTTGCCGGCGATTCGGCCACCGGCGGATTCCCACGCGGTTAACCCGCCGGCCAGGCTGTAGGCCTCGATGCCCTTCTCGCGCAGGATCCTCGTTGCCCCCTTGGAGCGTGCGCCAGTGCGGCAGGCGACGATCACAGGCCGACCCTTGGGAAGCCGCTTGGGTGCCTGCGCTCCGACGTTCTTGACCGGGACGTGGACCGCCCCCGGGACGCGCCCTGCGTTCCACTCGGAGTTGTCGCGGACGTCAAGCATCGTCGCGCCACTGTTGAGCATCTCCATCGCCTGTGCTGGTTTGACGGAGGGCAGTTTGAACCGGTCGAAGACTCCCACGGCCCAGAACTGTAGGGGAGGACGGGAATAGACGCTGAGCGGTCCCAGCCGCCGGGTTTAGGTGGTGGTCGAGCGGCAACGTACATTGTGTCTATGAATTCCCCGGGGGCTTTCCTCGGCCGCGGCGCGCGCCGCGCCGTTTCGGTTATGGCTGTTCTCGGACTCCTGGTGTCGGCCCCGTACGGCCTGGCCGTGGCAAGCGAGGAAACCGAACCTGATGCCGCCGTGGTTGCCGCTGTTCCCGCTGCGCCGGTGATTGTCGATGTGGTCGCGGGCGACCAAAGCGCGATAGTTACCTACACACCTGTCGAGGATCCATCGGTGACCGGTTACCAGGTCTCACCGGACGGTTACCACTGGTTCGACTGCCCTGATGTGAGTGGCCTGTGTGGTCTGACTTCATTGACCAACGGCCGCGAGTACCGGGTCTCGCTGCGTGCCGTGGGACCGGCTGGTCAATCCGTCCCTGCTTCAGCCATCTCCACTATCCCCGTCGTTGGAGTCGATCCGGACAAGCCAAACACTCTGCCCAAGCCGCGCAGCCGCGTCACGGCAACGTTCAAAGCCGCGGGTAACTCATTGGGAGTGTCCGGTGCTCGAACCAAGTTGGGTGTCGGGACCCTGCCAACGCTCACGTTCAGTCGAGACATTCCCAACAAAGCGGCGGTCGAGCGGCACCTGGCCGTAACTGCGACCCGCAACAACGGTCGCACCACGAACGTTCCTGGTGCCTGGGGCTGGCTGGATGAGCGGACAGCCATGTTCCGACCCAAGGAATTCTGGCCCGGAAACTCGATCATTCGGATCACCTCGACACTCGATGATGCAGTGCTCGGCAAATCAAAGGGCAGGTACCTAGTCGGATCCAAGAAGCTCGGGAAGACCTACAGCTTCCAAACGGACCGCTCGTTCATCGCTGTCGTCGATGGAGCCAAGAAGGTCATGAACGTCTACATCGACGGCAAGAAGCGTAAGACTTTCAAGGTGTCGTTGGGTAAGTACGGCTGGGAGACCCGCAATGGAGCGAAGGTCATCAGCACTGCCAAAGAAGCGGACAAGATCTACCGCAGCTCAAGTTTGGGTTTGGACGAGGAAGAGGAGTTCTACGAACTCCCTGCCAAGTGGAACACCCGACTGACTCCCACGGGTGAGTTCTTGCACACCGCCACCTGGGCTTATGGCCGCCTTGGTCGCTACAACGGATCCCATGGCTGCACCAACATGTTCGAAAATGACGCCAAGTGGATCTACGACAACACGATTCCCGGTGACGTAGTCGACTATGTGAAGACCGGCGGTGACCTCATGGAACCGTGGAACGGCCCTGGTGGTCGATGGAACATTCCGTGGAATCGTTGGCTGAAGAGGTCTGCACTCAACAATGCGAGCGGCAAGGCTGACACCTCCGAAGACGAAGGCTCACTGGCCGACGCTCGCCCCGACGGCGCATGACCGAGATCTCCTTCGCGAAGGCGAGCGAGATATCTGAAACCGCGCCCGGTGCTTTCGACTGGGACGTCCCTGAAGGTTGGCTGCAGGGTCGCGGCGCGTGGGGTGGTCTGGTCATCGCTGCGTCGGTGAACGCCGCTGAGTCAACGCAGAAGTCGATCGATGCCTCACGTCGCGTACGCAACGTGACGTCCCACCTGTTTGGCGCGCTTCCTGCTGGCCCGGCATGCATCGAAGTCGCCTGCCTTCGTGCTGGATCGGCGATGACCACCTGGAGTGTGCGAATCACCGGGTCGGATGGTGTGCTCGCATCTCAGGCCGTCGTTATTACCGGAACGCAGCGAGCGGCAGACGTTGAAGAGCCCTGGGGTACCGCCGTCATGCCGGAGTTGGCCGATTGGCGATTGGTTCCTGAAGTGCCGGTGGTTCCACCGCTCGGTCCGGAATTCGGTGCGCATCTGAAGTACCGACCTACCGCGGGCATCCCCGGTTCTGGCGCATCACCCGAAGGGCGCGGCTGGGTGTCTGCGGCGCCAGATAGTGAGTTCGGATCCGTGTGGACGGCAGGACTGGTCCTCGGCCTCGTCGATGCGTGGTGGCCGGCGAGTTATGTCGCCATGAGTGCGCTCCGTCCGATGGCGACTGTCTCGTTCAGTGCACACCTGCTTGTGGATCCGGCAACTCTTGACGTCGAGCAGCCGCTGGCCTTCGAATCGTGGGTATCCGCGATGGAGCACGGCTTCACGTCGGAGACTCGTCGGCTGTGGTCGCCCGATGGTCGCCTCGTAGTGGAAAACCACCAGTCGATAGTCGTTATTAAGTAGCTAGCTCGCGCCGGGAGCGGGATAGCGCTGGGCGAGGTCAAGAACCTTCTGCACGTATTGCTCGGTCTCCGGGAACGGCGGAATGCCGTCGTACTTTCGCACAGCTCCGTGTCCTGCGTTGTAGGCGGCCAGGATGTTGTGTAAGGGGGTTCCCGATACCTCGGATACCAAACGCCGGTTCAAGCAGTTCAGTTCCGCAGCGGAATGAATGGCATCTTCGGGATCCCATACGTCGCGAACGCCGTCGCCGTTGGCATCGATGCCGTACTGACTCCAGGTGCTCGGCATGAATTGGGCAATGCCTTCGGCGCCAACGGGACTCACCGCATCGGGTTGCCAGCGACTCTCGGTAGCTATCTGGGCGGCCAAGATGCGTGAGGGAACGGCCGGGCAGCGTTCGGCGGCGTCCTCGATGATCGGTTGGTACTGCTCGGGGATGACGGGTGTCCCACCGAGTTGACCTACATCCCGCGCTTGCTGGATCCGGTTCCAGTCGACGACCCCGGTGATCGACACGAGCCCGGCTCCGACGAGCGCCACGACCGAGAGCCCGATCACCCAGGTCAGGAGTGATCGGGTTGCGCTGCTGCGATCAGGCGATCGGAGGGGAGCCATGATTACCACCACGGTAACCCAGTAATCCAGGAGAGCCGCGTACTCTCGTGGCATGGCCAACGACGCGTCGCGTGACGACGAACCCGTCCGGCCAGTTTCGGAACTCGATGCCCCGGCCCTGGAGGGGATGTTCACCAAGGAACTGTCCAGCGCCTTTGCCGCTCTGGGCTGCTTCAACCTGGCGATCTTCGGCGCGACCGGGGCGGGCAAGTCCACCTTGGTCAACGCCGTCTTCGGCAAGGACGTTGCCGACACGGGAGTGGGAGAACCCGTTACTCGAGGGATCGATTACCACCGGCGTGACGATGGTTTCCTGGGAATTTTCGACTCCGAGGGCTTCGAAACCGGCTCAGCGGGCGATCAGATCCTCGAAGGTCTTCGCGATGTTGTGGGGGATCGCCGCTCAGCACCGATCGATCAGCAAATCCACGCCGCTTGGTACGTGGTCCGATGGTCCGACCGGCGCTTCGAAGAGGCTCAGGCTGCGTTTGTCCGTGGCCTCGCCGATCTCGGTCTGCCGGTGATCGTCGTTCTCACCCAAGTGCCGACGAAGGACGGTGAGGTCCACCCGCACGCCCGCGAACTCGCCGAGTACATCCAGTCGTTGGAATTGCCCATCCGTGCCGGCGGGGTTCCGGTTCTGACGAACGCGATGGCCGACGACTTCACCCATGCTCCGGCGTTCGGCCTTGATCGATTGCTAGATGCCACCTACGACGTTGTCCCCGAGGCGGCGCAAGCTGCCCTAACTGCGGCTCAGCAGTTGGACATGGAGCGCAAAAAAAAAGCAGTGAAGGCCGTGATCAATCAGGCCGTCACCGTCGCTTCTGGAATCGGCGCCGTTCCGATCCCCTTCACTGACGCTGCTCTCCTAGTACCGAATCAGGTAACGATGATCGCGCGTATCTCTGCTGCGTACGGTCTTCCGCCGCAACGTTCACGGGCGATGGCGGTCGCTGGATCGGTCGTGTTGACCGGTGGGGCAACTATGGCCGGTCGATACGCCGTCACCAGTTTGCTGAAGTTCGTTCCCGGCGGTGCGATCGCCGGATCGGCGATCTCCGCGACGGTGGCGGGATCACTCACGCGCGCTGTGGGTATTGCCTGGGCTCGAGTGTGTGAGTACGCGTTGAGTCTTCCGGCGAACCAGCAGCAGGTCTTTTGGAACAGCAGCGCTGTCGTGGATAAGTTCAAGGACGCCTTGACTTCGGGTTCCAAGAAGTCTCGACGCTCGTCGTGACCTGCTGTTAGCGTGCTGAGGGTGCGTCGATTCTTTGCTCTTGTCCTCGTGCTCGCCGCTGGGGTGGGCGGCTGGTGGTTGTGGCGGCGCCTAAGCGCATCGCGAGTGGAACCACAGCCAACGCCGCAACCAACACCTGTGCCTGTTCTACTGCCGGAACCCGCGGAGCCTGACCCCGGCGGTAATCCCGAGCCCGGCGAGGAGTCACCTGAGGTTGCGCCGCCTGCAAAGAAGGCTGCGAAAAAGGCTGTGAAAAAGGCACCCAAGAAGCAAGCGGCGAAGAAGTCGGTCAAGAAGCAAGCGGCCAAGAAGGCGGTCAAGAAGCAAGCGGCGAAGAAGGCGGTCGAGAAGCCGGTCGAGAAGCCGATCGAGAAGGCAGTGCAGAAAGCCGCTGAGCCGAATTCCGACGAGGCAAGCACCTAGCCACATCCTGCACGTTGTGTCGTTCGCGCTATGCGAACGCTGTGGATGTCCGATCGCGTCAGAGCGCATCTCCACGTAGCCTGTTCTCAGGAGGAGATATGCGATCGCCCAAGAAGTTGCTGACGTTCCAACAAGATCCCAGCACCATCTCCCGACCCCGCGTGCCCACGCTCGTCCACGCGTTTCAGGGTTTCGTGGATGCTGGGGGTGGCGTTCGGCAGGTGGCCGCTCATATCCGCGAGACGTGCCCGACTGAACTCATCGCTACTTTCGACGCCGATGAGTTGATCGACTACCGCGCCCGTCGACCGCGCATGACCTTTTCTTCCGACCACTTCTCCTCCGCCGACACACCGCGACTCACGCTGAGCAGGGTCACCGACGCCGACGGACGCGACTTCTTCCTACTAGAGGGTCCCGAGCCGGATTACCAGTGGAATCGATTCCTTGCCGCCGTTGATCTAGTTGTCGACGAGTTCGAACTCACGCACGCTGTTGGCTTGTCGGCCATCCCGTGGCCGGCTCCCCATACCCGTCCCATCGGGATCACCGTGCACGGTAACGATCCGACGCTCACTGCCGGCCGAAGTGCAGTCTTGGGCGATATCGAGGTGCCCGGCCACATGGGCGCGATGTTGGAATTCCATTTGGGGCAGCGCAGTTTGTCTTCTATTGGGGTTACAGCCCAGGTGCCGCACTATCTAGTGCAGTTCGAGTACCCGCGATGCGCGATGGTGCTGATCAATGGCCTCACTGACGTCACGGGTCTGAACTTGACCAGCGTGGGATTGGAAACCCAGGCAGACATAGCCGATGGGGAAGTTGCCGAGCAACTGACCGGGAATGAAGAGTTCGCCGCCGTCGTCAGCGCTTTGGAGACGCAGTATGACCAAATGGTGGAAGCCCGTAGTGCCCTGACCAAGCCGAGCAGCGCACCTCAGGGTGAGGTGCCCAGCGGTGATGAGATCGCCGCTCAGGTTGAGGAATTCCTGGCTGGGCTCGAGGGCTTTTCAGAAAAGGAAGATAAGTCCGGCAATGAGGAAAGCGCTTAAGCCGCCTGCGTTCACCATCAACTCGTGCAGACAGTCCTGAGTTCGGGAAGTTGGCCAGTGAGCAGGTAGGTGTCGGCGAGGTCATCGATGCACAGGTTTGTGTTTCCGTAGACCGTGTGGCCGTCCCCGCGGTGAGTGAGCAAGCGACTCGTCGGCAGTTGTGTAGACAACGCCTGCGACCACGCATAAGGGGTAGCGGGGTCGTAGGTGGTTCCGATGATCAGGATCGGCGCCTCGGTGGTCGACGTGACCGGTGCCGGCGCAGTAGCTGAATGCCCGAACCAGGTGCTGCAGGGAGCGTTCCCCCAGGACATTGCCTCCGCCATCTCAGGGACCCGGGCGCCCTTGGACCAGGTGGTCGCAGCCTTGGCCAGTCCGGCGATACCGGGCGTCTTCGGGTAGTCCCAGCACCCGATGGCGTAGAAAGCCGAGGCGATGTTGCTGCCGTAGGTGTTCGGTCCGGTTTGATCATTGGCCAACTGCGCCAAGAGCTGCAGCGTGGTGCCATCGCCGCCCTTGGCTTGCTTTAGTCCCGATCGCAGGGTTGGCCACAGATCGGGGGAGTACATCGAGAAGAACAGGGCGGTGATCGCTTCGGACTGCACCAGGCGTCGACTCCCATCGGTAGGTAAGGACGCGCGGTCAAGTGAGCGCAGGAGTTGGTTGATGTTGGCCAAAACGCCGCGCTGCGTCTTTGCCACGCAGTTGGACTTCTTCGCGCAGTCGGTGGCGAATCGGGCCATCGCCCGCTGGAAGCCGATCGATTGATCCTCGGATACCTGCATCGCATTGAGTGCCGGGTTGACGCCTCCGTCGAGGACCATGCGACCCACCCGAGTCGGGAATTCCTGGGCGTACCTGGCTCCCAATTCGGTGCCATAGGAGAAACCGAACCAGTTCAACGTGTCATCGCCCAGGGCTCGGCGAATAACGTCCATGTCCTTGACCGTGTTGTCCGATCCGACGGAACGGGCCAGGACGGGATCGTCGGCGAGGCACCCGTCAGAGATCCTCATGGCTCGGTTGAACAGCGTGCGGCGTTCGGCTGCGTTGTTGGGAGTGATGTCGGTGCGGTACCAACGAGTGGTTTGTTTGCCGGTGAGACATTCGACCGGAGCCGACTCGCCTACGCCCCGCGGATCGAAGCCCACGATGTCGTACACGGCGCGCACATCGGCATCCACCACCGAGCCGAGGTATTCGGCAAATCCCAGACCGCCGGCCCCGGGGCCTCCGGGATTGACCACCAGGCTGGCCTGAGCTGTCTTGGTCCCGGGGACACGCAAGAGCGCCAAATCAATCGTCCGGCCGCTGGGATCGTCGTAGTTCAAGGGAACCGTCACGGTTCCGCACTGCGTGCGATCGCTGCGCCCCGAGCACGGCTCCCACTGCACGGTCTGGGCGTAGAAGCGCGCCAAAGTGGGGTCTCCTTCACGCGCATTGGCCGGATTGGCGAGGGTCGTGGTGACGGCGGAGGTGACCACGAGGCCGAGGGCGGCGCTGGCGGCTGTGAGACGTTTCACTCCATGACGGTACGTCACGGACCGCCGACTTGGCCCGTTGTGGCCCACCCGAAAGCGGTTTGAGTGGGTGCATGGCAGGCTAGGCACCCCAACGAGGTCGTAAGGAAGGATGTGATCGGGTGACCCAGAACGTGACCTCGGTCGGCGATCCTTCCACTCTTGCCACCCCCTCGACCGGAAGTTCGGTCTTCACTTTCCGCGATGCGGCAATCTTGTCGGTTGCGGCGGTGGACGCCCCTGAAGTCATCACGTCCGATCAGATCGACGAATGGCTCGCCCCGGCCTATAAAAGTGCCGGGTTGCACGGAGGCATGCTGGAGCAGCTCGCCGGGATCTCCGAGCGACGCTGGTGGCCTGAAGACGTCACGTTCGCCGACGCAGCAGCGATGGCCGGCGCGAAGGCGATCGCTGAGGCGGGCGTTGATCCGCAGGCGATTGGTCTACTCGTTGACACGGCGGTTTGCCGCGAGCGACTCGAGCCCTCGGCGTCGGTGGACGTACATCGACAATTGGGTTTGTCGTCATCGTGTGTGAATTTCGATCTGTCTAACGCCTGCCTAGGCTTTATGAACGGTATGCAGTTGGCCGCGACCATGATCGACAGCGGTCAGATCGACTATGCATTGATCGTCGATGGTGAGGGCAGCCGGATGCCACAGCAAGCGACAATTGATCGGTTGAATGCGCAAGGCGCGACTCGTGAGGACATCCTGGAAAACTTCGCCACCTTTACCCTTGGTTCTGGTGGTGCTGCCATGGTTCTCGGCCGCGCTTCTCGGCATCCGGAGGGTCACCGCTTCTTGGGCGGTGTCTCTCGAGCGGCCACCGAACACAATCTGCTGTGCCTGGGTGACCTTGATGGCATGAAGACCGACTCACGCGCGCTATTAGAAGCCGCAGTTGAACTTGCTGTCTTGACGTGGGCCGATGCCGCCGGGGACTTCGATTGGTCGGATCAGGCGATGTACGTCATCCACCAGGTCTCGAAGGTGCATACCGAGGCCATCGCTCGAGCGCTGAAGATCGATCCCGCGCGAGTACCGCAGACATTTCCGACTCGCGGCAACATTGGCCCGGCGTCGGTCCCGTTCACGTTGGCGATGAATGCCGAGCGGCTTGTTGCCGGTGATCGCGTCGCATGCATGGGTATCGGCTCGGGTCTGAACTCGGCTGTCATCGACATCGAGTGGTGACGCCCACGCCGATCCCGGCCCGCACACCCCCTGAACTCCCGGGTTTCGATCCTCAGTGGTCTCGGATCGTCACCATCCCGGCGTCGAGTGGATCGCGCGAGGGCATTGCGGTCCATGTCTTGGATACCCAATGGGATTCACAAGCTGTTGATCTGACCGTTGTGTGCGTGCACGGCAACCCGACGTGGTCCTACCTGTGGCGGGAGGTGGCGCGCCAGGCGCCGGCCAACGTTCGAGTGGTGGCTCCCGATCAGGTGGGGATGGGCTTTTCAGCCAGGGACGCCAGCGGTGGGATTCGACGTCTCCAGCAACGCATCGACGATCTGGGCGAGATCGTCCAGGCTCTAGATGTTCAAGGCCCGGTAGTTGTGATTGCCCACGATTGGGGTGGCCCCGTGGCCCTTGGTTGGGTGCAAGGTGTGCTCGCGGAACCAGACTCTCGACGTCTGAGTTACTCGATCAGCGGCGTCGTGCTGACAAATACCGCGGTCCATCAACCTGAACACCGCACATCGCCTCGAGTCATCGCGGCGACCCGGCTGCCATGGGTGCTAGGGACGATGACTCGTCGCACCCAGGGTTTTGTTCGGGCAACGACCACGATCTCCAAGGTTGACCCGGCTACGGCTCGAGCATTCCGGGCGCCCTATCGAACATCTGCCGAGCGCACCAGCATTGAGGGTTTCGTCGCTGACATTCCGCTCGAGCCCGATCACCCTTCACGCATCACCCTTGATCGAATTGCCACCGAGATGGACCGGCTCCACCCTGTCCCGACCTTGCTCGTGTGGGGGATGCGCGATCCGGTCTTTTCGGTCAGGTACCTCGACGACCTACGACGACGCCTCCCCGACGCTGACGTCCAGCAGTTTCACGATGCCGGACATCTGGTTCTGGAGGACCGGCCTGACGCGATCGCGGAGATTTGGTCCTGGATCAACGATGTTCGCAAGGAGACGTTCCCCTCGGGAGAATCATCGGGCAAGGTCGACGGTGGATCAGCGGATCTAGTGATGAATTTACGACGACGCTCCACCGCCTCCGGTACGCACCATGTGGCGATCAGCGAACCCAACGTTCAAGGTTCCCATTCCTTTCGGGATGTCACGTGGGTGGCGCTCAATGATCGCGTCGGTCGGCTTGCGGCCGGTCTTCGAGCACAGGGAGTGGGTGCTGGAGACAGGGTCGCGGTCTTGATCCCACCGGGTGCGGACCTGCTAGCGGTGGTCTACGCCGTGTGGTCTTTGGGAGCGAGCATCGTGGTTATCGATGCGGCCCACGGACCGAGGTCGCTGCTGCGATCCCTTCGCGGTGCCCGGCTCGATCATGTGGTTGCTGCCCGTCGCGCAGAGCCGATTGTTCGACTGCTTCGTGTGCCCGGTGTGGTCGTATGGCAAAACCACCTTGCGGACGTGTTGAAGCCATCGGGTGCTGTAGATCTAGAGCAGCCTGGTGACACCGGCGTCGATGCCGCGATCGTGTTCACGTCCGGTGCTACCGGTCCGGCCAAGCCCGTGGCGTATTCGCGAGCGCGGATCGCTGCTACCCGCGACATGTTGGTCTCGCACTACGGATTCACTGACGCAGATGTCCTTGTTGCAGCCTTCGCACCGTGGGCGGTTTTAGGGCCGCTGCTGGGGATCTCTTCGGTCATTCCCGAGATGGACGCCTCTCGTCCGGGTTCGCTCACCGCACAGGCACTTACCGAAGCTATGGAGCACGCAGGTGGAACAGTCATGTGGATGTCGCCGGCTGCGCTGCGGTCGGTTCTCGGTGGCGCACCGCTAGGGAGTGAAGCTCGCGAACGATTAGCCGGCGCCGGTGGTTCTCTTCGGTTGTTGCTTCTCGCGGGGGCACCGATCGCGGCGGGACTGCTGCTCGATGTAACTGATCTGTGGCCTGCGTGCGATGTCCGCACTCCCTATGGGATGACCGAGGTGTTGCCGGCGACGGACGTTCTCGCATCGGAGGTGCTTGCCGAAGGCCCAGGGCACGGAGTTCTCGTGGGAACCGCGCTACCGGATGTCGAGATCGCGATCGCACCTTTGGATGCGAACGGTGTTCCTGCATTCGATCTAACGAGTGAATCCGGCGTGCTCGGTGAGGTCGCGATTAAGGCACCGCATGCCAAGGACCGGTACGACTCCCGCGCGTTCGTCGAACGCTTCGCCTCGCGCAATCGCGGTTGGCACCGATCTGGAGACATCGGACTTCTCGACGACCGCGGCCGATTGTGGCTCGAAGGGCGGCTCGGCCACGTCATCACGACTATCTCTGGTCCCGTTGGGCCTGTTTCGGTGGAGCAGCGGATAGAAGCCGAACTCGACGGAATGATCGCGGCAGCCGTGGGAGTGGGGCCGGTCGGTACCCAGGTGCTCGCGGTGGTGTGTGCGCCGGTGGTTGTCGGCCAGCCGAAGCCCTCGACTCGAAAGACTCCTCTCAAGCAAACGCACGTCCAACTCGCCGACGACAACCTCACTCGACGTGTTCGTGACATCGCGGCTCGATCCGAACTACCGGAGATCGCCGCCGTATTGTGGATTGATCGGATGCCGGTGGACATTCGACACGGGGCCAAAATCGACAGGTCGAAACTGGCGAGCGATGCGGCTCGACTTCTCGCGGGGTATCAGTGAACACTGCTGCTTCGGAAACTGGTCGACTGCTTGTCACCGGTGGGCGCGGGATGCTCGGCAATGCCGTGGTCCGGGCCGCGCTCGCCGATGGCTGGGACGTCGTCTGCCTGCAGCGCCATCCATCAGGCATGGCCGATCACCCTCGCGTGAGTGATGTGATCGGGTCTGTGGTGGAGCCTCAGGACGTACAACGCGCGATGTCTGGCGTCGATGCTGTCGTCCATTTGGCTGCTCGGGTCGGAATCGAGGGATCGTGGTCGGACTTCGAATCGGTGAATATCGGTGGAACCCGGTTGCTGCTTGAGCAGGCGATGCTGAAGTCGGTTCACGCATTCGTATACGTCTCGTCACCTTCGGTCGCGCACGTGGGACAGCCGCTGGTCGGCGCGCTCGCGGAACCGGCCGACCCCGATCATGCGCGTGGCCACTACTCGCGCTCGAAAGCGATAGCCGAGCGGATGGCTCTCGATGCGTCCGTGTCGGTACCGGTTGTGGCAATCCGACCGCACTTGGTGTGGGGTCCCCGCGACACGCAACTTGTCGGACGCATCGTCGAGCGTGCGAAGGCTGGACGGTTGTTCCTCATCGACGGTGGGAGGGCGTTGATCGACACCACTTACGTGGACAATGCCGGAGTTGCGATCGCTCGGGCTGTGCAGCGCGCCGGTGATCGGCTTGTGCGGCACCGCCCGTTTGTCGTGAGCAACGCAGAACCCCGCCCGGTGAGAGATGTCATCGGCTCGATCGTTGAGGCGGCCGGGATCGGCGTCACTTTGCGTTCCATTCCACGCGGGCCGGCGTGGATTGCTGGGTCGATGGGGGAGGCGGCGGGCTCGGTGTCCGGCCGCGAGCCTCTCGTGACACGCTTCCTGGTCGAGCAGCTGTCCACCGCCCACTGGTTCGACCCTCGCCCCACCTGGGAGGCGCTGCAATGGCGCCCAGAAGTGTCCTTTGATGAAGGTATGGAACGTCTGGCCCGATGGCTTCGGCGCGCCTGAACGAACGGGGGCGGTCCTGAGGGTAGACATGGGTCAGCACTACTAGAAAGAACAAGGCCCCTCGAAGTATGAGTTCGAGGGGCCTTGCTGTGGAAGGCTTCCGCCGCCGCCCGGTTGCCCGGGGCCTTCGCGGTATGTGCAGACCGCGTGGCTCGCTCTGCGTTTCCGCAGCGCCGACACCTTGTGTCCTTCCCCGACCCGTTCCTTGCGACCGTCCCCGCCAGCACTCGGGGACTTCCGGGTCTTGCCCGGTAGGCCGCCGGTCTTCGGACCGACCCGCACCTTGCGGTGCGTTGGGATAGTTCTAACAGCGCTTGGCAAGGCAACACAAGGGCTTTTCGGAAAATTTCTTCGTCAATGTTGTAACGCTAGTAACAGGAATTCGCCTGCGTCTCAGTGATCACATGTGTTCACCAAAGACAGTGCTCGGGATGCGCCCGATAGCGTTCGCGCGTGACCGGATTCGGCTTCGACGTCGTTGCTCGGATGGAAGACGGCCTAGGCAGAAGTGGCGTGGTCACCACGCCACACGGACAGATTCGAACCCCCGCCTTCATTCCCGTTGGCACTAAGGCGACGATTAAGACGGTCTTGCCGGAATCCATGACCGACCTGGGGGCCCAAGCGGTTCTGGCTAACGCCTACCACCTGTACCTGCAGCCTGGCGCTGACATCGTCGAGGCCGCCGGCGGTCTGGGTGCGTTCATGAACTGGCCTGGTCCGACCTTCACCGACAGCGGTGGCTTCCAGGTGCTCTCTCTCGGTGTGGGTTTCAAGAAGGTCCTCGCCATGGATGTCAGCGGACGGACGGTTGACGATGTGGTCGCGCCGGGAAAGGACCGCCTCGCGCACGTCGACGACGACGGCGTCACTTTCACCTCGCACCTGGATGGATCGCGACATCGCTTCACCGCTGAGATCTCGATGCAGGTCCAGCATGCCCTCGGGGCGGACATCATTTTCGCGTTCGACGAGTGCACCACCTTGATGAACTCTCGTGACTACCAGCAACTGGCGATGCGTCGGACTTTGGAATGGGCCGAGCGCTGCATAGCCGAGCATCAACGACTCACCGAGGCCAACGCCAATCGCCCGTATCAAGCCCTGTTCGGGGTCATCCAGGGTGCGCAGTACGAAGACTTGCGGCGTCAGGCGGCATCGGACATTGCTGGTTTACCGTTCGATGGCTTTGGAATCGGTGGCGCTATCGAGAAGGACCGGATGGCCGACATCGTCCGGTGGGTGTGTGAGGAACTTCCGCAGGACAAGCCGCGCCATCTCCTGGGTATTGGTGAGCCTGCCGACTTCTTCACCGCCATCGCGGCTGGGGCCGACACTTTTGACTGTGTTTCACCCGCACGAGTAGCGCGCAACGCTGCGGTATACACCACCAACGGTCGCTTCAATGTCACAGCGAGTGTGAACCGTCGAACGTTTGAGCCCATCGAGTCCGACTGCACGTGCTACACCTGCCAGCACTACACCCGGGCCTATCTTCACCACGCATTCAAGGCCAAGGAGTCGATCGCGTCGACCCTTGCGACGATCCACAATCAGCACTTCATCGTGACGCTGGTCGATCGGATCCGGACGTCAATCGAGACAGGTGACTTCGAGCAGCTCCGGGGCGAATTCTTGGGCCGCTACGAAAAGAAGGATCAGGCCGCGAGGTCGAGTTCGTAAGAAGGTTCGCGCTTCTTGACGAAAGCGATGACGCGGTAGGTGACCGGCAGCAGGATGATCTCTACCGCCGTTTTGTAGACGAAGCCCACGATCACGTAGGTGAGGAAATCTCCGCCGGTGATGACGCCGTAGAAGGCGATTGTGCAGAACACGACAGTGTCGGCGAATTCTCCGACAACCGTGGAGCCCATGAGGCGCGCCCAGAGCTTCTTCTCCTTCGTCTTGCGCTTGATCCAGACCAGGACGTAGGCGTTGAGCATCTGCCCTACGAGGAAGCCCAGCACGCTTGCCAGCACGATCCGTGGCACAAAGCCCAGGACTGCCTCGAAGGCGGCCTGGTTCTCCCAGCCATCGGCCGGCGGCGAGATCTGGACAAGGTAGAACGTCAGAGCAGCTAGTGCGCCCATCGCGAAGGCGATGAGGATGGCTCGACGTGCGGCCTTCCAGCCGTAGACCTCGGCAAGGACGTCGCCCACGATGTAGACGAGGGGGAACAAGAAGGCGCCACCGTCGGTGATCAGGGGACCGAAGGCGATGAGTTTGACCGCACCAATGTTGGAGATCAGCAGAAGAGCAACGAAAACCGCGACGATCGTGGGGTACAGACTCGAACTCACGCGCGCAAAGTTGGGAGCCGACGATTCAGACATGCGCCCCCGGCAGGATTCGAACCTGCGGCCTTCGGTACCGGAAACCGGCGCTCTATCCCCTGAGCTACGGGGGCCAAGGGGAGCGTCAGGTTAGCAGCGTGTGCGTGCGCCATGATGTCCCGGTGTTGCAGCGGGTTAGCGGACTATTCGATTTCGGCCAGTCTGTGATGACTCGTTATTCGGCGGTGGGCGGCAGCATCGTCGCGGGTGGGCTGTCCTTTTACGTGTTCTTCGCGCTCGCGCCAACGGCGCTCGCCATTGGCGCGCTCGCCGGGGCATTTCTTACCCAGCAACAGGTGCAGTCGGGTATCCAAGAACTCTTCGATCGAAGCCCGGAGACTCTTCAGGCTCTCGAGCCGACGACCAAGGCTTTGGTGCAGCTTGCCGATAAGGGGTCATCGAGCGCATTCACCATCACGACCATCGCGTCGTTCTTCGTTGCTGTGTACGTCTCCTCCCGCGTCGTTTACGGGTTGCGCGCGACCTTGACCCGTCTGTTCGGGCAGCCCGAACGGGTGCATGGCCTGGTCGATCGAGGGTTCTCCGCAGTCGTTGCCCTTGGGGGGATGATCACCGCCGTTGCTTTGCTACTCGTTCTACAACTTCTGCCTCGCATCCTGGATGATCTTGGTCTCGCGGACGTCCTTCGGCTGGTGAGCGTGCGAGTGATCAACTGGATGATCTTGGCGCTCGTCGCGTACGTGGTCTGCGGATTGATCATCGCGCTCCTGCCCGATATTCCGATTCGCATCAAAATGCGATCGTGGGGTGTGCTGTTCGCGACCTTGTGGATGCTCGGATCGAGCGCAGTGTTCGGGCTCTACACCTCGCTGTCGAACACCGTCGGTGCAGCAATCGTGGCATTCGGCACGCCCATCGGGTTGTTGTTGTGGTTCTACCTGGTGTTCATGGGCATCTTGATTGGTGCTGGCATTGAGGCCCAACTCAAGAAAGTCGCAGAGCCACCACGACCAAATCCTCTGGTGCTGCCGCATTGGCTCAATGCGCTCTTGGCGCCTGCTCTGGCGAAGGTGGGTTTGGAAAAGATCGCCAGCCCGAAGTTGCCGGAGGATGTCTGATTTCGGACTGTCAGCCAGCTAGGAGGAGAACCAGCGGGGCGGGCCGGCTACGAGTGCCGTAGCGAAGGCCCCCAGGGCAGCGCCAACTCCTGAAGAGATCGATCCAACAAACGGCATTAGTAGTCCGAAGAACCAACCGGCACCCCCGAGCACCACCCCGGATCCGATCGCGAAGGCCAGGCGGCCGCCCGCTCCGCCGGAGGAGTCGTCGGACTTTGCGGCATCTCGCGAACTGGACTTCTCGACGTTCTTCCCACCGGGCGCCGGTGAGTTCATCGCGTTGACTTCGCGCAGGAGGCGTTCGATGTCGTCGTCAGCCATACCCGCAGTGTGCATGAAGGGTTTCGACAAACGCCGAGGGCCCCACCGCAAGCGGTGGAGCCCTCGAACGTAAGTCGTCTAAGTCAGACTACGAGATGTGAACCTTGTCGGCCTGGGGACCCTTGGGGCCCTGGACGATGTCGAATTCGACGACCTGATTCTCCTCGAGGGAGCGGTAGCCGTCAGCCTCGATAGCTGAGTAGTGGACGAACACATCCGGTCCGCCGTCGGCCTGGGCGATGAAGCCGTAGCCCTTTTCTGAGTTGAACCACTTCACGGTTCCTTGAGCCATGTTGCACATTCTCCTTGCACGAAGTTTCGCGCCGGACACCTCGCCCGCCGCGGGCTAGCCGTTCAAACCTTCGTCCGGAATCTGTGCTCGTGCTCAGAAACTGCTGCACTGCCTGGCTGGCGGTGCGTTGTGAACAATGGTGCTGATCGGGCCTTGCCTACCGTGAGCATAACCACACCACCTCGTCGCTACGCTCACGCGGTGACCATCGACGAGTTGCGGACCGCCATAGCCCGGTCACTCGCTCTCGCCCTTCCAGACCTGGATGTCTCCGACCTGGACGTCTCGGATCTGGATATCGTCGTTGAGCGCCCCAAGAACCGTGACCACGGCGACTACGCGACAAATGTCGCGATGGTCCTCGCCAAGCGCGCTGGGCGGGCTCCAAGGGACATCGCAGTTGCGCTCACCTCGCACCTATCAGCTGCCGAGGGAATCGCCGAACTAGACATCGCCGGGCCAGGTTTCGTGAATATCCGCCTCGAAGCGGCTGCTCAGGGGCAGGTTGCCCAGCGGATCGTCGAGGCGGGGGTTTCTTACGGCCATGGGGATGCCTTAGCGGGGCAACGGGTCAACGTGGAGTTCATCTCGGCCAACCCCACCGGCCCGCTACATCTGGGTCACACTCGCTGGGCCGCCGTCGGCGATGCCATCGCGCGGGTGTTCGCTGCAGCCGGCGCAGACGTTGCACGCGAGTTCTACATCAACGATCGCGGCGTGCAGATGGACAAGTTCGGCGCATCGGTTATGGCCGCCGCGCACGGTCAGCCAGTGCCCGAGGACGGCTACCACGGCGGCTACATCACCGATCTCGCTGCAGCCATCGTGGCCGAGGACCCCGACATCCTTGATCAGTCCGAAGACGATCAACTGGTCGCGTTCCGCGAGGCCGCCTACGCCAAGCAACTTCGCCAGCAACAACAGGTGCTCGGTCTCTTTCGCACTCACTTTGACGTTTGGTACTCCGAGCGGGAACTTCACTCATCGCAGGCGGTAGAACGCGGGCTGGAGCGATTACGCGAACAAGGGCATGTCTTCGAGCAAGACGGTGCGGTCTGGCTGCGCACCACCGACTTTGGTGATGACAAGGATCGGGTGCTCCTCAAGGCCGATGGTGAATACACCTACTTCGCCTCCGACACCGCGTACTACGTAGATAAGCGGGCCCGTGGCTTCGACCTCAACATCTACCTGCTCGGTGCCGACCACCACGGCTACGTGAACCGGCTGCGTGCTGTTGCTGCGTGCGCGGGTGACGACATGGACGCCAACATCGAGGTCCTTATTGGCCAACTCGTGAAGATCACCCGCGGGGGAGAAGAGGTCAAGCTCTCCAAGCGCGCCGGCAACATCGTCACGCTCGAAGACTTGGTCGAAGAGGTGGGCGTCGACGCCGCCCGCTACACCCTCACCCGCTACCCGGCGGATTCACCGCTCACCCTCGATCTGGAGACCGTCACTCGCCAGACCAACGACAATCCCGTTTTTTACGTCCAGTACGCGCACGCACGGATCTCTTCGGTCCTGCGCAATGCCGCCGAACTCGGCATCGACTGGCGAACCATGAACTTCGATCCTGGAAAGCTCTCCCACGAACGAGAAATCGAACTCCTCGGTCGCCTCGCAGAGTTCCCGAGAGTGGTCGCGAGTGCTGCGGAACTTCGCGAGCCGCACCGAATCGCCCGCTACCTCGAGGACATGGCGACGGACTACCACCGCTTCTACGACGTGTGTTGGGTGTTGCCGCGAGGTGACGAAGAACTCAACGACCTGCACATCGCACGGCTATGGCTCTGCGCGGCCGCCCGACAGGTTCTTGCGAACGGCCTCGGCCTTCTCGGAGTCAGTGCTCCTGAGCGCATGTAGCAATCGGCTGTTGCGCACGTGTCGCGTCCTGTCGGGAACTGCTGCCCTAGCCTTGTCCAATGCGCGCGCATCCTGCAGGACCACGGCACGGTGAATTCGTCGCCGATCATGGGTCCCTCACGTCGGCGCCTGCCGCGGAGACGGTCGATGCCCTCGCGCCCTCAGTTTGGCCACGAAACTGCACGCGCTATTCCTCGGGCACGATGACTGTCGCGGGCGTGGATGTCCGAGACCTGGCGGCGGAGTTCGGTACGCCGGTGTTCGTACTCGATGAGGATGACCTTCGATCCCGGGCCCGCGAATACGCCCTGGCCTATCGCGAGGCCGGGGCCTCGCGCGTGTACTACGCCGCCAAGGCGTTCCTCTCCGTTGCTGTCGCGCGTTGGGTGCACGAGGAGGGTCTGGGTATCGACGTCGCTAGTGGCGGTGAACTCGCGGTGGCTATTCGTGCCGGAATTCCAGGTGAGTCCTTGCTCATGCACGGTAACAACAAGTCGATGGCGGAGATCGAAGCGGCGATCGATCACGGAGTAGGTCGGATTGTCATCGACTCCTTCGAGGAGATAGCCCGAGTAGCCGAGGCAGCTGCGCACGCCGGAGTGGTGCAGCCGGTGATGGTCCGCGCGACTGTTGGTGTTGAAGCCCACACGCACGAGTTCATTGCCACCGCCCACGAGGATCAGAAGTTCGGGCTGTCGGCCGAGAGCGGCGCGGTAGAAGAGGCAGTACGCCGAATTGCCAAACTCCCGAGCATCACATTGGTTGGGCTGCACTCGCATATCGGGTCGCAGATTTTCGACTCCTCGGGTTTTGAGATCGCTGCCGGTCGCGTCGTCGCGCTGGCTCAACGGATTTATGACGAGCAGGGGATCGAAATCGAGGAACTCAACCTCGGTGGTGGCATGGGAATCGCCTACCTGGAAAGCGACGACCCGCTGGATGTTCCAGACATGGCTGCTCAGATCGGTGAGATCGTCGCCAAAGCCTGCGCTGATGCTGGGATCGTCACCCCGGCGCTGGCTTTCGAGCCGGGCCGGGCGATTGTGGGACCTGCGGGGATCACGCTGTACGAGGTGGGAACAGTCAAGCCGGTTCAACTCGACAGTGGGCTGGTGCGCACCTATGTCTCCGTTGACGGTGGAATGAGCGACAACATCCGCACCGCGCTCTACGGCGCGGACTACACCGTCCGGCTCGCTTCTCGTTCCTCCTCGGCGCAGCCGATGCTGTGTCGCGTCGTGGGCAAGCACTGCGAGTCCGGGGACGTCGTCGTTCGCGATGCGTGGCTGCCCGGGGATCTTGCACCCGGAGATCTACTTGCTGTTGCTGCAACCGGCGCCTATTGCCGATCGATGGCCTCGAACTACAACTACCTGGCCCGTCCCGGTGTCGTAGGAGTACGTGACGCGCAGGCGTCGATCATCATTCGCCGGGAGACGACCGAGGACCTGCTCGGTCTCGATGCGCACACCTGAGAGGGTGTAGCCCCGAAAGCAGCCGCGAGTGCGGAACGCAAGACGAAGGAGCAGGCATGTCGGCGCGTGAAGAGGTAACGGTCGCCCTATTGGGGGGCGGCACCGTCGGTACCTCGGTCGTCGAGTTGCTCACCGAGCACAGTGAGGACTTCCGGGAGCGCGTCGGAGCGCCATTGCGACTCACCGCGGTGGCCGTACGCGATGCGAGCAAGCCGCGCCCTGGCATCCCCGCAAATCTGATCAGCGACGATCCCATTGCTGTCGCCAAAAGTGGTGCCGACATTGTGGTGGAACTCATGGGCGGGATAGAAATCGCGCGTGAGTGCATCCTCACTGCAATGGCCGCTGGCTCGAGTGTGATCACGGCCAACAAGGCGCTGTTGGCTGAGGATGGCGCGACGCTGTTCGAGGCGGCCGAGCGGCACGGGGTCGACCTCTACTTCGAGGCTTCCGTCGCCGGTGCCATCCCGCTGTTGCGACCGCTGCGTGAGTCCCTCGCTGGTGACCGAGTTCGCAAAGTGATGGGCATCGTCAACGGCACCACCAACTTCATGCTGACCAAAATGGACGAGCAGGGCGTCGAGTACGACGACGTGTTCGCCGAAGCCGATGCACTCGGCTACCTCGAGGCCGATCCGTCCCTGGACGTGGATGGCCACGACGCGGCAGCCAAGGCAGCGATCCTTGCCGAACTCGCCTTCCACACTCGCGTCACGCTCGCCGACGTCCATGTCGAAGGCATCGCCGACGTCACTGCCGATGACATGGCTGCGGCGCGAGAGATGGGCTTCGTGATCAAACTCCTCGCGATCGCCGAACAGGTCGACGAGCCGGGTAATGCTGGCGTGATCGTTCGTGTGCATCCCACGATGCTGCCGCGCACACATCCTCTTGCCGCAGTTCGCGAATCGTTCAACGCCGTCTTTGTTGAGGCAAATGCCGCAGGCCAACTTATGTTCTACGGCCGCGGTGCAGGCGGTCACCCGACGGCGAGTGCTGTTCTCGGCGACGTGGTCGCAGCCGCGCGCAACCGCGTGAGCGGAAGCCGTGGGCCGGGGGAGAGCACCTACTCGGCTCTGCCGGTGCTACCGATCGGTCATGCGCGCACCGAGTACTACGTAAACCTCGATGTTGCCGATCGTCCAGGTGTTCTCGCCAGCGTTGCTGCGGCCTTCGCCGACAATGGTGTGAGCATTCAGGTCGTGCACCAAGAAGGCCACGGCGCAGACGCAGGTTTGGTGGTGCGCACGCACCTTGCGACCGACGCGGCCCTGAGTGCCACAGTGGACCAACTTCGGAATCTGGAAACCGTGCGTCGAGTCGTGGGTGTTATGCGCGTTGAAGGAGAAGAGCGACCGTGAGCGGTGCACATCAGTGGCGAGGAGTTATTGAGGAATATCGCGATCGTCTTCCCGTTAGCGACACAACACCGATCGTGTCTTTACGCGAGGGTGGCACGCCACTGGTCTACGCGTGCTCGCTCAGCGAGACGCTCGGGTGCGAAGTGTGGCTGAAGTTCGAAGGCGCCAATCCGACAGGATCCTTTAAGGACCGCGGTATGACGATGGCCATCAGCAAGGCTGCCGAAGACGGCGCGCGGGCGGTTATCTGTGCGTCGACCGGTAATACGTCGGCGAGTGCCTCCGCCTACGCGGTGAAGGCCGGCATGATCAGTGCGGTGCTCGTGCCGCAGGGCAAGATCGCGATGGGCAAGTTGGCACAAGCGATCGTGCACGGAGCCACGTTGCTCCAGGTCGATGGCAATTTCGACGATTGCCTCACCGTTGCACGCGAGTTGTCTGATTCCTACCCGGTGGCCTTGGTGAACAGCGTCAATCCGGTGCGCATCGAAGGGCAGAAAACGGCGAGTTTCGAGATCGTCGACCTGCTCGATCGCGCACCGGACATCCACGCCCTGCCTGTGGGTAACGCGGGGAACATCACCGCATACTGGCGCGGCTACACCGAGTACAAGAGCGATGGGATCAGCGACTCGCTGCCGCGTATGTGGGGCTTCCAAGCTGCTGGCGCGGCACCGCTGGTGTCGGGTACTCCCGTCACCTCACCGGAGACCATCGCCACGGCAATCCGCATTGGCAATCCAGCGTCTTGGGATGCAGCCATCGCCGCGCGCGACGAGTCCGGTGGTCTGATCGATTCGGTCACCGACGAGGAGATCCTCAGCGCCTACCGTCTGCTCGCGTCCACGGAGGGTCTGTTCTGTGAGCCGTCGAGTGCTGCCGGCGTTGCCGGACTGCTGAAGATGAAGCAACAAGGCCAACTCGATCCTGGCCAGATGATCGTTGCGACGTTGACCGGAAACGGCTTGAAGGATCCGCAGTGGGCACTGGATTCCGCGGCCGAACCGGTTGTGGTTCCGGTGGACGTCACAGCAGCAGCACAGGCGCTAGGTCTGGTCGACTGATGGACGGGCTTTGATGAGCGAATTACGTTCCGGACCGGTTCGGGTTCTCGTTCCAGCCAGCAGCGCGAACGTGGGTCCGGGCTTTGACTCCATTGGTCTGGCTCTTTCCGTCTATGACGAGTTGATCGCGATGATCACCGAGGATGAAGGCGTCCTCGTCGAAGTCGCCGGCGAAGGAGCCGATGACGTCCCGCGCGACGAGCGGCACCTTGTCGTCCAGGCCATGAAAAAGACCTTCGACGCAATGGGTGTGCAGCCAGCAGGCTTCGTGCTCCGGTGCAGAAACGCGATTCCCCATGGGCGTGGATTGGGTTCCTCGGCCGCAGCGATCATCGGTGGCATGGTCCTTGCGCGCGCGATGGTGACCGCATCGTCGGACGCTGATTCCGTGATGTCCGATGCACAATTGCTGGCCCTGGCCACCACTATGGAAAGTCATCCCGACAACCTGGCGGCCTCGTTGCACGGTGGCTTTACAGTTGCCTGGCTCGACGACTCAGGTGTGCCCGGTTGTGTTCGCCTAAATCCGCACACGGATCTTCGCGCCATCGTGGCGGTGCCGTCGGAAACGCTTGCTACTTCTGCGGCGCGACAGGCTCTACCGGATTCTGTTACCTACGCCGACGCGGTCCACAACCTCAGTCGATCTGCGCTGTTGGTGCATGCCATCACGCGGCAACCTGACTTGCTGTGGGAAGCGATGTCCGATCGTCTCCATCAGGTCGCGCGGGCCGATGTCTATCCGGAATCGGTTGCTTTGGTGGAGTCATTGCGGGGTCAGAGCGTGCCGGCGGCGATCTCCGGTGCGGGACCGTCCGTGCTCGTCATCACTCATCGGCCCGAGGACGTCGACCGCGTTCGTGAGGCAACGAATGGGAGCGGAAATTGGGTCGTGCACGACCTGCCGATCAGTGATGTCGGCGCGCAGGAGCGCCCCATCGACCTCGTTTGACGGGCCGGGTGGTATCGTTAGGACGCCTCAGCAGTCCATTTCAGGACGGTGCACGACTTTTGTGCACTAGGCGAATCCCCGGCTTCTTTCCCGCCCAGGGTGATCTCCCAGGGTTTTCGAGCCAAGATTCGTGAGGCGGCCCCGCAAGCGGTGACCTAGCCGGGGGCTGAAGTCCACTATCTAGAGACTCTTGGGTTCTCTCCAGGAGTCGGGTAATCCGAAGGAAACCATGACCGACACCACCACATCGCGCGCTGCCGATCGCGGCAGCAGCCTCGCATCGATGCTCCTGCCCGAGTTGAAGCAGCTCGCCCAGCAGTTGGGCATCACCGGTTCGAGTGGAATGCGCAAGCAAGAGCTCGTCGCCGCCATCAGCGAGCGTCAAAAGCAAGGTGGTGCCCCGCGACGTTCATCCCGCTCAGCATCGCGTGACGCAGGTGCTCCAGCGGAATCAACGAAGAACTCTGCGAAGGACGCCTCGAAGGAGTCGGACAATCGTTCAGACGACAAGTCCGCTCAGGACGCCGAGGCAGGTGAATCCCGCGGTGCTCGGGCAGATCGTGGCGACCGTGGCGACCGCGGTGACCGTGGTGATCGTGGCGACCGCGGCGATCGTGGTGATCGTGGCGACCGTGATGAGAACGGCCGCCGACGCCGGCGTGGCCGTGATCGCTACCGGGATCGTCGTGATCGCAAGGGTGGCGGTTACGGCGAAGGCGAGCCGGTCGTCACCGAAGACGACGTTTTGTTGCCTGTTGCCGGAATCGTCGATGTTTTGGACAACTACGCGTTCGTGCGCACGGGCGGTTACTTGCCCGGACCCAACGATGTCTACGTCTCGTTGTCCTTGGTGCGAAAGTACGGTCTGCGCAAGGGCGATGCGATTACCGGTCAGGTTCGCCAGCCGCGCGATGGTGAGCGTCGGGAGAAGTTCAACCCGCTGGTCAGCGTGGAGTCGATCAATGGGGGAGACGTCGAGTCTGCTAAGGATCGTCCCGACTTCTCGAAGTTAACTCCGCTGTACCCGCAGGATCGACTGCGTTTGGAGACCACGCCGCAGAACCTCACAACGCGCGTGATCGACCTTGTAGCTCCGATCGGTAAGGGTCAACGCGGGCTCATCGTCTCACCGCCCAAGGCCGGTAAGACCATGGTGTTGCAAGCCATTGCGAACGCCATCACCGAGAACAACCCTGAAGTTCATCTCATGGTTGTGCTGGTTGACGAACGGCCCGAGGAAGTAACTGACATGCAGCGCTCAGTCAAGGGCGAGGTAATCGCGTCGACCTTCGACCGGCCTGCTGAGGACCACACGATCATCGCTGAGTTGTCCATCGAGCGGGCCAAGCGCCTGGTCGAACTCGGACACGATGTGGTCGTGCTCTTGGACTCGATGACCCGTCTGGGGCGTGCCTACAACCTGGCAGCTCCAGCATCGGGCCGAATCCTGTCCGGTGGTGTCGATTCCACGGCGCTCTACCCGCCCAAGAAGTTCTTCGGTGCTGCGCGCAACATCGAAAATGGCGGCTCTTTGACCATTCTGGCCACGGCGCTCGTCGAGACCGGATCGCGCATGGACGAAGTTATCTTCGAAGAGTTCAAGGGAACCGGCAATATGGAGCTCAAGCTTGACCGCCGACTCGCGGACAAGCGAGTGTTCCCCGCGGTGGACGTCGATGCCTCGGGCACTCGCAAGGAAGAGCTCCTGATGTCCAATGATGAGCTCAAGATCGTGTGGAAGCTGCGTCGGGTGCTCCACGCCCTTGACCAGCAGCAGTCCATCGAGCTCCTGCTCAGCAAGTTGCGCGAGAACGACAACAACTACGACTTCTTGCTCCAGGTGCAAAAGACGACGCCATCGGTCCAGGGGTCCACCGACGACGACTGACCCCGGCCGTGGCATACTTTGCCGGCTCCGGTTCACGACCCGCCGCCCGTCGGGGGCGAGCGGGATCGACCCGGACAACAACGATGAGGACGTGAAAACGTGAAGGCTGATATCCACCCCGAGTACGTGGAAACCACGGTGACCTGCACCTGCGGGAGCACTTTCACAACGCGGAGCACCGCTAAGAACGGTGTCATCCACGCGGATGTTTGTTCCCAGTGCCATCCGTTCTATACTGGGAAGCAGAAGATCCTCGATACGGGCGGTCGCGTGGCGAAGTTCGAAAATCGCTACGGAAAGGGCTCCGGCTCAGGTTCTAAGTAGCTCGACCCCGGGCGCCGGCCCGGGATCGGCCGCGTGTCTCCCCCGTCGCGCGGTCGGTCCCCGACCGGCGCCCGATGTCTTTTCTGATGGGCCTGACCGACCTTGGAGTGTCGAGCGGGTAAGTGGAAGGCGGAAGTCGTGTTCGACAGTTGCGAGGACCTCGCGCGTGAACTCGACGACGTCGAGCGCGAACTCGCCGACCCCTCCATCCACACCGATCAGGCCAGGGCCCGCAAGTTCGGACGTCGCTACGCACAGTTGCGTCCGGTTGTGGCGGCCTATCGGGAATGGCTGTCCCTGCACGAGGACCATGCAGCCGCGGTCGAGCTCGCCGAGATGGGTGATGAGTCCTTCGTTCAAGAGGCTGCGAGCTTGGCCGAGCGGGAAGATCAGGCGGCAGAGAAGCTCCGCGAACTGCTGATTCCGCGGGATCCCATGGATGACAAGGACATCATCGTCGAGGTGAAGGCAGGGGAAGGCGGTGAGGAGTCGGCACTGTTCGCGGGAGATCTCCTTCGGATGTACGTGCGGTATGCCGAGCGTCGTGGCTGGGCCACGGAGATCATCGACGCGGTCGAGTCCGATCTCGGGGGCTACAAGGACGTGTCGCTTGCGGTGAAGGCCAAGGGGGCACCGGAGCCTGGCGAGGCTCCCTTCGCACGGTTGAAGTTCGAAGGTGGAGTCCATCGCGTTCAGCGCGTTCCGGTCACCGAATCTCAGGGGCGCATCCACACATCGGCAGCGGGGGTATTGGTGTTGCCGGAGGCCGAGGATGTCGACGTCACAATCGACCCGAACGATCTGCGCATCGATGTCTATCGATCATCTGGTCCGGGCGGGCAGAGCGTCAACACAACCGACTCCGCGGTGCGCATTACGCACATTCCTACTGGCGTTGTCGTGTCGTGCCAGAACGAGAAAAGTCAACTGCAAAACCGCGAACAGGCACTGCGCATCCTGCGTGCCCGACTTTTGGCGATCGCCGAGGAGCAAGCGGCGCAGGAAGCTTCGGATGCTCGACGCAGCCAGGTGCGCACGGTGGACCGAAGCGAGCGCATTCGCACCTACAACTTTCCGGAGAATCGCATCAGCGACCACCGAGTAAACTTCAAAGCCCACAACCTTGACCAGGTGCTCGACGGTGACCTCGACGCGATCGTCGATGCATGCACGGCGGCTGATCGAGAAACCCGCCTGTCCGGCCCTGCCGAAACATCCGTCTGAGAGGTCGGGAGCACAGTGGCTGACGGTCCCGCGTTCTTCGATGGTGTCGAGTCCGCGGATGAGACCACAAACGGTGGTCGGCACACGTTGCGCGACCTCATGTTCGATGCAGAACGACGTTTAGCCGGAGCCGGCGTTCCTTCACCTCAAGCCGATGCTGCGTTGTTGATGGCGTGGGTGCTCGATGTGCCGCGGAATCGGTTATTTCTGCACGATCGCCCGACGGCCTCCCAGCGGATGCAATTCGAGAAGGCCGTCGCCCGCCGCTTGAGCAGAGTTCCATTGCAGCACATCACTGGTCGAGCGGCCTTTCGTCGCATCGAACTCGCGGTCGGACCGGGTGTGTTCATTCCCCGCCCGGAAACTGAATTGGTGGCCGAAGTCGGAATTCGTGCTCTGCGCGAGGCGAGTGACGGAACTGCGGTGGATTTGTGTGCGGGCAGCGGGGCCTTGGGCCTGTCACTGGCGTTGGAGGCACCTGGCTCGAGTGTGTATTTGGTGGAGTGGGATGCGGCGGCACTGGAATGGACCAAGCGCAACGTTGCTGGATACCGCGAGGCATTGGCGTCGGTCGAGTCCACTGCCGAGGTGATCGCGGCTGACGCCGGCGATGTCGCGTCGGTGGGTCAGCCATTGAGCGGTCTTGCAGGATCGATCGATGTCGTGTGCGCCAACCCGCCGTACATCCCCGACGCCATGGTGCCGCGCGAAATCGAGGTGCGAGATCACGATCCCGCCATTTCGCTGTTCGGAGGCGCCGATGGCTTGGACCTCATCCGACGAATCGCACGCATGGCCGCGATCTTGTTGCGTCCAGGTGGCTTGCTTGTGATCGAGCACGCCGATGTTCAAGGGCCCGATGCGGATGGGGGAGGCGTCGTCGGCATCCTTCACGAGGCGATCTTGGACGACGATCTCGCCATGCTCGTACCTGGTCTTCCAGGGGATCGCTTGTTCACCTCGGTCACCGACAGGCTGGACTTAGCGGGGCTTCCTCGCTTTACTCTCGCCACCCGGGCTGATCGCTAGCCCGGGGACAGGTGCGAAGAGAAGGACTCGATGAACAGCGCGAAGGTGTGGGAGTGCGCCGACGGGGCCGACCGCGACAAGGCGGTGGGCGGTGCTGTTGCGGCCATGCGCCGCGGCGGCCTGGTCATCCTGCCGACGGAAAACAGTTATGTTGTTGCGACCGATGCCTTCTCCCTTCGTGGCACTGCGCTTTTGCGACGGGCGAAGATGCAGCCGGTATCGACGCCCTTGGGTCTGCTAGTTGCTTCCCCGACCACTGTGTCGGGAGTTGCTGCGCGGGTTCCTCGGGCAGGTCGGGTGCTGATGGACGCGTTTTGGCCCGGTTTGCTCACGCTGCTCATGCGGCCGCAGGCGACCCTGTCGTGGGATCATCCGACGGGATCTCCGTTGGCGGTTCGCATGCCGCTGCACCCGTTCACGCTGGCCGTGTGCTCACGGTTGGGTCCTATCGCGGCCAGTACGGCGACAATTGCGGGCGCAGACGCACCTCGCACGGTTGGGCAGGCCCTGGACGGAATCGGCGATGACGTTGCAGGAGCATGCGATGCAGGATTACTGGGGGAGCGGTCGTGGTCCTCGATAGAGGACCGTGACCTATCCAGCACCATCGTCGATGTCCGCCACCGTCAGGTGTCCATCGTGCGAGCCGGAGCAATAGATAGCGGGCGCATCGAGGCGGTGTTGGAGCGGCTCGACGGGGAGGCGAGGGATACAGTGGCCGAGCCGGACAACGTCGCGACCTCGGGGCAGTCACGATTCGAGAACGACCAAGATCAGGAGTAGGCATGGCTTCATCGGCACAGGACACCTTCTGGGGACCGGATTTCGGTGCTTTGCAGTCCGAGGATCCCGAGATCGCTTCGATCATCCTCGGAGAGCTCGACCGCCTGCGCAGTGGGCTCCAATTGATTGCTAGTGAGAACTTCACCTCGCCTGCGGTCTTGGCAGCATTGGGTTCGACCCTCAGTAATAAGTACGCCGAGGGCTATCCGCGTCGTCGTTATTACGGCGGTTGTTCCGAAGTGGACTCGGCGGAGGAGATCGGGATCGAGCGAGCCAAGGAACTCTTCGGCGCCGAGCACGCCAACCTTCAGCCGCACAGCGGTGCCAGCGCCAATATCGCTGCCTACGGCGCATTCACGTCACCGGGCGACACCGTCCTGGCGATGAGCCTGCCGCACGGCGGGCACCTGACCCACGGTTCACCCGTGAACTTCTCCGGCAAGTGGTTCAACGTCGTTTCCTACGGTGTTCGCCAGGACACCGAGTTGATCGACTACGACGAGGTCCGCGATCTAGCGCTGCAGCATCGACCCAAGATGATCATCTGCGGTGCCACCGCTTATCCGCGATTGATCGATTTCGCGGCGTTCCGAGCGATCGCCGACGAAGTCGGAGCGATCATGATGGTCGACGCCGCGCATTTCATTGGGCTCGTCGCGGGAAAGGCAATCCCAAGCCCGGTGCCGTACGCAGACGTTGTCACCTTCACTACGCACAAGGTCCTGCGCGGCCCCCGCGGCGGCATGATGCTGAGCAAGGCCGAGCACGCCAAGGCCGTCGACAAGGCAGTCTTTCCGATGATGCAGGGCGGACCGCTCATGCACGCGGTCGCGGCCAAGGCTGTGGCGTTGAAGGAAGCCGCCACCCAGGACTACCAGGATTACGCGGCACAGGTCATCCGCAACGCACAGGCCCTGTGCGAGGGCATGGCCGAGCACGGCATGCGCCCGACTAGCGGAGGTACCGACACCCACCTGGCCCTGATTGACCTGCAATCGATCGGCGTCACCGGTGCCGAGGCCGAGGAGCGCTGTGACGCCGCGCGCATCACTCTGAACAAGAACGCGATTCCATACGATCCACAGCCACCGTCCATTGGCTCGGGTATCCGAGTCGGGACACCATCGGTCACCACCCAGGGCATGCGGGAAAACGACATGCGTGAGATCGCCGACCTCATCCATCGGGCTGTTATCGACACCGATGGATCTGCTGCTGCGGACATCGCGGTCGAGGTGGGCAAGCTCGTGGAACGTCATCCGGCCTATCCGCGAGAATCACAAGCGACGGACTAGGGCTCGTGCGGGAGTACATCCTGTGCCTGGTGGCTGCTGCGGCGGTCACCTACCTCCTGACGCCTCTTGCGAGGGAACTCGCCAAGAAGTGGAAGGTCATGGCACCGGTGCGTGACCGCGACGTTCATGACACCCCCACGCCGCTGCTCGGCGGCCTGGCCATGCTCGGAGGCCTGCTGGCCGGACTCGTACTGGCCAGCAAACTGCCCATGATGAGTGCGGTCTTCGAGGGAGGGCGCACACCTATCGCGCTGCTCTCGGGAGTCGCGATCATCGTTGCGTTGGGCATCGTCGACGACAAGTGGGGCCTCGATGCCCCCACCAAGCTCGCCGGGCAGGTGTTGGCCGCCGGAGTCATGGCTTTCCAGGGCATCGCGATCATCTGGTTGCCGATCGGGGGCACGTTCGTCCTCGATCCGCTCACGAGCGTGCTGTTCACCGTGTTGATCGTCGTGGTCAGCATCAATGCAATCAACTTCGTCGACGGGCTCGACGGTCTGGCAGCGGGAATCGTCCTCGTCGCCGCGGGCGCCTTTTTCGGCTACGCGTATCTGCTCAGCGTGGAGTCCGGACTCGATCGAGCGACGCTCGCGACCTTGGTGAGCGTGCTGCTCGTGGGAATCACCGCCGGCTTCCTGCCGCACAACTACACACCGGCGCGGATCTTCATGGGTGATACCGGGTCGATGCTGCTCGGACTCCTGCTCGCCGCGGGCACTATCACGCTGTCGGGACAAGTCGATCCGAGTGCGCTGACCACCGGAGCACTCCTGCCAACTCTCTTGCCCATCGCCCTACCGATTGCCGTGATGGCGATTCCCCTGGTGGACCTACTGCTGGCCGTGATCCGACGGACCCGCGCCGGACGCAACCCCTTTGCCCCCGACAAGCAGCACCTGCACCATCGATTACTGGAGATGGGTCATTCGCAGAGCCGGGCGGTCCTGTTGATGTACGCATGGACCGGTCTCGTCGCCGGCACCGCCGTCGCGGTGGCATTCATTCCTTGGCCCTACGCCGCTGGGGGCTTCGTCGTCGGGCTCGGGGCGCTGCTGTGGCTGGTCCGGCGCCCGACCAAAGCCGATGCCGGGCAGGTCGAGACGGCCGACGTTCGTCCATTCCGGGCCGCAAACGACCGCGAGTAGCAGCCGCTGGTGACCGAGGGTGACTAATAGCACGTCAGGTGGACCTCGGATCGGCACTTGCCGGGATGAAACCTGGCGGCCTGTGCGATAGCGTCCTCTTCACAGATAAGGCGCGACCTGCGACCATCTGACAAAGACATGACACACGACTCCAGTGCCTCGCCGAGTGCAACCCCTAGCTCCCCGAGCGTCGATGCCCTGATCCTGAAGAGGGCGGGTGTTGTTACCGCCCTCGTTGGCGTCGTCGGCATCGTCATCGGGACCGTGGCCTTCGGCGGCCCGGGTGCGATCGGTGGGATTTTTGCGACAGCGTTGGTGATCGTCTTCTTTAGCGTCGGGCAATTCGTGTTGGGTTCGGTGCTCAGGAGCAATCCCCAGATGGCAATGACGGTGGCGCTGACGATCTACCTCGTGAAGATCGGAGTTTTGTTCGTCTTGATCATTGCGTTCGCGGAAACAACCCTTTTCAACACACGGGTTTTTGCGGGCACGATTGTGGCCTGCACCGTTGCATGGACCATCGCTGAGGTGTGGGTCTTCGCGCGAACCAAGGTTCTCTACGTCGATCCCGAGGCCGGGTCATGAGTACGAGTAGTCCCTGGTACCGTGCGCGTCAGCGTTCGACCCCGTCGTCGTCCACACCAACCGGTGCGCCCACTTCCCCGGCAATGGACAACGCCGCGTGGACGATCTCCAGTCGCATGATCGCCGGCATTGCGCTGTACGCCGGAATCGGCTGGGTGATCTCCTTGTGGTGGGGGAACCGACCGGCGCTCATCGCTATCGGTGCCTTCATCGGGCTGGGCCTGTCGTACTACCTGATCTTCACCGGGCTTGCCCGAGAGGAAAGGGCTCGACAGGCGCATGGGGTTGCACGCGATGAGTTGCAGCACGTTGAAACCGACCGGAAGGATCGAACGTGATGGAGGGCCTGGGTGTTCACTGAGGTCGTTTCCGCGTCTGCTCCCGCGGGTGTCTCCGCTTCGGGTGGGCTCGATTGCCACCTGATGTCCGGCTGTGGTTTTCCGGCGCCGGGAGCCGAGATCTTCCTGTTCGAGGACATATTCACTGTGCAACTCGCGAGCCTGGAGTTCGGATTCTCCAAGGTGATGGTCCTGCTCCTACTCGGAGTCGTGGTGATCGTCGGTTTCTTCTCTTACGCGTTCCGCAAGCCCAAGTTGGTCCCGCGAGGGGCCCAGAACGTCGGAGAGGTCGGCTACGTCTTCATTCGCGACGGAATCGCCAAGGAAACGATCGGACACGGCGGCGAGAAGTTCGTCCCGTTCTTGTTCAGTTTCTTCTTCTTCGTGTGGATCCTGAACTTCTTCGGCATCTTGCCGGGCGCTCAGCTGCCCGCCACCTCGATCTTCGCAATTCCCGTCGCGTTCGCGCTGATCGTCTACTTCACCTGGGTTCCACTCGGCATGATCAAGCAAGGTCCAATCAAGTTCTTCACGAACATGATGTTCCCTCCGGGCGTGCCGAAGGCGATGTACGTCCTGTTGGCACCGATCGAGCTCATTTCGAACATTCTGGTTCGGCCGTTCACCCACGCGGTCCGTCTGTTTGCCAACATGTTCGCGGGCCACTTGCTGCTCGCGACGTTCAGCATCGCCGCGTTCTACTTAATCAGCGCCAGCGTCATAGGCATCTTGGGTTCGATTGCGTCCTTCGCTGTGACCGTCGCGCTGACTGGCTTCGAGGCTTTCATCCAGGCTCTCCAGGCCTACATCTTCACGCTGCTCGCTGCCGTCTACATCGGGAGTGCGCTGCACGCGGAACACTGATCGCCTGGAACCAGGTCGTCAGTGCTTCTGCACACAACTGAATAACCACCAAAGACCCCAGACCGACGGAGACCGCCGTCGGCCCGGAAAGCAAAGGAAACGACATGTCGCTTCTCGCGGAACTCACCGGTTCCATCGGATCGATCGGTTACGGCCTAGCCGCGATCGGCCCCGGTATCGGTATCGGCATCATCTTCGGCCAGGGTGTGCAGGCCATCGCCCGCCAGCCCGAGGCCTATGGCGTTATTCGCCAGAACATGCTCCTCGGCTTCGCGCTCGCCGAAGCTCTGGCGCTGATTGGCTTTGTCGTTCCCTTCGTCTTCGGACCGTGATCGAAGGCGGTGCGCGCCGCTTAGCCGCGGGCATCGCCTCGATCCGAGACGTGACGTTTGTTCGACCGCCCATCCAGACTGACCATCAACTAGAGAGGTTTCGGCAATGAAGATTGTGGCCGCAGTACGCGCCGCAAGCGAAGAGATGCCTAGCGTCCTCGCCGTGCCGGTCGATGAGTTGATCATCGGCCTCATCGCGTTCCTTATCGTCTTCGGCGCCTTGGGCAAGTTCGCGCTTCCCAAGATCAAGGCGACGCTGGACGAGCGGGCTGACGCCATCGAGGGCGGGCTCAAGCGCGCCGAGGAGGCGCAGGCCGAGGCTAGCCGTGTGCTTGAGGAGTACAGGGAGCAACTCGCCTCAGCCCGTGAAGAGGCGTCTTCCATCCGGACCCAGGCCCAAGCCGACCGGTCGTCGATTGTCGAGGAAGCCAAGAACGAGGCTCGGCAGGCGGCAGCTCAGGTGACGGCATCGGCCGAGGCTCAGATGGCCGCCGACCGCGCCCAGGCGATGAGCACGCTCACCCGCCAGGTTGGCGAGCTGTCCGTGGAACTCGCGAGCAAGGTTGTGGGCGAGGCGCTCACCGACGACGCACGCGTTCGCTCCACGGTCGATGCCTTCCTCGACGACCTCGAGAGGCAGGCGTCCCGCTAATGCTCGGTTCCAGTCGCGAATCCCTCGCCGCTTGCTCGGCAGCGCTCGATGCCCGCCGCCAGGCGCCGGGTTTCGAGGGGTTGTCCGGGCAATTGTTCGCGGTGGCTGCGCTGCTGGACGACAACGCGCAGTTGCGCTCGACACTCGCCGACTCCGGTCAGCTCTCGAGTGTTCGGGAATCGCTGATTCGCGACATCCTCGCGGGCAAGGTCTCCGACCTGACTCTCGCCATCGTGGTCGATGCGGTGGATCGGCGCTGGTCAGAGGACGTCGATCTCGTCGTAGCTCTCGAGCAACTCGCTGCCCAAGCTGCCTTCACGGTCGCCGAGGGTGACGGCACGCTCGATGCCACGGAGGAGGAGATCTTCCGATTCGGTCGGGCGATCGACGCCTCCGCGGAACTACAGATGGCGCTCGGTGATCCGGCTCAGACGGCGCAGACCAAGGCGGCGATCGTTCGTGACCTGCTGGCGGATCGGGCTACGGCTGCGACGCGTGAGGTTCTCGAGTCGACTGTCGGGCGTCTTCACGGCCAGCGGCTAGATGCGGCCGTCGACACCCTGTGCGAACTTGCCGCCCGCCAGCGCGAGCGCGTCGTCGCCGAGGTACGGGTCGCGGCACCGCTCACCGATGAGCAGTCCCGCCGTCTCGCGGCGGCACTATCCACTTTGAAGGGCCGCACTGTGCGACTCAACGTCGCCATCGACCCTGCCGTGCTCGGCGGGGTCATGGTGACCATCGGTGACGAAGTCATCGACGGAACCATCGCTTCACGACTCGAACAGGCCCGCCGAGCAGTACTGGGCTGAACAACAGACCACACAAGGACCGCACAAACCGCCCGCAAATCGCGGGCCCGATGAAGGAAAGCAGGACACCATGACGGAGCTGACGATCCGACCGGAAGAGATCCGGGATGCGATCGAGCGGAACGTCGCGGCGTACTCGCCGTCCACCGCCCGTGAAGAGGTTGGTCGCGTAACTGAGATCGGCGACGGCATCGCCCGCGTCGAAGGTCTCCACTCAGCGATGACCAACGAACTCCTGGAGTTCGAGGGAGGCCTCCTAGGAGTCGCCCTCAACCTCGACGTCCGTGAGATCGGTGTCGTTCTCCTTGGCGATGGAGCCCACATTGAAGAGGGACAGCCGGTGCGTCGCACGGGAGAGGTCCTCTCGGTGCCCGTTGGGGATGCATTCCTCGGACGTGTGGTGGATCCGCTGGGAAACCCGATTGACGGCCTTGGCGCGATCGAGGCAGAAGGCCGCCGTGCCCTTGAGGTTCAGGCACCTACTGTCGTTCAGCGTCAGCCCGTCAAGGAGCCGATGCTCACCGGCATCAAGGCGATCGACGCCATGACAGCCATCGGTCGTGGCCAGCGCCAGCTGATCATCGGTGACCGCCAGACTGGCAAGACCGCTGTGTGCCTGGACACCATCTTGAATCAGCGCGAGGCCTGGCAGAGCGGTGATCCCAACAAGCAGGTCCGCTGCATCTACGTCGCGATTGGCCAGAAGGGCTCGACTATCGCCTCGGTCAAGGGTGCGCTTGAGGAGTACGGCGCGATGGAGTACACGACCATCGTCGCGGCCCCGGCGTCTGACCCGGCCGGCTTCAAGTACCTCGCGCCCTACACCGGCTCGGCGATCGGCCAGCACTGGATGTACGGAGGCAAGCACGTGCTGATCGTGTTCGACGACCTCTCCAAGCAGGCAGAGGCCTATCGCGCGGTGTCGCTCTTGCTGCGTCGTCCCCCGGGTCGCGAGGCATACCCCGGTGACGTCTTCTATTTGCACAGCCGACTCCTGGAGCGCTGCGCGAAGCTCTCAGATGAGATGGGTGGCGGTTCGATGACGGGTCTGCCGATCATCGAGACCAAGGCCAACGACGTCTCGGCGTTCATCCCGACCAACGTGATCTCGATCACCGACGGCCAGTGCTTCTTGGAGTCCGACCTGTTCAACTCCGGTGTGCGTCCGGCGATCAACGTGGGTATCTCGGTGTCCCGTGTCGGTGGTTCCGCGCAGCCCAAGGCGATGAAGAAGGTCGCCGGCCAGTTGCGTTTGAACCTCGCCCAGTTCCGCGAGCTCGAGGCGTTCGCAGCCTTCGGCTCGGACCTCGATGCTGCGTCGAAGGCGCAGCTCGAACGTGGATCTCGTCTGGTCGAACTTCTCAAGCAGGCTCAGTACCAGCCGCAGCCGATGGAGCGCGAGGTCGTATCCGTATGGGCGGGCACTACCGGTCGGCTTGACGATGTCCCCGTCGAAGATATCCGTCGCTTCGATGCGGAATTCTTGGACTACGTGGAGCGCAACAAGGGTGAGGTGCTCGAGGCTATTCGCAGCACGTCCGATCTCTCGGACGACACCGTGAGTGTTCTGGAGTCCACAATCGAGGAGTTCAAGCGTCAGTTCTCGACCTCGTCGGGTCAGCTTCTTGTCAACGATGAGCCCGTCGAGGCCATCGAGGATGAGGAGATCGATCCCACGCAGATCACTCGGTCGGTGCGGGGCTAACTCATGGGTGCGCAGCTCAGGGTCTTCCGGCGACGGATCCGTTCCGTCCAGGCGACCAAGAAGATCACCAAGGCGATGGAGTTGATCGCATCCTCACGCATCGTTAAGGCGCAACAACGCCTCGATGCGTCGATGCCGTATTTGACCCAACTCGTCGACGCGGTGTCGGCGGCTGCCTCGCACGCCTCGGACGTCTCCAAGCATCCGCTCACGGCCAAGGCCGAGAAACAAGAGCGTGCGGCGGTCTTGATCATCACTGCCGACCGCGGGCTCGCAGGCGCTTACTCGACCAACGCGATCAAGGAGGGTGAGGCACTGACTCGGAACCTGAACGAGAAGGGCATGAAGGTCCTACCTTTTCTCGTGGGTCGCAAGGGTGTCTCGTACTACCGGTTCCGCGGCCGGGAGATGGGCGGGGAGTACACCGGCTTCACCGACCAGCCGACTTACGCCGACGCCAAGCGAATCGGTGAGGATCTTTTGGCTGCATTCCACGGCGACGAAAACGGCGACGGCGGCGTCGACGAGATCCACGTTGTGTACACGCACTTCGTCAACATGGGTACCCAAGAGACGCGGGTTCGCAGGATCCTGCCCCTCGAGGTTGTCGACGAGGTCGTGGAACCAACTGAGACGGGCATGCCGTTCCCGCTGTATGAGTTCGAGCCGAGCCCCGAGGGCGTGCTCGATGCCTTGTTGCCGCGCTACATCGAGCAAATGGTGTACCTGTCGCTACTGACGTCGGCCGCATCGGAGCATGCTGCTCGCCGTCGTGCCATGAAGTCCGCTACGGACAATGCCGAGGAGCTCATCCGCTCCTTGACCCGCCAGGCGAACCAAGCCCGCCAGGCAGAGATCACCCAGGAAATCAGCGAGATCGTCGGTGGAGCCGACGCACTCTCGGCCTAAGACCACGTAAACAGGAAGCGAAGGAAGAGGAACGAGATGACCGCAACGACTGAGACCACCACCGGCGTCGGGCGTGTAGCCCGCGTGACAGGCCCGGTCGTCGACGTGGAGTTCCCCGTCGAGGCGATGCCTGAGCTGTACAACGCACTCACCGTAGATGTCTCCTTCGACCAGGGTGACGAAGGAGGGGGAGCGCAGACGCTGACCCTTGAGGTCGCCCAGCACATTGGCGACAACATGGTCCGTGCCATTTCGATGCAGCCCACCGACGGCCTGGTACGAGGCGCGCCGGTTAAGGACTCCGGTAACGCCATCACCGTGCCGGTTGGGGATGTCACCAAGGGCCACGTGTGGAACACCCTCGGTGTGCCGCTCGATGTTGATGCCGCGAGCCTGGACATCAACGAGCGCTGGAGCATCCACCGCCAAGCCCCGGCATTCGATCAACTCGAGTCCAAGACCGAGGTCTTCACCACCGGCATCAAGGTCATCGACCTCCTCACTCCGTACGTTAAGGGTGGCAAGATCGGCCTGTTCGGTGGCGCGGGTGTGGGCAAGACCGTGCTGATCCAGGAGATGATCTACCGCGTCGCCGAAAACTTCGGCGGTGTCTCCGTGTTCGCCGGTGTCGGTGAGCGCACCCGCGAGGGCAACGACCTCTTCTTGGAGATGACCGAGTCGGGCGTCATCGAGAAGACGGCCCTGGTCTTCGGACAGATGGACGAGCCCCCGGGCACTCGGCTTCGTGTTGCCCTGGCTGCGTTGACGATGGCCGAGTATTTCCGCGACGTGCAAAAGCAGGACGTGCTGCTGTTCATCGACAACATCTTCCGCTTCACCCAGGCAGGCTCGGAGGTTTCGACGCTGCTCGGTCGTATGCCGTCGGCCGTGGGCTACCAGCCCACCCTCGCCGACGAAATGGGCCAGCTGCAAGAGCGCATCACCTCCACGCGCGGACACTCGATCACCTCGCTGCAGGCGATCTACGTTCCCGCTGACGACCTCACCGACCCGGCGCCGGCGACCACATTCGCCCACCTTGACGCCACCACGGTGTTGTCCCGTCCGATCTCCGAGCTCGGTATCTACCCGGCTGTGGATCCGCTGGACTCCACCTCGCGAATTCTCGATCCGCGCTACATCGGCGATGAGCACTACGCCGTCGCGGCGCGCGTCAAGGAGATCCTGCAGCGCTACAAGGATCTGCAAGACATCATCGCGATTCTGGGTATCGACGAGCTCTCTGAGGAAGACAAAATCATCGTCGGTCGGGCCCGCCGCATCCAGCGCTTCTTGTCGCAGAACATGTTCGTGGCCGAGGCCTTTACCGGCCAGCCTGGCTCGTTCGTTCCGATTGAAGAGACCATCGCCTCCTTCAAGAAGTTGGCGGAGGGTGAGTATGACCACCTGCCCGAGCAGGCCTTCTTCATGTGCGGCGGTATCGAGGACGTCGAGCGCAGGGCTGCAGAGCTGGAGAAGAAGTAGTCGTGGCTGAGGGTTCCGTTCTCGAGGTTGCCGTCGTCTCGGCCGAACGCCTGCTTTGGCAGGGGGAGGCCAAGTCGGTGGTAGCCAAGACCCCGGAGGGGGAGATCGGCATTTTGCCTGGGCACGAGCCCGTCTTGGCGTTGTTGCTCGAGAGTCCCTTGCGCATCGAGGAGTCCGACGGCAACAAAATGATGGTCGCGGTGCACGGTGGGTTCTTCTCCGTCGACTCCAATAAGGTCAGCGTGATCGCCGAGGTAGCCGAACTCGCCGAGGATATTGACCTTGATCGCGCGCAAGTTGCTTTGTCGCGGGCCCAGGCTGCGGGGGATCAGCACGAGGATCCTTCGGCAGTTAAGCGCGCTGAGACCCGGATCACCGTGGCCGGCGCCGCCAAGGGCTTGTCCTAGTAGCCCCTGTTCCAGCAGGCCTTTCCAGGAGTGTCGGGAAAGGCGGGAGGTTGGGCTAAGAGCGGGCGCCTGGCTGCCAGAGGACGTCGTCGCCGGCATTGGCGATGCGCCCGAGGATAAACAGTAAATCCGACAGCCGGTTCAGGTATGTGGCCGTGAGCGGGTTCATTCCACCGTGGTACATATCCAGTGCGCCCCAGGTCGAGCGTTCTGCTCGACGAACCACGGTCCGGGCCACGTGCAAGTAGGCCGCCGCGGGAGTTCCTCCGGGGAGCACGAACGAACGCAGTGGCTCGAGTCGACCGTTGTATTCGTCGCAGGCTTGCTCGAGGGCTTCAACGTAGGCATCGGTGATTCGCAAAGGCGGGTGTTCGGGGTCGTCGATCACCGGCGTGCATAGATCCGCCCCAACGTCGAAGAGATCGTTTTGGATGGCGGTGAGCAAAGTGCGGACGTCGTCGTCAAGCCCGCTCTGGGCCAAAACGACTCCGATTGCGCAATTCGCTTCGTCGACATCGGCGTAGGCCCGAAGCCGAGGATCGTTCTTTCCCGTCCGGCTCATGTCTCCCAGTGATGTGGTGCCATCGTCGCCGGTTCGCGTGTAAATCCTCGTCAAATTGACCATGACGTGACCCTAGGGCAGGTGGCCCGATCCCGCAGCGAGCGCGCGCTCGTACGATTCCCCGGTGGAGACGCGTGCCGATGGTCAGGGCACCCTGAGCCTGACAGGCGGTGGGCCCCTACAGGGGCGCGTCGAGGTAGCGGGCGCGAAAAACTCCGTACTGAAGCTCATGGCAGCTGCGCTGCTGGCTCCGGGGGTCTCGACACTCACCAACGTCCCGGACATCGTGGACGTCGACATCATGGCGGAATTACTCCGGCGGCTCGGGTGCTCGGTGAATCGTGATGTTGCCGGGGGAGTCGTGGAAATCGACGTCCCCGAGCGCCCGCACCACCGCGCCGACTACGACCTCGTCAGGCGGATGCGGGCATCGATCTGTGTTCTCGGACCGCTGGTCTCGCGCTGCGGAGAGGCTGATGTTGCGATGCCTGGCGGAGACAACATTGGAAGCCGCGGTTTGGACCTTCACATCGAGGGTCTTCAGCGCATGGGCGCAGACGTAGTCAACGAGCATGGGTATCTCGTTGCGACGTCGTCTCAACTCACAGGGGCCGATGTTTGGCTGGACTTCCCTAGTGTTGGAGCAACAGAGACCCTCGTTATGGCCGCGGTTCTGGCCAAAGGTCGCACCACCATCGACAACGCCGCGCGCGAGCCCGAGATCGTGGACATTTGCACGATGCTCATGGCCATGGGCGCGCAGATCGAAGGTGTGGGCACGTCCACTCTCGTCATCGACGGTGTCAAGGAACTGCACCCGGTCACCCACCGGACGGTGCCTGATCGAATTGTCGCTGGAACCTGGGCAGTGGCGGCTGCGATAACCCGAGGTCGGATCGAGGTGGCCGGTGCTGATCCCTCCCACCTCACCTTGGCACTGGACAAATTGCGGAGCGCGGGTGCAACCATCGAGGACAGTTCCGAGGGTTTCGTCGTGGAGATGAACGAGCGTCCACGGGCGGTGGACATTGTCACGCTGCCTTACCCGGGCTTCCCGACCGACCTCCAACCCCAGTTCATTGCCCTCAATGCCGTTGCCGATGGCGCGGCGCTGGTTACCGAGAACTTGTTCGAGGCGCGCTTTCGATTTGTTCGCGAACTCGCTCGACTAGGAGCCGATGTTCGAACCGATGGTCACCATGCGCTGATTCGCGGCCGAAGCTCGTTGTCTGGAGCACCTGTCGAAGCTACCGACATCCGCGCTGGGGCTGGGTTAGTGCTGGCCGGTTTGATCGCTGAGGGCCGTACCGACATCTACGGGGTGGATCACATCGATCGGGGATATGCGGGCCTGGTGGGAGACCTTCAGAAACTTGGTGCGCAGGTGGTGCGTACTGACGACGCATCGCGCGAGGGACCGCCTATGAGATGAGCACCTCGCGTGCTCGACCCTCGTCCTTCGGCCAGACCATCACCCGCGGGCCATCCAGGGTTTGCGCCAGATTCGCGCGGATCCCGGCGTCCTCAAGGCGGCGCCGAGCTATCTCACCATCTACGTAGGTGGCCGGTGAAGCCACGGCTACGAGCATCCCGTACTCGTCCTGGGCACCGGCTTTGGGTGCAGCGGCCACGACGGATGTCTTTCGGGAACTGAAGGCCCAGCGCAGCACCAGCACCAGTACGCCGATCGCGAAGAAGGCCACGAGCGGGCCGAAGAGGTACGAGAACGAGTTGTTCACCCCCCTATGGTGCTCCTCGTCGGCCATCTGCGCCACCTAACGCTGACTACCCCCGTACGCTGAATCCATGCTGGCCAATGATGGGACGCCAGGATCGATCGAGCGTGATCGACCCTGGATGATGCGCACCTACGCCGGGCATTCGTCGGCATCGGCCAGCAATTCGCTGTTTCGAACCAACCTGACCAAGGGGCAGACCGGCTTGTCCGTTGCTTTCGACCTGCCGACCCAAACGGGCTATGACCCTGACTCTCCGATGGCCGCAGGCGAGGTCGGCAAGGTAGGCGTTCCCGTTGCGCATCTTGGTGACATGCGCACCCTGTTCCAGGAAATTCCGCTCGAGCGGATGAATACCTCGATGACCATCAACGCGACCGCAATGTGGCTGTTGGCCCTATACGTGGTCGTGGCCGAGGAACAAGGGGTATCGGCGACGGAGTTACAGGGCACCACCCAGAACGACATCATCAAGGAGTACCTCAGTCGGGGCACCTACGTCTTCCCACCGGAACCCTCACTGCGGTTGATAACCGACATGATCGTGTACTCGGTGAAGCAGGTGCCGCGCTGGAACCCGATCAACATCTGCAGCTATCACCTTCAAGAAGCCGGTGCGACGCCCACTCAGGAGATCGCTTTCGCGATGGCGACGGCTATCGAGGTCCTTGACCGCGTTCGCGCGTCCGGTCAGGTGCCGGACGAGGAGTTCGGCACCGTCGTGAGTCGGATGTCGTTCTTTGTTAATGCGGGTGTGCGTTTTGTTGAGGAAATGTGCAAGATGCGCGCGATGGTCGACATGTGGGACAGCATCACGCTCGAGCGATATGGGGTTACCGATCCCAAGCAACGCCGGTTCCGATACGGAGTGCAGGTGAACTCCCTCGGGCTGACCGAAGCGCAGCCGGAGAACAACGTCTATCGGATCATGCTCGAGATGCTCGCGGTCACCTTGTCCAAAGACGCGCGTGCGCGCGCGGTGCAGTTGCCGGCGTGGAATGAGGCTTTGGGACTGCCTCGTCCGTGGGACCAGCAGTGGTCCCTGCGAATGCAACAAGTTCTCGCCTACGAAACAGACCTACTGGAATACGACGATCTCTTTTCCGGTTCGACAGTGATCGAAGAGAAGGTCTCGGTCTTGGTTGCTGACGCGACAGGAGAGTTGCAAAGGGTGCTGGACATGGGCGGTGCAGTGGCCGCAGTTGAGAACGGGTACATGAAACAGGAGCTGGTGGGCTCACTGACTCGTCGTCGGGCGCGTATCGAATCTGGTGAGGACACGGTGGTTGGTGTCAACGCCTTCGAGGCGACCGAGCCAAGTCCGTTGCAGGTCGAAGGTGAGAACGCCGTGTACATCGTCGACCCGGCGGTGGAAGCTGAAGCCATCGAGAGTCTCGTACATTGGCGACGTCAACGTGATGCGGCCGTCGTCCAGCAGGCCCTCGACGGGCTGCGGCTGGCAGCGACTACGAATGATGACCTGATGGAGCCCACCCTTGCGTGTGCGAGGGCAGGAGTCACCACCGGTGAATGGGCGGCGGTGCTTCGAGATGTGTTCGGGGAGTACCGAGCGCCGACGGGCATCGACTCCACGGTGGCATCCGGTGGTGCGGGCTCTGCTTCGAACTCTGGATCGAACTCCTCGCGCGGAACGTCGATGGATGACGTGGCGCAGCGAGTACGAGATCTCGCACACGATCGAGGTCGTCCCTATAGATTCTTGGTGGGCAAGCCTGGGCTGGACGGGCACTCCAACGGTGCCGAACAGATTGCCGTTCGAGCGCGCGATGCTGGCTTTGAAGTGATCTATCAGGGCATCCGTCTGACACCAGAGCAGATCGTCATGGCCGCCGTGGCCGAGGATGTGGACGTTGTTGGTCTGTCGATCCTCTCAGGGTCGCACCGCTCGCTCGTCCCCGCGATCCTGGAAGGTCTTACCAATCACGGTGCTAGCGATGTCGTGGTCGTGGTGGGAGGGATCATTCCCGCTGAAGATGCCCAATGGCTGAAGGACCAGGGCGTGGCTGAGGTCTTCACTCCCAAGGATTACGACGTCGCGGGAATCTTGAATCGCGTGGTCGACCACCTCGATTCGTAGCACGGTGACCAGTCGCATGGATGCGAGTATCGTTCGGACGTGCGGACTAGGACGACCCTTGTAGTGATTCTCGCCGCCATTGTCGTCGCAGCAGTCGTCATCGGCTCCCTCGTATGGCTCACTTCTCGCGATGGCGACCAAGGTCAAGCGCCGGATCCGCAGGAGATTATCCAGAACATTCCCGATGCAGAAGTGTTGTGGTTCAGTCAAACCCCAGAAGCCCAGCAGGAGATCTGCTCTGGACTCGCATCCAACCCCGATGAGTACTACGCACTGATGAAGCAGACCTGGTTGGAGGAAGCCGGAATCGAATCAGCCTTGTTCGGAGCCCTGATGACAACCATTATTGACGACTGCGGCCTTTAGGGCGCTTGCGCAAAATCGGCGATTCGGGCTGCGGTCGCTCGCGGAGATGTCGCAGCCGTTAGCCTGCCTCGGTGCGTTTGATCGTGTCGCGGTGCACTGTCGACTATGTAGGGCGTTTGACCGCCCACCTGCCTGAAGCCGTTCGCGTCATCATGGTCAAAGCGGACGGCTCGGTGTTGGTCCACGCCGACGGTGGCTCGTACAAGCCACTTAACTGGATGAGTCCACCTTGTTGGTTGTCTGAGACGTCTGCGGATCCGACTGATGCGAGCGAGACCGATGACGCTTCCACTGTTACCTGGACGGTCGAGAACAAGGCGGGAGAGCGACTGGTGATTTCCTTGCTGGAGATCTTCCACGATTCTGAGCACGAGTTGGGATTGGATCCGGGCTTGGTCAAGGACGGAGTCGAGGCCCACCTGCAAAAGCTCCTCGCCGAGCATGTCGAGACCTTCGGCAGCGGCTGGAGTCTTGTGCGCCGGGAGTTCCCCACGGCCATTGGTCCGGTTGACCTGATGTGCCGGGACGCCGAAGGTGCCAACGTAGCGGTCGAGATCAAGCGCCGGGGCGAGATAGACGGCGTGGAGCAGCTGACGCGGTATCTGGAGCTGCTTAACCGCGATCCGCTCTTGGCTCCGGTATCTGGGGTCTTCGCCGCCCAAGAGATAAAGCCTCAGGCGCGCACGCTCGCCGAGGACCGAGGAATCCGCTGTGTGGTCGTGGATTACGACGAGTTGAAGGGATCCACGGATTCCGGCCTTCGACTTTTCTAGGTCTTTGGCACACTGTCACGATGGATTCACGCGAGATCGCAAGGACGGTGGCCGTCATAGGCCTGGGAACCATGGGTACCGGCATCGCGGAGGTCATCGCGCGCCACGGGTTCTCGGTACGGGCAATCGACATCGATGACGAGACCGTCGAGGCGGCCCGGCAGCGAATCGAGGCATCCACCGAGAGGGCGGTAGCAGGAGGCAAGTTGTCGGCCGATGAACGATCGGCCATCTTGGAAGCGATCGTTTTCACCACGAACATCCAAGAGTGCATGACTTCCGACATCGTCATCGAGGCTGTTCCGGAGGACCTTGAACTTAAGCGCGAGGTGCTGCGACAACTCGATGGCCTGGTACCTGAGCACGTGATCTGGTGCACCAATACATCGTCGCTGTCTGTCACAGAGATCTCGGTCGCCGTGGGTCAACCAGCTCGCGTGGTTGGCCTGCACTTCTTCAACCCTGCGCCGGTCCAAGACTTCGTCGAGATCGTGCGCACGGTCGTTACCGACGACGATGTTGTCGAGCAGATCCGCATCTTCGCTGAACAGATCGGCAAGGAAGCCGTGATCTGCGAGGACAAAGCGGGTTTCATCGCCAACAGCCTGCTGTTCGGGTATCTCAACCACGCTGCTTCCATGTACGAGCAGAAGTATGCGAGTCGAGAGGACATCGACGCTGCCATGAAGTTGGGCTGCGGTCTGCCCATGGGGCCGTTGGCGCTTCTTGACCTCATCGGTCTGGATACGGCGTACCAAATTCTGGACACGATGTACCGCCAGGGACGCGACCGCCTACACGCACCGAGTCCGATCCTCAAGCACATGGTCACTGCGGGATTGAAGGGACGTAAGTCCGGACGCGGCTTCTACACGTATGCATCGCCCGGATCGCCCGAGACGGTGCCCGATAGTCAGTCTCCGACCAACGCTGGCAGCGATCTGTCGTTGCGTCTAGTCGAGTCGATAGGCGTGGTCGGATCCGGCACGATGGCAACGGGCATCATCGAAGTCTTCGCCAAAGCGGGCATGGCGGTCACCTTCGTTGCCCGTTCCGAGGACAAGGCCGCCAAAGTCATCGGATCCATTTCGCGCAGCCTGGAGAAGGCACTGCAGCGAGGGAAAATTGAACAGGCAGACGCCGATGCTGCACTGGCCCGGATCACCGGTACTACATCGCTCGATGATCTTGCGGACGTTGACCTCGTGGTTGAGGCGATTGCCGAGGAGATCGACATCAAGACGGCACTATTCGAGAACCTTGACGAGATCTGCAAGCCTGGTGCCATCTTGGCAACCACCACGTCATCACTTCCCGTGGTGGACCTCGCCGCAGTGACATCGCGTCCCGGTGACGTTATCGGCCTGCACTTCTTCAATCCGGCTCCGGTCATGAAGCTCGTCGAAATCGTCGATACCGTGGCGACGAGTCCCGATGTTGTCGCGACTTCTCGGGATGTTGTCGCGCGTATCGGGAAGGTCGGTGTTCACTGCGGTGACCGCGCGGGATTCATTGTCAATGCGCTTTTGTTCCCGTACCTGAACGACGCCATCAAGATGGCCGAAGGCAACTACGCCAGCACGGATGACATCGATTCGGCGATGAAGCTTGGCTGCGGCTACCCGATGGGTCCATTTGAACTGTTGGATGTGGTCGGCCTTGACGTTTCGCTGGCTATCCAGCAGACGCTGTATCGGGAGTTCCGTGAGCCGGGCTTCGCTCCTGCTCCATGGCTGGAACACTTGGTCACTGCTGGCTACACCGGGCGCAAGGCCGGGCGCGGCTTCCGCTCCTACGCGTAGGGTAGACGGACACGTGGGTCGGAAGAATCGTCGGCGAGTTGAGCCTGAGCGAACGCCGCCTCGATCCAATCAGCAGGTGGAGTCACACCCTGACGGTGATTGGATCGTGCGTTCCTTGACAGGATCCTCGGCGACTAAGACGTATCGATGTCCGGGTTGCGATCATGAAATCCGACCGGCCACTCCGCACGTCGTTGCCTGGAGCGCCGACGATCCCAAGGGTGCGGACGATCGGCGTCACTGGCATACGCCTTGCTGGCGGGCACGGGCCAAGCGAGGCCCGCGGTGACCGAATCCGTCGGTGTTCCGATTACCGCTAATTCGGTACTACCGGCTCGCCGGGAAGCGGTCACGCTTCGGACCTCAGACGGTCTGGCCCTTGTCGGCGAGTTGGCCTTGCCGCCAGAACGCGATCCTGTTGCGACCATCGTGTGCGTCCACCCACTTCCGACCCACGGCGGAATGATGGATTCGCACGTGCTGCGAAAGATGTCGTGGCGGCTTCCCGCTCTCGTGGATATGGCGGTCTTGCGCTTCAACACCCGTGGTACGAAATCGGCATCGGGTGTAAGCGAAGGAGCCTTTGACCGAGCCGAGGGGGAGGGTCGGGACCTGCAAGCAGCCATCAACGAGGTGGTCGGTCGCGGCTTGCCCAACATCTGGCTCCTGGGCTGGTCGTTTGGAACAGACGTGGTGCTCAAGCACGGAAACATCGATCCAGTGCAGGGTGCGATCTTGCTGAGCCCGCCGCTTCGCTTCACCAGCACCGAGGAATTGCAGCAGTGGCAGGCGGGCCACCGGCGAGTGGTTGCCCTGGTGCCGGAATTCGACGACTTTCTTCCCCCCGAGCTGGCTCGGGAGGCATTCGCCGGCGCGCCGAGGATCGAGGTTGTTGACGTCCCCGAGGCCAAGCATCTGTGGGTCGGGGAAAGGTTCGTCAGCGATGTGCTTAACCGGGTCGTTCACGTCATCGACCCCGATGCTGCGAACCTTCCCGAGGACTGGCCCGGGCCTATGGAGAAATGGAGCGATCTTTGAGCAGCGTGGAGATGGTGGACGAAGGCACCGGAGGGGTGATCATGCTGCTGCATGCGTTCCCATGCGATCACTCGATGTGGGACGACCAGCGGCGGATGCTCGTCGATGCGGGTTGGCGGGTCTTGGTCCCGGATCTGCCTGGGTTCGGGGGTAGCGAACTACCGTCATCTTCAGATCCCGATCTTGGATCGGTGGTCGAGTTGCTTGTCGCCGCTGCCCTGGATCGGGGCGTGGATCGCCTCGTTGTGGCGGGGTTATCGGTTGGTGGCTATTTAGTGATGGAGTGGCTGCGTCGGTATCCGGAGATGATCGCAGGGATCGTGCTCTGCGACACCAAGGCGACGGCCGACGCCCAGCCGGCACAAGACAACCGTCGTGCCATGGCGCAAGCGATCGATGACGATCCCCATGCGTGCGGTGTGATTTTGAAGGAGCGGGTGCTTCCAGTGATCGTCGGTTCCACCACGCACGATTCCCGGCCAAACGTCGTTGCCAGGGTGACATCGTGGATGGACCGGGCAAATCCTGAGGCCATCGCCTGGTACCAGCGGGCGATGGCGGACCGGCCTAACTCCGTGGATACCTTGGCGGCGGTTGATATTCCCGCTTTGGTTCTGTGGGGTGGAGAGGATGCGATGTCGCCTGAAGGTGAGCAGCAGGTGATGTTCGATGCACTGCGAGACGCCGGATCCGCGATGATCCCCGCCGCCGGCCACCTCTCGGCCATCGAACAACCCGAAGCCGTCGGGCGTGAACTGGTGGGCTTCGTCACGCGCGTTCAGCGCGCCGGCCTTAGTGGCTAGTCCTCGACCTGGAGGCTGAGCATCCTGTCGTCTCGGGAACTCGGGTTCCCTCGACCGTCGGTGTTGCTAGTGGAAAGCCATAACCGTCCGTCAGGCGCAACTGCCACTGTACGCAGTCGACTGCGCTCCCCGAGGTCCACAGCTTCAGGCTTACCGGCCTTAGTGCCGTTAAGCGGCACCCGCCACAGGACCTCGCCTCGAAGGCTTGCGACGTAGGCGGCCTTGTCGTAGATGGCGAGACCGCTCGGTGAGGCCGTCGAGGTCGGTGCCCACGTCACCTTGGGGTTGGTGAACTTCCTGTTAGAACTGCGTCCTTCCACGATCGGCCACCCATAGTTGCGGCCCGGCAGGAGCAGGTTGAGTTCATCGGCCTTGGAGGTCCCGAATTCGGTAGCCCACAGTCGATTTGCCGAATCGACTGCCAAGCCCTGCACGTTGCGGTGACCGAGAGTGAAAACGGGCGAGCCGGGTGTTGGATTTCCAGCGGCCGGATCGCCGTCGAAGTTCACCCGTAGGACCTTGCCTGCCAGCGAATCGGGGTCTTGGGAGAGGTCAGGGATGCCCGCATCTCCGGTGGCGATGTAGAGGACGTCGTCGTCGGCGAGGATCCGCCCGCCGTTGTGATAGGTGTTCTTTGGGATGCCCGTAACGATCGGGGTCTGTCGACCAAGCGAGCGGCTGTTCCACGCGATGCGCACCACGCGGTTGTCTCGGGTGCCGGTGTAGTAAGCGAAGAGGAAGTCGGGCTGTTGACCCTCGGGAGTCGGCGGCACGGCGATGCCCAAGAGCCCACCCTCACCTCCGGCGCGCACCCCCTTCACCTTGCCGACCTTGGGTGCCTTGGTCAAGGTTCGGGCGGGTTGACCATCCGCGCGCGCAGGGATTCGGCGGATCACACCGGTGTCGCGTTCGGAGACCAGAGCCGATCCGTCCGGGAGGAATGCCAGTCCCCATGGGCTCACGAGGTTGTTCGTAACGGTGTTCTTGGAGACGAGGTCGATGGTCGGGCGCGCGGTGGCCGAGTTTGACCACGGACCCAACACCAGCACCGCGCCTACGGCGAAGGCCACGACGACGATGCCGATGAGGCCGACGAGGCTGGACAGGCTGATGAAGGACCTGCGTGATTTGCGAGCCATACCTTCAGTATGCGTGAAATCTGACGTAATGCACGAGGGCGGTCTAGAGCTTGGCGGAGTCCTTGATCAACTTGGCGAAGGCAGATGCACCCTCGGAGGTGAGGTGCACGCCGTCGGAGACGAAGTAGTCACTTCTGCCGTCGGATACCGACTTCCAGTCGGCGACGACCACGTTCGGGTAGTCGGCGGCGATCTTCTTGATAAGCCTGTTATTCGGCTTCTCCCAGGTTCTCGGGACTGATGCGTTCACGACGACCACGCGCTGGTAGTCGGTCAAAGGACCAAGGATGTTTCGCAGGATCTCGTCGTTGATGACTCCGTTACTAGCGGGATGAACGACGACGACGTTTGCGAGTTTTTCTCGCCGATCGAGTTTCTTGACCCTTCCGGTGAAGGCTCCGGGCATGCGAGAAACCTCGGCATCGACTCGCGCGCCGGGGATGGTGTCCTTGATGGCCTTGCGAGCACCGAGGACCACGGAATCTCCTAGCACGCTGACCGGTCCGTTCTCGGCGCGGATTTCTTCGACGGTCGGTGGATCGGCAGCGGTGGCTTGGGGGCTTGTTGAATCTGATGCAGTGGTGTCCTCGGCTTCCGTGGTGGACCCGAGATCGGTTTCGTCATCAATCGAGACAACCAGCGGGCCGTCGTCCGCAATTCCCATCGCCTCGGCCACGTCGTCGGCTATGGCGTCGCGGCCGTCTCCGGGGTTCACCACAAGTGCAATCGCCACCGATCCAGCCAGAACCGTGACGAGGGCGGCGGTGATCAGCGTTCCCAAGGTTCGCAGGCCAGCGCGTGATCCTGAGCGGAAGGCTTTCCATGCGCGTCCCAACGCACCGCGACGGATTGGCATTTCCACGAGTCGATAGCTGAGTTCGGCGACACCGAGGGTCAGGCCCATGCGGATGACGAACGCGACGGGTTCGCTCCACTCCACATCGATACCAGGACGGGTCACCATGAAGATCGGCCAGTGCCACAGGTAGATCCCGTAGGAGCGTCGGCCCAAGTAGCGCAGGACGCCGACGCCGAGCGCTGGCCCCAGGAGTGACGCGGGATGGGTGACGGCGGCGATCAGAACCGTTGTGAAGAAGGCCAGGGCGAGGAAACCGCCACGGTAGAGCCACGGGGTGAACTCGCCGACAAATGCGTAGAAACTGATTATCACCGCGAGCGCGACTATTCCGGTTCCGGTAACAATCGTTCGGGTGCCGCGAGGGATCTGGGCGCTCAGATGCCCCGGCCGCCACACCGTCGCCAGGGCGGCTCCCACCAGCAAGCCCATACTGTGTGAATCGGTACCGAAGTAGGCGCGGCTCGGGTCCGCATCAACGGGATAACCGTTGCGGATCGAGATTACGGCCATCCATACGGTGGAAGCGGCGGCCAGCACGAGCGCGATGCGTCGAACGAGAGGTCGTCCACCCGATCGCACGAGCAGCAGTGCGATGGCGGGCCAGATCAGATAGAACTGTTCCTCAACCGATAGTGACCACAGGTGTTTCAGTAACGGTGGTCGTCCCATCGACTGGAAGTACGACTGATCAACTAGGACGTACCACCAGTTGTTGACGTAGAAGACGGTCGCGAGTGCGTCTTGCCTGAATGCGCTGAGTGCGTCCTGATAAAACAGCAGCACGGCGATCCCGACGCCGGTCAGCATGACCAGCACCGCTGGCAGGAGGCGACGAGCGCGACCGAGGTAGAAGCGCCTGAAGTCCACCCGCCCAGAGCGGTCGTACTCTTCGAGGATCAGCGAGGTGATCAAGAACCCGCTGATGACGAAAAACACATCGACGCCCAGGAAGCCGCCGGGCATCCAGTCGATCCCCGCGTGGTAGAGCAGGACCCCGATGATTGCGATGGCGCGCAGGCCGTCGAGGCCGGGGAGGTAGCCCATCTCGCCCGAAGACCTGCCGCGGTCAAGATTCCACGGCATCTTCGTATCGACGCGTGATTGCGTCGATGGCGTGGTCATCGGTTCATGGTAGGTCAATCACGGGCGGATCAGGCGCGGTCAGGAGTCGCGGAAGCGATCGAGCTCAGCGCCGAGTGAATCTCGCATGGCTTGGTCGGTGACGCCCATTCCCTCGGCTGGGGACAGGCACAAGACCCCGACCTTGCCCTGATGCATGTTCCGATGCACCTCCCAGGCGGCCTGGCCGGTCTGGTTGAGGGGAAGCACCTTGGACAGGGTGGGGTGGATCATCCCTTTGGCCACGAGTCGATTGGCCTCGAAGGCCTCACGGTAATTGGCGAAGTGGCTACCCACGATCCGCTTGAGGTTGTTCCACAGGTAGCGGTTGTCGTATTCGTGCATGAATCCCGACGTCGACGCGCACGTGACGACGGTGCCACCCTTACGAGTGACGTACACACTCGCGCCGAACGTCTCGCGGCCGGGATGTTCGAAGACGATGTCCACGTCGTCGCCGCCGGTGAGTTCGCGGATCTTCTTGCCGAAGCGCTGCCATTCTTTCGGATCTTGGGTGTGCTCGTCTTTCCAGAACCGATAGCCCTCGGCGGAACGGTCGATGATCAACTCCGCGCCTAGTGATCGCACTATCTCAGCTTTGTGTGGACTGGACACCACACAAACCGGGATAGCGCCACCGTTGAGCGCCAGTTGCGTGGCGTAAGAGCCAAGGCCACCTGATGCGCCCCAAATTAGAACGACGTCCCCTTGTTTCATCGCTCCGCCGTTCTTTGAGACAAGCTGCCGGTAGGCAGTGGAGTTCACCAGTCCGGGTGCAGCGGCCTCCTCCCACGTCAGGTGCTCGGGCTTTGGCATGAGTTGATTGGCTTTGACTACCGCTACTTGTGCGAGACCACCAAAGTTCGTCTCGTATCCCCAAATACGCTGTTGCGGATCGAGCATCGTGTCGTTGTGGCCGAGAGGTGACTCGAGTTCGACCGAAAGGCAGTGCGCAACGATTCGATCGCCCGGCTTCCAGGCGTGTACCCCGGGTCCGGTCCGCAAGACAACTCCGGAAGCATCGGAACCGATCACGTGGTAGTCGAGTGCGTGGCGCATGGCGTCCGAGTTCGCCCGCGCATAACGGTCAAGGTGACCAAAAGCCGAGACCGGTTCGAATATTGAGGACCATACGGTGTTGTAGTTCATGCTCGAAGCCATCACGGCAATCAGCGCTTCGCCCGGGGCCAACTCTGGGACCGGCACGTGCTCGATGTGGATAGATTCCCGAGGATCTTTGTCCTTGGACTCGCGTCCGGCGAACATCTGCTCGTCCTGTCGATGCAACGTGGCACCCAAATACGTGTCGGGGATCGGTATGTCGCCGATGGCCGGATCTTGAGACTCGATCGCTGCAACTATGGGGTCGAATGGGTCAGGCCGATTAGTCATGCCCCCATTCAACCGAATTCAGGAAACCGAGGTGAGGAATCCGGCATTCCAGGCAATCACGATGCCGACGATGGCCACGGTCGCGAACAGCACCAGGCGCCGGATGCGTCGGAGTGCCACGACGGCGAAGAGCGCGCCGACCATCCCCACCACCGCCCAAGTTGGGCCAGGAGTGAAGGCGAGCCCGTTGGAGAGTTGATTGAGGACTGGCAGTGTCGGTAATGCTGGGAGATCCAGGGGAAGCACGAGTCGATTCTGCGGCAACGACGCTGATCGCCGGGGTAGCCGCGCCCGGAGAGGGGGAGGGCTAGTGGTGCTCGGCGTGTTGCACCAGTTCGATCAGAACACCCCCTGAGTCCTTGGGGTGGGTGAAGTTGATCCGCGAGCCAGCGGTTCCGGTTTTGGGCACGTCGTACAGAAGGCGGATCCCGACTGAGCGTAGGTGGTCGCACACGGCGTCGATATCAGTCACTGTGTAAGCCATCTGCTGGATGCCCGGACCGCTTCGATCGAGGAAGCGACCTATGGGGGAGTCAGGGGAGAGCGGCGCCAGCAATTGGATCCATGAATCGGAGTCGGCCACACGAAGCATCGCCTCGTGTACGCCCTGTTCCTCGTTGACCTCCTCGTGTTCGACGCTCATTCCGAACGCCCGGGAGTAGAACTCCACGGCTTGGTCGAAGTCGGCGACGGCGATCCCGACGTGGTCAATGCGAGTCACGAGGTGGTCCATGGGAACTATGGTTACACGCGGATCTAGGAAGGTGGAGAGCCCGATGAGTCTTGACGATGGAGCAGTAGTCCTCGGTGGTGCCCGCACGCCCATGGGTCGACTCCAAGGTGCCTTGGCTTCCCAATCGGCAGCACAGCTCGGCGGAGTCGCGATTGCGGGCGCGCTGGAGCGCTCGCACGTCGACGCCGGAGACATCAACTACGTCATCATGGGACAAGTGCTCCAGGCGGGAGCCGGACAGAACACGGCGCGGCAAGCGGCGATCGAAGGCGGATTGGGCATGGCGGTTCCCGCCTTGACGATCAATAAGGTGTGTTTGTCGGGGATCGACGCTATCGCGCTAGCCGATCAGGGGATCCGAGCCGGGGAGTTCGACGCCGTCGTTGCCGGCGGCATGGAATCCATGTCCAACGCCCCGCATCTGCTCATGGGATCGCGAGAGGGCGTGAAGTACGGGGATTGGTCGATGATCGATGCGTTGGCCTTCGATGGTCTCACGTGCGCCTTTGATGAGTGCGCCATGGGCGAGGCAACAGAGCGCTACAACGAGCGTTATTCCTTGACACGCGAGCAGCAAGATTCGGTCGCCGCTGCGTCGCATCAGCGCGCAGCCGCCGCGCAAGCTGCTGGTGTGTTTGCCGAGGAGATCGCAGCGGTGACCATTCCGCAGCGTAAGGGCGATCCGATCGTTGTGACCGAGGACGAGGGCATTCGTGCGGAGACCACCACGGAGTCGCTCGGGCGGCTGCGGTCTGCTTTCGCGAAAGACGGCACCATCACTGCAGGCAATGCTTCACAGATCTCCGACGGAGCAGCAGCCCTGGTGATTGCGTCGCGGGCCGAGGCAGAGCGACTAGGAAGTTCACCCATTGCCTACATCGGTGCGCACGGGGTAGTCGCCGGCCCTGATCCCTCCCTGCACGAGCAACCCGCAGCGGCCATTGAGGCGGCCTGTGCCAAAGAAGGGATATCGGTCGCTGATCTCGACGTCGTCGAAATCAACGAGGCATTTGCTGCAGTCGCTGTCGCATCGATTCATCGTCTGGGAATCGACGAGTCCCGCGTGAACGTAAACGGAGGTGCGATCGCGCTTGGTCATCCGATCGGTATGTCCGGGGCACGGCTGGTATTGCATCTGATCTACGAACTGCGTCGGCGTGGCGGCGGTATTGGTGCAGCGGCGTTGTGCGGTGGCGGGGGTCAGGGCGATGCGTTGATCGTCCGAGTTCCGGCCGCCGGGTAGCGAGAGGGCAGCAGCCTCGATGACCGAAGCTCGTATGACAACAGAGGTCGATCGGCTCATCGCCGGCCTTTCGCAGCGCAAAATCCGCGATCTCGCCCGTGCAATCACGTTGGTAGAAAATGGTGGAAGCGATGGCTTGGCGTTGCTGGCTCGCTTGGCGCAGGACGCACGCGAGGCGGGCGGCGACAGGCCACGCTGCGCGGTGATCGGTATCACCGGTTCACCGGGCGTAGGTAAGTCGACCATGACCGCTGCTTTGATCGCCGCGTATCGGGCTTTGGGTAAGTCCGTTGCCGTCTTGGCAGTGGACCCATCGTCTCCCTTCTCAGGGGGCGCCTTGCTGGGTGACCGGATTCGCATGCAGTCGCACTCGCTCGACCCCGACGTCTTCATCCGATCGATGGCGTCCCGTGGACACCTCGGTGGTTTGGCAGCAGCTGCAGGCCAGGTTCTTCGAGTGCTGGATGCGGCTGGGTTCGACGTGGTGCTCGTTGAGACGGTCGGTGTCGGTCAGTCGGAGGTGGAAGTGGCAGCGGCAGCGGACACCACGCTCGTGCTCCTGGCCCCCGGAATGGGAGACGGCATCCAAGCCGCGAAAGCTGGAATCTTGGAAATCGGCGATGTGTTCGTGGTGAACAAGGCCGATAGGGAAGGAGCGCAGTCAACCGCGCGCGACCTTCGACAGATGATCGCTATGGCTACGAGTGATTCAGCGGGGTGGCTGCCGCCGGTCCTCACGGCCGTCGCGAGTACTGGAACGGGTGTCGATGAGGTCGTAGGCGCGATCGTTGATCATCGGTCGTGGGCGATAGAGCACGGCGAACTCCAGCGGCGTCGCACGGCACGTGCGCGCGAAGAGGTAGTCGCAACGGTCGTGGGAATGCTCCGAGCCAGACTCGACGATGATCAGGTGAGCCCGGATGTGGAGTCAGCAGCGGCACAGGTCGCGTCCGGCGAGGTGGACGTCCACAGCGCTGCGGAACGAGTCTGGGGGATCGTGAGTCGCTAACGCCGTCGCCAGGCCTGCGGATCTTCCAAATAGGCCTGCGCCCGGTCAGGTAGGTGCCCGTCCCGGACGTCGGCGAGCGAGGTGTGTTCCAGGACGTCGCGCATGGCCGCTCGCAGCGCCACCCAAACTTCGCGCAAATGCGCCGCCGCTCCGGAATAGTCGACGTCCTCGGGGCGCATCTCCCGCACGGCTGCGAGTGGTCCGTCGAGGGCACGCACGACATCGGCGACGGTGATCTCCTCGGGTGCGCGATCGAGCCGGTAGCCGCCTTCGGCTCCTCGCTGACTGACCACCAGACCGGCCTGGCGTAACTGGCTCAAGATCCCCTCGAGGAACTTCGCCGGAACGTCCTGGGCCCGAGCGAGTGCGTCGCCTTTGGTCAGTCGAGCCGAATCCATCTTCCAGGCCTCGGCAAGTTCGACCATGGCGCGAGTGCCGTAATCGACGCGGGCAGAGACGTGCACGAGGCCATTGTCTACCACTGAGGTGTGAATACCCCGATCGCAGTGGACTTGGGTGCTGGCCGTCATCGGATGCGTCCATGCGTCAGAATGGTGCGGTGAGCACACCGAACTTCGCTGGCGCAGTAGATCTCGGCGCACTCGCGGCACAGAAGGATCAGCAGCGCAAGACCGACGCGGCCCTCGCCGGCGCCCCGGAGGGGTTGATCCTCGAGGTCACGGCTGCCAACTTCCAGACCGAAGTCATGGACAGGTCAATGACGGTCCCGGTCATTTTGGATCTGTGGGCAACCTGGTGTGGTCCCTGTAAGCAACTCTCACCGCTACTGGAACGTCTCGCAGCGGAGTACGGCGGGCGCTGGATCCTGGCGAAAGTGGATGTTGACGCCGAGCAGCAGATAGCCGCGGCTTTCCAAGTTCAATCCATTCCATCGGTATTCGCGGTAATCGGTGGTCAGGTGGCTCCGCTGTTCCAGGGCGCTCTTCCCGAACAGCAGTTGCGCCAAGCGATCGACAAGGTCCTCGAAGTGGCCGCAAGCCAGGGAATCAGCGGAACTCTCGACGCAGGGCAAGCCGCTGCAGCCGAGGAAGAGGAACAACCCGGTGATCCACGCTTCGACGCGGCGGTCGACGCCATCGACGCCGGTGACTGGGCGGCGGCCCGTGCGGCCTACCAGAAGATCTTGAGCGAGGCCCCGGCCGACGCCGATGCAGCAGCGGGCCTGGCCATGGTGGATCTGTACGAGCGCACCGATGGCATCGATCCCACCGAGGCTGCTGCCGGCGCCGCGAACGCAGACGACCTTGATGCGCAACTGCTCGTCGCGGATCTCCAGGCTCTTCAGGGTGATTGGCAGGCCTGCTTCTCGCGCCTAATTGATGTGGTTCGCCGCACCTCTGGCGAGGACCGCGAACGGGTGCGCAACCGCCTTGTAGATCTGTTCACCCTCGCCGGAGACGACCCGGCAGTTCCCGCGGCACGAACCGCACTGGCCAGTGCGCTGTTCTAGGTGCGGTTCGGGTTCTTCGAGGCGAAGTAGCACGCCGCGAGCGGCGGAATTGCGATCGATGCGCTTGCAAGTCGTCCGTTCCACGGTTCCTCGGTAGCGACGACCTCGCCGAGGTTGCCCAGGCCCGAGCCGCCGTAGATCGAAGAGTCGGTATTGAGGATCTCGGTCCAAGGCCCCGCCCACGGCAGGCCGAGACGGGCGTCGGTCCGGGGAACGGGAGAGAGGTTCACGACCACCGCCACACAGTCGCCGCGAAGGTCCCATCGAAGAAACGTGAACGTATTGGAGTCGGCATCGCCAGCGTCGATCCACTCGAATCCAGTGGGCTCGTGGTCCCGTTGCCACAGGGCTGGGTGCTCGCGATACGTCCGGTTCATGTCGCACACAGCCCGCCACACGCCCTCGTGCTCGGCGAATTGCAGGAGCCACCAGTCGAGCCCGCGCTCACTTGACCACTCTTCCGATTGCGCGAATTCCCCGCCCATGAACAGCAGCTTCTTACCCGGATGCGCCCACATGAAGGCGAGGTAGGCGCGAAGATTCGCCAGCGCCTGCCACCGATCACCAGGCATGCGCGCTATCAGGGAACCCTTGCCGTGCACGACTTCGTCGTGGGATAGGGGCAGCACGAACCGCTCGGAATAGGCGTACATCAGTGAGAACGTCATGTCGTTGTGGTGGTACTTGCGGTGGATGGGGTCGCGCCCGACGTACTCCAGGGAGTCGTGCATCCACCCCATATTCCACTTGAAACCAAATCCCAGGCCGCCCGCGTACGTCGGAGTTGTGACACCAGGCCATGCGGTGGATTCCTCGGCGATGGTGACGGCGCCGGGGACCCGCTTGTAGACGGTGGCGTTCATCTCTTGGAGGAACTGAACGGCGTCGAGGTTTTCGCGACCGCCGTGCTGGTTGGGTGACCATTCACCCTCGTTGCGTGAGTAGTCCAGGTACAACATGGACGCCACAGCATCGACGCGAAGGCCGTCGACGTGGAATTCCTCAAGCCAGTACAAAGCGTTACTTACCAGGAAGTTACGAACCTCGGCGCGACCGAAGTCGAAGACGTACGTTCCCCAATCGGGATGTTCACCGCGTTGCGGATCGGGATGCTCGTACAGGCAAGTCCCGTCGAATCGAGCCAGCGCCCATTCGTCCTTGGGGAAGTGCGCCGGAACCCAGTCGATCAGCACGCCGATTCCTGCCTGGTGGAGTCGATCCACCAGGGCTCGGAACTGATCGGGATCGCCGAATCGCGATGTAGGCGCAAAGTATCCAGACACCTGGTAGCCCCAGGAGGGCCCGTAGGGATGCTCGGAGATGGGTAGCAGTTCGACGTGGGTGAAGCCGGTGTCGGTGACGTAGTCGACCAACTGCTCGGCGAGTTCCAGATAGGACAGACCCGGACGCCAGGATCCGAGATGTACCTCGTAGATAGACATGGGACCGGTGTGCGGGTCTTGCTGGGCACGCTGGGTCATCCATTCTGCGTCGTTCCACGAGTACCGGGACTCAAAGACGACGGACGCGGTGGCGGGCGGATGCTCGGCACTAAAGGCGACCGGATCGGCCTTGGTTCGCCACGTTCCGTCGCGCCCGAGTACCTCGTACTTGTAGCGAGTCCCGGCGTGCACGTCGGGAATGAACAGTTCCCACACGCCGGAGTTACCCAAGGACCGCATGGGATGCCCGGTGCCGTCCCAGAAATTGAAATCACCGACCACGCGAATGCCGAGGGCGTTGGGCGCCCAGACCGCGAAGGCGGTGCCCGTGACAGATCCGAAAACGCTGTCCAGGGTGCGCACATGCGCGCCCAAAATCCGCCACAGTTCCTCATGGCGTCCTTCGGCGAGCAGATGTAGATCCATTTCACCGAGGAACGGCCAGAATCGATAGGGATCGTCGGCGGGGATCGGATCACCTTCGTACTGAACATCGATCCGGTAGTCCGGGATCGTGTTTGCCGGAACCACGCACATCCACACGCCTAGGGCTTCGTGATCCATCGGAAAGCGCGTGGGTTGGTCTCCGGGGCCGTCCGGCAAAACGACTGTGACAGCTCGAGCATTGGGTCGAAGGACACGGATGGTTACGCCACCATCGTGCAAGTGCGCACCCAAAATCGAGTGAGGATCGTGGTGGGCGCCGTCGACGAGACGTTCGATCTCCTGGCGGGAGACAGGGGCGGGCTTCACGACTTGGATCCAGTGATGGATGCAATGTGCGCGACGTTCTCCCAGGGACGCAAGTGGATAAAGGTGTGTGTACCCCAGGTCCACGTACGTCCAGTCACGTGATCGTGGGCGACGAATGAGTTATCGGAGTCGAGGCCGAGGGATTCGAGGTCCCACCACACCGTGCACGAGTGCTCGCGGTGCGGATCGACTAGGCAGGTCACCAAGACGATGTCGCTACCGACCTTCTTGCTAAAGGCAATGATGGCGTCGTTATCTGTGTGATGGAAACGAAGCGAGCGCAAATCTTGAAGCGCGGGATGTTCACGTCTGATGCGGTTGAGCAGGCTGAGGTAGGGCGCGAGGGTTCGTCCTTGTCGCGCAGCCTGCGCCCAGTTGCGTGGCCGGTACTGATACTTCTCTGAGTCCAGGTATTCCTCGCTGCCCGGTCGAACAGAAACGTGTTCGAACAACTCGAAACCGCTGTAGATCCCGTAGGTGGGAGACAAAGTCGCGGCGAGGGTTGCTCGAATCGAGAACGCCGACGGACCTCCGTGTTGCAGATAGTCGTGCAGGATGTCGGGAGTGTTCGCGAACAGATTGGGGCGCATGTACGCCGATGCTGGGCCGGTGAGTTCAGAGAGGTACTCGGTGAGCTCGTGCTTGGAGTTGCGCCAAGTGAAGTACGTGTAGCTCTGCTGGAAGCCGACTTCGGCGAGTGCCCTCATCATCGGTGGCCTTGTGAACGCCTCGGCTAAGAAGATGACGTCGGGGTCGGTTCCGTTGATGGTGGAGATAAGGCGGTCCCACAGCCACAGTGGCTTGGTATGAGGGTTGTCGACGCGGAAGATACGCACGCCGTGCGACATCCAGTAACGCACGATGCGCTCTATTTCAGCGAAAAGACCATCCGGATCGGCGTCGAAGTACAGCGGATAGATGTCCTGGTACTTCTTGGGAGGGTTCTCCGCGTAGGCGATCGATCCGTCGTGGCGGGTAGTGAACCATTCGGGATGCTCGGTGACCCACGGATGATCGGGTGAGGCCTGGAGCGCGAGATCCAAAGCGACCTCCATGCCGAGCTCGCCGGCTCGGGCTACGAAAGCGTCGAAGTCGTCAATGTCGCCGAGGTCGGGATGGATGGCGTCGTGGCCTCCGGCGGCACCGCCGATGGCCCATGGTGAGCCGGGATCGTGCTCGACGGGCTCGAGGGTGTTGTTCGCACCCTTGCGGTGAGCTGTTCCGATCGGGTGGATCGGCGGCAAGTAGACGACGTCGAAACCCATCTCCGCGATGGCCGGCAAGCGATCCATGGCGGTACGGAACGTCCCCGACGCGGGTGGATCGGCGGTAGCTCCCTCGCTTCGTGGAAAGAACTCATACCAGGATCCGACCAGAGCGCGACGGCGCTGCACAAGCAGCGGCCAGGGTCCACTCGAACTGACTTCCTCGCGGAGCGGGTGATCGGCCATGACCGTGGCGAGATCGGGTGCACTCGCCGCGGCAAAACGAACCTGCGCGGGCAATCGGGCGTCCTTCATCGTGGCGCTTGCGGCCTTGATCGTTGCACGCTCGGCGGAAAACCCCTTGGGTAGGCGGCGCGAGACTTTCCCCAGGAGCGAGGCTCCCTCGGCCAGCTCGAAATCGACGTCGATTCCCTCAGCGATCTTGATTCGGGCTCGGTGTAGCCAGCCGAGCCACGGGTCGGACCACGCGTGGATAGTGAACTGCCACGGTCCCTCCCGATCCACGGTGACCGAGCCCTGCCAGCGATCCACACCGTCGGGCGCGGGCGTCATTGCGACCACGATCGGATGGGCGTCTGACGATGGGTTCACCGGCTGCGCGTGCACCTGCACGGTCAAGGGAGCGTGCCCGTCACGAAAGACGGTGGCGCTGATGGGGATGGTCTCGCCTGCCGCTGCTGCCGCGGGACGTCGGCCGCACGCCACCTGAGGCCAGACATCAACGATGGGGATGCGCTGGGACAGGCCATCGGCGGGAAGCGGGCCCGGAGCAGGGTTGGCCCCCTGGCCAGGTGACACCGGACGGGTGGACCGACGTGTCCGCTGAGCCATGCCTCCAGCGTAGTCGCAATGACTTGTCCTCCTGCACCGAAATGATGCTGAAACATCAGTGCACGCTTGCATGTAACGCCCGGGCACTACGGTGTAGCGTCGTGAGAGCAATCAGGCGTTTTAGCGTCCGGGCCGTCCTGCCCGATTCCCTTGCCGGCCTCGAAGAGCTCGCGCTCAATCTGCGCTGGTCCTGGCACCCGGAGACCGCGGATCTCTTCGCCGCGATGGATGCCGATTTGTGGCGCGCTTGCGAAGGCGACCCAGTTCGCATGCTCGGTGATATCTCCGCTGAACGTCTGGCCGAACTGTCCAACGACGACGGCTTTGTGGGGTGGGTCGCCCATGCGGTGGGTGACCTCCACGCCTACCTGCAAAGCGCCCAGTGGTTCCAGCGGTGGTCACCCGAGGCCGATCCCGACGGGGCGCTGTCAGGCGTTGCGTACTTCTCACCGGAGTTCGGAGTCACATCTGCGCTGCCGCAGTACTCCGGTGGTTTGGGAATCCTGGCCGGTGATCACCTCAAGGCGGCGAGCGATCTCGGTGTTCCCATCATCGGCCTCGGTCTGTTCTACCGCTCTGGGTACTTCCGGCAAAGCCTGTCGCGAGACGGATGGCAACTCGAGCAGTACCCGGTATGCGATCCCGATGCTTCCCCCGTCGCTCTATTGCGTGAGGACTCGGGTGTTCCGGTGCGGGTCTCGGTCGGGCTGGCAGGGGGTCGCGTTGTCGCAGCTCGAGTGTGGATCGCGCGCGTGGGTCGAATTCCGCTGCTCTTGCTCGATTCGGGTGTTGAGGAAAACGGCCCCGCCGAGCGAGAGGTCACCGATCGGCTCTACGGAGGGGGAGGGGAGTACCGGCTCCAGCAAGAGATGCTCTTGGGTATCGGTGGCGTCCGTGCGCTGCGCGCCTACTGCCGCATCACCGGAGCCCCGGAGCCGTCGGTATTCCACACCAACGAGGGCCATGCGGGCTTCCTGGGACTTGAGCGGATTCGCGAGCTCATGCACGAAGACTCGGGTATGGACTTCGACACCGCGTTGCAGGCCACTCGCGGTGGAACGGTATTCACCACACACACACCGGTACCCGCGGGGATCGATCGTTTCCCGATGTCATTGATCGAGCAGTACTTCGGGGGTGACAACGCGGCACCTGGAATTCCGGTGGACCGGATCCTTCCGCTAGGCGCAGAGAACTATCCCGGTGGCGATCCGTCCGTGTTCAACATGGCCGTCATGGGGTTGCGCCTTGCCGGACGAGCCAACGGCGTGAGTCTGTTACACGGTGAGGTGTCCCGGGCGATGTTCGCCGGACTGTGGCCGGGCTTCGATGCCGCAGACGTACCGATCACTTCCATCACCAACGGTGTCCACGCACCGACATGGGTTGCTCGTGAGGTCATGGATCTCGCTCGCGAGACCGTTGGGTCCGAACTCGTGCAGCAGGCCAAGGGTTGGGATTCCATCGCCGATGTACCCGAGGATCGAATTTGGGATACCAAGCGAGTACTGCGCGAACGACTCGTGCATGAAACCCGTGACCGACTCCGTGACTCCTGGCATGCGCGAGGTGCAGCCCCGGCCGAACTCACGTGGATCGACGATGTCATGGATCCCGATGTCTTGACCATCGGTTTCGCGCGTCGGGTGCCGTCCTACAAGCGACTCACCTTGATGCTCCGCGACAAGGATCGTTTGAAGGAGTTGTTGCTCGACGAGCGTCAGCCGATCCAGTTGGTGATCGCCGGAAAGGCGCACCCAGCTGATGACGGTGGCAAGCGGTTGATCCAAGAGTTGGTCCAGTTCACCGACGACGTCGATGTTCGCCACCGGATAATCTTCTTGCCCGACTACGACATGGCGATGGCTGAGGTCCTTTACCCAGGGTGTGATGTCTGGTTGAACAATCCGATCCGTCCGCTGGAAGCCAGTGGCACATCGGGCATGAAGGCGGCCTTGAACGGAGCGCTCAATCTGTCGATCCTCGATGGATGGTGGGACGAGTGGTTCGACGGTAACAACGGATGGGCGATCCCCTCGGCAGACGGGATTGACGACACAGAACGCCGGGACGATCTCGAAGCCGCCGCCCTGTACGACCTCATCGAGCACTCAGTGGCTCCGGCTTTCTACACGCGTGATGATCGAGGCCTTCCGCACCAATGGCTCGGCATGGTGCGTCACACCATGCAGTCCCTGGGCCCCAAAGTGCTGGCAACCCGCATGGTCCGCGACTACGTCCAGCGGCTATACCTGCCGGCGGCTCGCTCTAGCGCTGCGCTCGCTGCAGATAGCTTCGCGCTCGCCGCGACGTTGGCGACATGGAAGACCGTCATCGAGAAGGCCTGGCCGGGGGTTCGAGTCGATCACGTCGAGTCTGAGGGCGTTGCTGACGTGCTGACAGCAGGTTCCACCGTGGAAGTGCGTGCCTTCGTGAGCTTGGGAGATCTCACTCCCGATGACGTACTGGTCGAAGTCGTGTCCGGTCGAGTGGATTCCGACGATCGCATCGAATCACCGAGTACCACGGCGATGATGGCCATCGAGCAATACGAACAGAACCGCTGGAAGTTCCAGGCGCATCTTTCCCTGGACCGTAACGGCGCGTTCGGCTACACCGTGCGCATGCTCCCGCAACATTCGGGCATGGTCACACCAGTGGAGATGGGGCTGGTGGCAATGCCTGCGGTCTCGCAGGGCATGGTCGACGGCACCCTTCGCTAGGGATAGTCATGTGCGGTCGCTACGCGGCATCTCGGGATGCTGCCGAGATTGCAGAGGTGTTCGGAGCCGAGCAACTTCCCGAGGTAGATCTACCTCCCCGGTTCAACATTCCACCGACCACAGAGGTCTACATAGTCTTCGATGATGCAGGAACGCGAGCCGTGGGAACCGCGCGCTGGGGGCTCATCCCTTCGTGGTCATCGGATGCTTCGCGCGCTAGCAAAATGATCAACGCCCGATCGGAAACCGTGGCTGACAAGCCCGCATATCGAGCGGCCTTTCGTCGTCGTCGTTGTCTTGTCCCAGCCGATGGTTATTACGAATGGCAGGTAAACCTGGTCGGTGGCACGCGGGTCAAGCAGCCCTTCTTCATCCACCCGGCCGACGGCGGCCTTTTGGCTATGGCGGGGCTGTTCGAAGACTGGCAGGGCCCCGACGGTTTGGTGCGTTCCTGCACGATCCTGACGCAGGAGGCCGTTGGTCGGCTCGCAGCGATCCACGACCGAATGCCGGTATTCCTGACCCACGATCATTGGAGTCACTGGCTGGATCCATCTCTCGGCGAGGTCCAGTCGTTTCTCGACGAGGTGCTGGTCGAAAATCGAAGCCTGATCGACGGCGGTCACCTGCTGTCGTCCTATCCGGTCTCGACACGGGTCAACAAGCCCACGAACGATGATGCCGCATTGGTGCAACCTGTCTCACCCGGCGCGACGCATGAGCCAATGTTTGAGGCGTAGGCTTTTAGTCGATGAGTGAGTTCACCGATAACGCGATAGCCGAGCCGACGCAGGAGTTGTCGGACGCCCAATTGGCGTCGATATTTGAAGCCGATGCACTGGTGTATCTCGACCAGTTGTACGGCACGGCACTGCGAATGACGCGCAACCCAACCGACGCTGAAGACCTCGTGCAAGACACCTATGCCAAGGCCTTCGCTGCATTCCGTTCCTATAAGCAAGGGACCAACCTTCGGGCCTGGCTCTTTCGGATTCTGCGCAACACGTTCATCAACAATTACCGCAGGGCGCAGCGGCAGCCGATGTCGGATTCCGCGGAGGAACTTAGCGACGGACAACTCCTAAACCTCGAACAACGCAGTGCCGGTGGCGTGCGGTCGGCGGAGATCGAGGCCCTCGAGCGGCTTGGCGATGAGGACATCACCGCCGCATTGGCCGCGATTCCGGAAGACTTTCGAACTGCTGTGTTCCTCGCCGATATCGAGGGATTCAGCTACAAGGAGATCGCTGAGATCATGGAAACTCCGGTGGGCACGGTCATGTCCCGGCTATCGCGGGGAAGAAAAGCGTTACGTGAATTGTTGGCTGATTATGCGAAAGAACGTGGCCTGTTAGAGGACGCGCCGGTTAGGGATGGAGGTGATCGCGCATGAGTTGCGGACGCCCACACGCCACCCCCTGTACCCAAGTCGTCGCCTCGTTGAGTTCCTACATCGATGGAGAAGTCGGTGCAGAGGAGTACCGACTCATCGCCATTCATATGAGCGAGTGTCCGCCGTGCGAGCGTGAGGAGCAGATGGTGCGTCGTGTTCAGGCACTCGTGGTTCGTGCAACGTCCCAGGCTGCGGCCCCGGAGACTCTGCGTGCGCGTATCCGAGCCACGATCGTCGAGTACGACGTGAATCCCAGCCAGGACGCTCCGCGAGAGTAGGCTCCCCGAGCGGCGGCCTTCCGCAATATGGGGTCCGGTTCGTCCCGAGCACGCGAATACGAGGAGTCATGGCACATACGGTCAGCGCCGAAATGGTCGCGTCGGTTCACAGCGTCGAGGTCGCTGCGGGCGACAGCATTGAGGCAGGTGCGCTTCTCGTGGTGTTGGAATCGATGAAGATGGAGATTCCGGTACTTGCCGAACACGCCGGAACTGTCGATGAAGTATTCGTTGAGGTGGGGACCGTCGTTCAAGAAGGCGACGCCCTTGTCTCATTCTGCTAGCAACTGCCGTGGCGGCGCTGGTGGATGTGGAATCCCTGATCGGTCGGGTCGGCCAAGTCGGGGTCACGATTGTTGCCGGCGACACTGCGATTGCCGTCGGTAGTGGAGAAGTTCCCGTCCTGGGGACTCCGCGCTTGATCGCCTTAATGGAGAGGGCAACGTGTTCTGTCCTGCACCCGGAACTCGGCAGTGAGCACACGAGCGTGGGTGTGCGGGTTGACATCTCACATCGGCGACCGACGCCTATCGGCGCCACGGTCACGGTGACCGCAAAAATTTCCGCGGTTGACGGCTCCCGCGTGACATTCGACGTTAGTGCCGATCACGAGCTTGCCTCAGGTGAAAGAGTCGAGCGCATCGGTCGAGGAACCATCATTCGTGCGGTCGTTGAGCGCAGCGCCTTCGGAGTCGAAACTGACGAGAAGTGATTGCAGTGGAAGTTAGATCCCGGTGGTCGAGCGCGGGTAGGCGACTTCTGGATCGGTCACAACATTGACGAGGTAGGGACCTGCATAGTCGCGGGCACGGTCCAGTGCCGGGCCGATGTCTTGAGCCTGGGTCACTGTCTCGCCGGCACCACCGAGCGCTCGAACAACGTCGTCATAGCCAATTGCTGGCAGATCGGCCACGACGTCGTAGCCGTACAGGAATCGCATTGGATGGCGTTCGAGTCCCCAACCGGAGTTGTTCCCGACAACCATCGTGACGGGAACTCCATGTCGGACCAGTGATTCGACATCCATCAGGGAGAACCCCGCAGCTCCGTCGCCGAGCAGCAACCATGGGTGCGAATCTGGCCGTGCCACATGGGTGCCGAGCGCGTATCCCGGTCCGGTGCCCAGGCATCCGAAGGGGCCCGGATCGAGCCAGCAGCCGGGTTTGCCCGGTTCGATGAAGCGTCCGGCGAAGGAGACGAAATCACCGCCGTCGCCGATCACGACATCGTCGGCCGACATGCGGGTTCGTAACTCACCGTAGATCCGTGCCGGGTGGATGGGGGACGCGTCTGAGGTGAGGATCTCCTCATCTTTGCTCCAAGCGGCGGCCGCAGTGGCGGCGAGATCGGTGCACCACCCCGATGTCCTCGCCCAGGTTCCAGGTTCGAGTCCGCAACCCTGCGCTTCCGCGAGTAGCGCGGTAAGTGCGGTGGACAGATCACCCGCGATGGGGAGAGCGTGCGCGGCGTGATGGGCGATCTGGCTCGTGGCGTCTACGAGGTGGATCACAGGGGTGGGTGCCGCACCGTCACCGGAGCCGAAGGTTCCATAACCCAGGCGGAAGTCCAAGGGGGCACCCGCGACGATCACGAGGTCGGCGCCGGAGAAGGCCGTGGATCGAGCCCGGGTGACCAGCAGCGGATCGCTCGGAGAGAGGATCCCGCGCCCCATGCCGTTGGCGATAGTTGGAATCTGTGTTTGTGCGACGAATGCTCGTGCCGCGTCGATGGCATCACCGGCCCAGACGTCAGATCCGATGACGAGAACCGGACGTGAAGCCTCGGCGAGCAGCGCTGCTGCGCGATCGATGTCACCTACCAACTCAGGGTCGCGCTGCATTGTGGCCTTGAGAGATGGATCCAGTTGATTCGGCGAACTCGGGGTGAACAGCACGTCCATCGGGACATCCACGAAGGTCGGTCCCCGGTGCGGGGATCGAGCCAGATCGAATGCTGCGTAGATGCCAGCCCCGACCTCGGCGGGATCGTTGATGGTCGTCGCGGACTTGGTGACAGGTGCCACGAGAGGGACGTGGTCGAGCTCTTGGAGCGCACCCGATCCCCATCGGTAGTTAGGGGCGCGGCCGCCGACCACTACGAGCGGGCTGCCATTCATCCAGGCGCCCGTGAGGGCGCTTATTGCATTGGTAACCCCGGGCCCTGCGGTGACTGCCGCGAAACCGGGTACCCGGCTGAGTTTGCCGACAGCCTCAGCAGCGAATACAGCCGTTTGTTCATGGCGAACATCCAGCAGGGGGAGGCGACCTTTGCGTTCAGCGGTTTGAGGATTGTCGGCGGAGTGGACGGCATCAGCTCCGCCGACGGCGGCATCGAACAGTGGAAAGATGTGCGCCCCGGACAACGTGAACAGTGCCTGCGCTCCATGGTCGAGCGCGGCGTCGATGGCGTGGTAGCCGCCGTGCCGGGGTTCCTGGTTGGTGGGCGAACCCGAATCAGTCATCACTCCACGCTACTTTGTCCTTTGTGCCGATACCTGCGCGTTTGGTGAACGAGCGCACGGATCTTTCTTCGTCCGACCTCGAGCACCTGACTTCCATCGTCGAAGACTGGTCGCTGCTCGCAGACCTTTCCCTGTCCGATCTGGTGCTGTGGCTTCCAACGTGGAACGACGCAGGTGCCGTCGCGGTCGCCCACGTTCGGCCGACCACGGCCCCAACGAGCGTGCCCGAGGACGTCATCGGGAGGTTCTCGCCGAGGGGTCGACTGTCGAGTTTGGATCAGGCCCTCACATTCGGGCGCAGTGTCAAACCACGCGATGCATCGAACCCATTGATACCGACCGCGCTTGAGGCCTACCCGATCCACCGCCCCGTTCGGACTGCACGATCGACAGACAGTGAGGGTGAATCGGGTCGGGATCGAGACGTCATCGGTGTGGTGGTCCGGCATGCTTCGTCGGCTCCCCGGGTGGCGGGACAGTTGGAGGACTTCTATCTCTCCACAGCGGACATACTGCTGGGGATGCTCACGTCCGGTGGATTCCCGGTGCCTGAGACAGTGACCGGTGCCAGCGGTCGGCCGCGGATCGGCGACGGTGTCGTGCGACTGGACCCCACCGGGATAGTCGTCTACGCCAGCCCTAATGCGGTCAGTGCCTTGCGTCGCCTCGGCCTTGCCATCGATCTTGTTGGTGCGGATTTCGCGAACGTTGTTACGCGATTGCTGCACCGGCAGGGGACTATGGATGCATCGGTAGGGGAGCTGGCGCGAGGGCGGGTCGCCGGTCGAACCGACCTTGAAGGATCCAACGCCACGGTCCTCTTGCGTTCGATCCCGCTTCATGGATCCAAGCCCGCGGATGGCGCACTCCTGCTTCTGCGCGACACCACCGACATCCGGCGGCGCGAACGCGCGCTGCTGTCGAAGGATGCAACGATCCGTGAGATCCACCATCGGGTCAAGAACAATCTCCAGACAGTCGCGGCGTTATTGCGGCTTCAGGGACGGCGTTCGAGTGATCCTGCTATTTCAGCAGCTCTGGATGATGCTCAGGTGCGGGTGGCTGCGATCGCGGTCGTGCACGAGGCGTTGTCAGCCGACCCGGGTAGCGACTCGGATCTGGGCGAAACCGTCGATTTCGATCGCATCGTCAGAGCTTTGTTTGCGATCGTTGTCGAGGATCCGCAGGCTGGGATCACGTTGGATACCAAAGGCGATGCTGGTCGGCTACCGGCAGAGACCGCCACGCCGTTGGCGATGTGCGTCTCCGAACTCGTGCACAACGCCGTTCAGCACTCGCAGGGCACCTTCGTCACGGTCGAAGCCATCAGGGAACCAGGGTCCCTTCGCATCGAGATAGTGGACGATGGCGTCGGCGTTGCCGCAGAGCAGATTCAAAACGCTGGCCTGGGACTGAGCATTGTGGAGTCGCTCGCCACGACGGAATTGGCGGGGACCTTCGAATTCGCTGATCAGGGCTATGGAACGCGTGCTGTGGTGATGCTCCCGCTCGGCGGCTAGCAGGTGAGACCTGGCAGTTAGCAGGTGATAGCTGACCGGTCAGGCGTTGGTGCGTGCCCGAAGGCGGGCATTACGCCGCTTGAGAGCACGGCGCTCGTCTTCGCTTAGGCCACCCCAAACGCCGGCATCTTGGCCAGTTTCAAGGGCCCAGCGCAGACATTCGTCAACAACGGGACAGCGACGGCAGACGGCCTTGGCCTCTTCGATCTGGATGAGCGCAGGCCCGGTGTTGCCGATGGGGAAGAACAACTCCGGATCTTCGTCACGGCAGGCCGCCTCGTGGCGCCAGTCCATGCGTCATCACTCCAAAATGGTGGGCACTGGGGTCACCAGCACTCGTGAAAGCCTTCACGACCGGGCCCAACTAGGAGGGGCGCGGGGGGTCTCCCCGGCTACCCTCGGAGGAAGGCGGCCCGAGCGGTCAGACTTAGGGCTCCTCTAGGGTTGCAGAGCCGGACCCTCGACACAACCCCAAATCCTGACGTTTCGAGCCGACCGGCTGTCATGTTGATCACAACTGCACCAAATGTCCGAAAAGTTTGGATGACTAATGGTGATCGGTGCTGCCCATGACCAGCACCGCCCCCGGATGAGACGTAAACGTGGCCCGGTGGGTGCGACCCAGGCCCTCCCCGTCTATCTGTATGGGTACCAAGGCATCGTCGTCGGCTTCGAATTCGAAGATCGCCTGGTCGTGCCAGCGCACTATCGCGGTGCCGGCCGAACCCCCTCCCATGCGGGTGAGCATGCGGGTTGCGGCCCGGACAGTGGTCAGTGGGCCGAGATTGCGCAGCGCAAACAGGTCCAAGCCGGTTTCGAAGGATGCGTTGGGGCACGGATCGACCGGAACCGAGCCGAAGTACGTCCACGGGGCTGCGTTTTGCACAATGCCCAGCACTACACCCGAGGTGGGTGGTGAGCCCGGGCGAGTGATAGACATCCGAGGGCTACTGCGGTCTTTGAAGAATTCACGCACTGTCGTGACGAAGTACCGGGTCGGGCTAGCGCGGCGCCCGGCCGTCCTTTGCTGTTCCATCGAGGCGATGATCCGGGCGTCGATTCCCAACCCGGCATTGACCGCGAACCACCGCGAGAACTCCGGTGTGTGGACATGGCCGAGCCCAATCCGTCGGAAAACTCCGTCGCGAGTCGATCGCAGGATGGCTCCGGTGGCCTCGACGGGGTCGGTCGGAATCTCCAGAGCCCGAGAGAACACGTTGGCGCTGCCGCCGGGAATGACACCGAGCGCGGGCACGCGACGGCCTAGATCGCGAGAGGTAGCGGGCCGTGCTGGCCCGTCTCGCAAGATTCCGTTGAGCACCTCGTTGACAACGCCATCGCCGCCCAAGGCAATGACTGCGTCGAGGTTGTTGTCCAAGGCCCATTCACCGAGGTCGACACCGTGTCCACGGTGCGTGGTGAACGTGATCTCGAGGTCGAGTTCATGGGATAGCGCCTGGACGATCACATCCGCGGTGCGTGTCGACGTGGTGGTGGCGCGCGGATTGACTACTAACAGCGCGCGCATGACGGGGAGCCTATGCTCGCCCGCGTGCCGAAACCGACGCAACCCTTGTTGGTTGTTCTCGCCGCGATCGCCGCGATCCAGGGGTTGGTTTTGGTGGGCTACGCGGTCTACGACGTCATACAAGGACTTCGGTTCGGTCTGACCGGACCTGAGGAGGTCTCAAACCTGCCCGCGCTGGTGTTGCAAATCGTGATCTTCGCGGTGCTGGGAGTTGGAATGTTGGCCATCGCTCGTGGGTGGTGGTTGTCCAAGTACGGAGCGCGGGCTCCATTTATCCTGGCCCAACTTCTCGGGCTCGTGGTCGGGTTCCCCCTTGCTCAGGCGCCTGATTCCGGAACTCGGGCCATCGGCACCGCGCTGGTAGTGATCGCTGTAGTGGGCATCGCGGCGTCCTTGCTGCCGTCTGTCACGCGGGCCATTGTCGACTCGGACTAAGCCGCACCTACGGGCGGAGTTGGTTGGCCCTGTGTTTTCTCACGGGCGTAGTTTCAGTTGCGTCGTCGGTGAAGACCACGGGAGTATCAAAGGCTGCTCTGCGGCTGGCACGACGCAGAGCGATCAGGACGCCGCGGCCTGCGATCAGGATCAATCCAGCGGCTAGCGCTGCTCGGGGCAGATCGAACCCCAGTGACGTCACCACGCTGAACCTGAGCCATGCCAGCACGTTGTCCGCGACCTCGGCTCCGGGTGTGAACGCGATCTGTGGCGCAAGATCCATGGTGAAAGGCCAGAACCACAGGTTTAGCGCGAAGCCGTAGGCGAACGACGCAAGAGCGGCATAACCAGCGATGACCAGCACTTCGCGCCATGGGTGCGTCGGGGCGAGCCGTCGAACCGCAGGCACTCGCGCGAGTAATCCAGCCCCCAGGCCGATCCATGCGGCGGCGATCATCTGAAATGGCAGCCACGGGCCGATCCCGCCGGTGATGAGGGCCGAGGCGAACAGCGACACAGCTCCCAAGACGAATCCAAATCCGGGGCCAAGAGCGAATCCGCCGAGAATCAACACGGCCCAAATCGGTTCGATTCCGGCCACGCCGGCGCCGAGAGGGCGCAGCGCCGCAATGACCGCCGAGAGAACACCTAAGAGTGCGACGGATTTGGCATCCATCGCGCCATCGGCGAATTGCGCAAGCACGACTAGTAAGACGATGGGGACCAAGAGGGCGAAGACGAAGGGTGCGTCATCAGCGTGGGCGACCAGTGTCGACTCGGGCGCGGCCAGGAACGGCCATAGGAAGGCCACCAGGCCTACAGCGGTAGCGAACCCGATAGCCAGAACGCTCCTTGTGCCTAGGGGTACGGCCCCGGCAGTGCGCATAACCTGCACGGACTTCATGCGGTCTCCTGTTCGAGTGCTTTGCGAACCTGCTCGACCGTCAGCCACGGCTGCGGGGAAAGGATCTTGGCAACTTGAGGAGCGAACATCGGCGAGGATGTGATGACCTCAGAGGTTGGGCCGTCAGCGACGACTTCTCCATCGGCAACGATCACGACCCGAGAGGAGACCTCAGCCGCGAGCTCAACATCGTGGGTCGCCAGGACGACCGCGTGACCCGCGTGAGCCAGATCGGTAACCACCCGCGTCAGCCGCTCCTTGGTTGCGTAGTCCAGTCCTCGCGTGGGCTCGTCGAGGCAGATCAATGTCGGTCGGGCCGCCAGCACGATGCACAGCACCAGCAGGAGCCGCTGCCCCTCGCTCAGATCGCGTGGGTGTGTGGTGTCGAGCACTTCTGGTGCAAGGAGCGCGAGCAAGGCGCGGGTGGTGCCGGGCTCGCACTCTGCGTCGCGGTCCGAGGCGGCACATTCCTCGGCGACGGTGCTGGCTTCGAGTAGATCGGCGGGCTCTTATGGCACGAGACCGACACGGTGAATGAGTTCGGGGCCAGTCAACAAGCTCGGATCCGTTCCGGCGATGTCAATGGACCCGGACGATGGCCGCGTCTGGCCAACGAGTGAGTGGAGCAGGGTTGATTTCCCAGCTCCGTTACGCCCCATAAGAGCGACGACGTCACCGGCGTTGATCCGTACCGACACCGAGCGCAGGGCGGGAATCGACCCGTACCTCACGGTGGTGTCGTGTAGTGCCGCGATCTCACCTGCCGCGGAAACTGCCCGAACCGGCGGAACGTGCCCGACGAGGAGTTGTCGAAGGGAGGAAGCCTGACGACGCGCATCTCGGACAGTGATGGGGGTCGGATCCCATCCTGCTACGCGGGCGAGGTGAACCACGGGCGGTGCGATCGGTGCTGTGGACATGATCGCTTCGGGTTCACCGATGGTGATGGGGGTGCCATCGACGCCGGTGGAGGCGGGCGATCCAAGCGAGACGATTCGATCGGCGTACTGGACAACCCGCTCCAAACGATGCTCGGCCAGCACGACCGTGACGCCGATGTCGTGAACAAGTCGGTGAAGAGCCGCGAGGACTTCTTCTGCGGCACCGGGATCAAGAGCCGATGTTGGTTCATCGAGCACGAGAACTCGCGGGTGCGCAGTAAGGACAGCACCGATGGCTGCGCGCTGACGCTGGCCGCCGCTAAGGCTCCGCAAAGGTCGATTGCGCAGATCTTCCAACCCGAGGAGGTCGAGTGTTTCCTCGACGCGTCGGCGCATGACGTCTGGAGCGATACCTAGGCACTCCATCGTGTAGGCGAGTTCTTCTTCGACGGTGTCGGTGACGAAACTCGACAAGGGGTCTTGCGGGACGATGCCGACGATGTCTGCGAGATCGCGCGGACGGTTGGTGGAGGTGCTGCGTCCGTCCACTCGGATATCGCCGCTGAGAACTCCGCCGGTGAAGTGCGGTACGAGACCGTTGATGGCACCCAGAAGGGTGCTTTTGCCTGATCCCGTAGCACCCACGACGAGGATGAACTCGCCTTCATCGATGGTCAGATCAAGGTGCTCGATAATGGGGAGTTGTTCGGCTCCGTACCGAATCGTCACGTTGTCGAACTCGATCATGCGTGCACCTCGTTATCGGTGTTCACCCGATTGATTGGGGGAGGGGGAGTCAGGAATGCTGGAACCACAGCAACGAATAAGCCGATGATGGCCACCACAGGCATCGACGGCCAGACCGGTGGTGATGTTCCGGTGTTCATTCCAGCGGGGTCGAGCGCGGAAGCCACGAGGAAGAGCACCGCCACGAATGCGCCGGAGGCGACTGTCCCGATATCGGCGGCTCTCCACGCGTTGGGGCGATATCGGGTTCGCACATTGCGTCGACCTGAGAGCGCGAGGCTGCCGAGGGCGCAACCGAGTCCGATGATCACCAAACTTGGCCCCCACCAGGTTGCTGATCCGGTGCCCAAGAGGCCGTAGGTCCCGATGGTTGCTGCGACAAGACCGATAACGAGCAGTGCTGTGGTGAGTCGTCGCTGTGCGGAAGTGATGTGTCCGACTCTGCCGTAGCCCCGGGAGTCCATGGCGGCTGCGAGCGAGATCGACCTATCCATCGCACCGTGCAGGACCGGCATGACTGTCCCACTCACACCGCGAAGCCCGGTGTCACGACGTCCTCGAAGGCGACGGTTTGCGCGGATTCGTGAGACGTCGCTGGCGAGCTGTGGAAGGAAGGTCGTAGCCACCACCACGCTAACGCCGATCTCGTACACCGCTGCAGGGACGGATTTTAGGAGTCGGCTCGGTGACGCCAGTGAACTTGCAGCACCGATGGAGATGATGATGGCGGCCAGGCGCAGTCCGTCGTACAGCGCAGTGAGCGCCGGCTCGAGCATCAACGCTCCGCCGAGACGGATTCCCGCAAGCCATGACGGCAGCGTGATACCGGGAAGATCGATGAGCAACGTTGTGCCTGTGGGTGCCACAAAAATGATTTGGGCGAGCAGGCGAAAGATCACGATGATGATCGCCAGGCGAATAAAGAATCCGAAGGACCTCGCCCATGGAGCGTCAGGCTTGCGGCGGTCCACTACTACGGCAGCGGACACGATGAGCCCGATCAGCAGCAGTGGATTTGTTGTGGTGCTAGCTGCAACGGCAAGTCCGAGAGCCCAGGACCACCAAGCGACCGGGTGAAGCCAACGGGTGTCGTCGACGTTACGCAGGTTGGTCGTGGTTCGTGACCGAAGGCCCGTCGGGGCGATACCCGTACTCACGATTGCCTGACCCGACGCGAACGTCGCCACAAGCCGAAGCCGATAAGTGCTGCCGAGGAAACGACGGCAGCGGTGATCAGTGGCGTTCCAGAGCCAGACGCATCCGGCGATGCGGCCGTGGTGTCGACTTCGTCGGTGTTTTGCCGATCGGAGCCGCCTTGTTGAGCGGCGCCTTCTTGTGTGACGTCTTTTGGGGTGATGTCGCTACTCGGGGCTGCCGATTCGACCGGTTCGTCGACGAGCGGCGCGCACTCAATAGCGGGATAGCCATCGATTCCGCATACGAAGCCAGCGTCGGTGCGGACCATTGCCACCGTCTGCAAGATGTCCAAACTGGTTGCTGATAACTCGGCAACGACGCATGTCGTAGTCAACGGGCCAGGAGTTTCTCCATCGGGGGCGTCGGCTGGCTCTCCAGGGTCGACAACGACCGCTATCCGCTTGGAATCATCCGAGGGGTCCACCTCAGCACAGATCGATGCGAAGTCCGGCAGGGTGTCGGGGTAGATGTCGGAGGTCCGGGCGGCTAAGCCGAATCGCCAGCCCTCGACGTCGCCGTCGACAGGGAC
>JBDQFC010000002.1:0-151533 GCA_040266055.1 Candidatus Nanopelagicales bacterium | reverse complement strand
ACGTTACGCAATGTGGTGACGGTGAGCTGTTCGATGCCGAGGATGTAGCTGGAGATCTCGTAGGTGGCTGCTTTCGGGTCGGTCACCTGGAAGTAGACAACCGTGTCGATGGACACCACGAGGTTGTCTTCGGTGATCACCGGTTGCGGCGGGAAGGATGCAACCTGCTCACGCATATCCACCCGCTCACGGATGCGGTCCACAAACGGCACCAGGATGCTCAAGCCCGGATTCAAAGTCCGCTGATAGCGACCGAACCGTTCGATGATCGCGGTGCTTGCTTGACTCACGATCACGATGGTGCGCCACAGCAACAGGCCTACGACGATCAGCGCCAACAGGGCACCGGTTCCGAATGCGATCATCTGTGTTCCTCTTCTCTCTTGCTTTGGTCTGTTGTTGGTGCGCTAGTCGATCGGATGGACGAGCGCGGTTGCACCGTCGATACGCGTGACAACCAGCCGGGTACCTGTCGGAACTGGTTGTTCGGTGACGTCCGGGTCGAGGCGCGCGGTCCACTCCTCGCCGCGCAACTTCATCCGACCATCCAGCACGGTGATCTCAGTGAGTGCGTGACCCTCGGCCCCGGGTAGTGCGTCGACCCCGGTTCGCGCACCGATAGGCATCCGCCGCAGATGCCGAAGCGCCACGGGCCGCACGAACACGATCCCAGCGAGGGAGACTCCGGCCGCCACAACTACCGACGCCCACAGTGGGGCCCCGACAAGAGCAATACCTGCTCCCGATAGGGCACCGATGGCGATCAGCGCGAAGGTGAGATCGAGGGTGAACACCTCGATACCCAGGGCGACCGCAGCCACGATTGCCCACACCACCGCTGCCGACATCTCTCACCTCCCGGACCTTCGAGTTTCCAGGCTAACCGCGAATCGGGGCCTTCACCCGTTGAGGAGTCCCGTGCTCATTAAAGATCCGCATTTGCGGACTATTCAATTTGAATATTGCCTACTAGCGGAATATTGTCACCGTTCATGACTCATCTACGGATCAGTGAGGCTGCCGAATTGCTCGGGGTCAGCGACGACACCGTCCGCCGCTGGATTGACTCCGGACGCCTTCCTGCCACCTCAACCTCCGGTCCCGCGACGGTCGCCGGCGCCGACGTGGCCCGTCTCATGCGCGAGGCGGCACCAGAACTGCCCCACCTGCACGTTTCCGCGCGCAACCGCTTTCCTGGAATCGTCACCCGGGTCGAGAAGGACGGCGTAATGGCGCTGGTGGAAATCCAGTCCGGCCCGCATCGGGTCATCTCGCTGATGAGCAAGGAAGCCGCGGAAGATCTCGGACTCGAACCCGGTGTTCGCGCGGCCGCCAGCGTCAAGTCGACGAATGTGATCGTGGACATCGCGTGAGACTTCTGGTGGCATCTCTCATCGCTGCATCGCTTCCCTTGGCTGGATGCGCGAACGACGACGCCTCCACCATCACCGTCTCCGCTGCTTCGTCGCTCACCGACGCATTCACCGAGATCGGTGCCGCTTTTGAAGAGAAGAACCCAGACACAAGCATTCGCTTCAACTTTGCCGGGAGTTCAACACTGGCCGAGCAGATCAATTCCGGTGCCCCGGTCGACGTCTTCGCCGCGGCATCGATCACCGCTATGCAAAGGGCGGTCGACGCTGATTCGGTTGAAACACCACGAGCATTCGCGACCAACTCCCTGGCCATCGCCGTCCCGCTGCAAAATCCCGCAGGCATTTCAGACCTCACCGACCTCGCGGACCCGGCCGTCACGATGGTTGTCTGCGATTCCCCCGTCCCCTGCGGCGCCGCTGCCAACGAGCTTTTCGCCAAGAACAACCTCGTCATCGAACCCGCAAGCCTGGAACCCGATGTTCGCGCTGTCTTGACGAAAGTCACCGTCGACGAGGCAGACGCCGGGATCGTCTACCGCACGGACCTGAATGCAGTTGTCGGTGAAGTGAAGGGAATCCAGATCCCAGATGAGATGAACGTTGCTAACGAATATGCGATCGCCGTCACTGCCGATGCGAACCCAGATGCGCGACGCTTCGTCGAGTTCGTCACCGGGAACGAAGGTCAGCGGATCCTTCAATCCTGGGGATTCGGCCGACCATGACCACCACCCAGCGCAGCACAAGGAAGGCCAATGCCCAAGCGCCATCAATCGTGATGGTGCTGGCATTCGTCGCGCTCGTGTTCCTGGTCCTCCCACTCATCGGACTGCTTCTGGAAACGCCGTGGGGGCAACTACCCGCGCTGCTCACCTCCACTGCAGCCACCGAAGCCCTGCGCCTGTCGCTGGTCACCTCGATCCTCGCCGCGGCCGTCGCAACCGTCCTCGGAGTTCCCCTCGCCTGGGTTCTCGCACGGCGCGAGTTTCCCGGCCAACGGCTCGTGCGCGGCATCGTCCTGCTCCCCCTGGTCCTCCCACCTGTGGTTGGTGGCGTCACTCTCCTGACCGCATTCGGTCGGCGTGGACTCATCGGTCAATACCTCTACGACTGGTTCGGCATCCAACTGCCGTTCAGCACCGCGGGCGTGGTTATGGCCGAAGCCTTCGTCGCAATGCCGTTCCTCGTCATCACAGTCGAAGGAGCACTCCGGGGCATCGACTACCGATTCGAGCAAGCCGCCCGCACACTCGGCGCCTCACCGCGAACCGTGCTGCTCAAGATCACGCTGCCGATGATCTCCGCGTCCCTGGTCGCAGGAATCGTGCTGGCTTGGGCGCGAGCACTCGGCGAGTTCGGTGCAACGATCACCTTCGCCGGAAACTTTCCCGGCGTCACGCAGACCCTGCCGCTCGCGGTCTATTCCGCTCTTGAAGTCAGTCGAGATGAAGCCATTGCCCTCAGCCTGGTTCTCCTCGCGGTCTCACTCACCGTGTTGGTTTCGCTGCGCGGTCGATTCCTCGGGAGCCGCCCATGAGCGTGGCAGCCAGAATCGTCACCACAGTCGGAGACTTCAACCTTGACGCCCAACTCATCTGCGAACCCGGCGAAACGGTTGCGCTCCTCGGACCCAATGGCGCAGGCAAGAGCACGATCTTGAAGGCCATCGCCGGACTTCACGCGATCGACGACGGTTGCATCCGCATCGATTCGACACCCGTCGACGAGCCGGCGAGCAACACCTTCATTCCGCCCGAACACCGGCGCGTGGGAATGCTCTTCCAGGACTACCTGCTGTTCCCGCACATGACCGTGAAACAGAACATCGAATTCGGCCCCAAGAACCTGCGGATCGACCCGAAGGACGAGTGGATAGAAGCCCTGAACCTTTCCGATCTCCTCGACCGTAAGCCGAACCAACTCTCCGGTGGTCAGGCGCAACGAGTGGCACTCGCTCGAGCCCTGGCCACCAATCCGCGCGCGCTGCTGCTAGACGAGCCCCTTGCCGCTCTCGATGCGTCGACCAAGCAAACCGTGCGCGGCGAACTCCGGAACTTCCTGCACCGCTTCGAGCATGGCACCGTCATGGTCACCCACGATCCGCTCGATGCCCTCGTCCTGGCAGATCGAATCGTTGTCCTCGAGAACGGGAAGGTCACTCAAGAAGGTCCCACGGCGCAAGTTGCCAGCGAACCTCGCACTGAATATCTGGCAACCGTCCTTGGCGTGACTCTCATTCGCGGCACTGCGCGCGACGGCGTGATCGCCTGCGAGACCGGAGGGCAACTCACCACCAGCAGCGACGCCAACGGGAACGTCGTAGCCGTGATCCGACCCCAGGCCATCTCCCTGCACGCCAACAGGCCCGAGGGAAGTGCCCGCAACGTCTGGCACACACGCATCACTCGCGTCGATGCGCATCACGATCACGTGCGCGTCGACCTCGACGGACCGCCGCCGCTGTCGGCTGCCGTCACGCCGGCAGCAGTAGCCGAACTCGGCGTCGTTCCCGGCCAGCAGATCTGGGCGAGCTTGAAGGCCACGGACATCTCTGTTCATCCCGCTTGACGCCATGCGATCACAACCAACCTCTGAAAGGGTGAATCTGTGGCTCAGCAACTCGAAGAACTCGTCCACGAGTCGTGGGTTCCCGATCTGGCCAGCCAGCAGGAGAATCTGTCAGCGATAGGCGAGTTCCTGCGCGCAGAGAACGCCGCCAAGCGACCGTGGGCACCCGCTGGAAACAACATCCTGCGAGCACTCACCCAGCCCCTCGATGACGTCCGTGTCCTCATCGTTGGGCAGGATCCCTATCCGACGCCCGGCCACGCCGTTGGACTGTCCTTCTCGGTTGCGCCCGACGTCCGGCCGATCCCGCGCAGCCTGTCCAACATCTACAAAGAACTCACCAGCGATCTAGGAATCGCCCAACCCAGCAACGGCGACCTCACGCCGTGGACCGAGCAAGGTGTTCTGCTGCTCAACAGAGTCTTGACCGTCCAACAGGGCCAACCCGGTAGCCACCGCGGCAAAGGGTGGGAGGACTTCACAGCCGCGGCGATTCGCGCTATCGCCGCGCGCCCTGATCAGCCGGTGGTTGCGATCTTGTGGGGAAAGGACGCCCAGACCGCAGCCGAGTTGCTCGACGACGCGCCCATCATTACTAGCCCTCACCCGAGCCCAATGTCAGCTGATCGCGGATTCTTCGGATCACGGCCCTTCAGTCAGGCCAACGAGATGCTTGAAGACCTTGGAGCCGATCCCATCGATTGGACGTTGCCCTAGCAGGAAAAAGGCGAGAACTACGACGCCACCTGTGTGGGCGGATCCAAGTGGTGGGTCCGCACGTACTTGTGGAGTTGGTAGTCTGCCACGAAACTCATGAACGGCACTGTGCCGGCCAGGAGGACCGCAAGAGTCCGCAGCACCGAGAGCTTGATGCGAAAGCACAGATCAACGCCGGCGATTAGGTAGAACAGATACAGCCAGCCATGCGCGGTCCACAGCCACCGATAGAGGTCGGGCTTGACCTCGGTGTTGGCGTAATCAAGGAATCCGTAGCCGACGACAAGCCAGATCGTGAGCGCACCGAGCACCACACCGGTGACGTACGCCATGATCCGAAAGCGCAGCAGTGCGCCAGGAAGCTTTTCCACGAGTCGAACCTAACCCACCGGAGTAACTACGCGACTTCAGCGGAGAACGGCGGTTCCGCTCCAGCCCGCTGGCAGGTGATTCCAGCCACCTTGATTCCGAACTCGGCAGCTGCAACCACCTTGTCGAGTTCGTGCAGTTCTTCTCGCCCCCAGCCCTGCCGCGTCCAGTGAGCCAGGAAGCCCCCACTGAAGGAGTCTCCAGCTCCCACCGTGTCGACAACAGGTACGGACGGAACCGGCAGTACCTGCTTGCCGCCCGCGCAGATGGCTTCTACTGAGTTCGATCCATCGGTGAAGAGCACGGTCGCATCAGTACGCATGTGGATCTGCTCGGCGGCTGTCGATGGACGCTCACCGGGATACAGAAACGCAAGATCGTCACCGCTGACCTTGACCACGTCAGCACGCGACAGCACCGCCGCCAGTGTCGACTCGAACACCGGTGACCCCGTCATGACCGCCGGTCGGCAGTTCGGGTCGACCATGACAATCCGTGATTCCGGTGCCGCTTCAACCACGGCCTTTGTGGCCTGAGCCAGCGGCTCCATTACCAAGGCAAGCGTGCCCACATGCAAGACCATGCAGTCGTCACCGACTGCCTTAATCGCTTCTGCAGGCATCACGAGCGTGGCCGAGGTTCCATCGAAGACAAAGCGGTAAGACGCAGCGCCTTCGTCATCAATCTCTGCAATGGCCAAGGTGGTCGGCGCATCCATCGGATTGCCCAGGGCGTATGCCACACCATCGGCCTCGAGCATGCGAGAGATCCGACGCCCGAACGCATCGGTGGACACGCCACCAAGGAAAGACACAGGCACGTCCAACCGGGCCAAAGTCCGCGCAGTGTTCAGCGGAGCTCCACCGATCGCAGCAGCGTTCACGTCGCCCTCGGCACTCACGATGATGTCGATAAGGGCTTCGCCCATGACAGTAATCACGACCGGAAACCTACTTCTTGGCATCCAAATAGAGCCAGCGGGCGTAGATGAAGATCGCGAAGGCTGCGAATACCCACCACTGGATCGCGTAGAAGAAGTTCTGGAGGGGAAAAGGGACGTCACCGACCTGGACCGTGGGCGGGACGATCTGTGGGGTACGGGAATCGGGATCCTCGGGCGGGGTTTGGAGCATGACGAATCCATCTATCAGATCGGTGCCCCAACGATCACCGATCGCTTGCGCATCTACGGTGACAATCTGGATGGCATTCGCGCCCTCGTAGAACTCCTCATTGGGGTGAAGGACTCCCTGGATACGCGTTGGTTGCATTGACGCAGAGTCGCTCGGTTGTTCCGCCGGAAGCCAGCCGCGAACAACAGCCAGGTTGCGTTGATCGTCGAGTTCGAAACGGGTGATGGTCCACGTTCCCGCCTCACCTTGGTACTCCCGGTTGGGAAGTTTCAATTCGTCTGCCGCGTAGGTTCCCTCGAGGATGACGGTTCGTCCTATGTCGGCGTTGTTCCATGTGCCGTCGTCGTTGATGAGTTCTGTCAGTTCAATCGGTGCAGCGGCAGCGGAGCGTTCAGCCGCGAGGATGTCTTGCGTTCTGTCCCACTGCCAGCGACCGAGGAAGATGCACGCAATGATGAAAGCGATCAATGCCGCGAGCGCGAGTAGCCAGCGGAGTGTGATGGCGGTGCGCCAGACCTCCTGCGCGCTAGGCCGACTACTGGTTGCGGGACTCATCCTCGCCACGCTCTAGAGCCTCTTCGGTGAACTTCTGGTCCTGCTCGATTCGCTCTTCGCTGGGACCCTTGGGCAAATCGACGTTGATCTTCTTGATTTGCCGATTCATCGACTTCCACAGCAGGAAAACCGCGATGCCGAGGATCAGCACGATGATGCCGACTGTCTGCAAACCACCGTCAATGACCTGGCTGACGTTGCTGTTCATGCTTGTCCTCTAATCCCTGAGTCCGGCGAAGAGATCATCTTCGGGAGTTTCCACTTCGAAAGCCGACCACGCGAGTTCGTAATCCTCGGTGGGCCACAGTTCCCGCTGCATTTCCATCGGGATCGCGAACCAGTGGCCGTTCGGGTCGATCTGGGTGGCGTGGGCCATGAGTGCTTGGTCGCGGATCTCGAAGTAGTCGGCCGATTCGACACGTGTCGTGACACGGCGGAAGTTGTCGTCGCGGTCCTTCCAGTTTTCCAACCACTCTGCATAGGGCGATTCCATACCCGCATCGAGCATTGCCTGGTGGAACGTCATCACGCGAGTCTTGGAGAACTGCTGGTTGAAATAGATTTTGGAGACCTGGTGGGGATCACCAAGGTCCGGGTGTTGACCAACATCAGCAGCTTCCTTCACCGCGGCCATGGTGATCTCGTACGTGCGGATGTGGTCGGGGTGCGGGTAGCCACCGTTTTCGTCGTACGTCGTAATTACCTGTGGCCGGAACTGGCGAATGTGACGGACCAAGGCCGGGGTGAGTTCGTGCAAGGGCCGTGCTGCGAAGGAGTTCGCAGGCAGCGGGGGCTTGGGATCGCCCTCAGGAAAGCCCGAGTCTTCGAAACCAAGCCACGCATGCTTGACCTTAAGAATCCTGGCCGCCTCGGCCATCTCTCGCTCGCGGACCGCGTGGATGCCCTCGGCATCGACCGCTTCTTGCATGGCAGGGTTCAAGATGTCGCCGCGCTCACCCCCGGTGCAAGTAACCACCATGACTTCGACGCCTTCATCGACGTACTTGGCGGTGGTGGCGGCGCCCTTGCTGGACTCGTCGTCCGGGTGGGCGTGCACAGCCATCAGGCGCAGGGAATCAGGCACGGGCTTAGTCTCCCATCTATGGGCTCACCCTTCTCGCGGGACCAACTCTCGCCGGAGATGCAGGAGCGCTACGGACTGAATAGACGTGGCGTCTCCGGTGTGGTGATCACGGTGATTGTGGCGATCGCGTTCCTCGCGGCAGTGGCCTTCGCCGGCGTGATGATGGTGCGCGACAACATCCGCCACGAGTTGGTGGTGTGGACGGTGGTGGCTCCCGATCGAGCCGATGCGACGTTCACGGTCGAGCGCGATGGCGCAGACGAAGTGATCTGTGTGCTGCGGGCGCAGGACTCCAAGCGGATCGATGTCGGGTACGTGGAGATTGATATCCCGCCGGGGGATGACAACGTGACAATCGATTACTCGCTGCGCACGGTTGCCCCCGCTTTCGCGGTCGAGGTGCTCGCTTGCGAGCGTCCTGACGAACTTCGTGGCCCGGGACCGCAATTCCCGCCCGGAATCGCCATTCCTGAACAGCCTTGGACCCCGTCCTAGGGGGCCTTCGCCGCCGAATTGGCGTTGTATCGCACGGCACTTATGGTTATGCGCTATGACCGATGTGACCTGGCTGACCCAGGAGGCCCACGACCGACTCGTGGCCGAACTCGCCGAGCGGGAAGGCCCCACGCGGGTAGAGATCACCAAGCGCATCGAAGCCGCTCGGGAAGAAGGCGACCTCAAGGAGAACGGTGGCTATCACGCCGCTAAGGAGGAGCAGGGGAAGAACGAGGCGCGCATCCGTCAGTTGAAGCAACTCCTCGAGTCCGCTCAGATCGGAGCTCCCGAGGCCGCCGAGGACGAGGTCGCCGCAGGCAAGGTCGTGACCATCAAGTTCGTGGAGTTCGGGGACGAAGAGACGTTCCTGCTTGGCTCACGCGAGGAAGCCGCGCACGCTTCCATCGAGGTCTACTCCCCCACCTCACCCCTCGGATCAGCAGTCAGCGGCAAGAAAGTAGGCGAGGTGGCCACCTACGAACTCGCCAACGGCAAGCAGTTGAGCGTGGAGATTTTGAAGGTCGAGACCTACGCGGGCTAGTTGCCTGCTACTTGCTAGCGGCGGTCCGGTACTTGCGGATCGCTAGCGGCGCGAAAATCGCGATGACCACTGCGCACGAGATCACGGTGTAGAGCGGGGCGTTATTGAGGGTCCAAAAATCCGTCGGCGCACCCGTCGGATTGCCAAAGAGTTCACGCGTTGCCTGCACAAGCGCAGAGATCGGATTGAAGGCTGCGAAGTACTGCAGCCACGTCGGCAGCGCTGTGATCGGCACGAACGCATTCGATAGGAATGTCAGCGGGAAGATCCAGATCAGACCCGCGGTGTTGGCCGTCTCCGTGTTCGGCACGGACAGTCCTACAAAGGCGCCGACCCAGGTGACGGTGTAAGCGAATAGCAAGAGCAGCAGGTAGGCCAGGATTGCGTTGAATATTCCGTCGTTGATCCGCCAACCGACGATGTAGCCGGTGATGGACAGCACGGTGAGAACAAGGATCTGGCGAATCGCGTTGGCGAACGTATTGCCGATCAGTACTGCGGGCTGGGACATCGGCAGTGCCCGGTAGCGGTCAATGATGCCGCGCTGCATCGCCTCGGCGAGTCCAACGGTGCTAGCGGCCGCAGCGAAAGCAACTGTCTGACCGAAGATGCCCGGCATCAGGTACTGGCGGTACAGCGATGCATCGGCGGCGGAACCCGGTTCAGCACCGGGGATCGGGATAGCGCCACCGAAGACGAACGCGAACAGCAAGACGAAGATCACCGGCTGGATCAGCTGGAAGAACAACGCCTCAGGAATCCGGAACGATGCGGTGATGGTCGAGCGAGCGATGATCAGGGCGTCGTGGATCGTCCAGCCAAGGACTGGACGTTGCGCTTGAACCGTGGGGGCACTCATCGACGTCCTCCTCTGCGTCCGCGCCGCGAGGGTTCGGGGCTCTCGGGGCGTTGGTCCTCGGCACCGTGGCCGGTGAGGGTCAAGAAGACGTCGTCGAGCGTCGGGCGCCGCAGACCGATGTCCGCCACCGCGACGTGTTGGGCGTCGAGCGCGCGAACGGCTTCGATGAGTACCGGTGAGCCGCCGGTAACTGGCGCCGAGTAACTCGCGCCCGTCGTGGTCGCCTCGCCCGAGACGACGGGTGCAAGCGCGGTGACGGCGATCGAGGCCTGGGATTCGTCGTCCAGGGTGATCTCGAGACGGTCGCCGCCGATTTGATCCTTGAGCTGGCTGGATGTTCCGTGAGCGATCACCTGACCGTGGTCGATGACCACGATGTCGTCGGCGAGTTGGTCAGCTTCATCCAAATACTGCGTGGTCAGCAACACAGTCGTACCTTCGGCGACAAGTTCGGCTATGACATTCCACAGCCCGATGCGTGAACGCGGATCTAGGCCGGTGGTTGGTTCGTCGAGGAACAAGATGCCGGGCTTGGCAATCAGACTCGCGGCCAAGTCAAGACGTCGACGCATGCCACCGGAGTAGGTCTTAGCCGGCCGGTCCGCCGCATCGGTGAGATCGAACTTGTGGAGGAGTTCGTCGGACCGCTCGGCCACGTACCTCTTGTCCAGGTGGAACAGGCCGCCGAACATCGTGAGGTTCTCGCGGCCAGTCAAGAACTCGTCCACGGCCGCGTACTGCCCAGTCAGCCCAATGGAGCGCCGAACGTCGTCCGACTGGCTCTTTACATCGAACCCGTTGACCTTCGCCGATCCGGCAGTCGCCTTCAGCAACGTCGCGAGGATTCGAACAGTGGTGGTCTTACCGGAGCCGTTCGGTCCGAGGAGTCCGACGACCTTGCCGCGCGGGACCACGAGGTCAATCCCGTTCAGTGCTTTGACGTCCCCGAATTCCTTGACTAGGCCCTGGGCTTCGACGGCGTAATCAGTCACGTCTGCGAACGTTACGCCCGGTTTGGGCACCCATCGTCACGGGGTTCATCCGTCGAGGACCTCGAGTTGGTAGCCCGCCTCACGCAGGGCGGTGAGGATCTGGTCGCGTTGCTCGGCGCTTCGGGTCTCCATCTGAATGTCGATGCGGACGTCGCCGATGGATACCCGCGGGTCGGTGCGGTCGTGGAAGACGTCCACCACGTTCGCCTTGTGTTGCTTCAAGACCTCGAGGAGGCCAGCGAGCGAGCCCGGGAAGTCCGGGGTGTGGACGGAAATCGACAGATAGCGTCCAGCCGCGGCCATTCCGTGCCGGATGATCCGCAACAGGACCAAGGAATCGACGTTGCCGCCGGAGATGGTGATCGCTATCGGCGGTTCGAAGTCCATCGGCGCCTGCATCACGGCGGCCGTGGCTGCTGCGCCACTGGGTTCGACGACGAGCTTGGCTCGCTCGAGCAGCATCAACACCGCACGGGAGAGTTCGTCCTCGCTGACCGTGCGGAACTCGTCCACGTATTCCTGCACGAGTTGGAACGGAACATCGCCCGGTCGAGCGATCGCGATGCCGTCGGCCATGGTGTTCATCTGCTCGCGGACCACGGGCGCTCCCGCTTCGAGGCTTTGCGGGTAGGTAGACGCACCTTCTGCCTGGACACCGATCACCTTCACATCAGGCTTGACCTGCTTAATCGCGAAGGCAACGCCCCCCAACAATCCGCCACCGCCGGTGCACACCACAACTGTCTTGACGTCGGGAACTTTGTCCAGGATTTCCAGACCGAGCGTGCCCTGACCAGCCACCACATGCTCGTGATCGAACGGGTGTATCAAGACCGCGCCTGTTTCATCAGCGAAGGCACGGGCCTCTACGAGAGCTTCGTCGACCGTCGGTCCGTGGAAACGCACGTCGGCTCCGTAGCCGCGCGTCGCCTCGATCTTGGGAATAGATGCATCGACCGGCATGAAGACCGTGACGTCCACATCAAGAAGTTGACCCGCGAGCGCCACCCCTTGTGCGTGATTGCCGGCGCTCGCTGCAACGACCCCTTTGGCGCGCTCCTCGTCGGACAGTTGTGCGATGCGGTTATAGGCACCTCGGATTTTGAATGAGCCGGCCCGTTGCAGATTCTCGGTAACCAAGTAGACCGGACCGCCCACCTGATCGCTGAGCCAGCGGGCACCCTGCACCGGAAGGTCACGGATAACACCGTCGATCCGCTCAGCTGCGCCCCGCACGTCGGCTGTGTCCATCGGCGCATAGTGGCATCTCAATGCGGTAGTGCGCGACGCCCTTCCGGTAATTCCTGTGAGGGCTTGAGGCGGGCCCGCGACGCAGCCTCGCGTCCTGCACCAGCCGCGGACCCCGAATTCCCCGAGGCCGCACCCCGATAGCCGCCCCAACGTCCGCGGGCATCGGAGGTTTGGCGGTGGAAGGCCTTTACTTCCGCCTCGCTCTTGCGAAGGACCACGGCGGCTTCGGGTTGACCGGTGGGGTTGTTCTCGCGCTGACGGTCATGTTCCTTCACGGCTTCCTCGCGGGCGTGCTGCAGGCGCTCGTCGATGCGGGCAACGAATGCCCGATAGAACGCCGCCCGAGCGGTTTGCTTGGTGAATCGTTTGGTTACGAGCAGACCCGTAGTGCGAGATCGCACGCGATAGGACTCCGACTTCCATTCATCACCATCGAGGTAACGCTGCGCAGTGGTAGCCATTTGCACCGACAGCGACGCGAACAGCGTGTGGGTGGCATCGAGATCCTGTGTCATCCCATAGGCAATGACGTAGGTCGAATCCGACGCGACGTCGACCATCGCGAAGTTGTTATGGGCGACGACCACGAACAGTGAGACCAGGTGGGTGTTAGCGCGCTTGCCTTTCTCACCGATCGTGACAGTGCGAGTGATGGGAGTGGCGGGTTGCTCTTCGGACAACTTCTGCGCACGTGCAGCAGCGATGTCGATACTTGCCATCGTCGCCAGAGCCTGCGCCTTCATCAGATACGCATCGGCCTCGTGCGGATTGTCGGTTCGCTCGGCTTTGATCAGAAGCGCGCTAATGCGCTCAATGGTGACACTCATGCTGTGACCGCAATCGGAACGAGGTTCGCCTGGTACCCCGCCCGAAGCAGCAGAGCAACTGGTGACCCGAGTGTGGTTTCCACAAGATCGAGCATGGTTGATGTGAAGTACCGATCGTGGAGTGCGCTGTCGTAGGTGTTGACGCACGCATGGTGGGCGATCTCGTGCAGCACAACGCTTTCGCGCATTGCCCAACTCTGGTTGGTTGGGATGGCGATGACGCCATTGCTGTAATGCGCGCGGGTACCGCCTTTGCGGTGTCGTACCTCAACGGGCGTGATTCCTCGGGCACTGGTGACTTTGGTGGCGTAAGTGATGACATCGTCGAGACTGCCGAAACGAAGTTGCATTGGAACATCGATCGTCGAGCCGAAGAAATCAACTCGACCACCTCGATCAAGGAGCGCCGACCACTGGTCCTCCGCGCTGTAGACGGAGCTGCGATGGGTGTCTCGACTGTTGAGCGTCATGAACCGCTGGGCCAGCGAGGTTGAGTATCCGCATCCGGGCGAGTCATCACACCCGCGGCGATGGCGGCGAACATCGATGCACCGAGGGCACCCGCCTCGTCGACCTCGCTCACTTCGAACGCACCAATCGATTCGCGCTTGGCGTGCAAGACCATCGCATCGTGCACCCAACCGCCCGCGAGCACCGTGCGCGTGCGCGGTCCGCTGCTGGCCTCGATGAAGTCCAAGAGCTCAGTACCCAGGGCAACCAGGTCGGTGACGCTGGCTCGCCAGAGCCCCTCGGGGCTGGTGTCGTCGTCGACTCCCGTGATGGAAAGTCCGGTGTGCTCGACGTCGATGACGCGGATCTGTCCGGGCGTGGCTTCGAGAGCACGCTGAGCCAATTGCGCGCGTTGCTCGAGGGTCTCGACTCCCAGCAGGCTGCGAACACGCTCGAGGGAGAGGCCGGTGACGAGGGCACCGAGGACGCACACATGATCGGGGATCACGCTCCACAGAACAGCAACATCTCGTTCCGCCAGTCTGATGAGTTCCTCGCGAGAAAGCGGGCCCGGGGCAAATCGCAAGAATGCCTCGGCGGTTCCCATCGAGTCGAACAGCGATCCGGTGGTGGCCGCACCACACGCGAAGGCCGCCGACTGGTGATCCATACCCGTTGCCGTCAGCGTCGCGCCCTGCATTGGTTGCGGAACGTTGCTGGCGGTGCCGCAGGCGTCACCCGCGACAGTGATGCGACCGGGAAGCAGGTTCCCGACGAGGTCAAGGGTTGCCTGCCAGGGAACGCGTTCAACCACGTCGAAAAGGCCGGTGCGAGAAAGCAGGGAGATCTCACTGACCGGCTCGCCCCCGAGTCGATGCACGATCCACTCGGCGATGTTCAGGTAGGTGGTGGCACTGGCAGCTGACTCGACGTTCTCCAGCAACCACAAGATCTTGGCGACCGAGGGCTTGTTGTTCAGACGCATTCCCACGTGGCCGTGGAACGTCTCGCGATCGATCGCGGCCTTGATGACATCGGACTTGCCACGAGGGTCGTGGAAAGCGATGGCTGGAGCCACTGCTTCGCCCGTGGGACCGATCAGGACGCCCGCCTCGGCCATGCTGGTAACGCCGATGCCTACAGCCTGGCCACCATCGGGCCAGCCGTCCTGTTGGACGAGTTGGGCTAGGACGCTCTGGACGATCTGGATGAGCTCGTCGGGGTCCATCTGGGCTTCGGCTCCCGAGCGCACCCATGGGGTCGGCAGCGCTGCCTGGGCCAGCACCCGCCCGGCGAGATCGACCGCAAGCGCCTTGATGCGCGTGGTGCCGGCGTCGATACCGACAACCAGGTCCTGAGCCACTAGTCCTCCTGCCTACCCCGCTGCCTGTCCACTTCAACCCCTGCGGGCGAGGATAGGGTGAGGACGCTGGATCACAGGGGCAAGTCCGGGGGAAAGTCAGGGATCGCCATCGCTACGCGATCCGTTTTCGAAGCGACCGCCCTCCGCTGGAACGCACGAAGGAGAAGGAAACCACCGTGTCCGATGTTCGTTACCGACTCAACCGCCTGTTCAACGCCGAATCCGGCCGCTGCCTCGATGTGGCAATCGACCACGGCTTCTTTGGAGAACGCCACTTCCTGAACGGGATCGAGGACCTCGGCAGCGCGATCGACGCCCTCGTCGACGCCGCGCCCGATGCCATTCAGCTGACGCAGGGCCAAGCCCCGAAGCTGCAGGCGCACCGCGGCAAGGAGCGTCCGGCTCTGGTGATGCGAACAGACGTCGCGAACGTCTATGGAGCCCCACTGCCGGACCACATGTTCTCCCTGATGATCCCCGAGCCCGCCAAGCGCGGGGTGCAACTCGATGCGGCGATCATCGTCGTCAACCTGCTCGACCTTCCCGGTCGCCCGGAGGTCCGCGAGGCGTGCGTGCAAAACGTGCTCGAGGCCAAGGCCGACTGCGAGAAGTACGGGATGCCACTGATGGTCGAGCCGCTGGTGATGAAGCCAGTCGATCCAGACGGTTCCACCGGGTACACCGTCAACGGTGATCTGGACTTGATCCTGCCGATCGTTCGTCAGGCAGTGGAACTCGGCGCGGACGTCATCAAGGCTGATCCGACCGATGACCCGACCGACTACCACCAGGTTGTTCGCATCGCGGGCGACATTCCGGTCCTGGTGCGTGGCGGCGGCCGGGTTCCGGACCGCGAACTCCTCGAGCGCACCGAAGCTGTCCTGGCTCAAGGTGCCGCCGGCATCGTCTACGGCCGCAACATCGTTCAGCACGAAAATCCCGCGGGCATCACCCGGGCTCTCATGGCGATGCTGCACAAGAATGCGTCGGTCGACGAAGCGGAGAAGTTGATCGCATGACCGATGTTCGAATCGGCATCATCGGCGGCGGCCTCATGGGCCGCGAACTAGCGGCGATCTGTGGTCGGTGGTTGCACCTGGTCGATCACCCGGTGCGCCCGTCCGTCGTTGCCGTTGCCGATCTCAAACCGGCTGCGCTCGAGTGGTTTCGGCAGGTTCCCACGATCGAGACTCTGACCGACTCGTGGCAGGAACTCATCAACGACGATTCCCTCGACGTCCTCTACATCGCGGTCCCGCACGACCTGCATGAGGAGATCTACACCGAGGCGGCTGCTGCAGGGCGGGACTTCCTGGCCGAGAAGCCTTTCGGAATCGACCTTGGCGCCTCCGAACGCATCGCAGCCGCGATCGACGACGCTGGTGTGTTCGTGCGCGTCAGTAGCGAGATGCCGTTCTTCCCCGGAGCACTTCGCGCCTACGAGCACGCCAGGAGCGGTGCACTTGGTGAATTGATCGAGGTGCGCTCGTGCTTCTTGCACTCCTCGGATATCGATCGCGCCAAGCCCATCAACTGGAAGCGTCGCTCGCAAACGTGCGGCGAGATCGGAGTCATGGGCGATCTCGGGATGCACGTAGCGCATGTGCCACTACGCCTTGAGTATCAGCCGTCGTCGGTATATGCCCTGCTTGACGACATCGTTCGCGAGCGTCCAGAGTCAGCTAGCTCGTCGTCGATGGTTCGTTGCGAGACGTGGGACAACGCTGTGATCACTATGCGCGGGACAGCACCCGACTTCCCCGATCGAGCCTTTCCGATGATCTGGGAAACCAAGCGCATCGCGCCGGGCAACATGAACACTTGGATCTTCGAGGCCGTCGGAATGGACGGCGGCGTTCGATTCAGCACGCGGACTCCTGCCTACTTCGAGCGCTTCCGCCGTGACGGCAGCGAGCAAATCTGGGAGCAGGTGCAACCCGGCAACGTCTCCGCGTGGCCGATGGTCAGCGGCGCGATCTTCGAGTTCGGCTTCGCTGATGCGCTGTTGCAGATGTGGGCGAGCTACCTAGCCGAGCGAGGGGGAGAACTCGGTGATCGATTCGCAACTGCGACAGTCGCCGAGGCGGTTGGCGGGCATCAGGTGTTCGATGCAGCATCCCGTTCGCAAGCAGAAGGTCGAGCTATCTCCTAAGAATGCGCGCACTCGGCCGCGCCATCCGGCGCACCCCACTCCTGTCGGACCTTCCCCGCGAAGTTGCGGTTCTCGCGACCATAGCGTTCTTCGTCGCGCTCGGTTTCGGGATCTTGATCCCGTCGCTACCGATTTTCGCGAGCACCTTCGGAGTGAACGCTTTCCAGGCGGGGATGGTCATCTCCGTATTTGCGTTGGTGCGTTTCGTGACGTCGCCGCTCGCGGGAGTCCTGGTCAACAAATGGGGCGAACGCACGGTCCTCAGTAGCGGACTTTTGATCGTCGCCCTGTCCAGCCTGGCCGCGGGGTTCTCCCAGTCCTACGGCCAGTTGTTGGTGTTGCGAGGTGCCGGCGGTTTGGGATCGTCGATGTTCACCGTTTCAGCCATGGCTCTGTTGCTCCGCGTGGTCTCCTCCCAACAGCGAGGTCGAGCCTCGAGTGCGTTCCAGGGTGGCTTCCTCTTCGGCGGTGTAGCCGGACCGGCCGTCGGCGGGCTCGTGGTCGCCTGGTCGATCCGGGCACCGTTCTTCGTTTACGCAGTGACGCTGCTCGCTGCCACGGCAGTGTCCTTGATCTTCTTGTCCCGGGTGCGCCTGCACGAGCGCGAGGAGCAAGTCTCCGAGGGTCGCGCGGGAAAACGCGAGGAACTGCGTGCAGCGCTGAAGGACAAGGCATACCAAGCGGCCATTGGCAGCAACCTGATCACCGGATTCGTCATCTTCGGGCTTCGCTCCTCGGTGGTCCCGCTCTTCGTGGTCGAGGGCCTGCAGCGTGGAGCCTCACTCTCGGGCATCGGTTTCCTTGTGGCCGCCGGCGTCCAAGCGATCTTCCTGTTGCCCGCCGGACGTATGGCCGACACCCGTGGGCGCCGTCCCGCCCTGCTCTTCGGAACCATCGCCAGCGCCGGAGGCATGGCCCTCCTGGCGTTCTCTGACCTCGCAGCCAACACCTTTGGCACGGCCGGGCTTGCCGGAGTCGTGTTGTTCCTCGTGGCCATGGCCGTTCAAGGATTCGGCGGCGCGTTCATGGGCTCCGCGCCGGCTGCCCTGGTCGGTGACATCATGGGAGGACGCAAAGGAGGCGTGGTTATCGCGACCTTCCAGATGATGTCCGACGTAGGAGCGATTGTGGGTCCGTTGCTTGCCGGTCTACTGGTCGATGCGTTCGACTACGAATGGGCATTCGCGGCCGGTGCAGCCCTCGCAGTCCTACCGATCTTTCTCGTGCTGAGGATGCGCGAGACCTTGGTTCGAACAGGAGTGCAGGCGTGACGGTTCAGGGATCCCCGACCTCGCGTTCGCGCAGGCTGATCGTGGCAATTACCAGCATCGCCACCATGGTGGCAGTGACACTGGGTGTGTTCGGCATCAGCGAGTTCTCCTCGGGTATGACCGCTGCATCCGCCGACGATGGAACGGCTGCTCCAGCAGGTGGCATCGATGGGCTAGGCAGCGAATCGCTTGCTGTTGCGGATCCCACGGAACTCTCCCCGGAGACATCCGAGCCGCCCACCTTCCGCAACGTGGTGATGGTGCTGGCCGACGACCTTGACTGGAAGCTGTTTGAGCAGATTCCTCGATTGGCTGCTCTTAAGGAACGCGGCATGACGTTCACTAACCACACCGTCGTGGACTCCCTGTGCTGCCCGTCTCGCGTAACGATTATGCGCGGGCAGTACATCCACAATCACCAGGTCATCTCCAACATCGAGGCCACCGGTGGTGGTTGGCCGACCTTCCAGCGCCTGAACGAGGATGAAGACTGCCTTCCCGTCTGGCTCGACGATGCGGGCGTCACGACGGCTCTGTATGGCAAGTACCTCAACGAGTACCCCACTCGCCCGGGCGGAATCCGTTACGTCCCGCCGGGTTGGGACGAGTGGGCGGTGCCGATCTCCCGCGGTGATTCCTACTCCGGCTATAGCTACACCCTGAACGACAACGGAAATCTCGTCCGCTACGGAACCAAGCCGCAGGACTTCCTCAACGACGTTTTGAACGACAAGGCCCGATCATTCATCTCCTCGACCGAAGAGCCATTCTTCCTGTACTTGTCGAACTACACGCCGCATAAGCCGTTCGCTACAGCACCTCGCCACCTCGGCGCCCATGCCGGCACTGTCGCCCCGCGCACACCCGCCTACAACTCCTACGGCGTGAACGAGCCCGAGTGGCTGGCGGAGTTCCCCAAGCTCAGCAAATGGAAACTCTCGACACTGGACAACGTCTGGCGAAAACGCGCTCGATCGGCTGAGACTGTGGCCGATTCGGTCGAGGCTGTCCTGGCCGAACTGCAAGCTACAGGTCGCGACAAGGACACTCTGGTCGTCCTTACGAGCGACAACGGTTACCACGTAGGCGAGTATCGGATGCCGAAAGGCAAGCGCACTCCGTATGCCGCAGACACCGTCGTTCCGATGATCGCCATCGGTCCGGGGATCCCCGCCGGCGTCGAGGTTTCAGAGATGACATCCACAATCGACCTCGCGCCTACCTTCACCGAACTACTCGGGGGGAACACACCCGACTGGGTGGACGGTCGGTCTCTCGCTCCTTTCCTCGCCGCCGGACAAGCACCCGAGAACTGGCGCAATGCCGCTCTCTCGGAGTCGATCGGTGAGACGAACAAGGACGATCCGGACTACCTGCCCTACATCCCACCGCCCTTCTCGGCGCTGCGCACCGAGCGTTGGCTGTATGTCGAGTACGACGACGGCAGCAAAGCGCTGTACGACCGCCTGACCGATCCGTACGAGCTCAACAACATCGTGGACTCAACAGATCCCGAGTTTGTTGCGGCGCTGAGCCGACAACTTGCCCAGCTGGATGACTGTGCTGGCCCGTCATGCAAGAACGCGGACGCGATCTCTATTCCCGATCCGCTGCCGTAAGACGCGGCCTAGCGATGCGGCGCGTTCGCCGCTAAGCAAGTGCCTTGTCGAGGTCAGCAATTAGGTCGTCGACATCCTCGATGCCCACACTTAACCGAACCAGATCCGCAGGGACTTCTAGCGGACTTCCGGCGGCCGATGCGTGGGTCATCCGACCTGGATGCTCGATCAGCGATTCCACACCCCCGAGTGATTCACCAAGTGTGAACACCTCGGTTCGCGCGCACAGATCCACAGCGGCTTGCTCACCCTTGGCCGCGCGGAACGAGACCATGCCACCGAAGCCGCGCATCTGCCGTGTCGCGACCTCATGACCCGGGTGAGACTCGACGCCCGGCCATAGCACCTGGCTTACCGCCGGATGGTCGGATAGGAACTCCACTACGGCCTTCGCGTTCGAACAGTGCCGATCCATACGAACGCCCAAGGTCTTTATTCCACGCAGGACGAGCCAGGAGTCGAACGGGCCCGGCACCGCGCCCATCGAATTCTGATGAAATGCCAGGCGCTCGGCGAGTTCCGGATCGCGAACCACAAGCGCTCCACCGATGACGTCGCTATGTCCTCCGAGGTACTTAGTGGTCGAGTGAACGACGACGTCGGCCCCGAGAAGAAGTGGTTGTTGCAGGTAGGGCGAGGCGAAGGTGTTGTCGACCACGAGCAGTGCACCAGCTTCGTGGGCAACATCTGCGATGGCAGCGATGTCCGCAACGTTCAACAAGGGATTGGTGGGGGTTTCGATCCAGACCACTTTGGTGCGGCCAGGCTGGATGGCGGCCGCGATGGCCTCTGGATCAGTCACCGGCGCGGGGGTGTGGTCGACTCCCCATGGCTGGGCGACCTTGCTGAATAAGCGATAGGTGCCTCCGTAGGCGTCGTCGGGGATGACCGCGTGCGAACCAGGACCAGTGACGGTGCGAATGAGGGTGTCCTCGGCGGCGAGCCCGGACGCGAAGGCCAAGCCCCGTCCATTGGGATCTTCCGGTGCCTCAAGGGCTGCCAAGCACTCCTGGAGCGCAGTGCGAGTGGGGTTGCCGCTGCGCGAGTACTCGTAGCCGTTGCGCAGGCCGCCGACGCCGTCCTGGGCGTACGTCGATACCTGGTAGATCGGGGGAACCACCGCTCCGGTCAGCGGATCAGGCTCCTGGCCTGCGTGAATCGCCCGAGTGTTGAAACCGTCCATGGCGATTACCCTAGTGACGTGTTCGGATTCGGAGCGAAGTCCAAAATGGTCGAGCAAGACTCGGCCCTGCCAGGCCGTGACCACGAGATCTTTACCGTGCCTCAGACCCACGCGGTGTTCGGGACCGCAATGCACCCCGAGGACGCGTCGCTGCAGCGGATCTATCTGGCGATGGGATGCTTTTGGGGATCGGAAGAGATCTACTGGCGGCTGCCGGGAGTCGCGGCAACCTCCGTCGGGTACATGGGCGGCTTCACGAACCATCCGACCTACGAGGAGGTATGCACCGGGATGACCGGACATACCGAAACCACGTTCGTCGCCTACCGACCCGAGGAGATTTCTACCTTCGAGATCCTGAAAGTCTTTTGGGAGAACCACGACCCAACCCAGGGCTACCGCCAGGGCAACGACATCGGAACCCAGTACCGCAGCGCGGTGTTCTACACCACCGACGAGCAGCGCGCATTAAGCGAAGCCACCCGTGACGCCTACGCCGCCGTCATCGCCGAACGCGGATACCCGGACATCACCACGCAGATCCTGCCCGCGGCCGACTACACATACTTCCCAGCCGAGGACTACCACCAGCAGTACCTCTACAAAGTGCCCAACGGGTATCGGTGTCACGCGAATACCGGCCTGGCACTGCCCGAATTGACCGCATAGGCGTAGCCCTCCGATCAGAGGGATTGCGCCCGCAAATCACGGGGTCTAGGCTCGCCGATACGACGGATACCGGGGCTGCCGTCGACCCCCAGCCTGTTACGTCATCAGGCCCAAATCGCTAGTTCTTCAAGACGGGGAGATCATCTGTGTCCCAAGTTACTCACGCCGTAGAGTTCGTCGTCGTACCCGTTCCTTCCACAGGAGGGGCCGGGGAGTTCCGACAAAGCATGCGCCCCCACCCGCTTGTTTACCAAGAACTTCCTCACGAACCCCATTTCGGCCTCTACAACGGTCGCCTACGTTCACTGTCCTACGCCATTGGTGACAAGGACGCGCTGTACTGGAAGTTGCGCCGTGAGGTGATGATGGCCCACACCGGAGAGCGCCCGACCGAGGTTCATGGTCCCGAGGCCGAAGCGATGTTGAACCGGGTCTTCACCCGGGACGTGTCCAAAGTCCGCGTTGGTCGTTGCAGCTACCAAATCGCCTGCTATCCCGACGGTGGCTTCATGATGGACGGCGTTCTCATCCGTCTGGCACACGATCGGTTCTGGTACGTACAAAGTGATGGTGACTTCTACAGCTGGTTGCGAGCGCAGGCGCAGGGTTTTGATGTCACGGTGTTCGATCCTGATATCTGGGTAAGTCAGGTACAGGGTCCACGATCGATGGATGTGCTGGCTGCAGTCGCCGACGATGGAATGCCCGAGCCATTCCGGTACTTCGATTCAGCAGAGATCCGCATCGGTGGCTACCCGGTCATCGTCACGCGAACCGGCTTCACCAACGAACTCGGATGGGAGTTCTACCTCGATCCAAGCGTCGATGCACCATTCATCGGCGAGCGCATCATGCAGGTCGGTCAAGCCTTCGGCATGCAAACCACCCCGGCAGAGGTAACTAATGCGCGCCGACTCGAGGGTGGACTGATGTTCGCCGGAACCGATTTCGACGAACACGTGACACCCTTCGATGCCGGCTTCGAGAAACTCGTCGAGTTTGATAGCGGAGACTTCATCGGTCGAGAAGCCCTGGAAAACGCCGACCGGCGCCAAAGGATCTGGGGCCTCACTTGTCAAGGCGGCGAACCCCGCCGAGGCGCATCGGTGACCTTGGATTCGATTGAGGTTGGACACGTGACTAGCAGCGCCTGGTCACCAACGCTGCAATGCGGCATAGCCATCGTTCGGATGCACGAGCCACTGCTCGGCCCTGCAGCGGAATTGAGTGTCCTCTGCACCGATGGTGAGGTTCGGGTGATCTATCTATGCGAGTTGCCGTTCTACGACCCGCAAGGAGACATCCGCACCGGTCGCTCGGTAGAAATTCCCGACATAGTCAACGGGTAGCTCGGCCGCCTACTCGCTGATCTTCTGACGCAGCAGGTGCTTTTGGATCTTGCCGGTGGACGTGCGAGGTATGCCCTCGAAGATGAAGTGCCGAGGGATCTTGTAGGCCGCCAAGTTCTCCCGACAATGCTGGGTCAACTCCTCGGCCGTCGCGCTGGCACCTGGCGCTAACTCAATGAAGGCACAGGGCGTCTCACCCCACTTCTCGTGAGGCATCGCCACGACAGCCGCGCCAACGACGGCAGGGTGCCTATAGAGCGCGTCTTCAACTTCGATCGAGGAGATGTTCTCCCCACCGGAGATGATGATGTCCTTGGATCGATCCTTCAATTCGACATAGCCGTCCGGGTGCATGACCCCGAGGTCTCCGGAGTGAAACCATCCTCCAGCAAAAGCCTCTCGGGTGGCTTCAGGATTACGGAAGTAGCCCTTCATCACAACGTTCCCTCGGAACATGACTTCGCCGATCGTCTCCCCGTCGTGCGGAACCGGTTCGAGAGTCTCGGGATCGAGGACTACGAGACGCTCAAGTGGCAGGTAGCGAACCCCCTGGCGGGCCTTCAGCGCGGTGCGCGCATCTTGGTCCAGGGCGTCCCACTCCTCGTGCCACTCGTTGACGACCGCCGGACCGTAGGTTTCCGTCAGGCCGTACAACTGCGTGACGTTGAAGCCCGCGGTCTCCATGTCCGCGAGGATCTTCTTTGGCGGTGGTGCAGCGGCCGTGAAGAATTCAACGGTTCGGCTCAGGTCCCGGCGGCTTTCCACAGGTGTCGAGACAAGCAACGCCATCACCGGCGGCGCCCCACATAGGTGCGTGACGTCGTGGTCGGCGAGGGCTTGCCAGATTGGTTCAGCTCGCACCTCGCGCAGACACACGTGGGTACCGAAGACCACGGACATGGTCCATGGGAAGCACCATCCGTTGCAGTGGAACATTGGCAGGGTCCACAGATAGGTCGCATGGCGAGGCAGGGTCGCGATCAGTGCATTTCCCTGCGCGAGGAGGTAGGCACCTCGGTGGTGGGTGACTACACCTTTGGGGTTTCCGGTAGTTCCGGATGTGTAACTGATCGCGATCGCATCCCATTCGTCCTCAGGCATCAGCCAATCGAAGTCCGGGTCACCAGAAGTGACGAAGTCTTCATAGTCGAGAAATTCCGAAGGTGTGACTTCGGTGACGTCGCTTTGCCACTGAACGTCGTCGTAGACGATCACCAGCGGATCGGCATCACACTCCGTGAGCGCTTCCAGCGCCAACGGAAGGAAGACTCGATCGACGATGAGCAATGTGCTTCCAGCGTGATCTAGCTGGAAGGCGATTGTGCGCGCATCCAATCGTGTGTTGATCGCGTGCAGCACGGCTCCGCTCATCGGCACCCCGTTGTGCGATTCAAGCATCGGCGGCACATTCGGCAAAAGGACTGAGACGGTGTCCCCTCGACCAACTCCCGCATTCGTCAATGCCGATGCCAACTGCCGAGATCGGCGATAGAAGTCTCGGTAGGCGATAGTTCGGTTCCCGTCGATGATCGCCGGATGGTCGGGCATCACCTCGGCAGCCCGCTGCAAAAAAACCAGCGGGGTCAGCGGCTGAAAGTTGGCGGCGTTCTTGTCCAGCCCGTGGTCAAAGTGCTCCTTCATCGTTGTCGCATTGGGCTAGGCGCTCAGCGATCCTGCCACTCGGGCAGCCGCTTTTCCACGAAAGCTCCGATGCCCTCGCGTGCATCGTGCTTCAACATGTTGTTGACCATCACCTCGGAGGCGTAGGCGTAGGCATCGCTAAGAGGCATCTCGCCCTGCCGATAGAAGGCTTGCTTGCCGGTGGCAACTGTCATGGTGGACTTGCTGGCGATTTTTTCAGCGATCTCCATAGTGGAAGCGGTTAGTTTGTCAGCCTCAATCACCCGGTTGATCAGCCCAAACTCTTGTGCTTGCTCCGCATCGATCATGTCTCCTGTCAGGAGCATCTCCATCGCAGCCTTGTTCGAGACGTTGCGGGACAAAGCCACCATGGGAGTCGAACAGAACAGACCGATGTTCACTCCCGGGGTGGCAAAGCGCGCACCAGGAGCGGCATAAGCAAGATCGCAACTGGCCACGAGTTGGCAGCCGGCAGCCGTAGCGACTCCGGTTATTTCCGCGATCACCGGCTGCGGATGGTTCACGATGGCTTGCATTACCGAGGCGCAGTTGGCCATCAGGTCCTGGAAGTAGCGACGGCCGAAGTCGTCGCTCTCCCTAGCTCGGGTGATCTCCTTCAGATCGTGCCCGGCACAGAAGGCGGGACCGTTCGCTGCCAGGACGATGACTCGAACCTGTGGATCGGCGGCGGCATCTTCCAGCAGGGCCTTGAGTTCGGCCAGCATCTGCTCAGACAACGCATTCCTGCGAGAACTGTCGTTGAGCGTCACGCGCAGCACACCATTGCTGGAAAGCTCTTGGATCGTCAGTGCCTCAGGTAAGGCTCCGGTCTCAGCAGCCATTGCTCGTCCCTTCGCCGCGTGCGCTGGTCACTAGTTCAGGCTACGGCAGAGGCCGGATTCAATCTGCTAGATAGCCCAACAGATCCTGACGGGTCAGAACCCCGATGGGTCGCCCATCCTCGATCACTACGAGTCCATCACCGGACTGGAGTGCGTCGATCGCAGCGTGCACGGACTCCCCTGCACCGACGATCGGTAGCGCGGGTGACATATGCGCGTCGACGGCATCAGCCAACTTCGCGTGACCGGTGAACAAAGCATCGAGCAGATCGCGCTCCACCACTGAGCCGACAACCTCGGCGGCCATCACCGGCGGTTCGGCGCGCACCACCGGCATCTGGGAGACGCCGTATTCACGCAGGATCGCGATGGCATCGGCCACGGACTCGGTCGGGTGGGTGTGCACGAGCGCGGGTAGGTCCTCGGACTTGCCGCGAAGGACATCCCCAACCGTGGAATCACCACTGGGCGATAGGAAGCCGTAGGACGCGAGCCACTCGTCGTTGAACACCTTGCTCAGGTAGCCGCGACCGGAGTCCGGAAGAAGGACAACAATGACGTCATCGGGGCTAGCCGTGCTAGCTACACGCAACGCGGCGACGACGGCCATGCCGCACGAGCCACCCACGAGCAGTCCCTCTTCGCGCGCCATGCGGCGCGTCATTTCGAAGGACTCCGCATCCGATACCGCGATGACTTCATCGCAGATGTTGGCGTCGTACGTTGTTGGCCAAAAATCCTCACCGACGCCCTCGACCAGGTAGGGACGCCCCGTACCTCCGGAATAAACCGAGCCTTCGGGGTCGGCGCCAACGATGCGAACCGCGCCGTTGCTTACTTCCTTGAGGTACTTACCGGTACCACTGATGGTCCCACCGGTGCCCACACCCGCGACGAAGTGGGTGATCTTGCCTTCGGTCTGGTTCCAGATCTCCGGACCGGTGACCTCGTAGTGCGAACGCGGATTGTTGGGATTGGAGTATTGGTCCGGCTTCCATCCGCCAGGTGTCTCACGCGCTAGTCGGTCGCTGACCGAGTAGTAGGACCTCGGGTCCTCGGGATCGACAGCCGTCGGGCACACCACAACCTCTGCTCCGTAGGCACGAAGGACGTTGCGCTTGTCCTCGCTGACCTTGTCTGGGCACACGAAGATGCAGTGATAGCCGCGCTGCTGGGCCACCATCGCCAAACCAACACCGGTATTGCCACTCGTGGGCTCGACGATCGTTCCCCCTGGCCTGAGCAGACCAGCTTCCTCCGCTGCGTCGATCATCCGAACCGCAATGCGGTCCTTGACCGACCCGCCGGGGTTCACGTACTCGACCTTCGCGAGGACGAGAGGCCCGGGTTCGGGAACGATTCCCTGAGTCACCTTGTTCAGGCGAACGAGGGGGGTATTGCCAATGAGGTCAATTACAGAGTGGACATACTGCACGGCATAACCTTAGGCGTCCTACAGTTGACGCGTGTCGATACCGGCGATCGAGATCGGACCGTCGATCTATCGCATCCCCACTTTCGGGGACTTCATCAATTCCTACGCATTTGTCGACAACGACGGCCAGGTCACCTTGGTCGACTGCGGACTGAAGCGAGCACCGGCCCGAATCGTCCGGGGTCTGGCCGCGATGGGCAAGCATCCACGCGATGTGACGCGCATCGTGCTCACGCACGCGCATAACGATCACGCAGGCGGCGCCCACGACATGGCTGAGGCTTCGGGTGTCGATGGAATACACGCCCACCACGACGATGCAGGCTTCCTGCGCGACGGGGCGATGCCGCCTCGAGATGCCACGCGCGGCCTAGGGCGACTACTGCGGCGAGCACCCAGCGGATCGTTCGCTTCGGTGGCCGTGGCTCAAGAACTGTCCGACGGCGACGTACTGCCGGTGGCCGGTGGCATTCAGGTGATCCACACGCCCGGTCATACCCCTGGTCACATCAGCCTGCTGCACTCCGATTCCGGGGTTTTGATCACCGGTGATGCCATATTCAACATGCTGTCGCGACGAACCTGGCCCTTTGCTGCCTTCTGCACGTCCTTCACCCAGACCACGCAGACAGCGCACGTTCTGGGCGAACTTGAGTATGAAACTGCGGCCTTCACACACGGACCTGAGATTCGCGATACCGGTCGCGACGCCGTTCGGGCCTTCCTAGCCAAGGCCCGCGTGTGAGCCGCGACGAAATCATTCGCGAACTCGATCGCGTAACAACCCGCCTCGACACCCTTGCTGTGAACCGCATTGACCAGCGTGTCATCGACACGGTCCATGCCACCGCATGTCGGATCGTCGAATCGACCAATGACCCGCAACGCCCACAGGATGCAGAACTGCCTCGCGTAGGACCAATAGCGCTGGCGGCACAACTCACGATTGTTGTTCGGGACTATCTGGCAACGACAACGGCGGCGTCCAGGGACGCCGCCGTTGCGGAGATGTTGACCGATCTGCGTCGGTCTTTGCCCTAGTGGGCTGTTGTGGCTAATCGCGCCCGGAGAGGATCGCGAACATCCGCAGGAACTCGAGGTAGATCCACACCAGGGTGACCAGGAGCCCAAAGGACATCCGCCAGGACTCCTTTTCCGGAAGACCCATCGCGACGCCCTGCTTGATGGCCTCGAAGTCCAGCGCCAGGAAGAACGACGCGATGGCCACACCGGCCAGGGAAATGATGATGCCGAGGCCATCGACTCCGTAGAAACCCCAGCCGCCGCCGACACCGAACATCGCGGCAACGAAGGAAGCAAGCGCAAGCACTAGGTAGGAAACGGCGGCGACCATCAACACGCGAGTGAAACGCTTGGTCACCTTGATGACGCCGGTCAGGTAGAGCGTGAGCATGACGCCGAACGTGGTCATCGTGGCGACGACGGCCTGCAGGACGATGCCGTCCCAGCCGTTGATAACCGCGTAGGAGTTGTACCAATTGCTGATGCCACCGAGCATCAAGCCCTCAGCGACGGCGAAGATCACCATCAGGGCCGGCGACACGTTCTTCTTGAGCGCGTTCACGAAGCCCAGGACCATGGCAACAATGAACATCGGCAGCATCAGGGCCGGCGCAGCCGTGATCAGATTCCAGCCGACGAAGGCGAAAATCACGACGAGCCCGAACATGATCGCGGACTTGACGATGACGTCGTTCAGGGTGACCCGGACACCACCGCCGGCGGTGACGGTCTGGAAATCGGCATCGGTACTGGCAGGCGGTGCTCCAGCGGCCTGCGTGGCCGGGGCCGCCGGGGTTGCCGTGGGAGCCGTACCGGAGGCCTCCGCGAAGGCCGAGCGGCCTTCCGCATAGGCGAATCCCGGGGCGTCGGCCTTTTCGTAGCGCGACAGGACAGGGTTATTCGTCTGCATGGGTACAAGGTAACCCACGGTTGTCCGGACAGCCAAGCGATCCTCGCCGAGAGCGAACACCCTCGTCTTCGGGGCCTTTCGAGTGGCTGTCGAGCGATCATTCGGCGTACCGTCGAGAAGTGACTGAACAACAGCCATATGAAGTGGTGCGGGAGCGCGACGGGTATGAACTTCGCCGATATCCGGCCCACGTCGTCGCCGAGGTCACCGTCGATGCCGACTTCGAACAGGCTGGGAGTCTTGGATTCCGTCCGCTGGTGAGCTACATCGGAGGCAACAACAGATCCCGAGAATCTTTGGCGATGACAGCACCGGTGGTCCAGAGCCAGACGTTGGCCATGACGGCGCCCGTCGTGCAGAGCCCAGGCGAGGGAGAGCAACAGGTAATCGCGTTCGTGCTGCCGGCGTCCCTCAGCATCGATTCGGCCCCGGTTCCCGCAGATCCTCGGGTGGTGATCCGCGAGGTGCCGCCGTCTCTAACCGCCGTCACCCGTTATTCGGGTCGATGGTCCGAATCGTCGTACGAGCACCACGTTGCTGCATTGCGGCAAGCACTCGCTACCGACGGGCTTACAGCCGTAAGCGAGCCGCGACTGGCCCGATTCGATCCGCCATTCAAGCCGTGGTTCCTGCGGCGCAACGAGGTGCACCTCGATGTACGGGAGTCCACCTAGGCAGTCGGGATAGGCGGCGCGAGGAGTGTGCCCTCGATGGGATTCGAACCCATACTGTGCCGGGTTTAAGCCGGGTGTCTCTACCAGTTGGACTACGAGGGCCAAACAGTTGGCACCCATGATTCCGCATATGACGCGATCCGTCTGACCCCCTACCCTGACCATCATGCGCGGCGGCCTGAGTCTGGGGACATGGGTCCTCATCGTGGTTCTCGGCATCGCATCTCTCGGCGCGGGTTTCGGCGCAGGCCAGTGGTGGCAGGGCCGCGACGTCGCCCCGGAGACCGCTCGCTGGGTCCTCGCCCACTCGGCTGAATCCGCACAACTCACCCCGGCGTCCGAAGGCCTGTTCACCTTGACAATGTCCCCGGTCGATGCCCAGGTCATCGCGCTACGCGAGGACATCCCCGGCTCGAGCGAACTCATGCCTGCGCTTCGCCTCGAAAGCGAGTGGCAGGAGATGTTCGGCGAGGGTTCGATCACTGTGACTTTGCTCGTCCACGACGCAACCACCGATGCTGACCCCGACGCAGCCTCGGCCGACAAGATCACGTTGCTGGCGGCCGAACCTGTTGTCGACGGCGACATGGTGACTTATCCGGTCGAGGTACTCGAACCAACATTCATCGCCGAAGACGAAGCACTTCGAGCGTTCACTGAGGTGACGCTGGTCCTCCCCGACGCAGTCCGCACGGTCACGTCAGTCGAGTGAAGACGTCGTCGAGCATCTGCTCGGTCAGGCGTCCGGTGAACGTGTTCTGCTGACTTGGGTGATAACTACCGATCACCGTTAGTGACCGCGGCGAGTTGACATTGAAGGCGACGCCGTGACCGAACTTCGGCCGGGGACGTGGAACATCGCATCCAGCGTGCGCCAGAGCATCCAGTGCGGCCTGCCAGGCGATACCGCCCAGCGCGACCACTGCTTCCAGCCCAGGAAGTAGCAACTCGGCTTCACGTCTCAGCCAAGTGCGGCAGGTCGTCTTCTCCGTCGTCGTCGGCTTGTTATCCGGAGGAGCACAGTGCACTGCGGCGGTAATGCGAACCTCATCGAGCCGCTGTCCGTCGTCTCGGTAAGTGGATGTGGGTTGCGAGGCGAGTCCGACTCGATGCAGGGACGCATACAGCCAGTCTCCGCTTCGGTCACCGGTGAACATCCGACCCGTGCGATTGGCGCCGTGCGCTCCCGGCGCGAGTCCCACGATCCAGATGCGTGGGTTGAGCGAGCCAAAGCCTGGCACCGGACCACCCCAGTAATCGTCGTCGCGATAAGCCGCCCGCTTGTTTTGCGCTACCTGTTCACACCACTCGATGAGTCGGGGGCATTCACGGCATTCGACCACGCCACGATCGAGGTCGTCGATCGTGGTTACGGCCTGAACGCGGCTAGCGAAGTCGCGCGGCAAGGAACTCGATGCTGCGTTGCCAAGCCTGGGCAGCGTGGTCGGCTTGATAGACCTCGGGGCGATCGTCGTTGAAGAATGCGTGAACGGATCCCGGGTAATTGAATATCGAGACTTCCCCACCGGCTGCACGAATCACCTCGGAGTACTCCGTAATGCGCGGACCCGCATGGTCTTCATCCGACTCGGCCTTGTGGATCAACGCAGCCTTGCCGTCGTAGTTGTTCCAATCCGGGTGGTAGTCCGGCCACGGCATCGCCGGATAGAAGGCGACGGCTGATGACACCGCACCAACCGTGGGTGCGAGCAGCGACAAACCGCCGCCCATGCAAAAGCCGATCGATCCGACGCTGGTGCTTGTCACCTCGTCGCGGGACAGCAAGTACTCAGCCCCCGAAGCGATGTCCGAAGCCGCAGCATCGACCTTCAGGCCCATCATCAGTTTCTTCGCTTCGTCGGGTTCAGTCGTCTCGGCTCCGCGGTAGTGATCCACCGCCATCGCAACGAACCCAGCATCTGCTAGTCGCTCAACAACCGACTTGATGTGCGGGACAAGGCCCCACCATTCCTGGATCACGAGTACGCCAGGACCACTTCCGGAATCGGGGATCGCGAGATAACCCTCGACCGGGGCACCTTGAACATCCATGGCCACAACGCTCACTACTGACCTCCTACGTGCCGTTTCGAGGCCACCATTACAGCGCAGACGAGCCACACGATCCGAACACAAGTGCTTGCACTAGTTACTACTGGGGCCAGGCTCCCTCGATAGCGGAAAGAACCTCAGCCGTCGGCCTGTCTTCCGCAAACCACGCCGTCAGCTGCGCCCACTCCTCCCCTGTACCGATAGGCCGGGGCATCAACTCAGCAGAGTCGAACCGGAAAGTGGTATCCGGACTGGTGAGGAAACTTGCGGCAAGAGCCTGGATGGACCCCGATTCGTAGGCGCTCAGCGGTGTACCAGCATTCGCCGTGGTCCAGTTTCCTAGTTCAGCTCGCATCGATTGAAACTGCGGGGTCGCCATGAAGGTTTGGACCGCTTGAACCTCCGAGCGATCATCGAAGGCGACCACGAAATCACCAGTTCCAATGATCGGTTGGGGGAACTGTCCACTAACTTCCGGTAAGTGGAAGGCGTAAACCTTGTCGTCGGGACCCACAACGGCGGATGGATCTAGTTGGCCCCAAATCTGGAAGTAAAACTCACCCGCTTGAAAGAAGCCACATGTAGCGTCCAGAACGCTTGTGCCGACGTCAACCACTGACGTGGAAGCGATAGTCGAGACATCGCCGAATCCGCCATTCACATACTCAGGGTTCTTCATCCATCCTGCGAGCACATCCATCGCAGCGGAAATTTCGGGCGAGTCGAAGTCAAGATCACCTGCGACCCACCTGTCGTAACCGTCACCACCGAAAAGCCTCAGCACAACCTCAGCCAGCCAACTAGACGCAGGCCAGCCGGTCGCTCCTTCAGATTCAAGACCCCCACACCATGGCCGAATTCCATCCGCAACCATCTGATCCGAGAGGGCCCACATTTCGTCCCATGATTTAGGGATCTCATAGCCGTTCTCAGCGAACATTTCCGGGGAGTACCAAACGAGCGAGTTCATCTGCGCACTCAGCGGAGCCGCGTAGAAGATCCCCTCGACCGTTCCGTACTGCTTCCACACCGGCTGCCAGTTCTCGTCTACCAGCTTCTCCGTCTCCAACGGCGCAGCGACTGGACCACCGTCGCTCACCAACCTGGAAAGTGCCCTAGGGCTGGAGATCCACGCAATATCAGGTGCGTTGCCTTGGGCGATTCTCGTCGGGAGCTCCGCCTCGAATATCTCGCTCCCCTCGAAAACGATGTCGATGCCGGTGCACTCTTCGAACTGTGCCCAGGCTTCTTCGAACAGTTGCTGCTCAGGAGGCAGGATCGAGGTGAAGACATCGACCGTGGTGTCCTCATTGCCCATGTAATCGGCGTAGGCGTCACACGCCCCGTCCATGGCGCCATCACCATCGTCGGCGCCCTCATCTCCACTAGTGCCCTCAGCCGCGGTTTCCTCGGCTGCAGTGTCCTCACCAGCTCTATCGCTCGCAGAATCATCGCTGCCCCCGCATGCGGCGAGCAGCATGCCGGCTGCCAACCCACTGACGAGGATCGTCATTCCACGACGCCGCTGCATTGCGGTCACGGGTACTCCCTGCCTGACATGACGCCCAGGGAGGTCCTCGGCGCGTAAACGTGTTCATACTGACCCGTGAAACCCCCGGAAGCAAACCCGAAACATGCAACAAACTCATGTAACGAATCACAATCTGGTGTCCCGCGGTAATGAAATGGACATTGTTCGGTCATCTCCGGACAGTCGCCGCAAGCGACTATTTGAAGCAACCATGCCAAGGCTTTCATGCGACCCCCTAGGCTCTGGCACACAACTGAAAAATCAACTTCTCACTACGGATCGTCCGGCACGTACCTGCCGGTGAGAGGAATAACCATGAGTCAGCCCGTGCGGTTCGACGACGTCTCGCTCGTCTACCCCGGCTCCACCGAGCCGGCCGTTTCCCACCTCAACCTTGATATCGGCGAAGGCGAGTTCCTAGTACTTGTCGGTCCTTCCGGTTGCGGCAAGTCCACATCGCTTCGAATGCTCGCCGGCCTAGAGCCGATCAGCGCCGGTCACATCTATATCGGCGACCGCGATGTCACCAATGTCGCTGCGAAGGACCGCGACATTGCGATGGTCTTCCAGAACTACGCCCTCTACCCACACATGTCGGTTGCGGAAAACATGGCGTTCGCGTTGAAGATTCAGAAGGTGAGCAAGACCGAAATCGAACGACGAGTCAAGGAAGCCGCCGCTTTGCTCGATCTCACCGAGTACCTAGATCGAAAGCCCAAGGCGCTTTCTGGCGGACAAAGGCAGCGCGTGGCGATGGGCCGCGCGATCGTGCGCGAGCCCCAGGTCTTTTTGATGGACGAGCCGCTGTCCAACCTCGACGCCAAACTGCGCGTTCAGACACGGACTCAGATCGCGGCTCTCCAGCGTCGGCTTGGCACCACCACGGTGTACGTCACCCACGATCAGGTGGAGGCCATGACGATGGGTGATCGCGTGGCAGTTCTCAAGGACGGACTCCTCCAGCAGGTGGCTGCTCCACGGACTTTGTACGACGAGCCTGCGAATGCTTTCGTAGCCACTTTCATCGGATCGCCCTCAATGAACATCATCCCGGTCAAAATCCACGAGTCCGGGGTTTCGATCGGCGACTACGCGGTGGCCATCGAGCGCGATCGACTCTCGCAAGCGCGGGGTGGCGCCGCCCTGCTCGGTGTTCGACCCGAAGACCTGCATCTCAGTGATCAAGGGGTCGAGATCACCGTGACCCTGGTTGAAGAACTCGGTGCTGACACCTACGTTTACGGAGATCTCCTCACTTCCGACGGCAGCACGATCAACGTCGTCGCTCGGGACCGTTCTCATCAGGCGCCGCGGATGGGCGACACCGTTCGCGTCGCACCAGAGCGCGTCTACTTGTTCCAAACAGACGGGGCGCAAGAGCGAATCGTCTAGTTGCGGAGCAATTTGACTAGGTCTGCAACCACACTGTTGTGTGGGGTCCGATCATCAGTCCAGAATCACCGGTCTCGATCGGACCCGACGCCAACAGCACCATGCCTACCGTCGGTGTCGGAATCCACCGGCCCGACGTGTTCACCACCACGACAACATCGGCCCCGCGGCGAAACGCCAATACCTCCGGGTCGTCGACCTCGAGGAATTCGAACGCATCGCTGGCCAGACCAGGATGGGAACGGCGTAACGCCAGACTGGTCCGGTACAAGTTCAGCGTGCTGAAGGGATCGATGTCCTCAGCTTCGATCGTCGATGCCCCCCACCCTTCGGGTTGGGGCAGCCACAACGGCACGTCGAACCGCTCGGTGAAGCCGTACGGGGGTTCGGTGCCGACCCACGGAAGGGGCACGCGACCACCGTCTCTGCCCTTTTGCTGTCCAGCCGATCGGAACCACACCGGGTCCTGCCGCGCCGAATCGGGGATCTCAACATCCGAGAGTCCGAGTTCCTCACCCTGGTAAACGTAGATCGATCCGGGAAGAGCGTGCGCAACGAGGGCTAGCGCCCGAGCACGCGCAAGCCCCACCTCACCGTCACCGAGTCGAGTGACCACCCGGGGTGAATCATGATTGCTCAAGGCCCAAGTGGGCGGCGCACCAACCACGTGCACGGCATTGATCGCACCGGTCATGGCGCTGCGCATCTTCGCCGCGTCCCATGCGACGACTAGGAAGTCGAACCCAAAGATCTGATGGAGGGTGTCAGGAGCTACGTAGCGAGATGCCCGCTCCGGGGGCACCCAGGCCTCGACAACCGCCATCTTGTCGTTGCCGTAAGTGTTCATAATCGCGCGCCACTCGCGATAAATGTCTTGAATTTCATCCCGGTCGAACAGCGCGGAGTTCGCGAGTCCGGCGCGTCGTTCGATTGCCTCAGGGGAACTCGGATCCAGATCGAAGCGAAGGGACTGACTCATGCCGATGGGATCGATTAGGTCGGGGTAGGTCATGTCCTTGGCAAGGCCCAGCGCGACGTCCACCCGAAACCCATCGACGCCCAAGTCAAGCCAGAACTTCAAAGTGTTGAGGGCGTCGGAACGAACCTCGGGGTTCGCCCAGTTCAAATCCGGTTGGGTGTGGTCGAACAGATGCAGGTACCACTGACCCCAGGATCCGTCGGCTTCCTTGACGCGGGTCCAAGCCGAGCCACCGAAGATCGACTCCCAATTGTTGGGCGGCAACTCCCCGCTTTCGCCTTTGCCATCTAGGAAGTGGAAACGCTGCCGTTCAACCGAGCCAGGAGCCGAATCTAGAGCCTCGAGGAACCACGGGTGCGACGCAGAGACGTGGTTTGGAACGATATCGACTATCACCCGGACGCCGCGTTCGTGTGCTTGTCGCACCAACTCCGCGAAGTCCTCCAATGTCCCGAACATCGGATCTACGGCACGCGGATCGGCGACGTCGTACCCGGCGTCATTTTGCGGCGACGGATAGAACGGCGAGAGCCAGACCGCATCGACACCCAACGACGCCAGGTAGGGCAGACCTTCGATTACTCCTTGCAGATCACCGAGGCCGTCACCGTTTCCGTCACGAAAGGACCTCGGGTAAATCTGGTACACAGCAGCCCGGCTCCACCAGGAATCACCGTCACTTGTCGTGACAGGACGAGCATCCGTGATCACGCGGGGCGCGTCCCTGGAACTGGGCCTGTTGATCCGCGAACGACGAGCTTCGTAGCAACGCGTGTCGATGGAGGCTGGTCGGCACCTTCGCGCATTTGCGCGATGAGCGACTCAGCAGCGATCCGCCCGAGTTCTGCAACCGGCTGGACAACTGTGGTGAGATCGAGATGCTCGGACATGTCGTGACCATCGACACCCACTACCGACACGTCCACACCGGCTCGAAGGCCGTGCGCCCGCAGCGCACGCAGGGCTCCGAAGGCCATTTCATCACTCAAGGCGAACACGGCGGTGGGTGGCTTGGGTTGGGTGAGCAGCGCCGTCATCGCCGCTTCTCCGCCTTCGATGCTGAAGTACCCGTAAGACTCCAGCATTGGATCGACTTGGATTTCCGCCTCGGCCATCGCCTGAGCAAAACCCGCCTCACGCTCGAATTCCGCGGTAAACGGAGCTTCGGACGGCGATCCGGAGATCGTGCCGATGCGGGTGTGACCAAGATTGATCAAGTGCTGGGTGGCCAAGCGTGCGGCGGACTTATCGTCGATCGTGACGCTAGGAACGCCGGCGGCAGTAAGCCCGATCAGCGACGTTGGCATCCCCAGGTCGATGAGCTCGCGCAGCTGCGAATCAGTGGGGGGCACCGCGATGATCAAGATTCCATCGACTCGCCTGCGCAGCCGAGGCGCCACCGGTGAGCGACTCGTCGGGCTGCTGTAGTCGCCGATGCAGGTCAGCAGAAGGTCCGTGTCGGCTTCCTGCAACACATCCTCCACCCCCGAAAGGACGGTCGAGAAGAACCAGCGCGCCACGTAGGGCGTCACCACTGCGATGCTGCCGGTCCGCCCTGAGGCCAACCGGGATGCGCTCGGGGAGATCACGTAGTCGAGCTCGGTGGCAACCCGCTGTACGCGTGATCGGGTCCGCTCATCGACGTTCGGAAGGCCACGCAGCGCACGAGAGACAGTGGCGGTCGACACCCCTGCGGCCTCTGCCACATCTCGGATGGTGATCCCCACGTCTCACCTGCTTTCCCGTTGCGTCGATCGAACCCAAGTCTGCTTACCCGGCAGCGATAACAGGTGATGCTAGGCCCGCTCCAGGGGTGCAGCACAAGCGATTACATCGAAAAATCATGTGAGATCTGGGCCACGTAGAGGCAGATCAGACCGCCAGGCTGTAAACGATGCCATCAAGGATGTCCGTCTCGCTGGCGATTACCGATCCCACCGGCAGTCTTCTGAGGATCTGCCGCAGGACGAGGGCTCCACCGGCAATGACGTCCACCCGACCGGGGTGCATCACCGGCAATGCCGCCCGCTGGGACCTGGTCATGGCAAGCAAAGACCCGGTGACAGTCTCGACCTGCGCCAGCGAGGTGAACGATCCGTGGATCAACTCGGGGTCGTACCCGTGGAGATTGTGGGCTAGTGCCGCGACCGTGGTCACCGACCCCGCGAGCCCGACGAAAGCCGAGACCTCGCCAATCGGCACCCGAGTGAACGCCTGGTCGAGTATGGCGTCGATCGTCCCAACGGTCGCCTCAATCTCGTCTCTACCGGGCGGATCCGAATGAAGGTGTCGCTCCGTCATGCGAACACACCCAACGTCAACGCTCACCGAAGCCTTGATGTGGTGCTCGGAACCACGAACGCCACCGAGCACGAACTCGGTGGAACCGCCTCCGATATCAGCCACCAGTACCGGCCATTGGAGTGCCACCGACGGCAGCCCGCGCACGGCTCCGGTGAAGGAAAGCTCAGCCTCGTGCTGACCGGCGATAACTTCCGGATCGATTCCCAGCCGCTGACGAACGCCAACGACGAAGTCCCGCGCATTACTGGCATCGCGAGAGGCCGACGTCGCCACCATGCGAAGTGATTCGGCTCCGTGCTCAGCAATCAGTGCTGCGTACTCATCGACTGCAGCAAAGGTCCGGGCCAACGCAGCGTCAGTGAACTCTCCGGTGGCGTCGATACCTTCACCTAGGCGGACAGTGCGCATCTCACGCACTATTTCCACAATCTCACCATCGATCACATCCGCGATCAAAAGGCGGATCGCGTTCGTCCCGCAATCGATCGCGGCGTAGCGACTCAATGTGCCTCTTCTTGCTCGGCGTCATCCAAGGAGTTCTTCGCGCAGTTAATCGGTCCCCACCACGGCCCAATGGCCTCCAAGGCCTCGTCTCCGAATGGGTTCACCCCCGGTCCACTCACCAAAGATTGCCCGACAAGAACATGAAGGCATTTGACTCGAGTGGGCATGCCTCCCGCGCTGATGCCGTCGATCTCCTCGACATCACCTAACTGAGATCGCTCGAGCAGATACCGCTCGTGCGCGGCCTTGTATTGCGCGCGTAGATCGTCGTCGATACCCAACCGATGCTCCATGTCCCTCATTCGACCGTCGCCCTCAAGCGTTCCGATCGCGCTGGCCAAACGTGGACACGTGACGTAGTAGGTGGTCGGGAACGGGGTGCCGTCGTCTAGTCGCGGAGCGGTCGTGACCACTGCCGGCTCACCACATGGGCACCGATACGCGACGTCGACAACCCCTCGGGGAGTGCGACCGAGTTGTTGTTCGACAGCGTCGAGGTCGCCTTTGTTCATGCGATGACCCTAAGCGTCGTCGTTTGAATCCTGTTGGACGAGTGGGGGACCATCGGCACGTTCGAGTGAATCCCACAGGACCGAGTGCCAGCCCTCAGGAGCTTTCGCGGCTTCATCAGACAACACCGAATCCGCCGGACTTCCATCGCGCGCGATCGTGACGTAGCCGATTTCTCCCGGGAGCAGGAAGTGCAACCGGCGGCGCGCCTCCGAGGAGACATACGCCGGATCGGACCACCGGTCGAGTTCGGTCTGGAGTTCGTCGATCCGCTCGGTGGAGGCGGCGATGTCCGCGCGCAGCGCGGCCACCTCGGCTCGTTGGGAAAGCCAATTTCGAACGGGCACAGACAAGGCGACCACGAGAAGGGCGATGACGGTGAACAGGATCAGTGCAGGGCCCGTGAGGGACCCACCTGGCCCAGAGGACACGACAGGACGTCGGTTCGCCTCACGGGTAGGTGGCGGATCGGCGATTTCTACATCGCCTCGGGAAGTGTCCGGCACCCGCTGATGGTGTCACGCGAACCCCATTTTTCCCAGAAGCCCCACCGATTACACCCGCAGCGGATCCTGACTAGCTCGCGAAACGTGGGAAAGCCGCCCTGCCGGCGTACCGCCCAGCGTCGGCGAGTTCCTCCTCGATACGCAGCAGCTGGTTGTACTTGGCCACGCGCTCCGAGCGCGCCGGGGCGCCGGTCTTGATCTGGCCGCAGTTCACCGCGACGGCCAAATCAGCGATCGTCGTGTCCTCGGTCTCGCCGGATCGGTGCGACATCATCGACGCGTATCCGGCGGCGGTGGCCATCGACACCGCATCGAGGGTCTCGGTCAGTGAGCCGATCTGGTTGACCTTGACCAGCAGTGCATTGGCCGCACCTTCCGCGATCCCACGCGCCAGGCGCTCGGGGTTGGTTACGAAGAGATCATCGCCGACAAGTTGCACGCCCGAGCCGATGGCCTCGGTGAGGTGCACCCATCCGGCCCAGTCGTCTTCTGCCAGCGGATCCTCGATGCTGACCAAAGGGAAGTCCGCGAGGAGAGACTCGTAGTAGCCGGTCATCCACTCCATCGACCGATCCGCGCCTTCGAAGCGGTATGACCCATCGGCGAAGAATTCGGTGGAGGCGACGTCGAGAGCCAGCGTGATGTCGGAGCCCAAAGACAGACCCGCGGCATCCACCGCGCGCCCAATTAGTTCTAGCGCAGCACGGTTATTCGGAAGGTCTGGCGCGAATCCGCCTTCGTCTCCCAAGCCCGTGGCGTAACCCTCGGCCTTAAGAACGGACTTCAGTGAGTGGTAGACCTCTGCGCCCTGACGCAGCGCCTCAGAGAAAGTTGCTGCACCAATCGGCGCGATCATGAACTCTTGGATGTCCACTCCGGTATCGGCATGTGCGCCCCCATTGAGGATGTTCATCATCGGAACCGGAAGAACGTGTGCATTCGGACCACCGACGTAACGGAACAGAGGCAGATCGGCCGACAACGCAGCCGCACGAGCCACCGCGAGTGAGACACCAAGGATCGCGTTCGCGCCAATGCGCGACTTGTTGGGCGTTCCGTCAAGGTCGAGCATCGCCGAATCGACGGCCCGCTGATCAGAGGCTTCCAAGCCGAGGATCTCCGGAGCGATCTCTTCCTCAACAGCTTCCACTGCTTGCTGGACGCCCTTGCCCAGGTAGCGGTCCCCACCATCTCGGCGTTCGACCGCCTCGAAGGCACCGGTCGAAGCACCGGAGGGTACGGCGGCGCGGGCGACGGTGTCGTCGTCAAGCAGGACTTCGACTTCCACCGTGGGATTGCCACGGGAGTCGAGGATTTCGCGGGCGATCAGAGCTTCGATTTCTGCCATGGCGCAAGCCTATTGACCTCCCACCGTGCGGCGTCATGGTCTAGAGGCGACACTCAAGGGGTGAACATCGACGAAAGGCGCGATGCGCCCACGAGAATGCCGACGGAACTGATCGGCGTCTATCACGCAGACGGTGGGGTCCTAGGCGAGCTGCGGTACGTCGTGGGCAAGGTCCGCGGTAACGCACACTGCGCCCTGTGCGACATCAAGCACGGTTCGGTCCGAACGAAGCCTGAGTGGAATGTCGCCTGTCGGGAATTCCCGACACCCATTCGCCTCGTTCACCTCAACGAACGCACCGAGGATGAGACTGCTGCCTGCACACTAGGCACACCAACAGTTCTCGCTCGTCAGGCGGACGGATTCACAACTGCGATCCTCGGGCCCGACGATCTCGAGATCGGTGGTTCGGTCGAGGAGTTCTTCACCCGGCTGCGCTCGGCTCTCCCAGTTACATAACGGACGATCGCCGATCCATGAACGCACTTGAGACGTGGCGAGTGGCAAGCGTGATTGCCGTGATCGTCGGCGTAATCGCCTACGCGGTGCTATCCGGCGTCTGGGTCAGCACCGACGCCGGCTGGTACCAATCACTGACGAAACCATCCTGGCAACCACCACCGTGGGTGTTCGGTGTCATCTGGCCCTACAACTTCGTCGCCCTAGCCGCGGTGGGCAGCCTGATCGCGTGGCGGGCACCGCGCGCGAGCGTCATCGTTCTTCTGGTCTTTTTTGCCGTGAGCATCGTCTGCGCGCTTGCGTGGGCCTATCTGTTCTACGTACCGCACTCACTCACTGGAGCAGCGATCGCATTGTCGGCTGCTGCACTTACTACTGCGCCGATTGTTGTCATTGGATTTCAGACATCGTGGCTCTTCGGTGCCCTACTCATGCCCTACCAGATCTGGGTCATGCTGGCAGCGTCGTTGTCGTGGGGCTATCTGTCCTTAAACAGTTGACTCAGGAATTCAGGCCGTCGAGGTAAGCCGTCAAGCGGCCCTCGTCCCAGGACTCCTCGAGTTCGCGGGACACATCCGCCGCGACATCTGCGGCTCCGCCGTCACGCTCGGTCCAGTCGCTGCGCACCCATCCGGCGAGGTAGGCGTCGGCATCCACCTCGCCCAGGCGCATCGCCGCCTCGTCGATCGCTTCCTGAAACCGCTGCGCGAGCGGAACCTTGACGATCTCTTCGCCCTCGCGTGCCGCCACCATCGACGGAATGTCCCGCCATGACGTCACCTGAAACTCACTCATGCAGATGCTCCTTCTCGCAGCAGTTCGGCGGCGACTCTCACGTCGGCATCGAATATGTCGGGTTGCTCGCGGGTGAGAAATTCCAAATCCGCCAGCATGGCCGGCGTCCAGAAACTTCGGACGTGAGCAACAAGCTGTTCGGGAATGTCGTCGCGTCCAGGGATGTTCGCGGCGATCTGGTTCGCCATCTTCACCAGATGAGTTTGCTCGTACGTCAATCCTTCGAACGACGACGAATCTTCGACGCTCACGCCATCACCTTGGACGATGGACGAACTTCTACTGCAGTTACCTTGTACTCCGGACAGTTGGTGGCCCAATCGGAGTTGTCCGTCGTGATCACGTTGGTACCGCTCACCGGGTGATGGAAAGTCGTGTATACGACTCCCGCCGGTATGTCGTCAGTGATTCGAACGCGAAGTCGAGTCGTGCCAGCTCGACTCGAGACCTCAACCCAATCGCCATCCGCGACACCACGCGCTTCTGCATCGGATTCATGCATATCCAGGACGTCCTCGGCATGCCATACAACGTTGTTGGTTCGCCGCGTTTGGGCTCCGACGTTGTACTGGCTCAGGATCCGACCGGTCGTGAGAAGTAAGGGGAACTTGCGGGTGGATCGTTCATCCGTCGGCACATACGGCGTGGTGATGAATTGACCTTCACCCCTGACAAATCGATCCACGTGCATCACGGGAGTTCCCAGCGGGGCTTTGTCATTGCATGGCCATTGCACGCTGCCGACCTTGTCGAGGAGATCGAAGGAGACCCCGGCAAACGTGGGTGTCATTTGAGCGATTTCATCCATGATTTGGGCGGCATCGTCGTAATGCATCTCGTAACCCATTGCCGATGCGAGCGCGCAGGTGACTTCCCACTCAGACATACCGGTGCGCGATTGCATAACCGGGCGGACCCGATTGATCCGACGCTCGGCGTTGGTGAAGGTCCCATCCTTTTCTAGAAATGAGGTCCCCGGGAGGAAAACGTGTGCGAACTTGGCGGTCTCATTGATGAAGAGATCCTGGACGATCACGCAATCCATCGATTGAAGCGCAGCGGTGACGTGAGCGGTGTTCGGGTCCGACTGGGCGATGTCTTCACCCTGGATGTAGATGCCCTTGAAATCACCGACCGTGGCCGCGTCAAGCATGTTGGGAATGCGCATGCCGGGCTCACCACGCAGTTCGGTGCCCCACAACGCCGTGAATTGCTCTCGGACGGTGTCGTCTGAGACATGGCGGTAGCCGCTGAATTCGTGCGGGAACGATCCCATATCGCACGATCCCTGGACGTTGTTCTGTCCACGCAGCGGGTTGACGCCCACGCCCGAGCGGCCGATGTTGCCTGTCGCCATCGCAAGGTTGGCCATCGCCATCACCATGGTGGAGCCCTGCGAATGCTCGGTGACCCCGAGGCCGTAGTAGATGGCGGCGTTACCGCCGGTGGCGTACGCCCGAGCGGCCGCACGCACCTGATCCGCAGGAACGCCGGTTGCCTCCTCGAGGACCTCGGGGCTGTTTTCTGGGAGCCGAATGAACTCTTCCCATGCTCGGAACGAGTCGGTATCGCACCGCTCCTCCACGAACGCCCGATCAATCCAGCCTTCCGTGGCAACTACGTGACCCATCGCATTCACGACCGCCACATTGGTGCCCGGCAGCAATTGCAGGTGGTGCGATGCCTCGACGTGCGCGGACCGAACAAGGTCGATCGATCGCGGGTCCACCACGATCAATTCGGCACCCTCGCGCAAGCGTCGCTTCATCCGCGAAGCGAAAACCGGATGGGCGTCGGTCGGGTTGGCTCCGATGACCATGATGACGTCGGCGTCAGCGACAGACTTGAAATCCTGCGTACCCGCACTCGTCCCGAAAGTCTGCTTCAGCCCGTAGCCGGTGGGCGAATGACACACGCGAGCACATGTGTCGACGTTGTTGGTCCCAAAGGCAGCACGGACCATCTTCTGGACGACGTACACCTCTTCATTGGTGCAACGTGAGGAGGTGATGCCACCAACGGCGTCGATGCCGTACTCGGTTTGGATGCGTCGTAGTCGCTCGGCCGCGAAGGAAATGGCCTCGTCCCACGACACGACCTTCCACTCATCGTCGATCGAGTCGCGGACCATCGGCTGGGTAATTCGATCCTCGTGGCCGGCGTATCCCCACGCAAAGCGCCCTTTCACACACGAGTGCCCAGCGTTGGCTCCACCGGTCTTGTCCGGAACCATCCGAACCAGTTCGTCTCCGCGCAGTTCAGCAACGAAGGAACACCCGACGCCGCAGTAAGCGCAAGTGGTCTTGACTTTACGTGTCGGAACTCCGAGATCAATGACCGTCTTTTCCTGCAGTGTGGCTGTCGGACACGCCTGGACGCAAGCTCCGCACGAAACGCACTCGCTCTCCAAGAACGCCACTCCATCGCTCGCTGAGACCTTCGATCCGAAACCGCGCCCAGCGATGGTCAGTGCGAAGGTTCCCTGCACCTCCGAACAGGCACGCACGCACCGACTGCAAGCGATGCACTTGCTTTCGTCGAACGTGAAGTATGGATTGGACTCATCCTTCGGTGCATCGAGGTGGTTCTCCCCCTCCATGCCGTATCGGACGTCGCGAAGTCCGACGACTCCTGCCATGTCTTGCAGTTCGCAGTCGCCGTTGGCCGGACAGGTAAGACAGTCGAGGGGGTGGTCGGAGATGTAGAGCTCCATCACACCCTTGCGCATCTTGTCCAACTTGGGCGTCTGGGTCTTAACCGAAAGACCATCTACACATGGTGTGGTGCAGGACGCAGGGGTGCCGGGCTTGCCGTCGATCTCCACGAGACACAGTCGGCAGGAGCCAAATGCCGCAAGGGAGTCCGTCGCGCACAACTTCGGTACCTGCGTACCCGCCAGGGCAGCGGCGCGCATGACCGAGGTGCCTTCGGGAACTTCGACGGGAATACCATCAATGAGCACGGTGACGGTAGCTTCTGAATCGACCGCCGGTGTTCCGAAATCGTGTTGATCGTCGATGCGATCACCAAGCACGGTCATGTCATTGCCTTCCCGTCGATGGTGCGAAATCCTCAGGAAAATTGTCAAGGGCACTCAACACGGGCATCGGGGTGAGTCCTCCCATCGCACACAAGGACCCATCAGTCATAACCTCGCATAGGTCCCTCAGCAGTTCGCCATTGGCCTCAGCATCCTCGCCTTGGCGGATGCGATCAATGACCTCAACTCCACGCACCGAACCAATTCGACACGGTGTGCACTTGCCGCAGGACTCCTCGGCACAGAATTCCATTGCGAATCGCGCCTGAGCAGCCATATCGACGGTGTCGTCAAAGACCACCAATCCCCCGTGGCCGATCATCCCGCCAGCCTCGGCCAGCGTCTCGTAGCCCATCGCGACGTCGAGCTTGTCAGCCGGTAGGTAGGCACCAAGCGGTCCTCCGATCTGGACCGCGCGCACCGGTCGGCCGCTTCGGGTGCCCGCACCGAAATCGAATACGAGTTCTCGCGCACTGATCCCGAATGCAGACTCAACGATTCCACCTTGGGCAACGTTCCCGGCAAGCTGGAAGACCTGGGTTCCTTGTGATTTCTCTGTGCCCAGGGCCGCATACGCTGCCGCGCCGCGGGCAAGGATTGACGGAACACTCGCCATCGTCAAAACGTTATTGATGACGGTGGGCGTGCCAAAAAGTCCTTCGATCGCGGGCAACGGGGGCTTGACCCGAACCATTCCGCGGCGACCTTCGATGCTTTCGAGCATCGCCGTTTCCTCACCGCATACATACGAACCAGCACCCACGCGAACTTCCACATCGAAAGCCAGATCCGAGTCGAGAATCGAATGACCAAGCCAGCCGTTAGCACGCGCCACCTCAATGGCCTGAGTCAGCGTCGCGATGGCGTCGGGGTACTCCGAACGCACGTAGACGATGCCGCGGTCAGCACCGACTGCGTACGCCGCGATTGTCATTCCCTCCAGGAGCCCAAAGGGGTCCCCTTCCATGACCATTCGGTCGGCGAACGTTCCGCTGTCGCCTTCGTCGGCGTTGATGCAAATGTACTTGTGCACCGGCGCATTGGCAGGGTCTCCAGTGTGTGCTCGCGCGGGCGTCTGCGCAACGGTGCGCCACTTGATCCCGGCAGGGAAGCCCGCGCCCCCGCGTCCCCGCAGCCCGGACTCCACAACGGTCTCGACTACCTCCGCCGGGGTCATGGCCAGTGCGGCTCGAAGGCCGGCCATCCCTCCGTGCGCGAGGTAGTCCTCGGGATCAACTGGATCGACAATGCCGATGCGCTGGAAGATCCAACGATCCTGCTGAGCAAGGAAGTCAAGGTCCTCAACCGCACCGATGAACGTTGCCTGCACTCCATCGGCAGTCACATCGGACGCCTGCACATTGCTCCATCCAATGCGGACGCCGTCGTAGTCCAGGCACTCGACCAAGGGCTCCATCCAGAGCATCCCCCGACTACCCGTGCGAACCACGGAGTGTCCGTGGGATTCCAAAGCCGCAGCAACCTCGTCGGCACCTACTGATCGAGCAGCAGAATCCCGCGGGACGAACCAAACCGTCATGACATCTCTCCGATGATCGTTCGCACCCTGGCTTCTAGCGCCGCTGCGGAGGCACGACCCATGAGCGCGCCCCCGACGGTCGCAGCGGGAGCCAACGCACAGTTACCCAGACAAAAGACCGGCTCATCGCCGCCCGTTGCCTCCGCTAACTCCGGTGACTGTGAGCAGTGCGCTTCCCACTCGCGCTTCAGTTCGCGGCCCCCAACCGCCTGGCACGCCTCGGCTGCACACAGCCGGACCGGCACCGGAGGTGGCGGGGTGGTCCGGAGATCGGCGTAGAAGGTCAACACTCCGTGCACATCCGCTCGCGACACGTTGCACGTCTGGGCGATCAACTGCACAGCATCCGCAGGGACATACCCAAAGCGCTCCTGGATCGCTTGCAGGCAGAGCAGAACTGGTCCTGGCTCTTGAGCGATGGGCGCAATGATGGCGCGCGCTTCTTCGACCGACCATGCAGCGAACGCTGGCGACGTGATGGTCATGAGAGCACCCAATCCCCTCCGGAGTAGATGTTCATTCGATCATCACGTGCGAAGCCGATCAATAACAAGTCATGTCGACGAGCAGCATCAACGGCAAGCGTCGTTGGACCGGACACGGCGACGATCGAACCGATGCAGGCACTCAAAGCCTTGGCAACGATCTCGTAGGAAACCCGGCCACTGACCACTAAAACGTGATCGGTCAACGGCAGCGCTCCATCCATCAAGGCTCGGCCAATGACTTTGTCCACTGCGTTGTGTCGTCCGACGTCCTCCCGCACATAGAGGACTTCTGAGGCAGGCCCGACGAGTGCGGCGGCATGCAGAGCACCGGTGAGGTCGAACATCTTTTGGCGCGATCGCATCTGCTCGATCAATTCCAAGGCCTGTCCAGGCTCGAGCCGCCAGCCCGCCGAGTGCAACGGGGCATACGGCACCGGTACGGCATCGACGACGTCCGCACTACACACTCCGCAGGAGCTTGATGTGACATAGGCCCGCGGGCGCGGAGGTTCGATCCCCGGAGTCAGGCGAACACGGACGGTATCGATCTCTGACTCGCCGTCGTGACTTTCATCATCGCCATCGATCTCTCGGAGCGAAGCCGCAAGCGCCTTCATGTCGACGATGTCGCCGGTATGACGCAGACCAGCTTCGCTGACCATCCACCCCGCGGTGAGATCGAGATCGTGTCCGGGAGTGCGCATGGTGGTGGCCACGACCTCGCCATCGACTGCGATGGTGAGCGGCGATTCCACCACGACCCGATCAATCCGGTCAATGCGGTTCACCTCGGGAAAACGGGTGCCGGCACCCACTTTCGGACGCGCGATATCCGCTAGCCGAATAGTCGGCCTCGGACTCGTTGTCTGTCCCACGTCTAAAAGAGCCCTACGACCTGACCATTGACCACATCGATGTGCTCACTGGAAGGCACCCTCGGCAGCCCCGGCATCGTCATGATGTCGCCGCAGATCACCACGATGAATCCCGCACCAGCAGACAACCGAACCTCACGAATGTTCATCGAGTGTCCCGATGGTGCACCTCGCAATGACGGATCCGTGGAGAAGGAGTACTGGGTTTTCGCAATACAAACCGGAAGGCCTCCGTAGCCCTCTTCGGCGAGTTCACGCAAGCGGGTACGAACTTTGCTGTCCGCGGTGATCTCGGACGCTCCGTACACCTTGGTCGCCACCGCCTCTACCTTCTCCCACAACGTGGCGTCGTCGGGGTAAACGAAGGAGTCGTGGCCAGCATCAACCGCCGTGGAATCGGCGTCGCACACGTCGGCAACCACGCGCGCAAGATCCGCCGCTCCAGCACCGCCATCGGCCCAGTGACTCGCAAGCACGATCGGAACGCCCATGGACTCAACGTGCGAACGAAGAAGGTCGATTTCCGCATCGGTGTCGGTAACGAATTGATTGATCGACACGATCGGCGGAACGCCGTAGTAGTCGCGCACGTTGGTGATGTGGCGCTCGAGATTGACCAGACCAGCCTTGAGCGCGTCGAGATCTTCCGAGGTCAGTGCGTCGCCCGCGGCGCCTCCGTGATGCTTTAACGCCCGCACCGTGGCGACGATCACGGCCGCCGACGGCCGCAGCCCGGCACTGCGACACGTGATGTCTATGAACTTCTCGGCGCCGAGATCGGCTCCAAAACCGGCCTCCGTCACAACGTAGTCCGCCAAACGCAGCGCGCCAGTGGTCGCGATCACGCTGTTACATCCATGAGCGATATTCGCGAACGGGCCACCGTGCACGAAGGCCGGTGTGCCCTCGAGCGTCTGCACGAGATTCGGCGAGAGTGCGTCTTTCAACAGCACGGTCATCGCTCCCTCGGCATTCAGGTCGCGTGCGTAGATCGGCTGCTTGTCGCGCGTGTAGCCGATAACGATGCGTCCGATCCGTTCCTTTAGGTCTTCTAGATCCGTCGCCAGGCAGAAGATCGCCATGATCTCGGACGCAACAACGATGTCGAAGCCGTCCTCGCGGGGATACCCATTGCCAGGTCCCCCGAGAGCCACGGTGATGTCACGAAGCGCACGGTCGTTCATATCCACGACGCGCTTCCAGGTAACTCGACGAACGTCGATTCCCAAAGCGTTGCCGTGGTGAATGTGGTTGTCGATCAAGGCGGCCAGCAAATTATTTGCCAGACCGATTGCATTGAAATCGCCAGTGAAGTGCAGGTTGATGTCTTCCATTGGAACAACCTGTGCATGTCCGCCCCCGGCGGCACCACCCTTCATGCCAAACACCGGGCCCAACGAGGGCTCGCGCAGGCAGATCATGGCGTTCTTGCCGATGTGGCGGAGCCCGTCCCCCAACCCGACGGTGGTAGTGGTCTTACCTTCACCGGGCGGCGTCGGGCTGATTGCCGTCACCAGGATCATCCGAGCGTGCTTTCGGATGGGCTGGTCAACCAACCAGTCGAGTTGAACCTTGGCCTTGGTCTTGCCATACGGCTCGAGCACAGAGTCCGGGATGCCAACGACGTCGGCGATCTCCGCGATCGGTTTCAACGTCGCCGCTTGAGCGATCTCGATATCGGTGGGCATGTCGACCCCTAACGTTTACGCGCCCTTCGCGGCGCGGGCCTTCTCAATCAGAACGGGCAACAAGGTGTGCAGGTTGTCGACCACGGCGTAGTCGGCATGCGTCATGATCGGCGCCTGACCGTCGGTGTTTACTGCGATGAGTGTCTTAGCGGACTTGCACCCGGCGATGTGCTGCGTTGCACCACTGATGCCGAAAGCGAGATACAACTCCGGTGCGACCTTGGTTCCGGTCTGCCCCACCTGCTCAGCATGGGGACGCCAGCCGGCCGCCGTGACCACCCGCGAGCAACCAACGGCACCGCCGAGGATGTCGGCGAGTTCCTCGAGCATCGCGAAGGCCTCCGGTCCGTCCATCCCTCGACCGCCGGAGATGACGACCTTGGCTTCGGCCAGGCCAACTCCCGTGGCCGCTGCTCCTGTTCGGTCGACGATTCCCACCTGGAGGTCGGCGTCGGTGACGGGGACATCGAACGCCTCAACCTGTGCGCTGCCAGGCTGTTCTGCAACGGCGAAAGCATGCGCCTGGGCAGTAGCTAGCAGTAGAGCGGCCGTCACCTTGCTGCGCTCGAGGAGGTTGCCACCCCAACGCGCACGAGTGACCTCGGCGGTATCCGGACCCGTCAGTGTGATCTCGCTGCACTCGGTCACCAATGGCAGATCCTTGATCGCGGCGATGTGCGCCAGCACTTCGCTGCCTCGCGGGGTTCCCGCAGCGAGCACCGCCCGCGGATCCAAGCGGTCCATGACCGACAGCACTGCGCGGGCGTTGGCCAGTGGCGTGTAGTCGGCAATTGACACGTGGTTGCCGTGGTACACCGTGCGCACCCCAACGCCAGCGAGTTCGTCCACGCACTTCTCGGCATTTGGACCCACGATCACGGCTTGGACGTCGTCATCCAAACCGCGCGCCGCAGAGACGACCTGAAGCGCAAGTGGATCGAGTTCTCCACGATCGTGGTCGACGTAGATAAGGATCATGACAACACTCCGATCTGCTTCATGACATCGACAAGCGCGTCCGCTGCTTCCTCGCCGGCTCCGAGATCCTGCGCACCCTTGGACTCGCGGATCGGCGCGGTGAGACCGATGAGTTCGATGCGGGGAGCATCCAACGTCGCCGGAACCTCCTCGATGGGCTTCTTGCGAGCCTTGATACGGCCAGGGACAGACGGATAGCGCGGGATGTTCAGGCCGTCCTTCACGGTGACGACGGCCGGCAGTGGAACGCTGTAAACCTCGCGCATAGTTCCGACGGCTCGTTCACAGGTCGCAACTCCATCGGCGATCGTCATGCCCTTCACAGCGGTCGCCACCGGGCGACCGAGTCGGTGCGCTAGGCGTACACCTGTCTGTGCGTTGGCGTTGTCAGCACTCTCCGAGCCGAGCAGGATCAAATCGAACGCAGTGCCGTCCGCCTCGATCGCATCGCCGATCGCCTTTGCCGCAGCCTGCGGATCTATATCCGTCGAATCTGAGTGGATCCAGATAGCCCTGTCGGCGCCGATCGCAAACTGCTCACGAATTTGCTCTTCGACGCCCTCCGGGCCCATCGAGATCAACGTGACCGTGCCGCCGTGCTCTTCCTTCAACTGCACTGCTGCTTCGACCGCGCATTCCTCATGGGGACTCAACGTGAAACCGAGCTTGTCGGTATCGATGGCCATGCCGTCTTCGGTCAACATGATGGCGCTGCCGAGCGACGGATAGCGCTTGATGCATACGCAGATTTCCATCAGCACACAATCCGTTCATTAGAGGGATCGAACAGTGGCGTGGCTCCGACACGTTCCACGACCACGGGATAGCGCTCGCCGAGGTACTCGACCAACAGGTCCTTACCCTCGACCGCGTGCTCGGGTGGCAGGTATGCCATGAGCAGGTGCTTGCCCAGCGATGGGGCTGAGCCAGCGCTTGTCACGAACGAGCGTCGACCGTGCTTGTCCGTGATAGGCGCTCCATCAAGGGTCAGGATCGGCTCCATGCCGAGCATGTAGCGCTTCTCGCCACTCGAGCTCGTGTGGTCCACAACCGACAGCGTGCACATCAAGGCCACCGGATCCTCCTCGCGGTGCTGGAGGTAGGCCTCCTTGCCGATGAAATCAGCGTCCTTGACCTTCTTCAGTGCCATACCGGCTTCGATGACGTTGTACTCGGCATCAAGCTCGGCGCCGTAGGCGCGGTATCCCTTCTCCATGCGTCCCGTCGTGCCATACACGCCGACACCAACGGGGATGAGACCGTGCTGCTGACCGGCCTCGTGGACCATGTCCCACAACTTGGCACCCTGCTCGATCGGCAGGTAGAGCTCCCAGCCGAGGTCCCCGACGTAGGAGATCCGCGAGGCCAGGACGCGCAGTGACCCCATCTCGATAACCCGGCAAGTGCCGAAGGGGAATCCCTCGTGGGACATGTCGGCCTTGGTCAGCGACTGAACGATGGCGCGAGCGTTTGGTCCCCACACACCCAGCGTGGTCATCGAGGAGGTCAGATCCTGCAACTGCGCCGTGCCGTCCGCTGGCAGTTGGTCGGCGAACCACTTCTTGTCCGCCATGCCGTGCGCACCACCGGTAACGACCCGGAAGTGGTTGGTTCCCAACCGCATGATGGTGAGATCGGACTTGAATCCGCCCTTGGGACTCAACACCGGCGTGTAGATCACCTTGCCGACACCAACATCCATCTGCCGCACCGCGCACTTCTGGACTACACCCAAGGCGCCGGGCCCGACGATGTCGAAGATCGCAAACGGTGTTAGGTCGATCATGCCGGCCGTCTCACGCATCTGCAGGTGCTCGGCATTGATGATGGGTGACCACCAACGCGAATCCCATTCCGCCGTGCGCGGCATGACGGCGTCTCCGTACTTCTCAACGAGACCGGCGTTGGACTCGTACCAGAACGGGCGCTCCCAGCCCACGGCCTCATAGAAGACTGCGCCGAGAGCTTTCTCCTGCTCGTAGTACGGAGACAGCCGCACGTTGCGGTTACTCGTCCACTGCTCACCCGGATGGATGATCCCGTAGGTCTTGATGAAGCCCTCACCCGTGCGTGCCGTGATGTGCTCACGGGTCTTGTGATGCTCGTAGAAACGAGCGACGTCGGCGCCGTGCAGGTCGATCTCCGGCTCACCGAGAACCATCCACTCGGCAATGGACTTACCGACGCCGGGACCTTCCTTGATCCATACGGCGGCCGCAGACCACAGGCCCTTCACCTCGGGCGTCTCGCCGAGGATCGGAGCACCGTCCGGGGTGAGCGACAGTAGTCCGTTGCACGCGTACTTCTCACCGATCGACTCGTCTCCAACGATGTCCGGCATCAACTCCATCGCGTGCTCGTCTTGCAGATCGAAGTCCTCCTGCGTGAACGGCATCTCGGTCGGGGACAGGGCTGCTTGCTCGTTCGAGGGGATCTCGCCTGCCTCGTACAAGATGGCGCGGTGGGCGTAAGAGCCGATTTCCAGGCCGGTTCCGTGTTGCCGCTCGTACATGAAGGTGTCCATGTCGCGGATGATCGGCCACTCGATGTCGCCCTTGGCGTCCGCGAAGAATGGAACTGGACCGATGTCCTTCATCTGGTGAACCGCCGGTGTCAACGGAATCGCAGCACCTGCCATCGCGGCGATACGCGGGCTCCAGCAACCGCAGGCGATTACGATGTACGCGGTATTGATCGTGCCGCGGTCAGTGACAACGGCAGATACCCGACCGTCGGTCACCTCAATATCCATGACCTCGGTGTTAGGCAGGCTCGACAAGGCACCCATCTCGATGGCCTTCTCGCGCATGATCGTTCCGGCCCGAAGCGAGTCCACGACGCCCACTGACGGTGTCCAGAAGCCACCGAGAATCACTTCTTCGTCGATGTACGGCACCTTTTCCTTGCACTCAGCCGGGGTGAGCATCTCGGTGTCTTCGATCTCGAAGGACTTGGCCGATTGCATGCGTCGATGCAACTCCTGCATCCGGTCCTTGGTACGGGCAACCTCGATGCCACCGCACTCGGTGAAGACACCCATTTCCTTGTACTGGCGCATGCTCTCCAGCGTGAGTTGGGTGATCTCCTTGCTGTGGTCGGTCGGGAAGATGAAGTTCGAGGCATGCCCGGTGGAACCTCCCGGGTTGGGAAGTGGGCCCTTATCGACCTGGACGATGTCCGTCCAACCCAACCGGGCCAGATGCCACACGATCGAGTTGCCGACGATGCCTGCCCCGATGACGACGCACTTCGCGTTGCTCGGTGCCTGCAGTTCCTCCGCCATGTGCTCTACCTTCCGTTCTTGTCGTTCGTCGATTTCTTGTCGTTCGTCGATTTCTTCGTCTTTTTCGGTTATTTCGCTGTTAAAGGGCCAGGCGCATTTCCGCCTCGAAGCCTTCGATGTGCTTGCCCATCACCATCGCGGCTCGTTCAGCATCGCCGTCTCTGATCGCTTCGAGGATCTCGCGGTGCTCAAGCACGGCCTGGTGTAGGTGCGTGACTTTCGTCAGTCCCAGGAACCAAATCCGAAGGGCATGCGTGTAGTAACTCTCAAGATCCTCCGCCAGGTAAGCGTTGTGGCTCGCCTGATAAACGACGTTATGGATGCGCTCGTCGAGGTCCATCAGCACTTGATCGCTAGACCACGAACGATCGAGCTCGACACCACTGCGTTCATAGGCAGCAAGGTCGGTGAGTAGTTGGTCGATCACCTCGAGGTCGGCATCCTCACGACGTTCAGCCGCTAGCTTCGCGGCGAAGGGCTCAAGCTGCTCGCGCACCTCGCTGATAGCCATCAGATCCCGTGGATCCACCCCGGCGACGAACATGCCGCGCCTGGGGTAGACGTCGATGAGGTGCTCGGACGCCAGTGCACGCAGGGCTTCGCGCACTGGCGTCCGGCCCAGACCAAGTTGCTCGCACAACTCGGACTCGCTGAGCACCGCCCCCGGCTCGAGCTCGGCGGTGCAAATCATGCGACGCACGCGTCGGTAAGCCTGGTCGGCCAGGGATTCCGCCGTCGTGGTCATGGAACAGATATATCAGTTATAGGCAATCTTGTACACCAGTTAGCGAAATTTTTTGGCAGGCGCTACGCCAGGAGGGCCTCGACCGCCTCGGCAAGGCGGTCCCGGCCCACGCGCCGCACCTCCAGGGGAAGCCCCAGGGCCGCGGCGGCGTCTTCGGCCAGGCCGCGGATTTCGGCGTCGTCGGACTTACCCGCCAACCAGACCACCCGCCGGTAGTTGCCGAAGTAGTCCTCTCGCAGTTCGGGATAGCGATCTAGGCCGAGTTCGACGATCACCGTGCGGTGGAAGCCGCGAACCAGAAAGTCGGTGAGCAGATACGTGCCGGGCTCTTGCGCCATCAACGTCGCGATCTCCGACCGGCCGGCGTAGACGTCGTAGCAGTGCGCGCCGGGAAGTCGCGAGACACCCCGCCTTTCGCACACCTCATCCAACGCCCCGTACGTACCGCAATCGGAGTAGGCGATCACGACCGGCCCGTCTCGCGGCTCAAGCTCATCGAGCAGCGCTTCGACTTTCCCGGCGATCTGCTCAGGATGGTTGTGCAGCAGAGGCGGAAGCGGGTGGATCGAGATTCCCCAGCCCCGCTGGTGATCGAGCTCAATGAGGTCGTTCGCGAGGGCACCGCAGGCGATCACATCGACCATGGTCCTCGCTACCTCAGACCGGAAATGCGAGTTCGTCCACGAAGCGATCGTTAAAGTCCTCGCGATCTGATAATTCCACGTAGCTGATCACATTCAATAGCGAATGCGCCCCATTGCGCTCCGAGCCGGACAGGACGGCCATCTTGGCTCCCTCGCCCGCAACATTGCCCGCGCTCACGACGCGCGGCGGTGCGATGTCCGGAACAAGTCCGATACGTATCGCGTTCTTGGGAGATAGGTAACTGCCGAACGAGCCCGCAAGCAGCACTTGCTGGACGTCCTTTTCCTCGATACCGAATTCTTCGAGCAAGATCGCCCAGCCGGTGGAAATCGCGGCCTTGGCGAACTGCAACTCGCGCACGTCGCGCTGCGAAAGATATACACCGGTGCTCGTAATCGGATCGCCGGCGAGCACGAAGACCCGCTCCTGCCCCCGCATGACGAGTCGATCCGCCACCTGGGGCGCGAGTTCGGCCGCCCGCTCATCAGGCACGAACCGACCGGACTCGTCGATCAGGCCGACTCGCACTAACTCGGCGATGGCGTCTACCAGTCCGGAACCGCAGATGCCGGTCGCCGCGGCATCATCGATGACGTCAATGTGGAGGCCGGAGTCATCGATCCGGACAACTTCGATCGCGCCGGCCGCCGCCCGCATCCCGCACGCGATGGATGCAGCCTCAAAGGCCGGGCCTGCAGGCGCGGCGGTAGCCAACAGTCGATCTCCGTTGCCCAGGATCATCTCGCAGTTGGTGCCGACGTCGATGAACAGCCGAACTCGCTGGTCGCGGTCCATTCCGCAGGCAAGTGCTCCGGCGACGATGTCGCCTCCCACATAGGCACCGAGGGCGGGAAATACGCATGCGCGGGCGCGGGAATTGATCTTGATGCCGAGCTCACTGGCCCTGACATCGGGATAGTCCTCGGCAGCCAGGATGAATGGGGCAACGCCGAGGGGCTCTGGATCGATACCCAGTGCAATTTGGACCATCGTCGCGTTACCCGCAAGCGCCACCTGATAGACCTCACTGCGATCGACCCCGGCCTCGACGCACACCTCTTCGGTCAACTCATCCAAAGTCTCGTGCGCGAGCATCTGAAGTGAGTCCAGGGCCGTCGGATCTAGCATCGTTGCACTGATCCGACTGATGACATCGGCGCCATAGCGCTGCTGCTTGTTGAGCATTGACGACACCGAAAGCGGCATGCCGTTAATCAAATCCACGAGCGTCGCGACCACACTCGTGGTTCCAAGGTCGTAGGCAATCGCGAACACCCGGTCGCTGGTATCGCCGGGTTCGATCGCCACCAGGATGTCATCAACCACCACGACTGTGACCTTGAAGTCCGCAGAACGAAGGATCTTCGGTAAGCCTCGCAAAACCTGCGGGTCAGCACCTGACGCCATGTCGGTGATGCCATCCATCACCCGACGCAGATCCGGGCGCTGGTCGGTCAGTGTCGGTTCAGGCAGCTCGAGGTAGCGCTTGAGCACTGTCGGCCGATGGATGACCTGCCGCCCGACTCCTACAGTCGAGGCCTTCGGACGGGTGGTGAGAGGAGGTACATGCACACGCAGATCGCTCCACGCAGCCGCCTGACACGCCAAGCGCCAGCCCTTCTCCATCTCGTCTTCGGTGAACGCCCGAGCATCGACGCCTCCCGCGGGTACCTCACCCTCGAGAATCTGGACTCGGCACTTGCGGCAGGTACCGTGCCCGCCACAGGTGGAGTCAACAGCGATGGCGTTCCAACTCGCCACATCGAAGACGTTCACTCCGACCGGCGCGCGCACCTGCTTACCCGATGGTTCGAAGACCACGGACACACGAGCTACTTCCTCGGAGCCGGGATCCGCAAGCGAGGGGACCTCCGGGCCCGGGTCTTCGATGAGGAGGGTCGTATCCAGTTCCTGGTCTCGACCAGTACCGGAGCCAAAGTCGCTTTCTGTCATTACCCCTGCGCTGCCTCGCGTGCCCGGTGGGCCGAGATCCAGTTCATGCCCCACTCGTCATTGCCGAGCATCAGGTCCCCTGCCTTCACTGCCGTCACAATCTGTGGTGTGCGAGCGTCCATGATCGCGCTCGTCAATCCTGCACCCATAGCCATGGGAAGGAACACTGAATTGAGGGTGTGTCGGTCGGGCATTCCGAAGGACACATTGGACGCACCAAGGGTCATGTTGACCCCGATCTTGTTTGCGATGAGTTCGATCGTCTCCAAAGTACGAACAACCATCTGCGAGTCGGCACCGATCGGCATGGCTAGCGGATCGATGACGATGTCCTCGATCGGGATTCCGTACTTGGTGGTCGCGGTCTGCACGATGTACTCCGTCAACTCGAAACGGCGTTGTGGGTCTTCGGGAATCTCTTTGTCGTCGTTAGGAAGTGCGATGACGGCTGCCCCGTACTTCTTCACTAGGGGCAGGATCAGTTCCATGCGCTCGTCCTCAGCGGTCACCGAGTTCACGAGCGCCTTGCCCTCGTATGCAGCGAGTCCTGCATCCAAGGCCTCGACCACCGAAGAGTCGATACACAGCGGCATATCCGTCAAACTTTGAACCAAACGGACCGCGTCGGCCAAGACCGCCGCCTCGTCCACCAGGGGTGCGCCCATGTTGACGTCGAGCATCATCGCGCCCCCGGCGACCTGGTCTGCCACGTCCTTCTCCACGGCCGAAAGGTCCCCGGAGCGCAGTTGCTCTTGGAAGGTCTTACGACCCGTGGGGTTGATGCGCTCGCCGATGATGCAGAAAGGCTGATCGGATCCGATGGTCAAAGTCTGGTTCGCGGAGCTAACGGTGGTGTGCATGACTCTCCCCTTGTGATGGGCTTTCCGTGGGTTCTTCGTGTGCTTGCAAGTGTCAGGCGGTCTGATGGATAGACGGGTTTGCCCCTGATGCGAATTCCGGTCCGATCTGGAGATCGGTCACCAGTCGCCGCAAGGTGTCGTCATGACGGAAGTCGGTTATGTGAATCCCGGCAACACCCGCGAGTGACAGCGCGTGCTCGGATTGCTCCCGGACGAGTTGGTAGGACTCCTCCGCCGGATCCTCGGCATTGGCGACTCGATCGATCACATCCGACGGGACGTGGATTCCGGGCACGTTACCTTCCATGAAGCGCAACGCCCCGGCCGTCTTGGTCAAGATCACCGTCGGCAAGATCGCTGCGTCTCGTGTAACACCGTTGGAACGGCATGCCTCAATGAATGCTTCGAGTTTGTTCGGCTCGTAGCCGATCTGCAGCTGCAGGAACTTCGCGCCCCCGTCCACCTTCAAGCGTGCCCGTCGGGCACGTATCTCCACCGGCGGCGCAAACGGATTCTCGACCGCTCCGATGAGGAGTTCTCGGTGGTGCTTGAGCTTGCGCCCGGAGAGGTACGTCCCACGGGAAATTCCGTTCATGATCGACACCAACTGCGGACCATCGATGTCGAAGACCCGTCGAGCCTCCGGCTCGTCGCCCGCCGTGACGTCGTCTCCGGTCAGTGCGCAGAAGGCGGTTACCCCGTGCATTTGGGCACCCACGATGTCCGCCTGAGCTGCGATCCGGTTCTTGTCCCGGCACACCACCTGCATGATCGGCTCGCCACCCACCTGCTTGACGGCGATAGCCATCGAGACGTTGCTGGCGTGCGCGTGCGCCGCAGGGTTGTCCGTGATGTTCACCGCATCCACGTACGGCCGATAATGGTCGAATGCCTCGCGCACGGTTTCGAGGTCTCCCCCATCTAGGGACGGAAACTCAGCCGTCACGATGGGGCGTTGCCTACTGTCGACGAGGCTTGCGAACTGCGACATCACTGCTCAACCAACCAACCGTCGGGCGTCTCGCGGTCCTTACCGTTCACCAAGTTGAGCCAGGATGAATCCCCTTTGAGGGAATTGTTCACCGGTGGTCGAAGGTGCCCCACCTCTTCGCGCCACGAGGACGGCAGCAGCGGCAGGGTCTCAGCCCGGTGATTGGCCTTCACCCAAACGCACCGCATCTCGGGCTTGACCTCGCAGTTGCCGTCAGCTCGAACTCCCCCGCACGGTCCGTTGCGAAGTGTCTTGGGGCAGGTCATTGGGCATGTCATCCCCGTTGAATGCAAAACGCACTGTCCGCACATCTGGCAGTCCCACACGGGTCCTTTAACCACATGCTCAGCCATCGGCAGCAACTTGCGCAGCATGCTCAGGCTCCAGACCGAACCGCGAGGAGTTCCTTGGCACGGCGCACGGCCGTTGCAGCATCCGCGGCGTAGCCGTCGGCACCTGAGACGTCGGCGTACTCCTGGGTAACCGGCGCACCCCCGACCATGATGATGATGTCGTCGCGCAACCCCGCCTTTTCGATGGCGTTGATGTTCACCTTGAACATCGGCATCGTGGTAGTCAAGAAGGCTGACATACCAACGATGTCCGGCTTGTGCTCTTGGATAGCTTCGATGAACTTCTCTGGTGGCACCTGCACACCGATATCGATCACGTGGAAGCCAGCGCCTTCGAGCATGATGTTGACCAAGTTCTTACCGATGTCGTGAACGTCACCCTTTACCGTTCCCATCAAGAACGTGCCCACACTCTCTGCACCCGTTTGGGCGAGCAGTGGTCGGAGTACTTCCAGGGCACCGCTCATCGCCTTGCCCGCGATCAGCATCTCGGGCACGAAGAAGTCCCCCCGCTCGAAACGAGCGCCCACTTCTTCGAGCGCGGGAATTAGCGCGTCGAATAACAGTGTGTCCGGACTCATGCCCAGCTCAAGACCAGAATTGGTGTGCTCGAGAACCGCCGGCGCGTTGCCGACCATGGTCTCGTCGTAGAGCGCCTTCAACACATCGTCCGGAGTCATGCAGCTCCCACCCTTCCTCCTGTTTGAGTTACGTTCGAACCATTGGTGTCCACGACCTCGTCGAACCCGTGGACACCCTCGAACCCGAGCGAGACAGAAGCGGCGTGAGCCGCGTCCACGAGCAACTCGGCGTATTGATGAGTGACCTCGCGCGTCATGCGCAGGGTCGGGCCGGAGATAGAAAGAGCCGCCACGACGCTGCCGTCGGCGGTGAACACAGGAGCAGCCACGGCGATGAGCCCTGGCTCGAGTTCGGAATCGGCCAAGGCCCAACCCCGAGCCCGGCTCCTGTCCAAATCTTCCTCGAGGCGCTGACGCGATGTGATCGTCCGGGAACTTAACTTGCGCAACCGGCCCGGCGGGAGTTCGGCGCCATAGGCGAGGAACACCTTGCCCAGCGCCGAGGCGTGCAGGGGGATCTTCTGGTCCCCCCAGTTCACCCCACCGATCAGGTAGGTGCACTCCAACTGGCTGATCTGCTCGACTTCCTGTCCATCGAGGACAGCAAGATTTATCTTCTCGCCGGTGGCTTCGCTGAGAGCTGTCATGTGCGGGCGGCAGGCTTCGATGAGTTCATCGGTCGGACGCCGAGAATGGGCGAAGCGCGTCACTGCACCGCCCGGACGGACGGATCCGTCCTCGCTCCTGGAGATGAGATCGTGCCGCTCGAGGCTGGAGAGCAGTCGAGACAGGGTGCTCTTGGCTAGTTCACTAGACCCTTGCAGCTCACCGAATGTGAGGGGTTCCTCAGCTTCTAGCACTGTCAGGAGCAGGCCCGCCGCACGGTCGACAGCTTGGGTACCCGACACGGTTGCCACCACACTCCCACTTCGCAAAACTTGGCGGGCCCAGGCTCTTCCCTTGGGGCCCACATTGTGGAACGCTTGTTCCACATTGGGAGTGTAGGAACCACCCTCACTCCCGTCAAGGGTGAAGTGACCACCGAGGAGACCCATGTTCCGCAACTCGATGCCCCGCTACGAGATCCTGTCCCAGGACGCGCTCGCCACGTTGGATTCCGGTTGGCGACGAATAGTCAGTGAGATCGGCATCCAGTTCGCCAAACCGGAGGCGGTCGAACTCTTCGCGGCCCACGGTCAGAAGGTGGACGGAGAGACCGTCTTCTTAGATCCGGAGTTCGTCCTCGAGCAAGTCGCTAAGGCACCGAGCGAATTCGATATGCAGGCACGCAATCACGATCGTGATGTACACATCGGGGGCGACTCGATGGTGTTCTCCAGCGTCTACGGCCCACCCTTCTTCCGACGAGGCGATGAGCGCCGTGACGGCACACTCGCTGATTTCGAGGACTTCGCCAGGCTGGCCCAATCCTTTGACGTCATGGACAGCGTCGGCGGCGTCGTCGTGGAACCGAACGATGCGCCCTTGGATTCGCGCCACCTCGACATGGTCTACCGGGCCTTGACCATGACGGACAAGATCATCATGGGCAACGTGGTGACCGGGACCAACGCTGAAGACACCATCGCCATGGGCGAGATGGTCTTCGGAGGTCGTGCGTCGATCGAGGAGAAGCCGTTCTGCATCTCGTTGATCAACTGCAATTCGCCTCTGCGGTGGGACGACCGGATGCTGGATTCCCTCTTCGTCTACACGAAGGCGCGCCAACCCTGCATCGTGACCCCATTCCTGTTGATGGGAGCGATGGCTCCGGTCACCATTCCCGCTGCGCTCGCTCAGCAGATCGCCGAGGCCCTCTCAGGTGTCGCCCTCACCCAGCTCATCAACCCTGGAGCGCCGGTCGTCTTCGGATCATTCCTGTCCAACATCGATATGCAATCGGGCTCGCCCCAATTCGGAACCCCCGAATCTGGCATCGGTCTGCTGGCAACCGGTCAGATAGCGCGCCACTTCGGGTTGCCATTTCGCGGCGGCGGCGGTCTCAATTCCTCGCAGCTGCCCGATGCTCAGGCTGGATACGAGGCAATGATGACTCTCATGCCAGCGTTCCTTTCCGGCACGAACTTCATCATGCACTCGGCCGGCTGGCTAGAGGGTGGCTTGGTTTCCAGTATTGAGAAGTACGTGATCGACGTTCAACTGCTGGAGATGCTGCAGCACCAGTTCACTCCGTTGGAAATCGACGAAGCTTCGATGGCATTCGATGCGCACACCGAGGTCGGGCACGGCGGACACTTCCTGGGCGCCATGCACACGATGGAGCGATTCCGCGACTGCTTCTACCGCCCGTTCCTGTCCAGTGCGGACAACTTCGAGCGCTGGACGCGTAACGGGTCCAAGGACACCGCAACCCGCGCGGGCGAGATCGCCGCGACCAAGATCGAGGAATACCAAGAGCCCCCCATGGACGAAGCACTTAAGGAGCAACTCCAAGACTTCGTTTCCCGACGTCGCACCGAACTAGGCGACTAGCCTTCGGCTTCATGAAACAGTCCTTCGACTACGTCATCGTCGGTGGTGGATCGGCGGGCAGCGCCCTAGCCAACAGATTGAGTGAGGACGGCACGAAAACCGTCCTGCTGCTGGAAGCGGGGCGGCGCGACTGGTGGTGGGAGGTCTATATCCACATGCCTGCGGCCTTGACCTTTCCGATCGGTAACCCGCGCTACGACTGGATGTACGCCAGCGAGCCCGAACCCGGCATGAATGGACGCCGCGTCACCGCCGGTCGAGGGAAGATCCTGGGTGGTTCGAGCAGCATCAACGGAATGATTTTCCAGCGGGGCAACCCCCTCGACTATGAGAAGTGGGCCAGCAACCCGGGCATGGAGTCGTGGGACTACGCCCACTGCCTTCCCTACTTCAAGAAGATGGAGAACTGCCTCGCCGGCGCCGACGAATGGCGCGGTGACTCTGGACCCCTCGTCGTGACCCGCGGCCAGGTTCGAAACCCGCTGTTCTCGGCGTTCTTCGAAGCCGTTCAACAGGCCGGGTACCCGCTCACGGCTGACGTCAACGGGTACAAACAGGAGGGTTTCGCCGCATTCGACGGCAGCCTCTACAAGGGAAGACGCGTCAACGCCTCCAAGGCTTACCTGACGCAGGCCCGCAAACGCCCGAACCTCTCCATCCGAACGCGCTCGCTGGTGACCAAGGTCAACATGTCCGGAACCAGGGCCACCGGGGTTCGGGTCCGCGACCGGCGCGGCAAGACCTACGACGTCTCCGCAGGAGAGGTCATTTTGAGCGGTGGAGCGATCAACTCTCCGCAATTGCTGCAGCTGTCGGGCATTGGCAACGCCGAACACTTGAAGTCGGTCGGCGTTGATGTCGTCCACCACCTCCCGGGGGTCGGCGAGAACCTTCAGGACCACCTCGAGGTGTACGTCCAGCACTCATGCACACAACCGGTCTCGCTGAATCCGAACCTCCAGTTCTGGCGCCGTCCCTTCATAGGTGCCGCCTGGCTATTCGGACGCACGGGACCGGGGGCCTCCAACCACTTCGAAGCCGGGGGATTCGCCCGCGGCAACGAAGACGTCGACTACCCGAACCTGATGTTCCACTTCCTGCCCATCGCCGTCCGTTACGACGGCACGGCACCGGAGTCCGGTCACGGCTACCAGGTGCACATCGGCCCGATGTTCTCCGACGCCCGAGGGTCGGTAAGGATCACCTCCACCGACCCCACCAAGGCGCCGGCCATGCAGTTCAACTACCTGACCACTGAGCAGGACAAGCGCGAGTGGGTCGAGGCGATCGCAGTTGCCCGGGACATCCTCAACCAATCGGCATTTGCTCCCTACAGCGGCGGGGAGATCTCGCCGGGACCCGATGTCCGGACCGACGAGGAGATCTTGGAGTGGGTTCGCCGGGACGGCGAAACGGCCTACCACCCCTCCTGCACCTGCAAGATGGGCATCGACGAAATGTCTGTCGTGGACCCCGAATCCATGAGGGTGCACGGCATAGAGGGCCTTCGGGTGATCGACGCGTCCGTTATGCCCACGATCACGAACGCGAATATCTACGCGCCCACCATGATGATTGCGGAAAAGTCAGCAGATGGCATCAATGGGGTAAATCCGCTCCCACCGGAGCCGATTCCGTTCTATCGTCACCGCGACCACACCGCCTAGGGCAGCGGGCTGATCGGCGACGCACCGACTATCGACGAGGGGGCTCGTAAGACCATGACCGGACTGCTCATCGACGGCAGGTGGGTTCCCGCCGAAAGCGGGGACACCCGGACCATCGTCTGCCCAGCCGACGGGCGCGAAGTGGGCACTGTTCCCGAAGCGTCCGCGGCCGACACTGAGAAGGCCATCGCCGCTGCTCGCCGGGCGTTCGACGACGGCGGGTGGCAACGCACATCCGCCTGGGAGCGAGCCGCCCTGCTAAACGCGGTGGCCGATCGCCTCGAAGCCGAGGTTGAAACGGTTGCCGCCGCTGAGTCGGCCGACACCGGGAAGCGACTCGAGGAATCTAGGTACGACGTAACCGACGTCGTCTCGTGCTTTCGGTACTTCGCAGGCCTCATCCCCAAAGACAGCGGACGGGTCATCGACACCGGGAGTCACACAACTATTTCGCGCGTGCAGTACGAGCCCGTGGGCGTGTGCGGACTGATCACGCCCTGGAACTACCCGCTGCTGCAGGCAAGTTGGAAAGTCGCTCCCGCTCTCGCGGCAGGGTGCACGTTCGTCCTCAAGCCCAGTGAGTTGACGCCGCACACCTCGATTTTGCTGATGCAGTATCTGATGGATGCCGGGTTACCCGCTGGAGTTGGCAACCTGATCCTCGGCGCCGGCGCAACGGCGGGGGCGCCCTTGGCCTCTCATCCAGACATCGACATGGTGTCCTTCACCGGCGGTCTCATCACCGGTCGCGCGATCATGGCCGCTGCCGCACCGACGGTTAAGAAGGTGGCCCTTGAACTCGGGGGCAAGAACCCCAACGTCGTATTCGCCGACGCCGACTGGGATGCGGCGATCGATAACGCCCTAACAGCCGTCTTCCTGCACTCAGGGCAGGTGTGTTCTGCTGGAGCACGGCTGATCGTCGAAGAAGGCATTCACGATGAATTCGTTGATGCCCTCGTCGGGGCGGCTGAGGGCATTCGGCTCGGTGGGCCTGACGACGAGCACGCCCAGACCGGCACCCTCATCAGCGCCGGACACCGCGAGAAAGTGTCGGCGTACGTGGCGCAGGCCGTAGCCGAAGGTGCCGTATTGCGCTGCGGCGGCAAAGAACCCGACGATCCAGCGCTCGCTAACGGCTTTTTCTACCTACCGACGATCCTCGATGGGTGCAACGCGTCCATGACCTGCGTTCAGGAGGAGTCCTTCGGCCCCGTTTTGACAGTCGAAACTTTCCGCACCGAAGATGAAGCGATTCGCATCGCCAATGACACTTACTACGGACTGGCCGGAGCTGTTTGGACGTCCGATGTGTCACGTGGGCAGCGCGTAGCCAACGCACTTCGCCACGGAACCATCTGGATCAACGACTTCCACCCGTACCTCCCGCAAGCTGAGTGGGGCGGGTTCAAGCAGTCCGGTGTCGGCCGGGAACTCGGCGCCCAGGGATTCACCGAATACCTCGAGGCCAAGCACGTCTACCAAAACCTCGACCCAAAGCCCACCGAATGGTTCGACGTCCCCACCAAGGAGTCGCGAAGACAATGACCAGCCCGGCACCCGCGGAAGTCAGCACCGACGCAGCCATCTCCGTGCGAGGACTATGGAAAATCTTCGGTGACAAGGCAAACGAAATCATCGACTCTCCTGACGCACGGCTCCCTCGACCGGAACTGCTGGAAAAGACTGGATGCGTCGCTGCCGTCAGGGACGCATCCTTCGATGTGGCCAACGGAGAAGTCTTCGTGGTCATGGGGTTGTCCGGATCAGGGAAGTCGACGCTGGTTCGGTGCCTCACCCGACTAATAGAGCCCACAGCAGGCGAGGTTTTCTTCGACGGTGAGGACATCCTCACGGCATCCAAGGCGCGCCTGCGGGAACTGAGGCGAACCAAGTTCTCGATGGTCTTCCAGCACTTCGGCCTGCTCCCCCACCGTCGGGTGATCGACAACATCGCCTACTCACTGGAGGTGAACGGCGTCAAGAAGGACGTACGGCACGAGCGTGCGATGGAGGTTATTGAACTTGTCGGCCTCGACGGATACGCCAATCACTTCCCCGAACAACTCTCCGGTGGCATGCAGCAGCGCGTCGGCCTGGCTCGAGCACTTGCCGTCAATCCCGAGGTCATGTTCCTTGATGAACCATTCAGCGCCTTGGACCCCCTGATCCGCCGGGATATGCAAAACGAGGTAAAGCGACTCCATCAGGATCTCAATAAGACCATGGTGTTCATTACCCACGATCTATCAGAAGCAATGAAGCTCGGGGACCGGATCGCCATAATGCGCGACGGAGACATCGTGCAAATGGCAACACCAGCCGATCTCGTCATGCATCCGGCCGACGACTATGTCGCGGATTTCACCAACGACATCCCGAAGTCCCATGTGCTCACCGTCGGGTACATCGCTCGGCCTGCTGGTGACGGCGAGGAGATCTCCGGCCAGCCGATAGACGCCGACGTCATCATCCGTGACGCGATCCCGCGCATCGTTAATGCCACCGGACCGGTCCCGGTCAATCGCTCCGGAGAGAGCATCGGTGTTATCGGCAAGGAAGACATCTTGCATCTCGTAGCCGAGGATGCCTCCGAGGGCAGTGCTACGTGAACGCACTGCACTCTCTACCCGCATGGATGCAAAAGCGCAGCACGCTCGTCTTGCTTGTCGTGGGCGTTTGGTTCGTGCTCGGCACGGTCCTGGCCGGTGTCCACACTCTCGAACTGTCCACCGCGACGAATACCCCGGTAACCGACTGGCTCCGGGAATTCGCGGCGTCGATTCGCGGTAGCCGCGCAGAGTCGCCGATCTTTGTCTATGTCTTCAATCCACTTCGCGGCGCAATCGAAGGATTTATCGAGATTATCCGGGCGTTTATCGCGGTACCCGCCTCCGGCAACGTCATCCCGATCATCGGATGGCTCGGGGTGGTCGCCCTGGTGGGCTACATCGTCTACGCGTCGTCCAACTGGCGGACATCACTGCTTTCGATGGCGCTGCTCACCGCTTGCGGGATGCTCGGGGTCTGGGCCTACACGATGGACACGCTGGCTATGACCATCGGGGCCGTTTTGTTGTCACTCGCGATCGCTCTGCCGATCGGCATTTGGGCGGGATTGAGCGATCGGGTGATGGCCTTCATCAGGCCCATCCTCGACCTAGCACAGATCCTCCCGACGTTGGTATACCTGGCTCCGCTCGCACTCGTCTTCTTGATTGGAATCGCCGCCGCCACCATCGCGACGATGATCTACAGCATCCCGATCTGCGTGCGCATCACTGCGCATGCGATTCGAAGCCTCAAAGCCGGTCCCATCGAGGCTGCCGAGTCCATGGGGTCTACCCGAGGGCAGATGCTCCGCAAAGTCCAACTCCCCATGGCACGTCGCACCATCATTCTCGGAATCAATCAAACGACGCTCGCTGCACTTTCATTCGTCGTTATCGCCGCCCTGATCGGGGCGCCTGGTCTCGGCAAGCCAGTGATCGAAGCCCTCACAATTCGCAATGTGGGTGACGGAGTCGTGGCCGGCCTGGCAGTTGTGTTGCTCGCCGTCATGCTGGACCGAGCAACGACCGCCGCCGTTCAGCACAGTGCGGAACTACCTCCCGAGGGAGCTGCTCTTGTGCGGCGCCGAATCGGGCTGATTGGCGGCGGTGTCCTCACTCTCATCGCGATCTACCTGTCGCGCTTCCAACTCTGGGCAGCGGTCTTCCCCGAGCAACTCATGATTGGCGAGTACATCGCCAACGCGGCGGACGCCGTGACGGAATGGATCACCTCGACCTTCTACTTCCTGACCATCGGCCTGAACGAGAACTTCACGATTCACGTCCTCAATCGCGTGGAATCGCTTCTCGCGAACACTCCCTGGTACATCACGATCATCGCCATCTCGCTTCTGGCCGCAATCATCGGCGGTCGTTTCGTTGCGATCTTGTCGGCAGTCCTTCTGGGAGCCATCGTCTTGATTGGCCTGTGGAATGACGCCATGGTCACCCTCACCCAGGTTCTCATCGCAACCAGCATCGTGATGCTGATTGGTGTCGTCATGGGCGTGCTGGCTGGTCGCAGCGCCCGCATCGAACGGGCTCTGAAACCCATACTTGATGCCGGACAAACGCTCCCCGCCTTCGTCTATCTGGTGCCCGTTCTCGCTCTCTTCGGACCGTCTCGTTTTGCGGCGATCGTGTGCGGCGTCTTCTACGCCACACCCGTCGTGGTGCGGGTTGTCGCAGATGGGGTCCGCGGAGTACCAAGCGACATGGTCGAGGCCGCTGTCTCGTCCGGGTCGAGCACCACGCAAGTCGTCACCAAGGTGCAGTTACCTGCGTCCAAGCGCTCACTTTTGTTGGGTGCTAACCAGGGAATGATCTTCGTTCTCGCCGTAGTGGTCATCGGCGGGTTCGTTGGGGCGGGTGGCCTCGGCTACCTGGTCATCGTTGGACAGTCCAAACCGGAGCTTCAGGGCAAAGGACTGGCGGCAGGCCTGGCAATCGTCTTGCTGGGTGTTGTCATGGATCGCATCGCGCAAGCCGGGGCGCGTCGCAACGAGAAGAAACCCGCATGAGGGCGGGATGCAAGACCAACGTCCACCCTGGACGTTGGGATCTCCGAAAGGAAGAACAACTATGAGGAATCACCTACGGGGGCGCCTAGCGATTCTCCCGGCACTGGCTGCAGCCAGTTTGGTGCTTGCCGCATGTGGTGGCGATGTGAACGAAGCCGCTAACGAGGCAACAGAAGAGGCGGTCGCAGAAGAGACCGCCGCGGAAGAAGCGCCCGAGGAAGAGGCAGCATCCGAGGAAGCGCCCCAAGAGGAAGTCGTCGTCGCGGACTGCGGTGACTGGGGTGTAGCGATGCACGCGTGGGTGGGGTACACCGCCTCGGCCCAGGTTCTTTCCGACGTGGCACGTGACGCTCTCGGCTGCAACATCGAGCAGATTCAACTCGAAGAAGCAGGGGTCACCTACGACGCCATGGAAGCAGGCTCGGTCGACGTCATCATCGAAGACTGGGGTGGCGGCCGCTGGCAGGAGTGGGTTGACCGCGGGGCAATCCAAGAAGCTGGCTTCAACGGCAACGTCGGCCTCATCGGCATGTACGTTCCTCAGTGGATGTGTGAGGAGTACCCGGACATCTCCGACGGCACCAAGTTGAACGATTACGCCGATCTCTTCGTCACTCCGGAGTCGGGAGGCAAGGGTGCGTGGTACGAGGGTCCCCCCGGATACACCACGATCGGTGAGAAGATCATTAACGCCTACGACCTCAACTTCCAGGTGATCAACACCGGATCCGAGGCTGCGTTGATCGAGATGTTCACTCAAGCAGCCGATAACCAGGAGCCGGGTCTGGGCTACTTCTACGAGCCCCAGAATTTCCTGGCTCAGGTTGAACTCTGCCGGGTCAACTTCCCGGAGAACGACTGGAGCGACACAGCTGAAGCCAGCGGTCTGACGGACTACCCGCAGACTCCGTTGGTGAAGCTGTCGACTACCGAACTTCTGGACTCCGGTTCACCGTTCGCCACCCTCGTGTCCAACTTCGAGTGGACCAACGCCGACCAGAACTCCGTCGCTGCGGCGATCGAGGGCGGTGCCACCCCGGAGGAAGCCGCTGCCGATTGGATCAGCGCGAACACCGACACAGTCAATATGTGGCTGGACGGTACGGGAGCAAGCATGTAGTTCCCGGCTTACGCCACGGTGGGGGTCCTAGCAGCCGCTGGGGCCCCCACTCTTTTTGACCAAAGCCCTCCCGGGCGAGCCGCAGTCTTGCCACACTCAGACCAAGCATTCGAGCGGTAACCGTTGGAGGGGAGACTCCATGATCATCCACAGCAGCCCGCTGCCCGACGTCGTCATTCCTGATGTCTCGATAACCGACCACGTGTTGCGCGAAGCCGAACGGGTGCCAGACCGCCCGGCGTTGATCGACGGGCCGACAGGACGTACCTATTCCTACGCCCAACTCGCTGGAGCCATGAAGGCATTTGCCGGAGGACTGCAGGCACGCGGCCTAGGACCGGGAGACACGATCGCTTTGATGTCTCCAAACATCCCGGAGTTCGCGATCGTGTTCCATGGAGCAGCCATCGCCGGAGTCACGGTGAGCACAGTCAATCCGACGTACACTGCTGAAGAAGTCGCGTTCCAACTCCGTGATTCGCAGTCAAGCATGCTGATCACGATCGGTATGTTCGCCGAAACAGCAATGGCAGCTAGCCAAGTAGCCGGGGTCTCAAACATCTTCATCATCGGTGAGGCTCCCGAAGGAATGAACTCCTTCATGGAATTGATGGGCAGTCCCATCGACCAGGTAGCCGTCGATCTCAATCGTCAGATCGTCGTATTGCCGTATTCCTCGGGCACAACCGGCTTTCCCAAAGGTGTCATGCTCAATCATCGAAATCTCGTAGCCAACCTCGTGCAGTGCGAAGACGCGCTCGAGGTCGAAGACGGAGAAGTAGTGCTGGCTGTCCTTCCGTTCTTCCATATTTACGGGATGCAGGTGCTGATGAACTTCTTCCTCAGCAAGGGGTCGACGATCGTCACCGTGCCGCGCTTTGACCTCGAGCAAAGCTTGGGGTTGATCCAAGAGCACAAGATCACACGCCTGTTCGCAGTTCCACCGATCGTCCTGGCCCTGGCTAAGCATCCGCTCGTCGACAACTACGACCTCTCGAGTCTCAAACAGGTCTTCTCGGGCGCAGCGCCGCTAGGCGCCGAGCTCGCGCAAGAAGCTGCCGATCGCATCGCCTGCGAGGTGGTGCAGGGGTACGGAATGACCGAGATGAGTCCTGTCTCCCATGTCACGCGCATGGGAGGCTTCAAGCCAGGCACCTGCGGTGTGACCGTTGCCAATACCGAGTGCCGAATCGTCGACGTCGAGAACGGCGACGATCAGGATGTGGGTGGAGTCGGCGAGTTGTGGGTGCGAGGACCCCAGGTCATGAAGGGCTATCTCAACAACCCGGAGGCGACTGCGATCACCATCGACGAGGACGGGTGGCTACATACCGGTGACGTCGGTTTCATCGATGAGGACGGACACCTGACGATCGTTGACCGCGTCAAGGAGCTCATCAAGTTCAAGGGCTTCCAGGTAGCACCAGCCGAACTTGAGGCTCTGCTTCTGACCCATCCGGGCATAGCCGACGCAGCGGTGATCGGAGTTCCCGACGACGAAGCTGGCGAACGGCCGCGGGCATTCATCGTGGTGAAGCCCGGCCAGGACGTGAGCCCAGAGGACATCACGGCGTACACCGCCGAGCACGTGGCCACCTACAAGGTGGTGCACGACATCGTATTTACAGATGAGATTCCCAAATCTGCATCGGGAAAGATTCTGAGGCGAATGCTGCGCGACCAGTAGAGAGTGGGAAATGGGCTCGCGACCAATAGGTCTGAGCTGAGGTGTGATGCACTTAGCCGGTGAGTAAGTCCCTGGCTGTGGTGGCAGCAGCACTCATCGGGCTGGCCGGCTGTAGCAGCGAACCGACGGGCACCGATCCGTCGTCCTCCCCGTCGCCGTCCCCTTCTCCGACCCAATCGCCCTCTGTTGACGCACCGACAGCGCAGGAATCTTCACCTGCCGAACAGTGGGAGAACGCCGTGGCGAATACGAGAGGTCAGGCTTCGCTGGAATCACAGTTGATCACGAATGTCGAAGGCTTCGAGCGCATAGTCGCCGGCGTCGGCGTCGTCGACATCGACGCTGCCTTCGGCGACATCACGTGGTCTGACGAATTGGCAACAACGCGGGAGATTCAAAGCGTCGACGGGCACTTCCTCGAACTCGACGGCACCTGGTTCACCTTGGATTCTGAGACAGGAGTTCCAACGAAAGTGGGCTTCTCACCCCTTCGTGGGCTCGATACGGCCGACAACATCACTCGAGTGGGGCTCGAGCAGGTCCTCGGAGTCGAGACAACCCGATTCGAAGCCTCACTCGATCCAGCGATCGGGGCGTCGATCATGGGATTCAGCGGGGAAGAAATGACTGTTTTGGACGAGGCCACACCATCGAGCCTCGTCGCCACGATCTGGGTGGATGACCAGGGTCGAATGATCCGCATCCTTCGCGAGTACCAAGCCGAAAGCGCAGATGGTGATCCAATCTCCGCGACCACCATGGATCTGCTCAACAGCTTCTCCGAACCCTCACCCATCAATGTCCCCGAGACGGCAGACGCAATCCCCGCCCCGATCTAGGAGCAGGCGCGCAAGAAGGAGTCGATCAAAGGACGGTCGATGATCCGCCGATCCGGGTGCTCCGGGTGCCACTGGACTCCCACGGCAAAGGCGGCCGTGGGATTTTCCACAACCTCCACCGTCTCGTCAGGGGCCCACCCGGTCACAGTGAGATCTCCAGCGTCCTTGATCGCCTGATGATGGAAGGAATTCACCGTCAGTTCGAGAGTCCCGAAGATGGTTGAGATCCGTGACCCCTCAGTGAAACGTGCCGAGTGCTCGACGAAGACCAAGGGTGCCTGCTTATGTGCCAGGTCGGTTACCTCCGGCAAGTGCTGGTGCAACGCACCACCGTGGGCGACCGCCATGATCTGAGCGCCCCGGCAAATGCCGAGAAACGGCATATGCCGTTCTCTGGCACGGCGATACATTGCTAACTCAGTGGCGTCGCGAGATTCTCGAGGGGTATCGGCGGACTCGTGAGATTGCTCTCCATACAGCCGAGCATCCACATCCGCGCCACCCGCGATCACGAGGCCATCAATCCGAGAAAGTGCATCGGAAGACGTGCCCGGAGGCAGGAGGACTACGTCCGCTCCTGCCTCTCCGAACACATCGAGGTACCACCGGGGAATGAGCGCCGCTTCGATGCTCCAAAGCCCCCACTCAGCGGGTTCGAAGTAGGTCGAAAGCCCGATGACTGGTCTGCTCATGCGGTTTCCTGTTTCTCACTCGCGTCAAAGAAATGTAGGCGGTCCAAGACGTCGACGGCGTGTCGACCGCTTGCCGAGATGTGCTGCTCCATGGATCGCTGCGCTGCGAGTGTGTCCCTTCGAGTGAATGCGTCCAAGATGTCCGAGTGCTGCTGATCTGCGTCGGCAAGCCACTCGGGAGGAAGTTTGTCGTAGGGCATCGGTAGCGAGCGAGACAGCAACCCGAGCATTGACAAGATGCGCTGGCTAGCGCATGAGAGATTGATGGTGCGGTGAAACTCGTGATTCAACTGCTCTTGTTCGACGACGTTCTCAGCGCGACTCAACCGTCTGTTGAGCTCGATCAACCTAGCAACATCGGCATCATCCATACGCACCACTGCGCGCGCGGCAGCAAGGCCGGCCACCTGTCCGAAGAGTTGGTAGTGGTCGATGACATCCTCGCGACTGAACGAAGCGACATAGGCCCCGCGCCTAGGAATGACGTTAATAAGGCCTTCCTGATCCAACGAAATCAAGGCCTCTCGCACCGGAAGCCGGCTCACGCCCAGATGCTCTGCGATGGCGTCCTGATCAATGCGCTCGCCCGGCCTGAGGTCACCCGAGAGAATGGCGGAGCGTATATGTTCGGCTGCGTCCTCGGCGAGGTTCCGACGACGACGCCTACGCATCTGACCTCCTTGAACCGCCACGACTACTCCTCCCCCAATTCCATCCATGTGGTCTTGATGTCAAAAAATTTATCCAATGCGTGCAGGCTCTTGTCGCGTCCAAACCCTGATTGCTTGACTCCACCGAAAGGCACGGTCAAATCGCCCTCTTCGTAACAGTTCACCCACACAACACCCATCTTCAGATTCCGTGAGAAGCGGTGCGCCCGAGAGAGGTCGTTCGTCCACACGGCCGACGCAAGTCCGTACGGAGTGCCGTTCGCCAGATTCAGTGCTTCGGTCTCATCGGCAAATGTAGTTATCGCCAGGACGGGACCGAAGAGCTCACGTTGAGCGAGCAGGGAATCCGGGCGGACGTTGTCGACCACTGTGGGCGGGTAGTAGGCGCCTCCGGTGTCGGTCAGGACCGGTGCGCCTCCGCTGAGAAGGTCCCCACTTTGGCCCACACCTTCCTCCACCATGCCGTGAACGCTATCTCGATGCTGAGCACTGACGAGGGCACCGAGCGGCGCCTCCTCTGCGAGGGGGTTCGCCGGCTGCATCGATGCAGCGATGGTGAGCACACGTTCGACAACCTGGTCGTGAATGGACTCGTGTACCAGCAATCGGGATCCTGCTGTGCACATTTGACCCGCGTTGTAGAAGATTGACCATGCCGCCGTGCTCGCAGCTTTGTCCAGGTCGGCATCGGGAAAGATCACGTTCGCACCTTTGCCACCGAGCTCCAGCCATACACGCTTCAAGTTCGAGGATGCGGAGTACTCCATGAATTTCCGTCCTACAGCGGTCGAGCCAGTGAAAGTCAGTACGTCCACGTCCGGGTGCTCACCCAACGCTTTACCTGCTAAATGCCCGAGTCCATTCACGACGTTGAGCACGCCGTCGGGGAGTCCGGCTTCCAATGCCAACTCAGCGAGGAGGAGTGCCGACAACGGCGACTGTTCAGCTGGCTTGAGGACGACGGTGCACCCCGTCGCTAATGCAGGCGCAACCTTCCATGCAGCCATCGTGAGCGGGAAGTTCCACGGCACCACCGCGCCTACTACACCGGCCGGTTCACGCTGAACTAGTGCGACGCTCGAGGAAGGGACGTTAGGAATTTCGTCAAGGATCTTGTCGATAGCTTCGCCGAACCACTGGATCGTTCGAACTACCGCGCGCATGTCAACATCGCGCGCCTCGCGCGCGGGCTTGCCCATCTCGAGTGCATGGAGCAAGGCCAGGTCCTCACGATGTTCGTGGCACAACTGCGACCAACGCACCAGAACGGCTTTCCGCTCCGCCGGAGGTAATCCGGACCAGCGTCCATCCTCGAAAGCTCGTCTGGCGACGCGAACCGCCTCGTCGACGGTGGCCGCGTCGGCGGCCGCCACCTCGGTGACGATTGATCCGTCGATCGGGCTAACCACCTCCAGGCGCTGATCACCGCGCTGCCATTTCCCGTTTATCAAGAGGTCGGTCGGGTAGCGAAGGGAGCCCAGCCTCGAGGTCCATTCCTCAGAGGGGGCGTACGTGGAACCGGGGGTCTGCAACATGAGCCATCCAGGGTGCTTGTATTTCTTATCAATGATACAAATTGGTCGTGAAGTTATCCGGACCCTCAGAGTACGACGACCTGCGAGACGGGGTTCGCCAGGTATGCGAACCCTTTGACGGGGCCTACTGGCGTTCCCTCGAACCTGACTCCTATCCCTCGGAGTTCGTCCGGGCCCTGACCGACTCGGGCTTCCTGGCGGCGCTGATTCCCGAGGAGTACTCCGGAGGCGGTGCCACGTTGACTGAGGCCTCAGTGATCATGGAGGAGATCTCCGCCTCCGGTGGCAATCCAGCCGCATGCCACGCCCAGATGTATGTAATGGGGACTGTCCTTCGACACGGGAGTCCCGAGCAGAAGGCCGAATACCTCCCCCGGATCGCCGCCGGAGAACTTCGCCTGCAAGCGTTCGGCGTCACCGAGCCGGGCGCGGGTTCTGAGACGACCAGAATCCGCACGAAGGCCACACGGGTAGCCGACGGATGGCGCATCGACGGCCAGAAGATCTGGACCTCCCGCGCTCTGTATTCGGACCTGATGCTGCTGCTTGCGCGGACCACTCCGATGGAAGAGTGCGAGAAACCGACCGATGGGCTTTCGGTGTTCTTGTTCGACATCCGCGAATTACCCGGACTTACTATCTCTCCGATCAAGACGATGATCAACCACAACACCACTGAAGTCTTCTTCGATGGTGTCGTGATTCCCGAGAATGCGCTCATCGGCGAGGAGGGAAAGGGATTCCGCTACATCCTCGACGGCATGAATGCCGAGCGGATCCTCATCGCCGCGGAATGCATCGGAGACGGTCGCTTCCTACTCCGGAAAGCGACCGACTACGCCAATGAGCGCGAAGTGTTCGGCGGTCCGATCGGGTCTAATCAGGGCGTGCAGTTCCCACTCGCACGTGCGTACGCGCAACTCTGCGCAGCAGACCTCGTCCGTTTCGACTCCGCAGCGCGTTACGACGCCGGCGAAAAGTGCGCGGCTCAGGCAAATATGGCCAAATTCCTAGCATCCGAGGCCTCATGGGCCGCAGCAAACGCTGCACTCGACACCCACGGCGGATTCGGTTTCGCAGTGGAGTACGACGTCGAACGCAAGTTCCGTGAGACCCGGCTCTATCAGGTAGCACCGATCAACAACAACCTCGTCTTGGCTTACCTGGGCCAACACGTACTCGGACTTCCTAAGTCCTATTAGCTGCTAGGGCTCGAAGTTCTCCTCAAGTCTCGCTCGCCCGCGCTTCCTGACCCGATCAACAACTTTCTCGTCATGCTCGCCGAGAGCGGGGATAGCACCCTGCGGGGTCGGCAGTCCATCGATCTGGAATGGCGGGTCGAGAAGTTCGACCGGGCCGTGCTCCGTAGGGACGGGGTGGAAGCGGCCCCGGGCGCGAAGCTGCTCGTGCTCCCAGACCGACGGGAGATCATTGACCCAGGCGAACGCCGTCCGCCCGGCCTCCAACCGAGCAAGACATTCAGTCGCGGAAATCGACCCCATGACCCCGCGGATAATCTGCTCTAACTCCACCACATTGGCCAGTCGTTCCGGATTCGTGGCGAAACGCACATCGACGCCGAGTTCCGGCATCCGGAGGAGTTCACGGGCCATCGCCTGCCACTCACCATCGCTCTGCACGGCGATGAGAATCGTGCGGCCATCGGACAGTTCGAACGTCCCGTATGGCGCGATGGCGTGGTGTCGTCGACCCGTCCGCGGGGCTTGGCCGGCTCCGTAGACGGCTCCGTACAGCGGTGCCGACAACCACTCCACCAGCGAGTCCAGCATCGCGACTGATACGACGGCTCCGGCTCCCGTACGTTCGCGCCGGGTGAGAGCCGCGAGGATGCTCGTCAGTGCGTACATGCCTGAAGCGATGTCCGCGACGCTAAAGCCGGTCTTGCTCATCTCGGCATCTCCGTTCACCGAGAACGCACCCGCCTCAGCTTGGATTGCAAGGTCGTAAGCCTTGTCGTGGGACCTCGGACCACCATTCCCATAACCCGAGATCTCACATGCGATCAAGTGTGGAAAGCGCGCATGCAAAGTCGCTGCGTCGAGGCCCCGACGTTTTGCCGCTTCGGCCGACACGTTGTGCAAGAAGACATCCGCACCCGCGATTAACTCCATGAGGAACTCTTCTTGAGCTTCGTCGGACAGATCCACAGTGACCGACTGCTTGCCGCGATTCGCCCAGACGAAGAAGGCCGAATTCCCCTGGACTACGTCGTCGTAGTGTCGAGCGAAGTCTCCCTCGGGTCGCTCAACCTTGATAACCGTTGCTCCAAGATCAGCGAGTTGCCGACTTGCGAACGGGGCGGAGATGGCTTGCTCGAGAGCGACGACGGTGACACCCGCCAAGGGACGCGCATCACCCTCCATGGACAACATTCAACTCCTCCAGGAACCAGTCGACTAATCGGCGACAGTTCGCCTCTAGTAGGTCTTCGTTGGTCTGCAGATCTGCTAGCAGTTCGACTGCCGTGGTTCGAGACGGAATGTGATCAGCGCCCACCTCAGTCCACATGCGAACCAATTCGAGGTCAGCCTCTGGATGGAATTGGGTGCCGATTGCGGATCGATGCCGGAAGAGTTGCACGGCATTCTCATTCCGCGAGAGAACCTCGATTCCCTCCGGAAGTTCGATGCGATCCTCATGCCAGGTAAACCACGGCCCCATCGGCACCGGTCCTTCCACGAGCTCATCGAACTCGACGAGACCGATCTCGTCACGGCCAACACCGGAAGGAACCACCTGGCCACCTACAGCTTCGGCGAGGAGTTGGCCACCGAAACACACTCCCAGGTACGGCGTCTCCTGCTCAACCAGAGCACGAATGAAATCGATTTCCGGCTCCACCCAAGCCCGCGCCTTGGGATCGTGAGCATTCGAGAAGGAGCCGAACGCCACGACCGCGTCATAGTCTTCGATCGGCGGGAAATCGGTGTCGGGTTCGGTCGGATCCGCCAGCACCACGTGCAAGTCGACCTCGAAACCCCGATCCGTGAGCAAGCGTCCGATGCGGCCGGGAGCCGCTTGTGGCTCGTGCGAAATCAGGAGTGCGCGCGGCATCACATTGTGGCGCGGTAGCGCGCGATCTCCCAGTCGCTCACTCGCCCTTCCGGGGTGTCTGCATTCGCGGCGAATTCCTCGGCCTCGCGACGCTGCATAAGGAGATAGTTGTCGACGAAGGTGTCGCCAAACACCCCGCGCGTGAACGAAGTATCGAAATTGTCGATCGCACCTTCGAGGCTCGCAGGAAGCCGCTCCCATTGTTCATCGGCGTGAGGATCACCCACTACCTGCGGGATCAGCTCACCTTCGCCCTCGAGGCCCTCGGCACCTGCCGCGAGGCAACCGGCAAGCACGAGATACGGGTTGGCATCCGCAGCGGCCCACCGGACTTCGAGTCGATTCGCCGGCCCCGCACCGACGATGGACCGCACGCCTACCAATCGGTGGTCCAGCCCCCAGGTGACCTGGGTGGGCGAGAACGAGTAGTCCTCCACCCGCTTGTATCCACTCACGGTCGGCGTCATCACAAGTTGCAGATCCTTGTGGTGGGCCAGGAGACCGGATAAGTACTTGCGCATCGTGGAATTCCCGAGGACTGAATCCTCATCGCCCTCTGCGAAGACATTCTTTCCGTCCTTCGTCAAGGACTGGTGGACATGCATGCCGTTGCCAGCTTCCAGCAGATATGGCTTGGCCATGAAGGTTGTGTTGAGGCCGTGTCGCTTGGCCACCAGACGAACGATGTACTTGAACAAGACTGTGGCATCCGCCATCTCCAGTACCGGGCCATAACGCAAATTGATCTCCGTTTGACCTGGCCCGTACTCGACATTGCTGGCCTCGACTTCAATTCCTGTCTTCCGCAGGGACTCGCGGATGTCGAGCATGAAGTACTCCATCTCCGCGCCTCGAACGATGGAATAGCAATTGATGTCGTTATACAGCGGCTCCCAATCGGCGGTGTAGAAGTGGCATTCGAGTTCGGTCGCCGCATCAATGCCAAAGCCCATGTCCGACAGGCGCGCGATCTGCCGCTTGAGCATGAGGCGCGCGTCCATCTCAATCTCACGATCCGACTCGGGGTGAAACGTGTCGCACATGACCACACCGACGCCATCGGTCCACCCCGCGATGCGGAAGGAATCAGGGTCGGGAACTGCGTGCATGTCTGGAAAACCGTCGGTCTCGTCCACCCACGGGGTTCCAAAGATGAAACACGTGGGGTCCCAGGTGTAGACCACGTTTGCGATCGCAAACCCAGATCGGCGCAAGAATTGCTTGACCGGTAGGCGCTTGCCCCGGGGCATTCCCCAGGTGTCGACGAAGACGCACTCCACTGTGTGGACGTCGTTCTCGTGACACAACCGCTCGACCCGTTCCCAGTCGCCCGTGGCGTGCGCCATGTCCCTCTCCCTTGCTTCCAGCGCCGGCATTTTGGATACTTGATAAACCTAGTGCGTCGAAGTCCGTACCGTCGCCCGAAGACCAGAAACCAGCCAGGAGGCCCGATGCGAGCCATGGTCCTGACCGAACCAGGTCAAGGAGTTCACGCCCAGGATGTCGCCGATCCGGTCGCCGTAGCCCAGGGCTCGGTCGTCGACGTTCTGGCGTGCGGCATCTGCCATTCGGACCTCCACGCGGCGGCCGGGGACTATCCCACGGCCCTGCCCATCATCTTGGGGCACGAGGTGGTGGGCGAGCACCCCGACATCGGTCCCGTTCTCGTCTACGCCTGCTGGGGTTGCCGACAGCCGGGCTGCTGGGCGTGCGAATCCGGGCAAGAGATGATCTGCCCCAATGCCACTGAGGCCGGGCTATTCAGGGATGGTGGCTACGCGGAGAAGATGGCCGTTCCCGACGACGGTTATCTCGTCCCCATTGGCGACCTTGACCCGGCCCGCACAGCGCCTTTGGCCTGTGGCGGGCTCACCGCGTACCGCGCCGTGGATCACACGCTCGACCGGTTGTCACATTCATCCGCTCCACGGGCTCTAGTGATCGGTGCCGGGGGCCTTGGCCAGTTCGGTCTGCAGTTCCTGAAGATCCGTTCGGATGCGAAGGTGACGGTGCTGGATGCATCCGAGGCCAAACGGCAGGTCGCCCTTGACCTCGGTGCCGACGCGGCGGTGGCACCCGACGAACTCGAGGGGCATTTCGACGCAGTGATCGACTTCGTCGGTGCCGAACCGACGCTGGCCGCCGCTCGCGATCATGTAGTCCGACAGGGCACGGTCGTCGTGGTCGGTCTCTACGGCGGGAGCATCCCGTTCGGCTTCGGCAAAGTTCCCCACGAGACGACATTCACGACCTCGGTGTGGGGTACTCGCGCGCAACTGGGCGAACTCGTCGAACTGGCTAAGGCGCACGAACTCGCATCACCCGTCGAGATCCTCCCCCTGAACCAGGCCCAAACCGCTCTTGATCGACTCACAGCCGGCGACGTCGCTGGCCGATTCGTGCTTGATCCTCGAAAGGCATGAGATGACCATCCCGGAATTGGACGTCCCCGATATTGACATCACCGATCCAGCGACCTACCGGAACGGCATTCCACATGAGGTATTCGCGTGGATGCGCGAAACCGAGCCGGTTGCATTGCGCTACTACGAGGGTCGCCCCTACTGGGCTGTCACGCGCTATGCCGACCTCACCGCCGTTACTCGCGATCCCAAGACTTTCTCGAGTGCTCGAGGAATGACGAACCTTCCAGACTTGACCGAAGAACAGATGAATGCCCGTCGATCCATCATTGACACCGACGCCCCCGAGCATGTGCGGCTGCGCAAATTGGGTATTCCAGCTTTCACTAGCCGTAAGGTGCGCGGATACGAGGAGACCACTCGGGAGATCACCGAAGCGCTGCTGCGCAACGCACTCGAACGAGAGCACGTAGACATCGTCTCGGCGATCTCAGCTCCATTGCCCATCCGGGTGATCGTCGGAATCCTCGGTGTCCCCGAGGAGCACACCGATTTCATGGTGCAACTCTCCGACGAACTCATCGACTCCAGCGGTCTCAAAGCCGATGCGTACGGAAACACCACGCCGCTCGAACTCTTGCCATTTAGCTCCCCCGCCTCGCATGCACTCTTCGAGTACGGCGCCGAACTCGGACAAAAGCGCCGAGCGGAACCGCGAGATGACCTTGTCACCACCTTGGTCCACACCGAGGTAGAGGGTGATCGCCTGAGCGACTCCGACTACAAGAACATGTTCCATGTCCTCGTCTTCGCGGGCAACGAGACCACGCGAACGGCAATCAGCAATGGTATTCGAGCGTTCATGGACAACCCGGATCAGCTCGAACTGCTGCACGAAAGACCCGAACTGATCGAGCAGGCGGTCGAGGAGATCATCCGGTACGCGACACCCGTCCTACACATGCGTCGCACCGCAACCATGGATACCGAGATCGCCGGCGTTCCGATCAAAGAAGACGACAAAGTCGTGATCTGGTACGCGTCGGCCAACTTCGACGAGCGGGAATTCCCAGATCCGCTGGCGTTCGACATTACCCGGCCGATCAAGCCCCCCCAGGTGTCCTTCGGCGCCAAAGGTCCACACCACTGCCTCGGCGCGCCGCTGGCCCGTATGGAGATCCGGGTACTGCTCGAAGAGATCGTGGCCGGTCGCATTCGTTTCGAAGCGGACGGTCCCACAGTTCGCACCCGCTCCAACTTCGTCAACGGCATCGCATCGCTGCCCGGACGCGTGTTCGCCAACTAGACCGTCACACAGCATTGGGGCGCCCCGAAGGGCGCCCCAATGTTCGATCTGATTCGTTCTACGAAGCGAAATTGTGCACCGCGTCGTAGTTCTCCTTGCCCTTGCGTGCAACTCCCACGACCAAACCGATGATGAACATCGCGAAGGGCAGTAGCACGAGAATCCAACCCAGGGTGTTCAGTTCCCAAGCATTGGCTTCTTCGGTCGAGGACGTTCCGGAGAACAGATTGAAGTGGGCCATCAAGAGGTATTCGCCAACGGTCAGGCCGATGATGGCCAGGACCGGAGCGATCTTGGTGTGCCACAGGCGGGTGTCTTCCTTGGTGCGAGCGAAGTACACGATCACCGCGATGCTCACCATGATCTCGGTGAGCACGATGGCGATGACAGCGACGCCGCCGAACCAGTAGAAGATGTTGAGGATCGGATCCCAGGTAAAGATGATGCCCAGCACCGTGATGATCACACCCAGCACCGTCACCAAAGCGGTGGCCGTAAGGGGAGCCTGGGCTCCGTTCGTGTGATCAAGCTTCTTCGGCAGGACGCCCGCACGACCCATGGCGAAGAAGTAGCGGGCCGCACTGTTCTGGAACGCCAACAGAGCTGCGAACAGCGAGGTCAGGATGAGCCAACTGAAGGCCTCCGTGAGCCAAGAGCCGACGAACTCAGTGCTGAGTCCGAACAAGATCGCCGACGGGTCAGACAACGGCACACCGTCGATCGCCGTTACTTCGAAGACTTTGTTCTGGATATCGGTAGCGCCGAGACCTGAGACGAGTCCGAAGCCGATGACGCCGAAGAGCACGGTGATCAAGAGCACCGAGGTGTAAGTAGCCCGCGGGACCGTCTTCTTCGGATCCTTCGACTCCTCGCCGTAGATGGCAGTTGCCTCAAAGCCGATGAACGAAGCCAACGCGAATGCGAAAGCAATGCCCACGCCACCAGGCACAACTTCACCAAGAACGGATGCCGGTGAGAAGGACGCGCCAAAATCTAGTCCATCTGGTCCACCACCCTGGAAGATGATTGCCAACGCTACGAAGACCAGGCCCAGGAGCTCCACGGTCAGAAGCACGCCAAGAACCTTCGCGCCGATGTCCACTGATGCGGCAGACAGCGCGAAAACGATCGCGAGCATGATGAAGGCGTAAACCCACCAGGGCAGCGTGAGACCGAGCTTCGCCTCCATTTGGAAGGTCATTTGGCCAGAGATGAAGCCAAGGACAGCCCACATGACTGCGATATACGCGGCGACTGAGGCGAATGCTGAAGCGACACCCCAGTTGATGCCCAGGCCGCGGCCCACGTAGGCGAAAAACGCACCGGTGTTGGTGACGTAGTGCGACATCGTCGCGTAGCCGACACTGAAGAGCAGCAAGATGATGCCGACGGCCACGTACATGCCCGCGGCACCGGCACCTACGCCAATACCCATCGCCACGGGAAAAGCACCTGTCATTCCAGCGAGCGGGGCGGCCGCGGCCACAACGAAGAACACGATGCCGATAAGGCCCAAAGTGCCCTTTCTCAGCGACGTCGACTTGGTCTCTGGATCACCAGGCTGAAGCCCCTGGTCAGACTTGGGGAGATTCTCCCTTTGGGACATGGTTCCTCCACGGTTGTCCGATAGTTCGTCGGTCCTCCTCACGAACCGAACGAAAGCACTGTTCTGTATCAGATATACGCAGTCAAGCGACTTGCCCGAAGTCGTTACGACTTAAGATTGTGTAGATTTTCACAAGCGCTCAATTCCGTAGCCGGAAGCGTTGAAGCTTCCCGGTGGCCGTCTTGGGTAGGGCCTCGACGAACTCCAGAATGCGCGGGTACTTGTAGGGCGCAATGTTCGCCTTCACGTGATCTTGCAATTCCCGTCGAAGATCGTCCGTCGGGGAAATCTCTGCGGCAGCCACGACATATGCCGTGACCACCATGCCTCGGTCTTCGTCGGGCGTTCCCACGACGGCCACTTCGGCGACTGCGTGGTGAGTCAACAAGGCGTTCTCCACTTCTGGAGCTGCGATGTTGTAGCCACTGGACACGATCATGTCGTCGGCCCGAGCGACGTACTGGAAGTAGCCGTCTTCGTCCATCACGTAGACGTCCCCCGTCAGATTCCATCCCTCTTGGACGTAGTTGGCCTGACGCTCATCGTTCAAGTAACGGCAACCCGTCGGGCCTTGCACTGCAAGCCGTCCGGGCGTGCCGGGCTCGACCGGCTGCATGTCCTCGTTCACGATCTGCGCCCGATAACCGGGAACAACTTTCCCTGTGTAGCCCGGGCGAATATCACCATCACTCGCCGAGATAAAGATGTGGAGCATCTCGGTAGCCCCGATTCCATCAATCAACGCAATACCAGTTGCGTCGAACCAGGACTGCCAGGTGGCCTCGGGCAGCGTCTCGCCCGCCGAGATACAGCGTCGCAACGAGGACACGTCGGCGTCGGCGATCGTAGGCAGCATGGCTCGGTAGGCGGTTGGTGCGGTGAAAAGACAGGTGATGCGGTGCTTTTCGATCGCGTCCAACACGTTGGAGGGTGCGCCACTCTCCAACAAAACTGCGGTTGCACCCACCCGCATCGGGAAGACGACTAGCCCCCCGAGCCCGAAGGTGAACGCCAGTGGAGGGCTTCCGCTGAAGACATCGTCCGCTTGGGGCTTGACGACGTGTGCGCTGAACGTGTCGGCGATCGCGAGGATGTCGCGGTGAGCGTGCATGGTGGCCTTCGGGCGACCAGTAGTTCCTGATGTGAAGGCGAGCAGCGCCGTGTCACTCGCCGCCGTATCCGTCGGCTCCGACGAGGACACCGCCGATCGGGCGCGGACCTCCATCGATTCGGCTGAGGAGTCTCCGTACGTGATCGTCGTGCCGTCGAAGGCCGTGGCCGACCAGTCGTCGCAAAACCTATGATCGACTAAGGCAACCGACGGTCGGGCGATGTCCACCAACGGCTCGAGTTCGGTCACTCGCAGCATCGGGATCGTCGTCACCACGACCGCTCCCACGCGCAGTGCTGCGAGCCACGCAACCACTAAGCGGGCGTTGTTGGGGCCGCGAAGTAGTACACGGTTGCCGGGTTCCACGCCCTCATCTCTCAGCAGGGCGGCAACGGCAGATACGTCATCGAGTAGCTCTCGATAGGTCCAGGTTCCGTCGTCGGCGATTACAGCCGTGTGATCCCCGCAGCCCGCCGAAACCGTTCGATCGAGAAGTTCGACACTTGCGTTGAGATGCGCTGGGTACTGCAATTCCGGGAGATCCCAGAAGAACTCGGGCCACTGCGCTTGCGGTGGAAGGCGATCCGCGGTGAAGGTGTCGACGTGCGCCGAAACCCCAACGGCCGGATCAGTCATAGAGTCGAGCCTTACCAATCCGCTCCATCGTGACCTCTCCACTCCACGGAAGCATCAAGGCACCCAGCCGAGAGTCTCGATACATCCGCTCAAGTGGAAGATGCTTGAGCATCGACTGACCGCCACAAACCCGGACCGCTACGCGAGCGACCTCATTCGCGTTCTCCATCACGGTGTTCACCGCTGACCACGCACTGACCATCATGTCCTCGTCTGGATCGAGGTAGGCGTCGTCCAGAACCGAATAGAGCATGGCTCGGCTCTGCTCGTACTTGATCTGCATTTCGGCCCACCCCACCTGCTTGATGGGGTTGTCGCGTCGGGCAGTTCCCGAAGCCGCTCCGGGAAGTTCACCGCGCAGGTAGTCACGGGTGAAATCGAGTATGCCGTTGGTCAGCCCGAGGTAACTGGGTGCGAGAGACATGAACAGATAGGGATAGCGATTTGCCGCTTGGTCGTACATACCCCCGGGCATGATCTCGTCGTCGAACGGGACAAATGCTTCCTTGAGCAGGAGAGTCCGGGAGACCGTTCCGCGCATACCGAGGGGATCCCAATCGTCGACGATCTCGACGCCATCGGAATCGGAGCGAACCGACAACAGGCGCAGGAAGTCTTCTCCCGGTACCTGACACGTGACGTTGTAGCGATTCGCCGCGCCCGACAAAGACGCGAAAATCTTCCGACCCGTGACGCGATAGCCACCCTCGACCGGCTCAGCCTTCGTGGCAACCCCCGCGAGTGCACCTGGGTTGAGTCCTTCACTGAACGGTTGCGAGTGAATCTCGCCGTCCTCAACAACACCACGAAACATTTCCGCACGACGACGCTCGTGGGTTTCCCGCTCCTCTGGCGTCATATCCAGAAGGTCGCTGACCTCGCCGGCCCACAGCATCGTCGCGTTGTGCATGTTGAAGGTGAGGGCGGTAGAACCGCAGTAGCGTCCGATCTCAGCGGAGACGCGTGCGTAGTCCGCGAAACTGGCTCCGAGTCCTCCGTACTGCTTCGGGACGCACACGGCCAGGAGCCCCGTACGGCGGAAGTCGTCGAAGTTTTCGAACGGGAAGACGGCATTGCGATCGATGTCGACCGCACGTTCGCGCATCATCGGACCGAGGTCGCGCACGATCTGAACCAGATCGTCGCGGGACTGGTCGTCGAGGCGGATGGGACGAGCCGCACCTGTGTGGGCGCGGGCACCTTCATGGGAGGCAACGGGAGGCGTCATGCCGCGATGTTGATGGACTGTCGCGACTTTGTCAACACCGTTGCCAAAGTCGCGACATCACACTTAGCGTTCCCTGCCATGAAGGCCGTGGACATCGACGCTGCCCCCATCGCATGGCGTGAAGCAGGCACGGGCTCCACGGCCATATTCCTGCACGGGCTCGGTGGAGGACGAACCGCATGGCGGCCCCAACTCGCGATCCTGTCGGACCACCGACGCTGCGTGGCGTGGGACGCTCCTGGCTACGGGGAGTCTGCCCCGGTTGCGTCCACCGATTTCGGTGCCTACGCGGATGCCGCCGTCGACTTCATCGAAGCGGTGAGCCCGAATGAACCCGTAGATCTTGTGGGCATGAGTTTCGGTGGGATGATCGCGCAATATGCGACCGCCCAGGCACCGTCGCGAATACGTACCTTGACGCTCTTGTGCACCAGCCCGAAGTTCGGCCTCGACGGGACCGACCCAGATGAATGGCGAGCAAACCGGCTTTCTGGGCTGGAGGCCATGGGAAGCCCCGCGGCCGCCGCACCTGCGATTTTATCCTCACTCGCCGGTCCCAACGGAGCGCATGTCGTGCCCGAAGCCGTCGAAGCGATGGCACGCGTACCTCTCGCGGGCTTACTCGACTCGCTGAGCACGATCGCAAGCCATGACACTCGATCGATACTCCCGACAATTGATGTGCCCACGTTGATCTTGGTCGGCGAATTCGACGAGGAGACGCCGGTCGCCTACGCCCAGGCCATCGACGACCTCATGCCGAACTCGCGTGTGGTCGTGATTCCCGGTGCAGGACACTTGTTGAACCTGGAAGTAGCCGAAGAGGTCAACGCACTCATACTTGAGCACTGGTCCTCGCATCCGAAGGAGTCCTAATGAACACCGCAAACTCCGAGTGGCGCTGGATCAAGCGGTTCGCCCAACAGTTCCAGCTCAATGGCATGAAAGCCGGCGATGAAGTCGTCATCTTGTCTGAGAGTGCCAGCCGCCCAGAACTCGTGGCAACGTCGATACTCGCTGCCGAGTACCTCGGCGCGAAGCCCTTCGAGGTCGTTATGCGCACGCCAGCCAACGGCGGACCGGTGGCACTGCGTTCCACCGGAACATCTCTGGCACTCAAGGGACAGGCGGGCGCAGTCGCCGCCGTCTCGTCCGTCCCGCTGGTTATCGACGTTACGGTTGAAGGACTTCTGCACTCGCGCGAACTTCGCGACATCCTCGGTTCCGGCACATCCGTCTTCATGATCAGCAATGAGCACCCTGAGATCTTCGAGCGACTGCCCCACGACGAGGTGATGGCCGAAAGAGTGGCAAAGTCCCATGACTTCATGAGGCAAGCGAAGGTCATGCGCGCCACCAGCGACATGGGTACCAACATCGAGGTGGAACTCGCCGACGCCTTTACCGCCGGGTCCACTGGTGTGATCGGTGGGCCTGGGGAGATCGCGCACTGGCCCGGAGGCCTCGTGTTGGCCTTTCCGGCACGCCATCGCGTCAACGGTCAAATCGTCTTGGCACCGGGCGACATCAACATCACGTTCAAGCACTACGTGCAAGATCCGATCACGTTGATGGTCGAGGATGACTACGTCGTGGCGATCGAAGGCAAGGGCTATCAAGCGGACATGCTGAAGTCATACATGTCTGCATTCGACAAGGATGCCTACGCGACATCGCACATCGGCTGGGGCATGAACCCAGCGGCGCGCTGGGACTACCTGGAGTTGTACGACCGCTCGCAGTTCAACGGCACTGAGGCCCGTGCCTTCGAGGGTAATTTCATGTACAGCACCGGGGCCAACGAGAACGCCGAGAGATTTAGTGTCTGCCATTTCGACATTCCCATGCGCAACTGCAACGTCTTCCTCGATGATCACCAGGTCGTCGACGCAGGACGCCTCACTGGTGTCGCTGCGGGTGAGGAGAAGATCTAGGCCGTGAGCGACCAGATCGACATCGTCTTCCCCGACCTTCTGGGCCTGGCTCACGGGAAAACCGTTCCGGGTAGTCGGCGTGAACACCCCACTCACTACGCCATCACCGTGATGGTCCAGGGGCTCGATCTCGAATTCCTTGAGACCGCCAACTACTCCACCAGCGCCGGCTTTCCGGACATGGAGGCACGCCTGGACGCCTCGTCGGTGCGGCCCTGGCGAGATCGGCAGATCGGCCTCGCGCACCTGCACTTCGCCGACGGCCGAGACCTTCCGCTGGACTCCCGGCGTGCGTTAACGTCGGTTGTGGATAGGTGGAGAGCACGAGGGCTCTTCCCAGTGACGGGCTTCGAGATGGAGTTCTTCCTCCTTGAGCAGCGTTCACCCCTCACCAAACTCCCCGTGCCGGACCACCGCGTATACGGCATCGGTCCGGGGGCCGACCCGACAGGAACTCTCGAGAAGATCGTGGCACTCGCGCACGAATGCGAGCTGCATCCCGAAGGAGCCAACAGCGAGTTCACCCCCAGCCAAGTCGAGGCCTCACTTCACTACCAAGAGTCACTCGAGGCCGCCGATGCAGCCTTCCTGTTTCGCATTCTTGCTCGAGAGATCGCACGTGAGCGCGGAATCGACATCACTTTCATGGCCCGTCCCTTCAATGATGCCGTCGGTAGCGGTCTACATGTGAACACCAGCCTCAATGACGAGAGTGGGAAGAACGCGTTCATCGACGAATCCGATGCCGATGGCATCTCACCACTGATGAAGCACTTCATCGCCGGTTTGATCGACCACCATGAGGCGCTCGCGGCATTCGCAGGACCAACTGTCAATTCCTACAAGCGTCTGACGCCCGGGATGCTGTCGGGCTACTGGGCTAACTGGGGTTGGGACAACCGCATTTCGACGGTCCGCGTACCCGGACAGCGTGGTGCGGGGACCCGTGTCGAGCACCGAATGGCCGACGGCACCGCCAACCCACACCTGCTCACTGCCGCCATTTTGGCGGCCGGGCTGTCCGGGGTCGAGCGGGAACTCCCGTTGCCCGATCCTCAGGTGGGAGACGCCGATGCCGCGCCCAATACCGATCGCCACACCCCACACTCACTCACCGAGGCTCTTGATGCGCTAGAACGCGACGATGCACTGAAGGCCTTCTTCCATCCAGATCTGCTTGAGGTCTACATCGAACTCAAGCGCAAGGAGATCGAGCGATGGAATGCGACCGTTACGGATTGGGAACAGACCGAATACTCCCGCGTCTACTAAGCCGTCTCGCTCGCCACTTCGGCCAGCAGCCCGGTGAGTAACGCCGACAGCCCGGCCTCGAAAACGGCATTACTGGACGGATAGAGGGAGGACGACGCCGCCACGGTTGTGGGGAATCGTCGCGGATCGAGATTCCGGTAATCAGCGCGCCACTTCTGGTAGGTGGCGGTTCTGTCCGAACTGGCAGCAGCAAGCGGGGCATCCAGCCAGGCAGACCCCAGCGTGTATTCGATGATCGCGTGATAAGCGATCACTGCTCGGTCGGTGTCGAGACCAGCACGGTTAAGCGCATCGAGCACGATTTCAGTGATCCGTAGCTCGTTTTCCCTACGCGTGGGGCCGGCCGCGACAATGGGTAACACCACCGGACTCTCGATCAGCGTCGAGCGCAAGCGACCGCAAAGCCGGATGATGTCCGAGTAGGCATCCTGCGATGCCAGAAATCCCCGGGTTACCGGGTCCATTGATCGGTCGCCCACCTCCAGGAGCAGATCGTCCTTATCGGAGAAGTGCCGGTAGACGGCTGAGGGATCTACGCCCAATCGATCACCGAGGGCCCGCATCGTGAAGTCCGCCGAACCGCTTTCAGCCAACAGGGCCATGGCCGCATCACAGATAGCTTCACGAGACAGGCGTGCCGGTCGACCCATCCACTAAGCCTAGGCGAGCTAAGTAAGTCCTTCGTTTTCGTTCGCAAGCAAACGATCCCCCACTACGCTCTCCGAACATGAGTGAGTCCCGAGGTTTTCTCCCGCCCTACACCCCCGGAGGCGAATCTGCCCTAGTCCCCGACATGCCGTGGTACTACTCGGGCACCTTGTTGACGGTCGAGTATCGGACCGACGTCGACAAAGTCCGTGCGCTGTTGCCTCCTGATCTCGATCTCGCCGACGAGGATCCGGGTGCCGTCGCCTTGATCTGGGCCGACTGGCAATCGTGCAGTGCATCAAAGGCCGAACTTCTCGACCCTTCGCGATCGCAATATCTCGAGGCCTTCTTCGTCGTGAGATGCCAGTACCAGGGCGTTACGTACAGCAGGTGCGAACTCATCTGGGTCACGACGGATTTCGCCATCGGACGCGGCTGGTTCCAGGGATATCCAAAGAAGCTGGGCAGCATCTATGTGACTCGAGCCTTCAATCATGGAAAGGCCAGTCCGCGAGTGGCTCCGGGGGGAACCTTCGGGGCAAGCCTCGCGGCCTACGATCACCGATTGGCGTCGGCGAAGGTCACCCTCCGTGAGCCCAGTCCCACGAATGGATTCGTCAATGGGCATCCGATGGTCCATCACCGATTCATGCCTTCGATCACCGGCGCCGGCATGTCTTTGTCACAGATCGTCACGATGGGTGGAGTGGACGCGGATCTCGGCGAGCCGTGGGCAGGTGACGCGGAGATCGAGTTGCACGATTCACCCTGGGATAAGCCCGCATCACTCCTGCCCGTTCGGGAAGTGATCGGCGGCTACTACCGCGAGGTTGGTGTGACGTTTGCCGGTGGCACGTTGCTTGACGACTCCTCACAGGCCCGCTGACCCGGCCCACGCCTAGGCACACAACATGACCGCGCGCTTGGTGAGCGTTCTCACCGAGAATTGGACGTTGACAGATCCGCGCGATCTTCGAGATCTCGTACGCATGGCTCAGGAGGCCGAGGACGCAGGCTTCGACATGGTCATGGTGAGCGACCACGTTGTGATGGGCCCGTCAGCAGGTTCACAAGGTCGGATGGCCAACCCGCGCGACTATGCGATGCCTGGTAACCAAGATCCCGAAACGGCCTGGCCCGCGAGCCTGATTCTCCTTGCCGCGATCGCTGCCGCCACCGATCGCATCCGGATCGGCGCGGTTGCGCTCATCGCGCCGTTGCGCCATCCCCTCGCCTTGGCCAAGGACCTCGCGACACTGGATCTGCTATCCGAGGGTCGCCTCGTCGTTCAACCGACGGTGAGTTGGCACCAGGATGAATACCAGGCACTTGGCGTGGATTTCCGCCGGCGTGGCCAACTGCTAGACGAGCACCTCGCCATCTGGCGTGAGGTATGGGCTCACTCTCCCGCTAGTCATGCGGGTGAGCACTACTCATTCTCCGATGCGTTCGTCGACCCCAAACCGACCACTGCTGCTGGGCCGGCTCTGTGGTTCGGTGGTCAGGGCGTGCACCCCGCCATAGTCCGGCGACTGGCCACCTATGGCTCCGGCTACCACCCGCTTGGTCGGATCGAAAACGACCATCTGGATTCACTCAGTGCGGCCCTTGAGCCCCACGGGAAATCAACGCAGGACTTCGAGCTCGTCGGAGGAACCCGGGTGGAGTTCCCGAGTGACAACGCGTGCGCGCCCCTAGAGCCGGCGCTCGAGGAGATTCCGCGTCAGATGCAGTTTGGCGTTGGGACGTTCTGCATCAAACCATCAATCTTCATCGACGATCGGTCAGCCCACTCGGCATTCTGCAGGGACGTCGTCACTCGAGTGGAGCAGTTGACCGGCTAGTCACGATCAGTAGTCCTCGATGTACTCCTCGAGTTCCCAATCGGTCACGTCGCGGGTAGCCGGGTCGGCGACTTCCGCGTTGTATCTCTCGAGTTCGTCCCGTTTCAATGTCACGAACGTTTGAACGAAGACATCGCCCAACTTGTTCGTCATGACCTCGTCTGCCGCCAGCGCATCAAGAGCCGCCTCAAGCGTCATCGGCAGGACATCTGCCGATTCATCCTCGTAGGTCCAACCCTCAAGCGGTGCCGGCGGAGTGAGCCCCTTCTCGATTCCGTCGAGAGCAGCCGCAAGGACTGCGGCTGCAACCACGTACGGGTTCGCAGCGGCATCCCCGATCCGCAATTCCAGACGCGTTCCATGGCCCCGCTCAGGTGGAATTCGAATCATCGTGCTGCGGTTGTCCAGACCCCAATTCGAGCGATACGGAGCCAACGTGTCGGGACCGAGCCGCTTGAAGGCGTTGATGGAGGGGTTTGTAAACGCCGAGAGGGCATCCGCGTGCGCGATGATCCCGGCAATCATGGACTCTGCCGTCGCGCTGAGTCCGGCTCCGCCATCGTGCATCTGGTTCTCACCGTGACTGTCGACCACAGAGAAGTGAACGTGGAAACCACTGCCCCCTTCGTCGTTCCACGGCTTGCCCATGAACGTCGCGTTGACTCCAGCGCGATGTGCGATGTCCTTCACCGCAGTCTTGAAAATGAACGTCCGATCTGCGGCATCGAGCGCATCGGAATGCCACAAGTTGATCTCGTATTGGGACGGTGAGAACTCGTGGTTGCCAGCGAAGGCACCGATGTTCAACTGATCGATCATCCGCAGCATGTGCAAGAACAGGCCCTCATGATCGACGATGCTGCCGGTCATGTACACCCGACCGGTCTTGTTGAGAACGCGCTCCCAGGAGCCCTCCGGGCGGTGCGCGAAGTAGAACTCCAATTCCGGACCGATCACTGGAGACAGGTTTCGATCACCGTACGCGGCAAGGACCGACCGCAGGACCGACCGTGGGGCTACCGGGCTGTCTTCACCGCTGGGCTCGAAGCTGTCAGCTACCACGTAGGCGACACCGGGCTCCCACGGAATCGGGCGGATGGTCGACGGATCGAGTCGAGTCACCAGATCGGGGAGCCCATCCGAGATGCTGCCGTGCCCATCCAAGACTCCACCGCGGGTGTTGGTGACCCAGACGCCTTGACAGAAGGCCGGGCCGTTGCTTCCGGCGCGCTCCAATTGCGAGACCAGGAGGTCTTTTGAGCGCGGAATGCCCAAGACATCGCTGTAGATGAGTCGGACAACGTCGATTCCGTCGTCCTGCAAGCTTTGGCGGACTTCGGCAAGACCGTGGTGCATGGACTCCCCAATTCACATTGATCGTTTGCTACCCAACGATTTTGGGATACTAGTGTGCCCAGACCGAGCGCAGGAGTGAAATGAAGGCCCTTTTTATCGAGCACGATCACACCAGCCCCCCTGGGCCAATCGGCGATGCCTTCGCGCGCCGGGGATACGAAATCGACGAGATGGTGATCGTCTCGGGGGAGAACTACTACTCCCCCAACGTCGAATTCACTTTTCCATCTCTTGACAAGTACGACGTCCTCGTCCCGATGGGTTCACCCTGGGGTGCCTGGGATGATGCCACCATCGGCAATTGGCTGGTCCCTGAGCTCGAATGGCTTCGCGAGGCCGACCGCCGCGGTGTTCCGGTCCTCGGAATCTGCTTCGGTGGCCAGTTGCTTGCCCGTGCCCATGGTGGTTCCGTCGGGCCCGCTCCCTCATGCGAGATCGGCTGGAGTGTGTTGCACACCGACGAGCCCGACCTCGTCTCGGCCGGTCCGTGGTTTCAGTTTCACTACGACCGCTGGGAACTCCCGCCCGACGCACACGAAATAGCTCGGACGAGCCGCGCTTCACAAGCGTTCACCTTGCGAAGGAACCTTGCCCTGCAATTCCATCCGGAACTGACTCCTCACGAACTGCAGTTGTGGCTGGACACCGATGGGTACGCACATGTGGAGCGCGATGGCCAGAGTCCTGAGGCGCTCATGGCGCACACGCGTGCTGAGGAGGGCGCGGCGGGTAAACGGGCCGACGCGCTGGTGGGTGCCTTCCTCGAGCGAGTTGCGCCTGGCTAGCGGCGGGTCACCTTCACGGGGAAGCGCTTGATTCCGTGTACGAAGTTCGACCGCAAATAGTCGATCGATCCATCGTGTGCGATTTCGATGTCTCGGGAGAGCAGATCCTCGAACATCACCCGGATTTCTAGACGCGCTAGCGAGTTGCCCAGGCACATGTGTGGACCGCCGCGGCCGAAGGACATGTGCTCGTTGGGATGGCGCTGAACATCGAATCGGTAGGGGTCTTCGAAGATGTCGAAATCACGGTTGCCCGAGGCGAACCACACGACAACTTTGTCGCCAGTTTTGATGGTTCGGCCGCCAAGTTCGGTGTCTTTGGTCGCAGTACGACGGAAGTGATAGACCGGGCTGGCGTAACGAAGGAATTCCTCAACAGCCCATTCGATCTTGCTCGGATCCTCGCGAAGGATCGCCATCTGATCTGGATGATTGATCAGATGATTCATCGTGTGCGAGATCGTGTGGCGCGTGGTCTCGTTACCTGCGACCACCAGAAGCAGGAAGTAGTTGCGGAAATCACAATCATCGACGGGAACACCATCAATGGGAGTGCCATTCACCAACTTCGAGACGAGGTCGTCCCCCGAGCCACCACGGCGCTCGTTCGCAAGAGCGAATCCGTATTCGAACACTTCGAGGGCCGCCGGAGAACGGAATGGGAGGTCACGATACTTCTCACTCTCCGGATCGGATGCCAGGACATCTGCACTCTCGGGGTCGGTATTTCCCACCATTCGATTGCCCCACTCGATCAACTGATTCGTGTCGTCCTCGGGCACTCCCAATAGTCGCGCGAGAACTCTGATCGGAAAGTCAGCGGCAACCTCGTCCACGAAGTCGAAACGCTCCTTGGCGAGGGCGACGTCGAGAGTGTTCGCGGTGACCCCTCGCAAGAACGACTCGTAGACAGTCAGTGCCTTCGGGGTGAATGCCGGCTGCAGCAGTTTGCGAAGCGCGCGGTGTCGGGTTCCATCGCGCTCGAGCATCGACTTGCGAATCTCGATCTGACTCTGGTCGAGTTCCTCGAGGTTCACAGCACCCACTTCACTGGAGAACGTCTCGGTGTCGCGCAGAACCTCGACGATGTCGTGGTAGCGGGTTACTGCCCAGAAACCCTTGTTCGGTGCTTCTTCCTCATTCCATGACACTGGATCCGAGGCGCGAAATTCATCGAACGTCGCCCACGGGGCGCCGTCGGCGAACAGATCAAGGTTGGCGAGGGTCACAGTCGTGGCCGTGGACAAGGGGACCTCCCGAGTGAAACTAATCGTTTGGGCCCAAATTATCCGGGCCAGAACGATTCGATGCAAGGACTTTGGTCATTCGACTACCGTGACTCCCGGAAGGAGGCCACATGGCCGGACATCACACCCTGAGCGAAACCGAATCAGCAGTCTCGGCTCGCCTCGGGGACTTGGACCTGGATTTCGAGGCCATGGCCGTCGCCTCCAATCTGTTCCGAGCAGCCAACGCCGTTCGCAATCACCTCGAGCGCACCGTCCTGGCCCGGGCGGATCTCACCTGGACGGCGTTCGTGGTCTTGTGGGTCACCTGGATCTGGGAACCCATCGAAACCCGCCAGATCGCAGCAGAGGGCGGCTTCTCAAAAGCAACGCTCAGCGGTGTCCTCACTACGCTCGAAAGCCGAGGACTGCTCGAGCGAACCCGCGGTAAATCCGATGGTCGTCTGGTGGACGTCTCCTTGACCCCGTCAGGGAGACGACTCATGAAGCGCCTGTTTCCCGACTTCAATACCGAAGAGCGGAACGTCACTCGATTCCTCAGCAGCGCGGACAAGCAGCAGGCAACCGGATTCCTGCGCGAGTTGATCCGCGCCGTCGAGAAGGAGGGGACGATCTCCGTTCCACCTACCCGAAGCGCATGAGCACCTTCACCGAATCCATCACCGTCGAGGACCTCGAGTCCGACCCTTACCCCATCTACGCCCGCCTCCGAAGCGAGGAACCGCTCGCGTGGGTCCCCGCGGTGAATCTGTGGCTCGCTACCTCCGCGGACGCCGTGGACCTCGTCGCAACCCGAACGGACTTGTTCAGCGCGGTGGTGGACGGCTCCCCGTTGGATCTGTCCTTCGGTGGACCCACCATCTTGACCGTAGACGGCGATGACCATCTCGATAAGCGCCGCAGCCTCGACACCAAGTACCGACCACGCACCGTCGAGGGGTACATCGACGCGCTCGTCCAACCCATCGCCGACGATTACCTAGCCCGCATCCTCGACCGCGCTGACCGCAGAGCCGAACTCGTGGCCGACTACTTCGAGCCCATCTCGGTCCTGAGCCTGGGCGCCGTCTTGGGGCTCGGCCACCTATCGGCTGACACGTTGCGCGAGTGGTTCCACGGGCTGGCGATGGGAGCGATCAACTTCGAACGCGATCCAGAAAAACAAGCGATCAACGACGCCACCGCCTCAGCCATCGACACCGAGCTCAGGCCGTACATGGAGCATTTGCGCCTCGAGCCCGACGACTCGACCATCTCTCACATGCTGACGACCGGTCGGCCCGCCGGTGAGCCTCGCACGGTGGACGAGGTCCTGCCGTCGTTGAAAGTGATCATCCTCGGGGGCATGCAAGAACCGGGCCATGGGGCCGCATCGTGCCTGTATGGACTGCTCGCAGACCGCGAGCAGTGGGAGTTGGTCCTCGCCGAACCCGAGCGCTGGGACGATGCGGTGCACGAAGGATTGCGCTGGGTAGCCCCGATCGGCACCCAGACCCGTCAGGCGCGGGTGGACGTCGAGTTCCAAGGCATCACCATCCCTGCGGGCTCCCCGGTGGGGGCCGTCGTCGCCAGCGCCTGCCACGACGAATCTCTCTTCGCCAACCCCGGCATCTTCGACATCCGCCGGACCCGGCGGCCTAATGCGGCATTTGGCCTAGGGCCGCATTTCTGTGCCGGCCATGCCTTCGCCCGGGGTCAGGAGAGGATCGCCCTGCAAACCCTGGCCGAGGCACTCCCGGGGCTCACCCTGGATCCCGGCGATGAGGTTCGGATGCGGGGCTGGGAATTTCGGGCCCCCGAAGCCCTGCCGGTTCGCTGGTAGCCCTTTCGCGAGCCGCCGCTATTCGTTAGGCTCCGAACGAAATTGGCACGGACGACGGGCACGGTCAACCGGCCCTAACGATGGGATTTCCATGGATGTTGTGACGGTCGCTGGCGTCGAGGTGGACACGCGCCACTGGATCGGCGGAAGCCGAGTCTCCTCCCCGGAGACCTTCGTCGACGTCTCTCCCATCGACAACCAGGTGATCGCTGAGATCCATCGCGGTGGCACCTCCGAGGCCGACGCTGCAGTGACTGCGGCAGTTGCCGCATTCACCGAGTGGTCCCGCTGGAGCCCCAGCGAGCGCGCGGTCGTCCTGCGCCGACTCGCCGATCTCGTCGAGGAAAACGTCGAGTCCTTGTCCCAACTCGAGACGCGCGACAACGGATCCCTCTTGCGCTCGCATCGCCGCGGCGTCATGCCCCGGGTGGCGATGAACATCCGGTTCTTCGCCGATTACGCAGTCGAGAAACTCACGTACCCAGTGTGGGAGACCCGCGAACACGAAAACCACGTCTCATGGGATCCATCCGGGCCAACGGTGATCATCACGCCCTGGAACGCGCCTTTGATGCTTGCCACCTGGCGTATCGGACCCGCGCTCGCCGCCGGAGACACCGTCATTCTCAAGCCACCGGAGTGGGCTCCCCTGACCGCGTCGTATTTCGCCGATCTCACCAAACAGGCCGGACTACCCGACGGGGTATTCAACGTGGTTCAAGGTCTTGGACCTGAGGCAGGTGCCGCGCTCACATCCGATCCCCGGGTGGCCCGTATCTGCTTCACCGGATCGGTTCCCACCGCAAAGCTCGTGGCCAAGGCCGCCGCTGAGAACCTAATTCCGTGTTCATTCGAACTTGGCGGAAAGTCACCCACCGTCGTATTAGACGACGCGGACCTTGATCTTGCGATCGATTTAGCGATTGAGCAATACGACAACGCCGGGCAAGTGTGCCTCGCGGGGACACGCCTACTCGTCCAGGAAAGCATCGCAGACGCGTTCGCAGAGCGCTTCGCTGAGCGCGCAGCCCAGATCCGGCAAGGCGATCCTCGCGAGGAGGACACGCAGATAGGTCCGAACATCCATCTCGAGCATGTCGCCCGCATCCAAGGCTTCGTCGATCGCGCGGTGTCCGATGGCGCAACCGTCGAATACGGAGGAAGCGTTCACGGCGAACTAGGTCCGCACTACTTCACCCCCACACTCATCCGCGACGCCGAATCAGGCAGCGAAATCCTCCGCGAAGAAGTGTTCGGGCCGGTTCTCACGATGCAGACATTCGCCACCGACGAACAGGGACTCGCGCTCGCGAACGGAACCGACTACGGCCTTGCCGCATGTGTCGTCACGGGAAGCAGGGCGCGCGCTGAAGAATTCTGCAAGCACTTGGTCGCCGGCACGATCTGGGTCAACTGCTTCTTCGTGCGTGATCTTGGAGCACCGTTCGGTGGCTCTAGGAAATCCGGTATCGGCCGCGAAGGTGGCCACTGGTCATTCGATTTCTATGCAGACGTCAAGAACACGGTTTACGCGCCGAGCGGTTGGAAGGAATAGGGATATGGGTGAAGTTGTAGGAGCGGCGCTCCTGGCACACGTACCGACGATCATGCTGCCGGAGAACATCCGCAAGGAATTGAACGAAGGTCATGAAATCTCACTCGTTCCGGGCCTTCGGAACCTCCGCAAGGACAAGTTCGAAACCCTGGATTACGACACCGTGATCGTGATGGACTCCCATTGGGCCACCACCGTGGAGTTTGTCGTCACGGCTCAGGATCGTCGCGCCGGATTGTTCACGTCCGAGGAACTTCCCCGCGGCATGACACGAATCCCATACGACTTCCCCGGTGATCCGGAGCTGGCCCAAGCGATCCAAGAAGAGGGGCCCGGCGCCGGAACGTGGATGACCGCCATCGACGACCCGTACCTGCCGATCTTCTACGCGACGATCAACCTGTGGGACTTCCTTGGTCGTGGACTCGATGACAAGCGATGGATATCCATCAGCGTGTGCCAAACGGGTGATAGCGAAGACTTCCTGCGTGCAGGGCGGGCAGTCAAGGCGGCAATCGAGAAGACCGACCGCAAGGTGCTCCTGATCGCCTCAGGTGCGCTGTCGCACACCTTCTGGCCACTTCGGGAGATTCGCGACCACGAAGCCAGCGATCCGAAGCACATTTTCACGCCCGAGGCCTACCAAGCGGATATGCAGCGTCTGGACTGGTTCGCCCGGGGCGACCACAAGTCGGTGATCGACACCATGCCGGATTTCCTGCAGTACAAGCCGGAAGCGCGCTTCGCGCATTACCTGATGATGATGGGAGCTCTCGGGGAAGGCGACGTCATTGCTCCCGGTGAGCTCTATAGCCAGTACGAGAACTCGGTTGGCACGGGTCAAGTCCACGTGTGGTTCGAACGACCCAAAGCCGGCTGGACGGCCGGCCAGAAGAAGGTGGGCGCGGCATGAGTGAGTTCCGACGAATCTTGGTGGACGGCTATCCCTGCACCGTCACACGGGAAGGAGACAACCTCGTTGCCGGAGACGGCCGAGTGGTCCCGATTGCGGAGGCTGTGCATTTGCCCCCTGTGGAGCCAAGCAAGATCATCTGCGTTCACCTGAACTACTCCTCGCGTACCGAGGAGTTCATGACCAAGTTGCCATCGGCCCCCACGTACTTCCACAAACCCATCACCGCACTGAATTCCCACGACGCTGCCGTGGTGCGGCCTGATGGATGCAAGTGGTTGAACTACGAGGGCGAGATCGTCATCGTGATCGGTCGCACCTGCCGCAATGTCTCACCCGAGGAGGCTGGCGATTACATCCTCGGCTACACGGTCGGCAACGACTACGGGCTGCATGACTTCCGGGACACCGATGCCGGGTCGATGCTGCGCGTCAAGGGCTCGGACACGCTCGCTCCGATCGGTCCCGGCGTAGTCACCGACTGGGACTTCCGTGGCAAGCGCATTCGCACGATCGTCAACGGTGAGGTCAAGCAAGATGCCTCGACCGACGAGATGGAATGGGACATGAACTACCTCGTTGCGGACATCGCGAGAACTATCACCTTGGAACCCGGTGATCTCCTCTTCAGTGGAACACCCGCCAATTCACGGACCGTCTACCCAGGCGACGTCGTCGAGGTGGAAGTCGAAGGGCTCGGAACACTGCGCAACCACATCGTCGCAGGCCCGACCGCCATCCGGACGGATGTCGGCGCCCAGCCAACCGAGAGCGAGGAAGTCATCTCCACCGCCCAGGGTGGCGATTGGGAATTTCGAGGGATCCGCACACCGTCCAAGGATCTTTACCCGTCCTTGGTCGAAGAGAAGTAATCCCCTTACCTCCGAATCAACACACTGATACTGACCAAAGGAGCGAAATGATTCAGATCACCGTCGACATGGATAAGTGTCAGCACTACGGACAGTGCTGCTTTGAGGCCGAGGATGTCTTTCAACTCGACGACGACGGCAAGTTGCAGTACGTCGCCGAGGTTGCCGATGAACGCCGTGATGACGTAGAGAGCGCCGCCGACGTGTGCCCAATGCAGGCGATTTCTTTCGTCGAGTCATGAGTACAGACCAGGTAGTCATCGTTGGTGCAGGCCTCGGTGGCCTACGCGCCGCTGAGGCACTCCGCGGAGCGGGGTACGAAGGACACCTGGTCATCGTGGGCGAGGAGCCACATCTGCCCTACAACAGACCACCCCTGTCGAAAGAGGCACTCGCGGGCGGAGTCGACGTCGAGGATCTCCACTTCCGACGGCGTTCCTCGATCGACGACGTCGAGTGGCGACTCGGTTCCGGCGCCACCTCCGTCGATCTCACGGAACGAACGGTCTGCCTGGAAGACGGGAGCGTTCTGCCCTTCGCTGGGCTGGTGGTGGCAACCGGTATCCGGCCACGGCGACTTCCCATTCCCGGACCGACGGAAGGTCGGTTCCTCCTTCGCAATGCCGACGACGCAGCTGACCTGCGGGCAGCCCTCGGCCCCGGCAGCCGCCTGGTCATCATGGGCGCCGGCTTCATCGGGTGCGAGGTGGCAGCGACTGCTCGCAAGCTCGGGGCCGACGTTGACGTAGTGGCGTTGGACGACGAACCCATGGTCCGGCCACTCGGTCCGAAATTTGGTGCGGCGATGCGCGCTCGACACGAAGCACAGGGTGTCGCGTTCCACTTGGGACGCACCGTTGCGGAATTCCTTGGCGACGACCGCGTTACCGGCGTTCGATTGGATGACGGCACCGAGATTCCCGCGACGATCGTGTTGGAAGCCGTCGGTTCGGTTCCGAATGTGGAGTGGCTCGAGGGTAATGGCCTCGACCTCGTCGACGGCGTCCTCGTCGACGAGGCCCTGCAGGTGATCGGCTCTGCCGCACCCGTCGTGGCGGTCGGAGACATCGCGCGCCATCCCAATGCGCTTTTCCCAGGTGGGCCCTGGCGCATCGAGCACTGGAACATGCCGACGGAGATGGGGCGCCATGCAGGTCGCACGTTGGCCGACGAGCTAGCCGGAGCCGAACCCCACGGAGGCCCGTTTTCCGCGTTGCCCTCGTTCTGGAGTGATCAATACGACCTGAACATTCAGTCGTACGGGATGCCGAGTCTTGGCGAGCCTGTCCTCGTCGATGGCGACTGGGACGGGGACTGCATCGTTGAGTACCGCAGGGACGGGGAACTCGTGGGTGTTGTCGGCGTCAACCGGAGCAAGGACCTCATGGACTACCGAAAGCAGTTGCTCGCCCGTCAACAGTGACCAAACCGTGACCGAATCAAGGACCCGACGCGATGTCTGGAACGTCCAAGATGTGTGGACGTGAGGAAGAAGTTTCTCGGGCTCGGCGTAGCCGCGCTTGCACTAGGCATGGTTGCCGGGTGTGGCAATACAAGCGTCGATTACGCCGAGCCATCCGGAGTCTCGGCCGAGTCCGCATCGATGGATGATTCTGCGAGTGTCCGGATGGGCGAGCAGATCATCCGAACCGCGAACGTCACAATGGAGGTCGAAGACGTCTCCACCTCGATGTCCGACATCGAGGATGCGGCCTCGAATCTCGACGGATTCATCCAAAACCAGAGCGTCTACGGAAACGACGACGACGCCAGCGCGAGCCTCACCATTCGGGTTCCGGCCGTCAACCTCGACGCACTCCTGGATTCGGTGGCCATGCTCGGAGAAGTCCAGAGCAGCACCATCGACTCACAGGACGTAACCGTGGAAGTGATCGACGTGGAAGCGCGTATCGCCACCCTCGAGCAGTCCATTGCCCGACTTGAGGAACTCCAGCGCCAGGCGGAGTCGGTCGCCGATCTGATTGCTGTAGAAGGTGAGCTCGCCAATCGTCAGGCCGAGTTAGAGTCCTTGACCGCTCGACGTGACTACCTCACCCGGCAGGTGGAGATGTCAACCGCCTACATCTATTTAGACCAGCGCGACGTGGGACCCGGAGTATCACCGGACTTCTTGGGCGGGCTAGAAAACGGTTGGAATGCGTTCCTGTCGTTGACCGCCGGAGCCATCATCGCAGTCGGATTCCTTATCCCCTTCCTTGCCATCGCGGGATTCATTACCGTCATCGTCTTCGTGATCATCGCCATCGCGCGATCACGCAATAAGAAACCGGAGAAATCATGATTACCCATGCATCCCGCGTAGCCACCGTCCTCGCTGCGATCGTCCTCGGTGCTGCTGCACTGGCCGGGTGCTCATCAGGCACTGACGATTCCAGCGCAGCCAACGTGCCGACACCGAGCAAGGAATCCAGCCAAAGTGCGGAAGAGGAAACGGATATGAACATCACCCCCGAGCAGGTGACCTTCCTCGAAGAGCTCATCGCCGAGCCGATGCCGCAGGACGAGGCGACCACCGCAATCGAAGAAGCCGGCTACGTCTGGCGGTTAGGAACTATTGACGGCGAGCCTCAGGCAGTCACGATGGACTATCGAACCGACCGTCTGACTCTCACCGTCGATAACGGCCTCGTCACCGACGGTTCTTGGGGCTAATCGCGCGGACCCCCACGGAAGGGACCACCTCGGGGCCGTTCGTCGGACTGGGAAAAGCCGCCGGGGCCACTGTTGGAATCGGGTGCGGTGGCGCGGCCGAGTCCGATGCCAATGAAGATTCCGATAAGCAGCACCAGGACACCGATGAGAATCGATGTCGATCGAGCACGCCCCTTCTTTCCACGCTTGGCCAGGAGTGCCACCAATTCATCGCCCGAGCTGCTTGCTTGGTCGACAGCCTGGGCTTCGCTCATCTGCTGATCCTCACTCATGTCGCAACGCCTCGATTGGTCGTAGGGATGCCGCTCGCTTGGCGGGATAACTGCCGAAGAACAAACCGATGGCCACGCTGATTACGTAGGCACCGACGACGGAGATAGGAACCACCGACGGGGAGATTCCGGCCACTTCCACCTGGGCGATCAGGATGGCTATACCCACACCCGCGGTGGCTCCGAAGAGCGATAGAACTGTAGCTTCGAGCAGAAATTGCAAAAGGATGAACCGACGGGATGCTCCGATCGCCTTTCGGATACCGATCTCCCGGGTTCGCTCCGTTACTGAGACCAGCATGATGTTGGTGATGCCGATGCCCCCCACGAGAAGACTGATCGCTCCTACGGCACCCAGGAGAGCGGTGAATACCCCGAGCGCTGTATTGGCGGTCTCCAGCAAGCTGGCTTGATTGAAGACCTCGAAGTCTCGCGTTCCTTCCTCGGTACCGTGTCGTTCATCGAGGATCGAGATGATCTGTTCCTCCGCGAAGCCGGTGGTTTCCGAGGACGTCGCCTGCACCGAGATGGAACTGACCTGGCCATAGCCGGTGATCGAGTTCTCAACGGCCGAGAGCGGAGCGATCACGATGTCGTCGGGGTTTGTAAAGGATGCTCCCTTCTCTTCTTGCACTCCGATGATGGTGAATGGCGCACCGTTGCAGGACACACGTTGACCCAGCGGATCGGAATCAGGAAAGAGTTCTTCAGCGACCGTGCTACCAATGACCGCGATTCTCCTCGCTGATAACTCATCGGCATTAGAGAAGTACGCACCCTCGGCTACCGGTGAGTTAGTAATCTCAAAGTACGACGGCCATGTCCCGACCATCTGCGTCGAGTAGCTGAGGTCACCAACAGCGCAAGTGACCGCGGCTCGCTTCTCAGGCGCCGCTCCCGCTACATCGGGCGCCGCTATCGGATCGTTCAGCGCTGCAGCATCCTCGGCCGTCAAGTCCTGAATCGATGGGTTGACAACCTCACCGCCGCGATTGGGATTGTCTGGAGTCACGGTCAGTAGGTTGCTTCCCAATGACTGGATGCTCGAGGTCACCGAATTGGAGGCTCCCTGCCCGAAAGCCACGAGGATGATTACTGCAGCAACACCGATCATGATGCCCAACGTGGTCAAGATTGATCGGAGTCGATTGGCCACGATCGCTTGCCAACCGCTGCGTAGTGCTTCGACGAGGATCATCGCATCACCGCCAGAACATCGGACTCGATCCGACCGTCGCGAAGCGTGATGACTCGATCTGCCCGCGCGGCGACGTCGTCTTCATGCGTGATGATCACGATGGTTTTGCCTTCATCATGGATCTCGTCGAGCAGATCAAGGACATCTGCGGTCGACTTTGAATCGAGGTTTCCGGTTGGCTCATCCGCCAACATCAAGGATGGTTCCATTGCCAGCGCGCGTGCCACGGCTACTCGCTGCTGCTGACCACCGGACAGTTCATTGGGCTGATGGTGCGATCGATCCCCGAGCCCTACCTTCTCTAGGGCCGTCAGCGCCCGACGCCTGCGCTCGGATCGGCGGACTCCTCGATACATAAGCGGCAGTTCCACATTGGCTACCGCGCTCATCCGGGGAATGAGGTTGAACGCTTGGAAGATGAAGCCGATCCTGCGGTTACGGACTAATGACAGTGCGTCGTCGTCGAGATCACCGATATCCACGCCGTCGATCTCATAAACGCCAGACGTGGCAACGTCCAACGCACCGATAATGTTCATTAATGTCGACTTACCGGACCCAGACGCACCCATGATCGCGACGTACTCGCCAGGTTCAACCGTCAGCCAGACACCATCAACAGCCCGGACCTCGGCTTCACCCTCGCCGTAGATCTTGGTGATGTCCTGCATGTGGACGACGGGGGTCACTACTCCCCGCCTCCACCGAACGGACCGTCTGGATCGGAGTCACGACCCGATCCGGGAACCCCACCCTCGGGGAAGGACAGATCATCCGCCGATGGAATGACCAAGACGGCACCCTCGTCAATACCGGCGGTTACCTCGGTGCCGTTGTCCCCCTGCAGGCCGAGCGTCACCCGAACCGGCGTGGCCTGGCCGTCGGGTCCTTGCAACAGAACCGACGCGGAGTCGCCAGAGCCCGTGATGGCACCCTCCGGTACCACGAGGACATCCGTCGCTTCAGCGACGAGCACCGCTACCGATGCGGTCATTCCTTCGCGAACAGCTTCCGGAGCGTCCGGAACCTGAATGCGGACCCGGTAGGTAACCAGCCCCGTTGAACCTGTGGTCGCCACCGGATCGATCGCAATGACGGTTCCTTCTGCCTGTGCACCAGCGAGGGCGTCGAATGTCACCATGGCCGGAGCACCAACGCGCACCCCGGAGGCATCGGATTCCGCGAAATCCGCGACGACTTCCAAGGGACCGTCCGGGAGGATCGTGATGCCGCCTGTGGCACCTGCTGCAGTTGCCAGTTCACCGACCACGTACGGCACTTGGCCAATAACACCGGCCAGCGGCGCCACGAGCGATGTGTCGTTGACCGCTTGCTCGGCGACGGCGACACCGGCCTGTGCGGCAGCGATCGCCGCCTGGGCCGAGGTGAGTTCTTCACCATCGGGAAGTTCGACGGTCTCGCGAGCAGCAAGCACCGAAGTCAAAGCCGACTGTGCACTGCGAATCGACTGCTCGCCGGCCACCTTGCCCTGCTCGTAGACCCGTTCGGCCGTTTCCAGAGCTTGGCGGGCCGAGCGAACCGCATCGTCGCCGGCTTTGCGAAGGTCCGTTTGCGCTTTTTGCAGCGCAACATTCGCGCTGGCGAGACTCAACGACGCCGTCTGCTGAGCCTGCTGGTCGACCAAGAGGCCGGTGGTCCTGGCGCGGACGGCATTGTCATACGCCTGGCGGGCAGTGACCGTTGCCGTTTGAGCGCTGGTGCACACCGAGGTACCTGAGCCAGCGCCATCACAGGCACTGTTTTCTTGGTTTTGGCGCTGCGTGAGTAGCTCACCAGCCTGGTTAACCGTGATGTCATAGCCGATCGCGTTGTTGGCCGCGTTCTCCACAGCGGTGTCGAAGGCACGTTGCGCCGAGTCGACGCTGGCCTGCGTTGCTCTCAGCTGTGTTTGAGCCGACGGATTGGGGCACAGATTGTTGTTCGGATCTAGACAGCTCTCGTCCCAGAGGTCCTGCGCGACGGCAAGTGACTCCTGGGCCTGATCGACCGAGAGATTGTTGCCCTTGTTCGTCTGCTTCGCGATCCGCTTGGCATCGGCAAGGGCAGCGCTCGCGCTCGAGATTGACGCATCGCTGGACGCAGCACCCTGCACCGCTTGTGCAAGGCTCGACTCTGCAGACGTAAGTTGCTGGAGGGCAGTTGTGTCGTCGACGGTGGCGAGCACATCTCCGGGTACGACGGAATCACCAGGCTCAACGTCGACCGATGTGACGTTGTCAGCCGACGTGAAGGCGAGCTCGACCACACCGGCTCGCTCGACCGTTCCACTCGCGGTGACGGTCGAGGAGACATCTCCGCGCGTTGCCGTCACGGTGCGTTGATCGACCGGCTCCTCGCCAGGCCTCAGCGAAACCACGATTAGACCGAGGACGCCGACGATTACTGCGCCGATAGCCACATTCACCCACAGGGTGCGACGTTTCATGCAATGAGCCTGCCTGATGTAGGCCAGAACGTCACCTCAGGGGTGTTCGGATCGCGTTAATTGTGGATAACCGATTCCGGAAATACCGGACTGCATGGCCCGATCACGCACACTCTGGAGCATTTTCAAACGCCTGGGAGAGTGGTCCGCCGGATTTCTTGCGAACCTCATTCACGATCGTCAGAGCTTCCGAGGCGTCGTTGTAGGCGGACTGGGCCGCGGCGATGGCCTGGACCGCGGCCACCCCGGCAAGAAGGACATTGTTCGCCTCCGTCGCATTCCGCAATTGCTCCACGGCTTCGTTCGCGGATTCCTGGGCGGATCCGACAAGTCCATCGACTTCGCCCACGAAAGCGCTCACCTCGGGTGAGTCCTCGGGCACCGAGCGCACCACGGCAAGGAGATCGTCGACCCCGCGTTGGATGACCTCAACTTCACCTTCGACCTGAGCCCTGAGTTCGGGGAGTTGATCAAGACCGGCCTGCGGATCCACGTTGAGGCCCAGCGCCACGCTCGCCACCTGCAATTCCAGGAGATCGCGGGCCTGGCACACATCTCCCGCCCAATCGGTCAGCGTTCGCGCTGTTACCTCCGGGCTCGGTGTCGGCGTGGCTACGGATTCAGCATCAGAGTGCGACGACGAACACGCGGAAAGGCCGATCACTACAACGCAACACGCAGCGACGGCTTTCAGCGTGATGGTGAATTGACTCGACTTATTGGGAAGACTCATCGACACCCCTGACGAGGGCGTAGACATGTGTCCTGAGCTCTGCGAATCGATGGTCATTCCGAGTCTCGATTTGGGATCGGGGGAAAGGAATGTCGACGGTAACCACCTCCCGGACTTTAGCCGGCTTGCCATAAAGGACGACGATCTCGTCGCTGAGGTAAACCGCCTCATCGATATCGTGCGTCACCATCAGGGTAGTTATACCGAAATCAGACCGAACCTTAAGAACCAGATCCTCGAGATCAAACCGGGTTTGAGCGTCGACAGAAGCGAACGGCTCATCCATGATCAAGAGTCCCGGGCGAACAGCAAGCGCGCGAGCAATAGCGACTCTCTGCTGCATACCGCCAGACAGTTGCCAGGGGTAACTCTTTTCGGTTCCTTCGAGGCCAACCTCCAACAACGACTCGGAAATGCGCGTGCGCTGCTCATCCTTCGTCAGTTTCGATCGTCGAAGCGGAAGTGCGATGTTCTTCTCCACCGTGAGCCACGGCATGAGCGACCGCGTGTAGTCCTGAAGAACAACGGCAAGGCCTTCTGGCGGTCCAGAAATCTGCTGGTCTTGAACCTTGATGGTGCCGCTCACCGGCTTGGTCAGCCCGGTGAGAATGCGCAAGAGCGTTGTCTTGCCCACTCCTGATGGACCAACGATCGCGACGAAATGACCCGGTGTCACCGTGTAGTTGACACCATCAAGGACATCTTTCTGGCCCTCAGGCGTCGCGAAAGACATGCTGACGTTCTCAATAGAGATTTCCGTGCTCATACCCATACTCCTCTATGCCAGCTTCTTCTGGCCGACGTACCACGACAGCATGATTCGTTGAACAACATCGAAGATCAGGTTGATCCCGTATCCGAGGAGCCCCATCAGGATCACACCGGTCCAGGCATCAAGGATCATGAAGCTGTCGGCTGCTATCAATGTGAATGCGCCCATGCCGAACCCAGCACCCAAATACTCCGAGGCAATCGTGACAATGAAGGCAACCTGCAAACCCAACTGAAGTCCCGAGAAGATCATCGGCAATCCCGCCGGCATCCTGACGCGCCATAACACCTGACTGGGAGTCAGACGCATGGTCTTGGTCGTGTCGAGTAAGACACGGTCGGTAGACCGAACGGCCTGAATCGTTGCCAACAGAATCGGGAAAAGAGCCGATACGGAAATGGCGGCGATTCTCATCTGCATTCCGAGGCCGAAAATGACGATGAAGATGGGAACCGTCGCAACGGGAGGAATGGAACGGATGAAGTCCGCCACAGGCTCGATATACGATCCCAACGTCTTACTCGCGCCGATGTAGGCGCCCAACACGAGCCCGACGACAACCGCGATCACATAGCCGATGAACAAGTTCCTTAGCGAAGGAACCGCGTTGATCACAAACTGATCAGAGAACCAGATGGTCGTGAACTGCTGCCAGATCACACTCAGGGGCGGGAAGAAAGGGTTCGAGGAGTCTGCGCTGACATTCCACCAAAGGATGATCAGAGCAACAGGCAGCCACGCGCCGGTCAGGATTAGGAGTACCTTCGAATACACCTTCATCGGGACTCCCAGAAAACGATGCGAGCCTGCGACCACTGAATGGCTCGGCTCACCGCGACTCCGAGGACGCCCAGAAGTAGGACGATGGCAAAGGTCCGTTCAGAGTTTCCGCTGGACTGACTCGTGAGGATCGCGTTTCCCAGACCGGGGGCACCTCCGAGGAGACCTGCAACCACCGCCACGATGAGGGAAGCCGCTGCGGCAAGTCGTAGTCCCACTGCAATAAAGGGCAGAGCTGTTGGCAGGCGCGCGTAGAGGATCTGCTTGGCTAGTCCTAGGCGATACAGCCGCAGTGTCTCCAGTAGGACTGGGTCTGTGTCTCGAACGCCGTAGGACGTCTGAATCGCCAATGCGAACACGTTCGTGAAGACAATCAGGAAGACACCCATCTGCATTGATGGTCCGAGCACCAAGATGGTGATCGGGATTAGGACGATGGGCGGGATAACTTTGAAGAAGTCGAATGTGAATTTGGTGGATCTGTAGGCAAATCGACTCAATCCGATCGCAAATCCTGCGGGAATGGCAATCACAACGGATAACAGGAATCCGATTCCCGCCATAACGAAAGTTTCGCCGATGAGAGCGTAGGTTTCTCCCTCAAAGATCATCGCGACGAGGGTTGCAACGGTCGCGGTTGCAGTTGGAATCGACGATTCCGAGATGGGCCCTACCGTGGCGGCCAGTTGCCAAATCGCTAGCGACACCAAAGTGGATACGACCGCGGGCGGAATGAGCCCAAAGACGCTCTTCCGCGACCCTTCGGTCGAAATGGTCGTCACCGCTGCACTACCTCACCTCTTTGAGTGTCAATACGAATGTTGTGGGGCCACTGCTTAGCGCAGCGGCCCCACAACATTTCATTAGCGTTACTTGCGGTACTGCTTCTGCAGCAATCCGGCTACGTCGGCCTTCTTGTCAAGGAAGCCGAGTTCGTACATCTTCTGTGCCGGGCGAGTGACGTCCACGCGAGTGACCTGCATCGGGTAATACGGAGGATTCGCGGCAAGCGCATCCTTCGCACTCAACTCGGTGATCTTGGTCGACGCCAGGATGACCTTGCGCATGTTCGCCTTGCTCTTATTAGCGTACTCATGCGTTTGGTACATCGCCTTCTGGAAGTCAGCAACCACCTTTGGGTTCTTCTTCGCGTAATCCGCGGTGGTGACCCATACGCCGATTGCCTGCTCCACATCGAAGAATGCGATACCCGGTGATCCGAGATTGCTCATGCCCTCGGACTTGCAAATTCCGCCAAAGGGCTCGACCGTGAAGCCGGCATCCACTTGACCGTTCTTAACGCTCGGAACGACCTCGGGGAATGTGAGAGTCACCCAGTTAATCTTGCTTGCGTCACCGCCATCATCCTTGACCGCTTGAGCAATGGTGACCTCGGCCTGGGCGCCGCGGGCGGGGACCGAGACGGTCTTGCCCTCGAGGTTTTTCCAACGCTTGATTCCGGAAGACGGGTTGACGCAGACGCCGGTGTCATCCATCGAGGCGGCAAAAGCCGAGTTCTTCTTGGCCTTGACCAGGTCGCGACGCTTGTAGCCATCCGCCGGGGCGACGATGCGCAGATTAATCCCAGCATTCTCGTAAGAGTTGATCGCGGGAATCGTCGGGGTGTATGCGAACTGAACTTGACCACTCGCCAGAGCAGCGATAGCCGGTGGCGGCGCGGGCAGCACGACGAACTCGCTGATGTTCAGGTTGTTCTTGCGCATGATTCCCGAGTCCTGCGCGTACTGGATCGCACCGATCGAGTTGTAAGGGCCGAGGGCCACCTTGATATCGGTCAGCGCCTGCGCGGGCGAGGCGACCCCGGACAGCATCGCTCCCATGACCCCGGTAGCCAGAATGCCGGCCACCCACTTCTTGCGAGTTCCCATGAATACTCCTCACTAGGGGAAATCTTTCGTTAGCGAAAGGTATATCCAGAGCTCATCGAAAATCCACGTTTCTCCAAAATTCGACATCCATGAAGACCCCTACGCGGCGTGGAACGGAACCCGGGAGCCGTCCTGGAGAGCGACAACTTCGGCCAGGAGTAACTCTCTGGATTGGGCCAGGAGCGCTTCGTCCCTTTCCGCAATGTTCTTGATCTCTTGTGGGTCGGTGCGCCTGTCATACAGCTCGACGATCCCCCTGGCTGGGATCTCAGTCAGCCTGACGTTCTCCGTCACGAGTGTCCGCATCCGAACCGGACCAGGAAGATCGACAAGGCCGTAGGGCTGATCCTCTTCCACAACGAGCGCCTTGCGGACTGATGGTGCCTCACCCCGAATGACGCGGGTCAACGACTGGCCCTGTGCCTGAGACAGGGCTGGCGCATTCACGAGATCAAGGATTGTCGGTGCAATGTCTGCGCTACTTGCGAGACCCTCGTGTCGACCATGCCCGAATTCCGGGCCTCGGATGAGAAGCGGCACCCGAATGACCCCGCGATAGTGGGTGAAGTGCTTGAGCATCAGCCCGTGATCTCCGAAGACATCACCGTGATCCGAAGTGAAGACAACCACCGTGTCATCAGCCAAACCCTGATCTTCAAGAGCCTGCAGGATCCGGCCCACCGCATCGTCGATGAATTCGATCGATCCCATCTCCGCCGCCAAAGCATGCCGGAACTGCTCTTCGCTGGGCGACCACAGCATCATTGGATCGACGTCTTGCGTTCCGCGTCGAGCAACCATCTCCCGGATGTACTGCGGAGACGACTCGTGTTCATCAAAGAAGCTGTCCGGTATAGGAACTTCGTCCGGGCGGTACCTCTCGAAGTACTCGCGAGGTGGCGCAAAGGGATGGTGCGGGTCGGGGAAAGAGACGTAGAGAAGAAATTCCGAATCCAGTTCGGCAAAGGCCCGAAGTCGGCTGACAGCCTCCTCAGCAACGAAAGTGGTCGGGTGAAGCTCTGCAGGAACCGGACTCTCATAGACGTGATCCCACGACGCAAGAACGTTGGGGGACGCATCAACCCCCGATTGCACCTCAGGATCCCAGCCACGAGAGCGAGCCCACTCGCGATAATTCCCGGACACCCGATCACCGTGGCCGATCACGAGCGATACGTCATCGAAGCCGTAGTAGTCCTCAGGGATGGTGATCGGCCCCTCAGCGTGAAGCTGGAAGTCCTCCCATGATTGGAAGTCAGTGGAGAAATTTTCCATCGCCCGCTTCCATAGATCGGGAACGGCTTGCTTGATCTGGTCAAGCTGGTACTCCTCATACGGATAGCCCATGGGTTGCAGGTGGAGCTTTCCGACGGCTGCGGTTTTCCAACCCTTGCCGCGAAGCACTCGCGCATACGTATCCGCGTGCGGATCGAGAGGCAATCCATTGGTTCGCACTCCGTGGGCGGAGGGCCAACGCCCGGTCATGATGCTGGCCCGATTGGGCATACACACGGGATTAGTCACATAAGCATTGGCAAAACTATGGCCTTCGTGTGCGATCGAGTCGATCCATGGTGTCTTCACCGGCAACATGCCTTCATGGCCAAGATGGTCGGCACGTAATTGATCAGCGCAGATCACAACTATGTTCATGACGCCTCACTTCTCGAAAACGGTGTCACCGTGAATGACTGTACGGACAATCGATGCATCGACTAGCGACCACGGCTCATTCCAGTCCACCCGTTGATCGAGAACTATGAAGTCAGCAGACTGATTAGCCGCGAGGGACCCACGCCAGGACTCTGCGTGACTCTGCCACGAGGCGTTGCGCGTCAGGGCGTGGAGGGCCTCACGGATCGAGAGCCGCTGATTGTCGGTCCGACCAGGGTCGGACCTCCAGGAGCGGGTCACCGCCGCCGCGAACATGACTCTCCAGTCAGGGGGCGCGACAGGTGCATCGGACGATAGACATACGTTGACACCTTCGTCGACTGCAGTACGAAGGGGCTGACGGCGAGCGTTCCGCTCGTCACCGATGACGGGGGCAACGCTGCCCCCCACTTGCCATCGGATACTTGGATTCGCGTTAAGCGTCACATCTGCTCGGCTCATCCGACCAATGTCACGGTGGCGAATAAAATCCCCGTGGATCACATAGTGACGCAGTTCGCGCGGCATGTTCTGCTCGGCCGTCAGAGCATCGACCACGTGTTCAATGGCCTCGTCCCCGATGGAATGAACGCCGACCTGCCATCCTTTGGACGCAGCACAAGTAACGATTTCGTGAAGCTCCCGGACACGGTCTTCATCGGTCTCGCCTGCAATCTGAAGCTTTCCGTGCGTGCAGTCGTCATAGGGCTCCGACATCCACGCGGTTCGACTTCGAGGTATTCCGTCTGCAAACACCTTGACCTGGGCAATGCCAAGTTGTCCGAACGGACTCATGGACGTAGGTCCGCCAAAGTCTGCTAACCCGTCACTCACCTCACGTGCCGTTGTACCACCCAGCCCACCGAAGAGCAGCATGACATTCACCCGCAACGCGAGGAGGCCGTCATCTACGACCCGTCGATAGGCCTCCACTGCTCCCAGATCACCGGTGCCGTCCATAAGAGTGCGCGCACCAGGGCCAAGCCCGGGGTCGGTGTACGCAACGACTCCCTGACGCACCAAGGCATCTTGAGCGACAAGAATCGCCCGCCGCTGGTCTTCAGAGCTCAACTGCGGGATGACTTGATTGATGAGACCTATTGCCGCTTCCATGATCAAACCCGTCGCAGCGCCCGACTCATCTCGCACGATAACTCCCCCCGAGGGGTTGGGAGTGTTCACATCGATGCCAGCGACCCCAAGAGCCGCAGAGTTAACGAGCGCCTGGTGTCCCGTCACGTCCGTGAGGATGGCGGGAGCGACACCCGTTACATCATCAATATCGGCGATCGACAGGGTTCCATTGGGTCCCGATCCGATGAAATCCGTACCGTCCCACCCAATTCCACGGATCCACCCACTCGCTTCCGGCGTGGCCGATCGGAGGACTTCGCGGAAGGTCTCGAGATTTCCTGCCGCTGTGCGGCCAAGATCGACTGCCGTGAGCGATCGGCCGTATTCGTACCCATGCAGGTGTGAATCATCGATTCCCGGCAAAAGAGTGCAGCCGTCGAGATCCAGGCTCGCTCCGGCCGACACATCGTCGAGGTTGTTCCAGAAGTGCGAGAAACGACCACCGGTGATCCCAATGGCGCGGACATCATCAGGAAGGAGGGGGCATTCGAAGTTGACAATACAAAGATCAGCGTCGGGCACGTGCTGACAATCTCACAGAAGCTGCGGCTTCGGGACTAGATCCCGACCAAAGCCCGCAGGTGGCGAGGCGCCGGCGAACCATGTCCCAGCACCAGATCGTGCACCTGGCGATCGCTCCAGTCCGGGTGCACAACCCGCAGATCATCGGCGATGCTCTTCACCGCGCGATATCCAACGAAATAGGTGGGTAGCTGCCCTGCGGTCAGGAGAGCACGACGCCACTTTCCCACCGCTTCGCCCTCCTCCTGGAATCCGCGGAAGGTCATGAGTCGAAGGCCTTCATCCTCGGTCATGTCCATGGAGTGGACCCGAATATCCAAGATTGTGTTGATCGCCATGCGGGCTTGCATCTTCAGTTGCTGAAGGCGGATCGCCAGGGCCGATCGCCGCGACTCCTCTGGGGCATACCCGTGATCGAGGAGCAGTTCCTCTGCATACACCGCCCACCCTTCAACGAACACTCCGCTGAACCCGAATCGGCGAACCCGCGTCGGTGACTCCAGACGCGCGGCGTGCGCCAGCTGTAATACGTGTCCCGGCATCGCTTCGTGAATAGTCAGATCGTGAAGTAAGGTCCCGTTGTATTCCCGGTAAAAAGAATCGATGCGCTCGGCATCCCACGAAGCGGGTGTTGGTGACACAGCCACGTACGTAGGAACTGAGGACGTTTCGAGTGGACCCGGTGCATCGCAGTACGCAATAGCCACGCCACGGTGAACTTCAGGCATTTCGATAACCTGGACTTCGGTTTCCGGGATCGATACGAGGTCGTGTTCGCGCACAAAGTCGGTGGTTCGCAGCAGCGCACCTTCAACGAGCGGCAGAACCGTCTCATTCGTCACCGGTGATTCGAGCGCAACCGATTCCAGGGCGCGACGGACCACCCGTTCGGCGTGCACTGACTCATCGAGATATTCAGCTGCTACCTCTCGGAGCTGTTCGGTCACGGCGTCGAGATGCGCTTCTGCGTCTCGAAGCAGGTGGTTCGCGCTTGTGGCGTCATCCAGTGAGTGCCACAGCACTCCGGCGTACACCCGCTGGTTCAGCCGTGGGCTTCTCGTGCTGACCGATAGCTTCTCTTCGAGCCATTCAAGGTGTTCGTCGACCGCGTCCAGCGCCGCAGAGACGGCTCCGGGAACCGGTGACTCGTGGCGATCACATTCAGTGGGGATGACGTCCGCGATGAGCGCGCGTGTCCCCTGCAACTGGCCGATCGCCGTCTCGACGTGGATCTGCGGCATGTCGCCAAGGGTCGAGCGGGCCTGTTCCAAGAACTCGGGAACAGCGGCGAGGCGGGCATCCAGTGAAACGGCACGCTCGGGCCACGGCGCAAAATCTCGAGACAGCAACAGGTGTAGGGCGGTTCCGGGATTCCACTGCATCGGGTTCCACTTGGCTGATCGCAACTCTTCGATCTCGAACGCTTCCCTCTGCAATCGTGAACGCAGGATCTCTAGATCCACCAGATCCGTAACGTCCAATTCGACATCGTCGATAGCGTCGATAGCCGTCAATTGGTCATCGATCTCGCGAGAACGGTCATCTTGAACTGAAGCCGTGTAGTTCGGCAGACGGTCGTCGAATCGGTGGTCGCCCAACCACGTGGCAGCGACCGGATCGGCCTCGAGCGCAGAGTCGATGCAGGCTTCGGCTAGTGCACGGAACTCAGCTGTTGCGTCGTTCACGAGCGTTCGACCTCGACGATCGCGTCGATGCGACGTCTGACGGCCTGTCTCAGTGCAGCCTCGGCGTCCCAGTCTCGCGAGCGGGCCAAAGAAGCCACGGCCACAAGCAGGTCACCCAACTCGTCCTCTGTTTCTAGTGAGTCGAGAATCTGTTCAGCCTGAGCCATCCGCGCGATCTCAGGTAGGTCTTCGCCCAATGACGCACTGCGCGAGTGAACCTTCGATGCCCGAAGCAGCGCCGGGAGGTGTTCAGGGATTCCGTCAGTTACTGATTCGCGACCCTTCTCCTGAGCCTTGAGTGCGTGCCAATTCGCCTCGACCTTCTCGGCGGTATTGGCATCCGCGTCGGCGAAGACGTGCGGATGGCGTCGGATCAACTTGTCGACGATGCCCTGAGCGACGTCGTCGATGTCCCAGCCTTCGCCCTCCTGCGCAATACGGGCATGGAAGACAACCTGGAGAAGCAGGTCGCCGAGTTCCTCACGCAAGCCGGCGTCGTCCTGCTTTTCGATCGCCTCAACCGTTTCGTAGGCCTCTTCGACCAAGTACTCGACCAGGCTCGCGTGGGTCTGACGGGCATCCCACGGGCATCCGCCGGCCGAACGCAGACGGTCCATGACCGCTACGAGCTCGAGGACCCTTTCCCCACGCTTGGTCATTCGCCGGCTAGGAGAACTGGATTGGAGCTGACAAGTCATTCGGAGGAGGTCCGACAACCAGGCCCGCCGGATCCCATGATCCGTAGCGCGGGCTTACTTCGGTTCCTACCTCTTCGCTGTACGCGGCTACGGCCGCGAAGATCGACGCCGATTGTGAATCGGGCGTGCCGCCTGGATCTAAGATCATGCCCATCTTCTGGGCGAGGATGTTCACGCGGAACAGTTCCTCGATGTCGTCAGGAGCGAGATCCTGGGCGAGGAGTGCATCTTCGAAGGCTTGTCGCCCGCCGGACGCTTCTGCGTAATTCACGATGGTCGCGTCCAACTCGCCCCGGGTGATCGTGATGCCTTGTTCTTCCGCGATTTGCTCAACCAACAGCGCTGTGATCATCCGGTCGAGGGTGGTCACGACAAGCGCCTCGGATGCCGAGTCCACCGGCCGACCCTGAGCCTTGAGAACCTGTTCCACCTGGGAGGTGAGTTGTCGCTCGGTGATCCGGGTATCTCCAACGATCGCAGCGGCCCCGGGGGTGGCTGTCACGCAGCCGCTTGAAACCAGCGCGACCGCCATGGCAGCGCCGAAGAGACCCAACTTCCGACTATTCACCATCGGTCGATCCGTCCTCACTCGAACTCTCACTTGTCTACGTCCTTGCGCTGTACGTGGACACCACGAACGGCCTGAACCAGATCATCTGCCCACGTCAGCAAATCGTGGTCTTTCAAGGGTGCTGCGCCGATAGAGGTTCCCGCCGTCGGACGCGGCACGATGATCGTACGGACGGCGGGCTTGACCGTGGTGCGCGGGTACAGCCGGGTTATCCGCATCTGCGCGGATTCGGGGAGTTCTACCGGATGGAGTCGAATTCCATTCCCCTGGGCGATGACCTCCTCGATCCCAGCCTCTCGGCAGTGCACCCGGAAACGGGCCACCGCCACCAGGGTCTGTGTCTCCACCGGTAGTGGCCCGTAGCGGTCGACCAACTCGGCAGCGACCTCATCCACCTGCTCCTCGGTGTGCGCATCGGCGAGGCGCTTGTACGCCTCGAGACGCAAACGCTCCGCAGGCACATAGCTTTCCGGCAGGTGGGCAGTGACGGGGAGCTCAACCTTCACTTCGGCTACCTCGGCTTCACCCTCGCCCAGACCAGCCTTGTGCTCCGCAAGCGCCTCACCTACGAGCCGTACGTAGAGGTCAAAGCCGACATCCGCGATATGGCCGCTTTGCTCACCACCAAGCAGATTTCCTGCACCCCGGATCTCCAGGTCCTTCATGGCAATCTGCATTCCCGACCCGAGGTCGGTCCGCTGAGCGATGGTGGAGAGCCGTTCGTGCGCCGTCTCGGTCAAGGGCTTGTTGGGGTCATAAAGGAGGTACGCGTAGGCCCGCTCTCGGCTTCGGCCCACTCGGCCACGAAGTTGGTGCAATTGAGACAGGCCAAAGCTGTCGGCGCGATCGACGATGAGGGTGTTGGCGTTGGCGATATCGATGCCGGATTCGACGATGGTGGTGCAGACGAGGACGTCGATCTCCTTGTTCCAGAAGTCGACGATGACCTGCTCGAGGCGCCCTTCGGCCATCTGGCCGTGGGCGATTGCGATCCGGGCTTCAGGGACAAGATCCTGCAAGCGCTTGGCCGCACGTTCAATCGACTCCACCCGGTTGTGCACGAAGAACGCTTGGCCGTCACGCAGAAGTTCACGGCGAATGGCAGCAGCGATCTGCTTATCGTCGTATGGACCGACATAGGTCAGCACCGGGTGCCGCTCTTCCGGCGGGGTCTGGATCACCGACATCTCACGGATGCCCGTGACGGCCATCTCCAAGGTGCGAGGGATCGGTGTAGCAGACATCGCGAGAACATCGACGTTCGCTCGTAATGCCTTCAGGTGCTCCTTGTGCTCAACGCCGAACCTCTGCTCCTCGTCGATGATGACGAGCCCGAGATCCTTAAAGCGCACCTCGGGTGTGAGCAGTCGGTGGGTTCCGATGACAACATCGATGGTTCCATCGGTTATCCCGGCAAGGACCTCAGTGCGCTCTTTGGTGGAGGTGAATCGTGAAAGCGCCGCCACTCGGATTGGGAAACTCGCGTATCGCTCGCTAAAGGTCGCCAGATGCTGCTGGACGAGCAATGTGGTGGGAACCAGGACCGCCACCTGCTTGCCGTCCTGAACGGCCTTGAATGCTGCGCGCACTGCAATCTCGGTCTTGCCGTAGCCGACATCTCCACAAATGAGTCGATCCATCGGCGTTACCCGTTGCATGTCCAGCTTGACCTCGTCAATACACGCAAGTTGGTCGGGGGTCTCGACGTACTCGAATGCGTCCTCGAGTTCTCGTTGCCATGGCGTATCCGGCCCAAACGCGTGTCCAGTGCTGGCCTGGCGTGCGGCGTATAGCCGTACGAGTTCCCCGGCAATTTGGCGCACAGCCTTGCGAGCACGACCTTTGGTCTTAGCCCAATCGCCGCCACCGAGACGATGCAGACTCGGTGACTCACCGCCAACGTAGCGAGTGATCAGATCGAGCTGATCCATCGGCAAGAACAGCCGATCTGCTGGTTGTCCGCGCTTGCTTGGTGCATATTCGATGATCAGGTACTCGCGCTCGGCCCCTTGCACAGTGCGACGGATCATCTCGACGTACTTGCCAACACCGTGGTGTTCATGCACAACGTAATCCCCCGCCTTCAACGTAAGCGGATCGATCGTCTTGCGTCGCCGACTCGGAAGTCGTTGACCGTCCTTGCCCGTTGACCGCTGCCCGAGCAGATCGCTCTCTGTGATGACCGTGACCGACGGCAGCACAAAACCCCGATGCAGGTGACTGCGCACCAGGTGAACTACGGCAGCATTAGTCGGATCGAGATCCTCCTCGAGCCGGGACGCAAGGTCGGCCTGCGACATCTCCTCGGCCAGCCGTTCTAGCGAACCTCGACCACCGGCGGTGACGACAACAACGCGGCCCTCAGCGAGCCAAGCGCGGAAGTCGCCAAATGCAATTCCGGCATCGCCTCGGTACTCCTCAGGTGCACTCGCTCCGATGTCAATGTCGGGGTCGGGATTGCGCAGAGGATCCAGCGACCACCACCTGCAGCGACGCGTGGTGGCCAATTCGTGGAGTTCGTCGAGCGTCCGGTACGCGGCGGGCTCGATGTCGATCGGTACATCGGCTCCGACAGCCGCACTGTGCCAGCCTGCTTCCAAGAACTCCTGTGCTGTTCGGATTACATCCGCTGCTCGAGCACTTACCCGCTCGGGTTCACTGACGACGACGTGCGAGCCGCGCGGTAGCAACTGAAGGAGCGTGACCATTGAGGAGTCGAACAAGGCGCTCAACGACTCCATGCCCTCGATCGCGAGACCTTCGGCAATCTGACCGCACATTTCCGCGATCCCGGGAGCGTGCTGGGCTAGCTCGCGAGCCCGGTCACGCACCTCAGCGGTGAGCAGAAGTTCTCGCACAGGGGTTGCAAGGAGACCGTGCTCAACGGCTTCGAGTGAACGTTGGTCCGCCACCGCGAAGTGCCGGATGCCGTCAATCTCATCACCCCAAAATTCGACCCGGACGGCGTGTTCCTCGATAGACGGGAAGACATCGACGATGCCTCCACGAACGGCCACCTGACCGCGTCGTTCCACCAGGTCTACCCGTTCATAGCCCAGGCCCACCAACCGTTCGACGAGATCGGTGAGGTCGATGTGGTCACCGACGTGAAGGCGCACCGGCTCGGCTTCGGCGACCGCTGTCATGACCGGTTGCAGGGCAGCGCGCACCGAGGCGACAACCACATCGATCGACTGCAGTAGAGGATCGTTGTTGTCTGGATAAGCGATACGGCGCAGCACATGGGTTCGTCGACCCACCGTGTCCGACGAAGGAGACAGTCGTTCGTGCGGAAGCGTTTCCCATGAGGGGAAGGTGGCGATACGCGCATCGGGAGCGAAGTCCTGCAAAGCGGCTGCCATGTCATCGGCACCCGACCCCGTTGGAGTCAAGACCAGTAATGGCGTCGTCGTTGCGCTGCGTATTCGATGGGCAACAAGAGGATGGGTACCGAGCAGAGCGTGGACGTCGATGTCGTGAGCCGACGGATCGGCCGCCAGTTCGGCCACCCGGGTGATCGGCGGATACCGATCGAGGAGTTCATCTAGCCGGTGAAGGCTCACGTTGCGGATGCCTCCGCAAGGGCCTGCATCACGTACGGGTACAGCGTGGGGTGGGCCACCACGAGGTTGTTGACGTAGGGCGGCATGTGATTGAACGTAATCGTTTCCCCACCAGTGTTGGAGCAGCGCAGCCCGTAATGCATCGCGACGCCATAGGGGGCCGCGACATCCCATTCATAGAAGCCGGTGTCGTGTAGGTAGACGTCAGCTCGACCCTTCAAGATCTCGTTCACCTTGGCACCCACGGAACCGACGTCGACGACTTCCACACCGCGGTCACTGATCCCGGCAGCGGCCAGCAGACCTCCGAGCACTGAACAGGTGGCATCGAGGGTTGCGGGTGGTCGGCTTCGGGACGCGACGACGCGAATCGGTCGAGTCGTGTCCAATGGCAAGCCGTCGACGTCGTCCAGCACCGAGCGGGTCATGTCCTGCGCCGGCAGATCGACTGTGCATGCATGCAGTTCTCCGCCGGCCCACAAAGCGACATGCACGGCAAAGTCCGGGCGATTTTGACCGTATTCCCAGGTGCCATCGAGCGGGTCGACGATCCACACACGATCGGACTCCAAACGAGAAGAGTCGTCCTTGGCTTCCTCACTCAAGACAGAATCCCCCGGACGGGCATCGGCCAGGAAGTCGAGGATGAGGTCGTTAGATGACGCGTCGGCCTGGTCACGGAGTTTGTTTGCTGTTTCCTTGTCCTGCACTTCTCCATGCTCAGCTACGAAGTCAGCACGAATCTTCAGCAGCAACTGCCCCGCGCGCTGGGCTACATCGCGCGATACCTCAGCATCGGAGCGTGGATCACTCATGGGTTTCCTCCACTGCCGTGTTCGCCGCCGGACGGCCGTTCGTTGAACCTATTCTGCGCCACTTCCAGACCCTGCCGAACGAGTGTCTCGACAGCATCGCTCGCCCGGGATAAGAAACCGGGAAGTTCCGTGCGCTGCGCACCCGAGAACGCCTGCAACACAAAGTCCGCCGGAACCTGCCGACCCGGAGGGCGACCGATACCCAAACGGATGCGGAAATAGTCGCCGGATCCGATCGCCGAGCGGATGCTCTTCAAACCGTTGTGACCACCATCGCCGCCACCCTTCTTGATACGTAGAGCCGTGAAATCAATATCGAGCTCGTCGTGCAACACCACCAACCGCTCGGGTGGGATCCGGTAGAAGGCCATCGCAGCTTTGACCGGGCCGCCGCTTTCGTTCATGTAAGAAAGCGGCGCGCACAGCACCACGGAAACACGATCACCCGGGAAGCCGAGATGGGTTTCCGCGATGTTCGCCAACGCCTTCTTGTGCCGCGAGAGCTTTGCCCCAACCTGGTCGGCCATGACATCAACGGCCATCGCCCCGATGTTGTGCCGGGTCGCGGCGTATTGCGGGCCGGGATTGCCCAGACCAACGATCAGCCAGGGCTCGGACATATCGCTGTGCTCGCTAGGACGCCTGGAGATGAACCTTCTGGTGAGCAGCGACAACTACTCTGCGGCGGCGTCGCCGCCACCGGACTCCGCCGCAGCAGCCTCGTCGCCACCGGACTCCGCCTCAGCAGCCTCGCGAGCCGCTTCGCGAGCTGCAGCAGCGGCCGCCATTTCCGCGGCACGCTCCCTGACGTCGGCAACGGCGTGGTCGACAGCCTCCAGCGGATCCTCACCACGTGCGACAGCCTCTTCCAGAGCCATGATCACCGAGGCGGCGTCGTAGCCGGCCTCCGCAGCGGCGATCTCGGCCTTTGCGACGGCATCGGCGTAGGAGCTACGGATCGCAGCCTCTTGCTTGGTGATGATCACGAGATCGACGTGCTCGAGGTTGCGCTTAACCGGATCGCGCTGCACGTCGCGCGGCTTGGTCAGGTAGGTGGTTCCACCGTAGGTAACGTTGAGGACCACGCGGGGCTTGCGGAGCGCGAGATCGATCTCATGCTCGTCGAGCGCGACGTGGGTCAGTTGCACATCAGTGCCGTAGATGACGGCGGGGATGTTGCCGGAGCGACGCAGGCGACGGGCAGCACCCTTGCCGAAGTCGGTACGGGGCTCAGCGTTGATCTCGACGTTCGTCACGGGGTCTCCTCGGCGTTCTCTTCGTTCAGTTCGTGTGGTTGCACGTGGTTGGCATGCGCCTCGCGGGGGTGCGGACAGACGTCAGGTGGCACCACCCGCGTCGATCACGGCGACCTGCCCTGTAGGACCGGTCTCCCTCGCCGAGGAACGCACGGAGTCTAGAGGCATGCCTAAGCACGGTCCGACACCGGCCTATGCCACCGGCTCACGAGAGCGACTCAGTGTGACGAGGCCTCATCCGCTGTAGCCGGCTCGAACATCGAGGTGACAGATCCGTCGGTGAAGACTTCGTTGATCGCCTTGGCGAGGATCGGAGCAATCGACAGTGTCGTCAGTTTCTCGAACTGTCGATCCTCGGGGATGGGGAGCGTGTCAGTGACGACCACCTCCGAGATCCGCGACTGCTGCAATCGCTCTTTCGCGGGATCGCTAAGGATTCCGTGGGTCGCAGCCACGATTACGTCCTTCGCCCCGTTCTCGAAGAGGGTCTCTGCCGCCTTCACGATGGTGCCCCCGGTATCGATCATGTCGTCGACGACAACGCACACCCGATCCTTCACGTCACCCACGACCTCGAATACCCGCACTTGGTTCGGCACGTCCGGATCCCGACGCTTGTGGATGATCGCCAACGGGGCTCCCAGGACGTCGGTCCACCGCTCGGCTACGCGAACTCGTCCGGCGTCCGGGGAGACCACCGTTATCTCGTCGGTGGAAACTCGAGATGCCACGTGCTCGGCGAGCAGCGGTAGAGCGAACAGATGGTCCACCGGGCCGTCGAAGAAGCCCTGGATCTGCGAGGTGTGGAGGTCGACGGTCATGAGCCGGTCGGCGCCTGCTGCCTTGAACAGGTCTGCCATTAGTCGGGCAGAGATCGGCTCGCGGCCACGGTGCTTCTTGTCTTGCCGGGCATACCCGTAGAACGGCACGATCACTGTGATGCGCTTGGCCGATGCTCGCTTCAGCGCATCGATCATGATCAGTTGTTCCATGATCCACGTATTGATCGGGGTGGTGTGACTTTGCAGCACGAATGCATCTGTGCCACGAACCGATTCGCGAAAGCGGATGAAAATCTCGCCGTTGGCGAAGTCGTAAGCGAGTGTCGGCGAGAGCGCTATGCCGAGTTCATCGGCGACGGACTCTGCGAGTTCCGGATGCGACCTGCCACTGAGCAGGACCAGTCGCTTTTGCGTCGGTACGGACTTCTCGGCCACTCATTCCTCCCGAACGGAATCGTCTTCGCGAACCCTGTCAGATGCCCCCGATGCATCGCTCGCCGCCCTCGCAGAACGTGCTGAATCGGAGTCTGGGCGCCTGCGCTCGACCCATCCGGCGATGTTCCGCTGACGAGCTCTCCCCACGGCCATCGCTCCCGGTGGAACGTCGTCGGTGATGACCGATCCTGCGGCGGTGTACGCCCCATCGCCGATCTCGACCGGCGCGACCAGCATGGAGTCGCTGCCGACTCGCACGTCTTTGCCCACCACGGTGCGATGCTTGTTCTGACCGTCGTAATTGACGAAGACAGTAGCCGCGCCGATGTTGGTCCCCTCACCGATCTCGGCATCGCCCACGTAGGACAGGTGCGGGACCTTCGCGCCATCACCCACGCTCGAGTTCTTGATCTCCACGTACGCACCGGCCTTGGCCCCGGCACCGAGTTGAGCACCAGGGCGCAGGTAAGTGAAGGGGCCCACCTGCGCACCGTCACCAATCACTGCCAGTTCAGCCCAGGTGTGGATGACATCGGCATTGGCACCCACTTCGCAGGACACCAAGGTGGTGCCCGGGCCGATGCGAGCCCCTCCGGCGATAGCCGTCGGACCCCGAAGGATCGTCTGCGGAAGCAAGGTCACATCGGGCTCGAGCTCGACGTCCACGTCGATCCAGACACTGGACGGATTGGCCATCGAGACACCATCACGCATCCAGCGCAGATTGATCCGGTCGCGCATGATCGCAGCAGCCTCGGCCAGCTGCGCGCGGTCGTTGACTCCACGAATGTCGTCCGCATCGGGCGCGATATGTCCTCGTACCCGGTGGCCCGACTCAGTTAGCAGGCCGACGACGTCTGTCAGGTATTCCTCACCTTGCGCGTTGTCGGTTCCCAATTTGCCGAGGGCCTCCCCAAGCAGAGCAGCCTCGAATGCGTACATGCCGGAATTGATCTCGTCGATGCGGCGTTGTTCGGCACTGGCGTCGCGTTCTTCGACGATCGACGCGACGAAGTCGATGGGCGGTTCCCCAGCGCGCACAACCCGGCCATAGCCCGTTGGGTCCGGAACTTGTGCGGTGAGCACAGTGCATGCGGAGTCGTGTGCGGCCAACATGCCCGAGAGGGTCTCGCCGGTCAGCAAGGGCGTATCCCCGGTCAGCACAACCACCGATCGGTTGAGTTCGGCACCGCGGGCCAGAAGGTCTTCAAGCGCTATTCGAACGGCATGGCCGGTACCGCGTTGTTCTTCCTGCACCACAGTCAAGACCCAGGGCGCCACCTCGGCGAGATGCTCCACCACCTGATCGCGTCCATGCCCGACCACCACAACCACATGCTCGGGCTCGAGGTGAGCCGCTGCTTCGATCACGTGTCCGACCAAAGAGCGGCCCGCAATCGGGTGGAGCACCTTGGGGACAGCGGATTTCATCCGCTTGCCTTCGCCGGCGGCCAGGATGATCACAGCCGAAGGACGTGCGCTCATAGTGTCATCCTTGCGTATCAGCCCCCGTGCCCGGCACCGGAATACCGGAATGACGTCTGACCCGCAGGGAGGTTCATCCCGCATGCTCGCAAAAGCCGACAAGTGCTCGGCTGGGTGTGCTTGCATAACCTGCGTGTCTGATCGGAATGCTTACATGCTCTCCGGTGCTTTGGCCAAGCGAGGGTACGACTGGTGGTGGCACTCCTTCACCGGCTTCGACGCCGCGACAACCGAGCCCCGAAGCTTCTTCATCGAGTACTTCTCGATCAATCCGGAGTTGGGCGGCTCCGAAGCAGTCCTCGGACAGTTGCCAGCGAACAAGGAAAGCGGACGCCGCCCTTCCTACGGGATGCTCAACGCGGGGTGCTGGGGCCCGGAACCAACCCAGATTCACAACTACTACCCCGCCAATGCGTGCGCGTTCAGCACCCACCACCTCGACGCCCGGATCGGAGATGCGACCCTCACTGAAACCCATCTCACCGGCGCCGTCGCCGTTTCCCCGGACCAAGCGCACATGCATCCAGAATGGATGACAGATGCCGGTGAGATGTCGTGGGACCTCACGGCCGACAAGGTCTTGTCCTACTCGGTCGGCTATGGAGCCGACGGTCTTTTTCGCAAGACCCGCGCATTTCAAATGTTTTGGCACGTCGCCGGAATCAAAACCGAATACCAGGGGGAAATCGTCTTCAACGGTCGACGATTCATCGTCGAGCCACAAACGAGCAGCGGTTATCAGGACAAAAACTGGGGCCAGGATTTCACCAACCCCTGGGTGTGGTTGAACTGCGCCAGTTTTGTCGATGCGGCTTCGGGACAGGACCTGCCTCTCACCTGCCTTGACGTGGGCGGTGGAACTCCTGTCCTTTTCGGTCGACGGTTGTCGAGCAAGTTGCTGATCGCCTTCTACCTTCGCGGCAAGCTCTACGAATTCAATTTCTCTAAGTTCTGGACCGGAGCCCGTCAGCGGTTCATGTGTGATGTGGACGGTGATCACATTCGCTGGCGCATCACAGCGCGCACGTTCTCCCACCGCATCGAGATCGATTTCTCGTGTCCGAAGGATGAGATGTTATTTATGAACTATGAGAACCCCGATGGGGTGAAGAACCACCATTCGCTCTGGAATGGTGGAACGGCCGAGGGGTCGGTGCGGCTGTTCGAACGCGATCAATTGATCGGTGAATTTTTCGGGACGAGGGGTGGTGGTGAGTACGGCACCTACGAGCGCTCGTCCTAGGCAGCATCAACCTTGGCTTAGATTCGGTGGATGATCGGCTGTTTGCCTGAGAACTCGCTCCCCGGGGAGGATTCGAACCTCCGTTGACGGATTCAAAGTCCGCTGTCCTGCCACTAGACGACCGGGGATCGTTGAGATGCTTGATCTCAGATTGATCGGGGATAACCTTAAGACCCGCCGTATTCGGCGCAGGGGTGGCCAGAGGCTGATGGTTACGCTACCGTAAGTTACGCAACCGTAGGTTGGTGATTTCACCGGCTCCCGATAACAGCCCAGAAAGGCTTCCCATGGCGCTTGTGCAGGACTTCGAGAAGGTCGACGACGGCGACGCGATCTTCCTCAGCACCGGAATGAAGATCACCATCGGCATCTTCGTCATCGGTCCCACGATCGCCCTGCTGGGCATCATCCCGATGATCTACTGGGGCTTGGTGTCCTGGGTCGATATCGGCCTACTTCTTGGCTTCTGGGCTCTCACGGGCCTGGGCATCACCGTCGGCTACCACCGCTTCTTCACCCACGGCTCGTTCAAGGCGCCCCGTCCGGTGAAGATCGCTCTCGCGCTCATGGGTTCCTACGCGCTCGAGGGTTCGATCAACCAGTGGGTCGCCGACCACCGCAAGCACCACAAGTTTTCCGATGAGATCGGTGACCCGCACTCCCCGTGGCGCTTTGGCACGTCGCGCAAGGCCATCGGTAAGGGCCTGATCTTCGCCCACATGGGATGGCTCTTCTCCGAGGAGCAAGCCACCGTGGACCAGTACGCACCGGACATCCGCGACGACAAGGACCTGCAGCGGATCAACAACGCGTTCCCGATCATCGTCGTGATGACGTTCGTGCTCCCCGGAATCATCGGCGGGCTCATCACCTGGTCCTGGCTGGGCTTCCTCACCGGCATGTTCTGGGGCGGCGTGGTCCGCGTTGCTCTCGTGCACCACGTGACGTGGTCTATCAACTCCATCTGTCACGTGTTCGGCAAGCGTCCGTTCAAGAGCCGCGACCTGTCCAGCAACGTTGCCTGGTTGGCAATCCCGTCGTTCGGCGAGTCTTGGCACAACCTGCACCACGCCGATCCGACCTGCGCGCGCCACGGTGTGCTCAAGGGCCAGATTGACCTCAGCGCCGGGGTCATCCGGATGCTCGAGCAGGTAAACCTCGCGCACGACGTCCGCTGGCCCAAGCCTGAGCGCCTGGTCAAGAAGCTCGCGGATCCGGCCATGGCTCCCCGGGTGCGTGGTTACGTGGCACCTGAGCCCATCGCGGCCGCCGCTTCGACTGACGTGAAGGCGTGAGCGGGCAACCCGCCGAGGTTCCGGACACCCCTACGTCCCTGGACGACGACACCGTCGTCGAACTAAGCGCGGCTGCTGGACGCAACGCCCAGCGCTCCACCCGAGCTACCGGGCGCCCCCGCGTGAGCTCACGCAAGGGTTCCAAGGTCCGTATGACCGGCCAAGAGCGGCGCGAGCAACTGCTCGATGTCGGTCGCTCGCTGTTCGCCGACAAAGGTTTCGAGGCTGTCAGCGTCGAGGAGATAGCGGCGAAAGCTGGTGTCTCCAAGCCCGTGGTCTACGAGCACTTCGGTGGCAAGGAGGGCCTGTACGCCGTCCTCGTCGACCGCGAGATGAACGATCTCCTGGTCTCCATTTCCGATGCCCTCACCGCGGGCACGGCTCGTGCTCTACTCGAGCAGGCCGGCATGGCGCTCTTCGACTACATCGACACCAATCCCGAGGGCTTTCGCATCCTGGTTCGCGATTCTCCGGTTTCCCAGTCCAGTGGTTCTTTCGCCAACTTGATCGTCGACATCGCCGCCCAGGTCGAGCACTTGCTCGCCCGCGAGTTCGACAGCCACGACATCAGCACCAAGTACGCGGCCGTCTACTCCCAGGCGCTAGTCGGCATGGTCGCGCTGACCGGCCAGTGGTGGCTCGATGTCCGCAAGCCGGGCAAGGAGGACGTCGTGGCTCACTTGGTGAACCTGGCGTGGAACGGCCTTGAGCACATGGAGGCTAAGCCGGTGCTGAGGACCGTCGACAAGGGCAAGAAGCGCGCCAAGAAGTAGTCCGTCGAGAATCTCGATATCAAGATTCTTGACTTACCATGGGGCCATGGACGACGTCGACGTCATCGTCGAAGCCTGGAACCGCGAGCGCCCCGATCTCGACGTGCAGCCGCTCGCGGTCCTTTCCCGTGTCACCCGTCTCGCCCGTCATCTCGATCAGGCTCGAACTGCGGCGTTCGCCAAGCATGACCTCGAGGGTTGGGAGTTCGACGTGCTAGCCGCCCTTCGCCGATCCGGTGCTCCTTACGCGCTTTCACCCGGACAACTCACCAGTCAGACGATGGTCACCAGCGGAACGATGACCAATCGGGTGGACCGGCTCGAAGCCCGAGGATTCGTACGTCGCGGCCCCGACCCCAAGGACCGTCGCGGGGTGCGGGTGGAACTCACCGATTCCGGGAAGAAGGCCGTCGATGGATCTTTCGCTGACCTATTGACCCGCGAGCACGCTCTGCTGGACTCATTGAATGACGATGAACGTACCGAGTTGGCCGCGCTGCTCCGCGATCTCATGCAGCAATTCGACGAAGCAAAATAGCGAGCCGTAGGATCGAAGACCTACTGCTCGATCCGCGCACCGGGCGACGGCCCCGTCCCCCGCTTGACTGTTCGACACATGCCCGTAGCTGTGAGAGCAACGGCCACGTCAATCGAATGCTCACTATCTCGGCACAAGAACGCACATGTGGGTCCGCTTCCGGACACCATCCCCGCGAGCGCCCCGTACTCAACTCCCGCTTCGAGGAGCGTGCGCAAGGACGGACGCAGTGAGATTGCGGCGGGTTGAAGGTCGTTATGCAGTGCACCGGCGAGCAGTTCGGGGTCGCCAGCACGAAGGGCCTGTACCAATAGATCGGAGACGTAGGGCTCGGGTACTTCGTCGGCCTCGCGAAGTCGATCGCACTGTTGATAGACCGCAGGAGTCGACAATCCCTCATCGGCGAAAGCGAAAACCCAATGGAACTGACCGCGCCCAAGGACCGGCATGATCTGCTCGCCGCGGCCACGACCAATTGCGTTTCCACCAAACAGCGCGAATGGCACATCCGATCCCAACTGGGCGCCGATCTCGGCAAGTTGGTCTCGCGTTAGCCCCGTTTCCCACAGTGCATCGCAGGCCACGAGTGTGCCCGCTGCATCTGTGCTCCCGCCAGCCATTCCGCCCGCAATCGGAATTGACTTCTCGATGTGCAGCGAAACATTCGCATCGACTTTCGCGTATTGAGCCAGTGCATGCGCCGCACGGACAGCCAGGTTGGTGTCATCCACCGGCAACGACTCAGCACCTTCACCCATCATGGACAGCGAGACTCCCGAACCCTCACTAGCAGTGACGACGTCGTTCAGCGAAACAGCCTGAAAGACGGAAATGAGTTCGTGGTAGCCATCGGCGCGCAACGGCCCCACCGATAACTGCACGTTGATCTTGGCGGGTGAGCGGACGATGACGGGCACAACCACAGGTTACGGGCTACGCGCTACCCGTTGCTGCCCGAGCGATAGCGCAGAAGTCATCCAGGCTCAACTGTTCGCCACGGCTCTGCGGATCCACACCCGCACGCGCTAGCGCGTCAACTGCCCGAGGCTGTTGCACTAGCCACGGCGCCAGCGCTGATTTGATCTGTTTGCGGCGCTGACCGAAGGCGGCATCTACAGCACCAAAGACGGCATTTCGATCAACATCCGCGGGTTGATTCGTTCGCACGATTGAGACCAAACCGGAATCGACGTTTGGAGCAGGCCAGAACACTGCGCGTCCTACATCGCCGGCGTAGGAGACGTCACCAAACCACCGCGCCTTGACGCTCGGAGCTCCGTAGGTGCGAGATCCCGGCCCAGCGCAGAGTCGATCCGCAACTTCCTTCTGCACCATAACCAGCACGCGCTGAATCGTCGGAAATGTGGCGAGCAAATGGAGCACAACCGGGACAGCAACGTTGTATGGAAGGTTTGCCACCAATGCTGTGGGGTCCTTGGGCAGCGAGGTCACCTGCAGGGCGTCGGCCTGTACTACGTCGAGTCGCGCGGCGACCTCGGGTGCAAATTCCGACACCGTGCGAGGAAGTCGATCAGCCAAACGTGGATCGATCTCCACGGCAACCACGTCGGATCCGGTTTCCAGCAGAGCCAACGTCAGGCTTCCCAGACCCGGACCTACTTCCAGCACGACATCGCCCGCACTGACGTTGGACGTGCGGACGATTCGTCGGACCGTGTTCGGGTCGATGACAAAGTTCTGCCCCCACTTCTTGGTGGGATGAATATCGAGCTCCGCTGCGAGACGCCGAATGTCGGCGGCCCCGAGAAGCGAACTCACCACTGCCCGAAAGCTCGGTAGGTATTGACCACAAGTGCGTCGCAGAGTTCGTCGAGATCCTCTCCGCGCTCCTGCGCCATCCGTCGTACCGTCCACGGCATCAGATATGTCGCGTTGACTCGCCCGCGATTCGGCTTCGGTGTCAAGTACGGAGCGTCGGTCTCGACTAGCAACAGGTCACCCGGCACTACTCGCAGCGCCTCGCGCAGTCCTTCGGCGCTGCCGAACGTAATCACTCCGGCAAAGGACATGAACCACCCGCGCTCCGCGCAAACCTTCGCCATTTCGGCATCCCCGGAGAAGCAGTGGAACACGACCCGCTCCGGTGCACCCTGATCCAGCAGGACGGAGATGACGTCGTCATGGGAATCGCGATCGTGTATCACCAAGGTCTTGTCGAGTTTCTTAGCTAGATCGATATGCCAGCGGAAGGACTCGTGCTGCATCGCTTGGCCTTCGGGCTCAGGAGTGCGGAAGTAATCGAGCCCGGTCTCACCCACCGCACGGACGACGGAGTCACGCGCCAACTCATCGATCCGATCCCAGGCGGCTTCCAGCGCCCCTTTGCCCTGCCGGACTCCGATGCGCGCAGCATCGTTGGGGTGTAGCGCCACACCGACGGCCACATTCGGATGCGACTTCGCGAACGGGACCGACCACTCGGCCGATTCCACGTCGCAACCAATCTGCACCACCTGGGGGACACCAACCTCGGCAGCCCAAGCAAGCAAAGCCTCAGCCTCCGGCACTTCATCGCCGTGCAGCGAACGGTCGTGCACATCGAGGTGAGTGTGCGAGTCGATCACCGGGCGCGGCAGCGCCTCCGGTGCATCCGGCCAGCCGAGTTCGCGGCCCATCGCTAGGCCTCCGACGGCTCGTCCGGCAACCGGGGGAACAGAGCATCGCCCTTGGTGACGGTGACGCCAGCCGGCAACTGTCCCCAGCGACCGACCGAATCGATCCGTTGTGCAGCCAGCGGCCCGAGTTCTTCCTCCGCACCTAACTGCGCCCACAAACTCGACATCGCCTTGGGCATCACGGAGTTGTACAAAACGGCGACGGCGCGGAGCGCTTCACACATCGTGTATAGGACCGTGTCAAGACGCTCAGAGTTGGCATCGTCCTTGGCAAGCACCCACGGTTCGACCTCTGTCACGTATTGATTGACGAGTTCCACCACGCTGCGAATCTCACCAATCGCAGTGGCGAAATCCAGTTCACCGATCGCGGCGTCCGCGGCATCCGCGGCATCCGCCAATCGTTGGACGACGGCGTCTTCAGCCGCCGTTAACGGACCAGACTCCGGCAGTACACCACCGCGGTACTTGCCCACCATCGCCGTCGATCGCGAGGCGAGGTTGCCCAATCCATTGGCGAGTTCGGAGGTGTAGCGGGCCGACATGTCCTCCCAGGAGAAGGAGCCGTCCTGGCCGAAGCTGATAGCCCGCATGAAGTAGTAGCGGAAAGCATCCGAGCCAAAGTGATCAATGATCTGTTCGGGTGCGATACCGGTGAGCTTGGACTTGCTCATCTTCTCCCCGCCGACGAGCAACCAACCGTGCGCAAACACCTGCTTGGGCAATGGTTCTCCAGCGGCCAAAAGCATCGCCGGCCAGTAGACGGCGTGGAAGCGCAGGATGTCCTTGCCCACGAGGTGGACGTCCGCCGGCCAGGTGGTCGCGTACTTGGCGGCGTCGTCACTGCCTGGCTCGGATCCATAGCCCGTGGCTGTCGCGTAGTTCAACAGCGCGTCGAACCAGACATACACAACCTGGTTGTCGTCCCACGTCAGCGGAATGCCCCAGTCCACACTCGAGCGGGACATCGAGATGTCGACGAGTCCTTGCTTCAAGAAGGCCATGACCTCGTTGTACGCACTTTGCGGACGCACCGCGTTCGGGTGAGCCTCGTAATGCTCGATGAGTCGATCACCGAAAGCCGACAGCTTGAAGAACCAGTTGTCCTCGCGCAATTCCTCTGCCGGACGACTATGCACTGGGCACACCTGCTGGCCCTCATATTCACCAGTGCCGTCGATCAAGTCACCGGGAAGTTTGAACTCCTCGCACCCCACGCAGTACGGACCCTCGTAGGGCGCCGAATAGACGTATCCGTTCTCACGTACGGTCTCCCAAAACTTCTGAACCCGGTGCACGTGCCGGTCTTGCGTGGTGCGAATGAAATCGTCGTTCGCTGCGTCAACCGTCTCAAGGACGGGAAGCCAGGAATCGGCCACCAGTCGATCGACCCACTGCTGCGGTGTCACGCCTCCGGCTTCGGCCGCACGCTGCACCTTGGTTCCGTGCTCGTCCACACCCGTGAGATACCAAACCTTCTCGCCGCGCTGCCGGTGCCACCTCGTGAGGACGTCACCCGCTGTGGTCGTGTACGCGTGGCCGATGTGAGGGGCATCGTTGACGTAATAAATGGGCGTGGTGACGTAATACGCCTTGTCATCGGCGGGGGCGGACATATCCGAATCCTAGGTGTCGCCGGATGTACGCAACGAGGTGTCGTACACCTGTCGTTTGGGTAAGCCGGCGGCAGATGCGACCTGCGCAGCCGCATCCTTGCGCGACAGTCCACCAGCCATCGCCTCGGCGACGGCCGCAGATATGGACTCGTCGTCCCCTAGCCCTGACGCGGCCCGGATCTCGTCTGTCGATGCCCCGTCCACCACGACGGTGATCTCACCGCGAACCTCACCGGTGGCCCAATCCGCCAGCTCGCCGAGACCACCCCGCTTGACCTCTTCGTGCGTCTTGGTCAGTTCCCGGCAGACCGCTGCCTGCCGATCAGGTCCGAATGCCCGAACCATGTCCGCAAGGCTCGCATCGAGTCGATGTGGTGCTTCGAAGAACACCATGGTGCGCTCTTCGGTGGTCAAGGACTCCAAACGACGACGACGATCCCCCTCCTTGCGCGGAAGGAAGCCCTCGAAGGCGAACCGAGCAACGGGCAGGCCCGACAGCACGAGAGCAGCCAATGCGGCAGACGGTCCAGGCAGGCAGGTGATAGCAACGCCGGCTTCATGCGCCTCACGCACCAAGCGAAAGCCCGGATCGCTCACCGACGGCATCCCCGCATCGGTGACCACGAGCACCCGAGCACCACGAGCAGCCTTGTCAATCAACTCCGGAACGCGAGCGGATTCGTTTCCCTCGTAGAAGGACAAGATCTGCCCGCGCGGCTCGATCTCCAAGCGCGACAGAAGTGCCCGAAGCCGGCGGGTGTCCTCGGCGGCGATGACATCGCAGTCCCGCAAGGCCGCCACTAGCCGCGCCGACGCGTCCTGAGCATTGCCCACCGGGGTAGCGGCCAGCAATATCTGGCCTTGACTGCTGTCATCGATCACCACCCCATCTTGTCGCACCTACGATGGCATCGTGTCGCCTGTGACCGCTGCCCCGGATCGCAGCACGGTGACCCTTCCTGATCGCCTCGCATCACCCATGCCCTCGCATGGATGGCGCGGCTGGGCTGGGCCGCTAGCGGTCGGTGCCATTGCCGCCCTCATCCGACTTCCTCGGCTCGGCGAGCCAAACGCGGTGGTGTTCGACGAGACGTACTACGCGAAGGACGCATGGTCGTATCTGCGTTACGGCGTTGAGGTCGACGAGGTGGACAACCACAAAGAACTCATGCTTCAAGCAGGAGACAACTGGCGGGCGGTCGAAGCGTTCAGCGGTGAACCGGGGTTTATCGTCCACCCACCTGTGGGCAAGTGGACGATCGCGATCGGCGAGTACATCTTCGGAGTGGATCCGTTCGGCTGGCGCATCGCCATAGCGATCCTCGGTGTGATCGCGGTGATCATGACTGCCCGCATCGTTCGGCGCCTGACCCGATCCGATGCCATCGGCACGATCGCCGGTCTCCTCCTAGCCCTCGACGGCATCCACATCGTGATGAGTAGAACCGCCCTGTTGGACCTGGTTCTCGGTTTTTGGGTTCTTGCAGGTTTCGGTCTTCTGCTCGTGGATCGAGATCACACTCGAAAACGCGTCGCCGCCGACGTCAGGCAACGCGGAGCCGACCGGGTTGCCGCCGGGCTAGGTCCGTTCCTGGGTTGGCGCCCCTGGCGAATCGCCGCGATCGTCGCGTTTGGACTTGCGTGCGGTACCAAGTGGTCAGGTATCTGGTTCCTCGCGGCCTTCATGGCGATGTCCCTCGTCTGGGACGCACTACTTCGACGTGCCATCGGCGTGGACCACCCGTGGTCGGCAGCTTTCGCTCGCGACTTGCCACTGGCTGCATTGTCAACACTCGTCATCGGGATCGGCGTCTACTTGCTGACGTGGACCGGATGGTTCGCCACCTCCACCGGGTGGAGCCGCAACTGGGCAGCCGACCAGGGCGATTCACTCGTCCCCGACCCGATCCGATCGCTGTGGCACTACCACTCCGAAATGTGGAACTTCCACACCAATCTCCAGGCCGAACACAACTACGCCAGCAACCCGCTGTCATGGCCATTTATGACGCGACCCACGAGCTTCTATTACGAGTCTCCCGAGGGTTGCGGTGCCGATAGTTGCTCGAGCACCGTGCTGGCAGTCGGCAACCCGATCATCTGGTGGGCCGCACTTCTAGCGATCCCTTACCAGCTATGGCGATGGATCGCGATGAAAGACTGGCGCTCGGCTGCAGTGATCCTCGGCATCGCCGCAGGATGGTTGCCGTGGATGCTCTACCTCGACCGCACGATCTTCACGTTCTACACGGTCGTGTACGTGCCTTTCGTGGTGATGGCGGTGACACTCACCCTCGGGGCCATCGCGCGGGGGCTGCGGAACAGGCCGCGCTGGGTTCCCGCCTTGCTGATCGGTGGTTACGTCCTCGCGGTGGTCCTGGCAGCGTGGTGGTTCTATCCGATCTGGTCGGCTGAAGTGATCACTTATGACGCCTGGCGAGCGCGCATGTGGCTGCCCACCTGGATCTAGCGCACATCGGCTCGGTACATCTACGAGGGCGCGGGCCGCTCGCTTTCGGCATCAGTCTCAGCCCGTGGGCCACGAATCAAAGCGGCGGTCAGCGGAACGGCGATCGCCGCGATGATTCCCAGGGCGAATGCTGGTGACGGCGCTACAACCGACTGCCCGGCCAGCGCTTGCGCGGTGAGCAATCCGACCACGATCAGGTAGCCAAGGCCGATGAAGTCCACTCCCGTGATGGAAATTTTTGTCCGGAGGAAGAAAACTGCGAGCGGGATCAACTGCAGGGCATGAAGCCCGACGAAGTGCGGAACTCGTAGATCTCCCGCGACGGTCGACCATCCGAACAGAGGGATACCGGGGCCGCCATCTTCTGATCCGACGGTGTGTGCTCCGGCGACCCCTTGGAAATCTGCAAGTTGTTCCGCCGTGGGACCGGTCATCAAGAAGGCAACACCCATTCCGGCGATGGATACGACGAGGCCCCAGGTGAATGCGCGCTTCATGACCTGATCGACACCGGGACTGCGGATGAACATGACGGCGAGCACCATGGTGGCAAACCACAAAACGGTGATGAACCACGCCATCGCACTCCATACCGCCGTCGCCGCCGGTGAACTGACGTTGAAGTGACTCGTCGTTTCGGCAGCCGCGGCCGAGGTAATCAAGACAAGTTCGACGGTGAGACACACGACGATGGTGATACTGGCGATTCGCGTGGTCCGAGGTGCTTTGCTGATGCGCGGCACGAGGTACGAAAGGCTCAGCGACAACAATGCGGCGGAGATGAAGAACTTGAACGGCTTCATCCACAGCGGTTCACCGAGGATCGTTCGATCATCGATAACGATCAGAAAAGCTGTCACCACAGCCGCGATGACATTGATGATCGCGACAACGAATTGGAGCCGATCCAGGGCGAAGCGCGTCACGCGACAACACTAAACAACGGACAACTAAACAGTGGAAACAATGGTGGAGCTGAGGGGATTCGAACCCCTGACCTTCTCATTGCGAACGAGACGCGCTACCAACTGCGCCACAGCCCCAAGCGAGACGCAAGGTTAGCAGCAGGCGAATACCCCGCCTGCCGTCCGGGTTTTCTAGTAGCCAACCGCCGGCAACTCGGTGGTGTCGTCGCCCGAATCGACAGCCGGTGCCTGCGGGCGGGAGCTGAGTTCGTACTTATCATCCTCGAGATCATCAACCGTGATTCGCGGACGGCGAATGGTGCGGGCCGCCTCGACCATCGCCTCACCGGACCAGTCGCGATCGCGCTCGATGGGCCGACGCACCCGGGTCGCCCGGGGAGCGTTGACGTAGGTGGGAAGGGTGGTCGGGACTGCGGACCAGGCGTCTTCGTCCTGCTCACCTTCCCACGGATCCCACTCAAGGAAATCGTCCATGGCCGCTGCAACCTGTGCGTCGCGGCTGCGCTTGGTAGCGGGGCGGGCACCCCGCGAGCGTGGATAGGCGACCTCGGCGACTCGATCGGTGTACGCAACCTCGCGGTAGTCGTCGTAGGCGTCTTCGTTGAGTTCGTCGTACTCCTCGTACTCGTCGAAGTGGTCAAGGCGACGTCGTTCGGAGCCCGCCGAACGCTTGGACGAGGTCACGCCAGCGGCGATCAGATAGGAAAGAACGAGCACAGCCAAGACGATCGGAGCCCAGCGCGGAACCAGACCCACCACCGCGAGCACCAAGAGCAGGGCCAACGCACCGCTCAGCACCCCCATGATGATCGCCCGGCGCTTAGCCGCCGCTTCCTGAGCAGGTGAGTAGGCGCGAGACCTGCCAGATCCGCCCTTGTCCGACTCACCCTTACCCAACGACTTCATGGCGGAGGAGAAACGAGCGGTGGAGCGGACTTCACTGATCTGATCATGTCGACGCAACCAGATCGGGATGAGGACGGCAGCCCACAGGGCAATGATTACCACGTAGATCAAGCCCGTCACAATCGCACACGCTAGGCGTTATGGGGTATTTGTTGCGGGAGGTGCGCACTCATGCGGATGCGCGTGTCGCACCCCCGTGCTAGGCCAAATTGCAGGAGCTAGGTACCGGGGCCCTGCGTTCGGTTGTCCACCGAAGCCCGCAATCGGTTCACCACGCCACCAGGAATGTCTCCTGCGAACAAAACGTAGGCGACGTGGTCCCGCCAATCACCGTCAATGTGTAGGTATTTCTCGCGGAATCCCTCGACGCGGTAGCCGAGCTTCTCGGCAACGGCACGTGACGATGTGTTTTCCGGACGGATGTTGAGTTCCATGCGGTGAAGTTTCAAGATGTCGAATGCGTAGTCGCTCGCCATCGCGACGGCAAGGGACGTAATACCGCGCCCTGCGAACTCCTGATCGATCCAGTAGCCGATGTAGGCGCTGCGCAAGGAGCCGTACGCAATGCCGCCCATCGTCACCTGCCCCACCAACCGTCCTCGGAACTCGGTGGCCCACGGGATGACTCGCCCTTCACGCGCCTCTGCTCTAAGCCGACGGGTCATGGAGTGGAAGGAAGGCGGGATCTCACCAGCACGTACGCCTTCATCGGGCACGGTTGCATCCCACGGACTCAGCCACGCCTGGTTTCGACGCCGAACGTCCTGCCAGGTCCTGGCGTCACTCGTGCGAAGTGGACGCAGCCGGACGTCGCCCTCGGTGAGGGTGGGGGCGACATCCGTGCGCCACGGCACGGCTAGAACGTCCGCTCGGAAAGCCACTCACGAAGGTCCGCACCGATGTCGTCACGCTCCGTCGCAAGTTGGATCACTGCCTTGAGGTAGCTGAGTTTGTCGCCAGTGTCATAGCGCCGACCGTCGAAGACCACTCCCCGGACGCCTCCGCCTTTGGCAGCCGGCATCGTTGCCAATTGAACGAGAGCATCCGTTAATTGGATCTCACCGCCGCGGCCAGGCTTCGTCTTGTGAAGAACCGCGAACACAGCGGGGTCGAGCACATATCGGCCGATGATCGCGTAATCACTGGGCGCTTCATCTACCGGTGGCTTCTCAACCAAGTCCGTTACGTCAAAGACATCGTCGTCGTCCGTTGGTTGCACCGCGACGCACCCGTAAAGAGAGATGTCTTCACGTGGAACACGCATCAGGCAAATTACCGAGCCACCGAAGCGCTCACGCACATCAATCATGCGCGGGAGAATCGGATCGCGCTCGTCAATGAGATCGTCACCGAGAAGCACTGCGAACGACTGATCTCCGACGTGGTTCTCTGCCATCAACACCGCATGGCCGAGTCCAAGCGCCTGACCTTGGCGCACGTAGTGGATTTGCGCGAGATCGGTCGACTCTTGGGTGATCGCAAGTTTGTCGGTGTCGTTCTTCTCCGCGAGCGCAACCTCGAGCTCGGTATTGCGGTCGAAGTGATCTTCGAGCGCACGCTTTCCTCGACTCGTGATGAACAAGACGTCGTCCAAACCCGCGGCAACCGCCTCCTCCACCACGAACTGGATCGCCGGCTTGTCGACGACCGGAAGCATTTCCTTCGGCATCGCCTTGGTCGCAGGAAGGAACCGCGTTCCCAGCCCGGCTGCAGGGATCACCGCCGCATGGACACCTGTCATGGGCCCTGACACTACGCCGTCATTCCTGGCATACGAACACCTCTAGGGCAAGGTGGAGCCATGGATGCTCCTGCCAGTAAGGCCGACGTCCGCCGATCCTTGCGCCAACAACGCCGCGAACGGCAGGCCACGGAGGATGAGGCCCGCCGGATAGCCGAGCACGTCCTCGACCTCGAGGAAGTCCGATCAGCGTGCAACGAGGGCGCGGCCATCGCCTGTTACGCGGCACGACCCGAGGAACCACCGACGCACGAACTCATCAACAGCCTTCGTAGTGCGGGCGCAACCGTTCGCCTACCCCGAGTGGAAGGCGACAACCTTGCGTGGGTTGAGACCAACACTGATACGGCTTTCGCTTCCAATGTCTGGAATATCGACGAACCGATCGGTGACCCAACGGACGAACCTCCCGCCCTGTGGATCATCCCCGCACTCGCGGTGGACGCAGATGGATTCCGCCTGGGGCAAGGAGGCGGCTATTACGACCGAACGCTCGCCGATCTGCCCGATGATGGTCGCGGACCGATCATTGCTTTGGTCTTCGAACATGAAGCGCTACCTGCGGTTCCACGCGAGGATCACGATCGCCGAGTGGACGTGGTTGTCACACCGGAGCGGGTTCGTTGGCTCTCGATGCCCGACTAACGGCGGCCTGATTAGTCGTTGGATGTAGACGGACTCAAGGTGAGAACGTCAACCGCTTCGTCGCGGACCGCGGCATCGCTGAACATCCACGGGAACTGTTGGCCTTCGACCCAGGCATCGATCTGGTCGGAGTAGTTGCGGTTGTATGCGTGTCCGGAGTTGCCTGTCAGGTTCACCCACGTCGAGGAATCGAAGTCCGACAGGTCAATGACCTGACGCATGCTGGGTACCCAATCAACTTCGAACCCATCTGCTGGCGTCCAACCGGTCGCGTTGACCGCCGCCTCGCTACCGCCGATTCCCACTGGACCGCGGTTGAAAAGCATCTCGATCGGCGCGATTCCGCTCGTACCCAACGTGCCGTTGGTAAAGGTGAGTTGATGCAGTGCTCCCCAGCTCCACGACGACGGATCGTCACCGAGTTGATCGCGTAACGCTTCGGCTGCGGCCACTTGCGCGGTCGCCAGGAGGGCATCCCGATCTTCAGCCGCAGGCGTGGTCTTATCGATCCACCAGACATTGGTCGGGTCATCCCAGATGTTTTCGACCACCAACCAGAAGCGATCGTTGCCGCTCGATTGGATCAAGTCGGTATCGGCTGCTGCATCGAACATCCGCTCAACCATCTGCGCCCAGATCGCGTTGAAGTAGGCGGCGCCTGCCGAGTCGGCTGTCTGCTGGAGATCCCAATCAGCCAGAAGAGCGCGCGCATCCTCGGTCCCTGCGGGCACCGGGAGTTCAAGCAAGCGAGGAACCAGGAACTCGGCGAGTGCATTGTTGCTATCCACCTGGATAGCGCGCATGCGTTCGGCCGTCATCACGGCACCCCCTGCCGTGGAGGACTCGATCAAGTCGACGATTCGCTGGCTACGCGCGCCGTAGGCCCAATCGTCGGTGAGGAAATACGCATACTCCGGTCCGATGACAGCCTGGTTGGCCGTCACGATCCAGCCCTCCGGCGGATCGATCACTGATGGCAACGCCTCGAAGGGTATGTACCCGTCCCACCCGTACTCACTAGTCCAACCCGGGATGGGCCACTTTCCGTCGTAGCCGCGACGGATGGGAATCCGTCCAGGCGACTGGTACCCGATACGCCCGGCGGTATCGGCATACAGCAAGTTCTGCGCTGGTACTGCAAGGAGTCGCGCCGCGTTTCGGAACTGCTCCCAGTCCGTGGCCGTGTTCAGTGCATCGAAGGCATCGAATGTTGGTTGAGGTTGCAGAGCGGTCCATCGCAAGGCAACTGCGTAGTCGCCACCCGATGTCCCCGCCGCATTCTGGGTGCCCATCGATCCCGGTGCGGGAACAGGGGCGTCGACCGCAACGGCGTCATAGACAGCGATGTCCTCGATACCGGAGATGATCGGACCGTCAGCTGTGGACCGGATCGTGACGTCAACCGGGTCACCGCTGGCGACCTTGATCTCCTCTGTTCGGATGTCCAGCGGGAGGAGCTGTCCGTCATAGAGGTATGCGTCGCCCTCAAGCTGATGCAGGACGAGGTCGGTTACATCCGGCCCGAGATTGGTGAAGCCCCACGCGATCTGGTTGTTGTGTCCGATGAAGACGCCGGGAAGTCCAGCCATGGTCCATCCGGTGACGTCGTAATTGCAGTCGTCGTCCATCCGAGTGCAGCGCAACGCCGACTGGTACCAAAGGCTCGGCATGGCAGGTGCGAGATGAGGATCGTTAGCCAGCAACGGCAACCCGGTATCGGTCTTGGATCCGGCAACCGCCCAGGAGTTCGAGCCGATGCCTGGTCCCGACGGTCCGAGAAGTGTCTCGAGTGATGACACCACTGCGTCGACGGATGACAGGGCATCAAGCGCACCGGTGTAATCAATTGGCCGATTGGCGGATCCCGGAGTCCCGCTAGCACCTCGTGGAGCGTCCTGGTCGAAAACACCGTCAACCACCGTTCCAACTTCCACGATCGGACGATTGTCGGCGTATGGATATTCCGGGAAGAGCTGTTCGGTGGCCTCGATACCCATACTTGCGCTCATCACCGCGCGGTAGATTTCATCGGTCATATTCCCGCGTAGATCCCATGCGAGAGCCTTCAACCACGCTACAGAGTCCGCCGGGACCCACGGCTCAGGCCGATAGTCCGGATTCTGCAGCGCAAGCACTGCGTACTCCAGACTCAACTCGGCCCCGCTGCGCTCTTCGAGGTAGGCGTTCACGCCAGCTGCGTACGCGTCCAGGATCCGTCGAGACCGATCGCCGAGAAGTTCTAGTTCCTGCTCGGCGATGCGTCGCCATCCGAGCGTGCGCAAGAACGTGTCGGTGGGAACTTGAGATTCACCGAACATCTCCGAAAGCCGACCTGCGGTGATATGTCGACGAACATCCATCTCCCAGAACCGATCCTGGGCGTGCACGAATCCTTGTGCGAAGAACAGGTCCTCAAGGGAATCGGCGTTGATCACGGGAATACCGAGATCGTTGCGAAGTACTTCCACTTCGGAAGTCAGTCCGTCGAGTTCCATCTCTCCGCTGACCTGGGGGTACGAGGCACGCACCGTGTGAAGCGCGTAGCCGGAGATGCCGACGATGATGAGAACGATCACCAACCCGAGAATCGAAACGACACGGGCCCACGTACGCACGACGAGCACCGTACTCCGCTAGTAACCGGTCAGCGCTCGGGTTATGAATACAGCGATGCCTGCGGCGCCGATGCAGGCGACAGGCATGACGATAATTGCTTTCCATGCTGCTGCGCGGTCTTCATCCCACACGCGGTTAACGAACAGCGCGTAGCTCGAATAGGTGGTTAATGCACCGCATGCACCCGTGGCGATCAATGCCCGACCGGGTCCTTCCAAGGTCACGTATGCCACACCGATGATGAAGGATCCCAACACATTGACAACCAGCAGTCCCCAAGGGAAAAGCCCATCTCCACGTTCTTGTGATGCACGAGATACCCGACTGTCGATGAGGTAGCGCAATGGCGCACCGATCGCACCGCCCGCTGCGACAGAGAGCGCCAAGGTCCACGTCATCCCGCTTCCTCAGCGATCATCGCCGGGGCGAGCCGGGAGCCGAGCACAACGGCGAGAGAAGTCGTGGTGATAGTCACGAGCACGTACGTCGCGGCAAGCACGATTCCCTGGACATCCCCCCTGTCGAGCAACACGAACGTTTCCTCAGCGAATGCTGAGTAGGTAGTGAAACCACCCAGGAAACCTGTCACCACCAGACCCGCGACCCAGGCTGCACGTCGGATCACCAACGGAGCGAGGACCCCGATAGCCGCACAGCCGACCACATTGGCGATCAGCGTGCCCCAAGGGAACGTCGATGCTCCAAGCGAGAAGACCACCGCTTCACCGATCGACCAGCGGGCCAGGGCACCTAGCGCACCTCCGGCGCCGATCGCCAGCCATACAAACACCCAGGAAGCGTAGCGACGGGGAAAGCATCATTTAGCACTCGCGGCCATCGAGTGCTAATCTCTGCCGAACAAGGAGGTCCGGTGCCCACCTACGAGTACGCCTGCGGGTCCTGCAATGCCAAGCACGAGATTGTGCAGAAGATGACCGACCCGACGTTGACCGATTGCGCTGAATGTGGGCAACCCACGCTGCGGAAGTTGTTCAACGGTGTCGGTGTGGTCTTCAAGGGATCGGGTTTCTACCGCACCGATTCGCGGACCTCGGGATCGTCGAGTGATGCCGGTGGTGGCGAAAAGAATGCATCGAAGTCCTCGAGCGAGTCCACCAAGTCGGAGAAGTCGAGCTCGACCGGAGCGTCGAGTTCGTCCGGCTCTTCATCTTCGAACTCGTCGTCGAGTTCCTCATCGTCGACCGCATCGAAGGCCTAGCCCGCACGCCTGTGGATAACGATTCGACTGAGTTGCAGGTGCGCGCATAGCGTCAATGCATGACGGCTCTGGTTGATCGCCTGCGGCTCTGGCTCGATCTGACGCACCTTCGGCAGGTACTGAATCGTCGCCGACGGCTCGTGGCTGCACTACTCGCCGGCTTCGGCATCTTCTTCCTAGCAACGGCGATGCGCTCTCCTGAGCCATCGACTTCCTTTGTGTCTCAGGCGGACTCTTCCTTGGCAACGGATGAAGTCGCCGTCCCCGTCGTGATCAGCCCAGCAGGAGCGGTAAACGCCCTCGCCCCGGGAACCATCGTGGACCTGATTCGTGCGGGCACGAGCACACCGGTAGTCGAAGGTGCGCGCGTCATCGACATCCCTACCTCCGGATTTGGACCCTCATCCGAAGCCATCGCAATCATCGCCCTCGAGGAGTCGGCGGCGCTATCTCTGGCCTCCCACCCAGCAGAGCCGGTCGGTGTCATGATCCGTGGACATACGTAACGCATAGACACCAAGTTCGATGGAGGTGTGCAGTGTTCAAAGGATTACGAGAGTTCATCAATCAAGGGATGTGGTCGATCTCTCCGTAGGCGTTGTGGTGGGTGTTGCGTTTACAACCTTGGCCGATGCCTTCACTCAGGGATTGATTACGCCCGTGGTGAGGATCTTCCTCGGAAATGACGCAGGAGATCTCGAGATCACCATCGCCGGTCAAACAATCGACATTTCGCTCATGATCAGTGCGCTCATTACTTTCTTGTTCACGATGATCGTTATCTACTTCGTCTTTGTAGTGCCGATCAATCGCTTCCGAGCACGACGCGCATTCGATTCCGGCATCGACGAACAAGTTGAGCTACTAACGGAAATTCGCGATCTGCTGAAGAAACCAGCGCCCTAGTCACCGTGGTGCGGCGGCACCTGATCGCGAAGCCACGCGTCGTGATCACTACCGTCGCGCACGTCGCCGGATTCGACGTCGTCGCTGGTTTGCTCGGGCAAGATGTCCTCGGGATCCACACAGTCACAGTACTTGCGCGCGAGAACTGACGAAGGCGTAGCGTCGTGGCGTGATCATCTCGGAGAGCCAGTGGCGTGACGCGGCATCAGCCCATGCCCGGCGGGCGGAGCAGTGGACCGTTCCCCACCTCGACAGGCGTCGGCGCGCGATCAAGCATCCGGTGATGGATTTCCTCTTTGACTACTACCCGTACTCCCCCGGTCGGCTGCGAACCTGGCATCCAGGACTCGGTGTCCGCCTGGAAGGGGCATGGAGTCCGCCCTCGCTGGCCAATCACTACACCTTCGGTGACGACGGATGGACTGTCGATCCCGAGCGTGCTGACCCGGGGCGCCTGGATGTCACACTTCGCATCCTGCGCGGCACCCAGAGCCGCCCCGCTCAGCATTCCTGCTTCGGAATGCACGAGTGGGCAATGGTCTATCGCCTAGATCCCACCAAACTTCGCCACCAGCACGAGAATCTGCGCGTCGACCCGGACGTCATAGTCGACACTGTTGACCACGTCGGCCTGCGGTGCACCCATATTGACGCCTACCGGTTCTTCACCTCTGATGCAGAGCCCTTGAACGCGCATATCCCCACGCGTGCGAACCAGCCGGACATCGAGCAGCCCGGGTGCATCCACGCGAACATGGACTTGTTTAAGTACGCGATGTGGTTCCAGCCCTACCTATCAGGCGCTCTGATCCTCGACTGCTTCGAACTCACGGCGTTCGCCCGCGAGATCGACATGCGCGCCTCGCCCTATGACCTTGCGCACCTCGGCTACACATCAATCCGGGTCGAGACACCAGAAGGACGTCGGGAGTACGCCCAGGTCCAACAGGAAGTGGCCGCCCGTGCATCGGACCTGCGAACAGCACTCATCGAATCCCTGACCGAACTGGAATTCGCCACCACCAGGGTGGTCACAGGAACTTCGAGGTAGGCGTAGACGGCGCCTACGCACGCCCCTTCAGCATGAAGTTCCAGTACAGATTGGGAAGACCGACCTTCTTGAGCATGTTGTAATCGGTGAATTCCTTCTTCTGATCCACCACCGGGAGCGACGGACGCAAGTTGAGATCGTAGTCGAACTCGCACAGCAACATCTTCTTACGACTCGTAGTGATCGGGCACGAGGCGTAACCGTCGTAGCTACCTGAACCCGTTCCACCCTTGAGCGACGCAACCAAGTTCTCGACCAGTACTGGTGCCTGCTTGCGGATCGCGGCTCCAGTCTTGGAGTTTGGCGTGGTGGTGCAGTCACCGAGCGCGAATACGTCGGGATACACGTTGTGCTGGAGTGTGTGCTTGTTGACTCCCACGTAGCCCATTGGGGATTCGGGATCTGCAAGCGGTGAGTTCTTGATCCAATTGGGAGCGCTCTGTGGCGGAGTCATGTGGGCGAAGGAGTACTCGACGGTGTCGGTCTCTCCAGTCTCGTTATTCTTGATGGTGACGGTGTGCTTTTGCGGATCGATCTCGGTAATGACCGAGTTCAGGCGCACATCGATGCCGTAACCAGCGGCCACCTGAACGAGAACGTCCGACCAGACCTTGACGCCGAACATGCCTGGCGTGGGAAGGACCATTATCGGGTTGATGTTGCCGAGTCGTCCCTGCTCACGCCAGTAGTCGCACGCGAGATAGGCGATCTTTTGTGGAGCTCCCGCGCATTTGATCGGGTTTGGAGGCATATGGAAGATGGCGTTGCCTCCGGTGGTCTTCTGCACGTTCTGCCATGTGACGGGGGCAAGGTCGTAGCGGTAGTTACTCGAGAGTCCGTCGCGACCAAGAGCCTCGGGTAATCCGGGGATGCCGTCCCAGTCGAGTTGGATGCCGGCGGCGACCACGAGGCGGTCATAGCCCACGGTCTTTCCACCGCTGGTGGTCACCGTGTGAGCTTCGGGATCTACCGTGGTGACGGAGTCCTTTATCCAGGTCGCGCCGGCCGGGATGACCGAGGCCATCGGGCGGGCACTGTCTGGAGCATTTGCTCGTCCACCACCCACCAGGGTCCACAGCGGCTGGTAGTAGTGGGTATCGCTGGGCTCAATGATGGCCATGTCGGTGATGCCGGCCTTCTTCAGCCGAGCCGCCACCGTGATTCCGCCGGATCCGCCACCGATGACGACGACCTGATGCTTCTGGTCCATGCTCTCTCTCCTTTTGCGTATGGACTCTGACGTGACAGTAGGTGGACAAATGTCCGTACATCCGTACAATTGCATCTCATGGTGGCTTCCGCAGCGGTTTCCGCAAAATCGTCCGTCGGACTAGGACCAGCGCTGCCGGACCGCACCAGCCCGGTTCCCCTGTGGGCGCAGGTGAGTGACGACATCCGTCGCCGAGTCTCATCTGGAGCTTTCGACGACGGCTTCCCGGGCGAAATCGCTCTCACCGAGCAGTACGAGGTCAGTCGACACACGATCCGAGAAGCCCTGCGGGTACTGCGCTCAGAAGGCCTACTACGCAGCGCACGTGGACGGGGCACCACGATCGAGGCCAACTCCTACTCACAGAACCTCGGCACGCTGTACTCGCTCTTTCGCACCATCGAAGACCAAGGTGTCCAACAGCGAAACGAAGTTCGACGACTCGGCACGACTACCAATCCTTCGGTCGCCGCAAATCTCAATCTTCCCCCAGACACAGAAATGGTCGTCCTCGAGCGCTTGAGATTCGCGGGCGATGAGCCGTTGGCCGTCGGGACCGCTTGGCTTCCGAAAGACGTCGCATCTCCACTTCTGCAGGCAGACTTCACGCGAAGTGGCTTGTACGACACTCTTGCTTCGAAGTGCGGTATCCGACCCGACACGGGAAGCGAACGCGTTTCCGCGCAGATTGCACCGGCACATGTCGCCACCATGCTCGATGTTCCGGGCACCTCCGCCGTGCTCTACATCGAACGTGTTGCCTTCGCCGGTGACATTCCCGTCGAATGGCGCGAGACCTACATCCGAGGAGACCGCTTCAGCTTCGAAGCGGAGTGGAGTCCTGGAGCATCGTCCATCACCCCGATCGCAGAAACGAATCGTTAGCTGCCGTCTGCACCACGCAGCAGTTAAGAACTGAGCACGAGGAGAAACTATGGTCATCCTGGCCGCCGCCCTAGCACTCTTCATCGGAGGAGCCGTTGGAATCTTGGGCGGTGGCGGATCCATTCTGACCACGCCACTGCTTGTCTACGTCGTTGACTTCGAACCGAAGCAGGCGATCACGGCCAGCCTGTTCGTCGTCGCCGTGACGTCGCTCTTCGGACTGATCGCTCACGCCAAAGCCGGGCGCGTGCGGTGGAAGACGGGCCTGATCTTCGGTGCAGCAGGCATGGTCGGTGCATTCATCGGCGGTCAGGTCGGTGCGCTACTTCCCGGCGCGCTACTACTCGCAGCATTCTCCGTGATGATGGGCGTCACCGCAGTGGCCATGATTCGAGGTCGTAAGAAGGTCGAGGGCCACGGAACCCACAAGGGTCTCCCTGTCTTCCGAATCATTCTCGACGGCCTGATCGTGGGTCTCGTCACTGGACTCGTGGGTGCCGGTGGTGGTTTCCTCGTCGTTCCCGCGCTCGCACTTCTCGGTGGCCTTCCGATGCCCAATGCCGTCGCAACCAGCCTGCTGGTCGTGGCGATGAAGTCATTCGCTGGATTCTTTGGCTACGCATTGAAGTTCGGTGGAGACTCGTTCATCTCGATAAACACCGCCACGACCACGCTCAACGACGGAGCCAGCATCTGGCCCGTCACTCTCGTTGTCACCGCTATGGCAGTCATCGGTGCACTCATCGGTAGCCGCGTGGTCGGCAAGATCCACCCAGATAAGTTGCGCAAGGCCTTCGGCTGGTTCGTGCTTGTGATGGCGGTATTCATCCTGAGCCAACAGATCGGCGGGAATCTGATCGACTTCGCCAGCCAGGGCACCCTTCAAGCGGTCGAGGTAATCGGAGGACTGATCGCTGTCGTCGCGTTCTTCACGTGGATCATTAGACGACCGGTGAAGGAATCCATCGCCGATTTCGATGAACCAGAAATCGCACTGGAGTCCGATGATTCAACTACCAGCGGGCAAGGGCCTTCCCGGGGTTGAGAATGCCGCGCGGATCAATTGCTTGCTTAATCCGCGTATGGAGATCGAGTTGGACCACGTCCAACTCGCGAGCCAACGCCTCGCGCTTCATGGAACCTACGCCGTGCTCACCCGTAATGGTGCCGCCATTGGCCAAGGTGACATCAAGAATCTCGTTGAAGGCTGTCATCGCTCGCTCTTCCGCGGTCTCGTCGCCGCGCGGGGTGACGATGGTGGGATGCAGGTTTCCATCACCCGCATGACCGAACGTTGCGATCAGAACATCATTGCGCCGCCCCACTTCTTCAATTTCCGTCATCGTTCTGGCTAGTTGCGTTCGTGGCACAGCCACGTCGTCTAGCAGCCAGTTGCCCACCGACTCCAACGCCGGAATGATCATGCGCCGGGCCGCGACGAGCATTTCTGCTTCCTGTGGATCTTCGGAGACATAGGTTTCCTCGGCGCCGGCTGCTTCACACAGTTCACTCAAGCGTCGGGCATCAGCCTGCGAATCGGGTGAGTCAAACTGCGCTAGCAGCAGAGCACCTGCGGAAGTGTCCAAGCCCATGGGTTGCCACTGCTCCACCGCCGACAGCGACGCGTTGTCCATGATCTCGAGCATGCTCGGGCGCAACTCGGTCATGATCGACTTCACGGCAGATCCAGCATTGCCGATGTCGGAGAAGACTCCGACGATGGTCGTGGGCGGCGGTGGGATGGGCCCCAAGCGCAGCCGAGCCATCGTGACAATCCCCAACGTGCCCTCGCTACCCACCATCAGACCGGTGAGGTCGTAACCAGCCACTCCCTTGATGGTCTTGCGACCCATTCGAGTGATGCGGCCATCGGCCAGAACGACCTCCAGCCCGAGAACTGCGTCTCTCGTCACGCCGTACTTCACGCAACACAGGCCACCCGCGTTGGTGTTGACGTTGCCGCCGATCGAACAAAAGTCCTTCGACGCCGGATCCGGTGCATACCAAAGTCCACTCTTCGCCACGTGATCACGCAGTTCGGTGTTGAAGATTCCCGGCTGAGTTTCAACGAATCCATTGCCGTCGTCCACCAGCAACACTTCGCGCATTTTCTCCACACAAACGATCAGCGAGCCATCGATCGCATTTGATCCCCCAGAAAGACCGGAGCCGGCCCCTCGAGGTACTACCGGCACTCGATGTTCGTGCGCTGCCGCAAGTACAGCGGAGACTTGCTCGGTAGTTCGCGGGAACACCACAGCGAACGGCTCACCCGCCGGGGAACCAGTGGACCGATCCCGTTGATACGTGGGCAGTCGATCGGGATCGGTAACAACGTCGCGGTCATCGAGAGCCGCCGCGCACGCGGCGAGAACGGCGTCTTCCGGAGTCACGGTCCGACGTTATCGCTTCCGACATTCACGCAATCGCTATCGTCACCCCCGATGCTCAGAAGTGCCGGCTCCGAAGACATCGCCGCCATCGCCGAACTAACCGTTCAGGCTTATCTCGATGGTGGCCACTTGTCACCACGAAGCCCCTATATTTCCACGCTTCGCGATGTGACAGGCCGCCTTGACCAGACCGTCGTGCTTGAACAAGACGACGCGATCGTTGCATGTGTCGCTGCCCTCCCCCACGGACACGCCATGGCCGAGGCAACTCAATCCGGAGAGTGGGAGTTCCGATACCTGGCCGTAAATCAGGATTACTGGGGATCAGGGCTGGGAACGCGACTAGTCAATGCCGTGGAAGATCGCGCCCGGGCTGCTGGAGCGGAGACGGTGGTTCTGCGCGTTGTCGATGACAACCCACGGGCCAAGCGTCTTTACGAGTACCTCGGATACCACCACCAACCCCAGCGGGATATCTCCTTCGAATCGAGCACCGATCCCAGC
>JBDQFC010000001.1:0-171732 GCA_040266055.1 Candidatus Nanopelagicales bacterium | reverse complement strand
CTTCTCCCGAATCCCCCGGATTCCGGGGGAAGTGGGCTGATCTCTAGCGATTCCGGGGGAAGCGAAGCCAATCCCCCGGAATCCGGGGGATTCGGGAGAAGTGGGGAGGGGTGGTTACCAGAGGACGGCGATGAAGATGTTGGCAATCGCTAGGCCACCGATCGCACCCCACAGTCCGGTCTGCGGTAGCGGCTTGCGTCGACCGACGAAGGCCAAGACCGTAATGACGATCGTGATGAGCAACTTCACGGCAATCTTTGCGTGATCCCAGCTCTCCCAACCGTCGTAGGGAGTTGCAACGCCCATCTCCGGCAACCCGACCAGCAAAAGTCCGGTGATCAGTTGGGTCAGCGCCCCATGGAGCATCGCAGGGTTCACGCCCCTCTCCGCAGACTTCATCTGTACCAAGAACCCGCCCACCACGCTGGCTAGACCGATGAAGTGCAGGATCAAGATGAGGTTGTAGACGAAGTCCATGGGGTCTCCCGAGTGAGTCGATCGCGGCTGCCTTCATGCTAGGGGCAAACGGCGGAATTCTGGGCTGCAGCCCAGGGTTTCCGTTGGTATCGTCAATTCACTATCGGGGTCTGGAAGGAAGTGACCATGTCCGACAAGCAGGATCAATCAGCAGAGGTGCTTCGAGGTATCTGGCAGCAAGACACCGCCAACCTCCAAGACCTCGACGCCGAATGCAGCCCCACCAAGGTTTGCCGGAACATGAAGGACGTCACTTTCGATGGTTACGCCGAGGAAGGCGGGGACGTCAAAGCCGCCTGGCGGAATACCCTCGCCCAAGAGGGCAAGCTCGGGTCGAGCAGCCTCGCTGACCTCATCAACGGCTCACAGAACTGACGCACCTAGATGACCGACTCCCAGGGCGCGATGAGCGCTCTACCGGGCAGCGTTCCCCAACTGATCGATGACCTCCGCGAACAGGACTACATAGCCGACCGCGGACTGGCTACCTCCCTCTACCTGGCCTTAACGCTCGGCAAGCCACTCCTGCTTGAAGGAGAGGTCGGCGTCGGCAAGACCGAATTGGCACGCACCCTCGCTCGGATGACCGGACGCCAACTCATCCGCCTGCAGTGCTACGAGGGAATCGACATCCACCACGCCGTGTACGAATGGGATTACGCCCGCCAGATGCTCTTCGTGCGCTCACTTAGCAATTCGGAGAGTGCGGAGAACGACGATGATCTCTTCGGGCCGCGTTTCCTGATCGAACGCCCCCTTCTTCAGGCGGTCCGGGCCGGTAATTCCTGCGTTCTGTTGATCGATGAGGTCGACCGTGCGGACGACGAGTTCGAGGCATTCCTGCTCGAACTCCTGGGCGATTTCCAGGTGACGATCCCCGAGATCGGCACTATCGAGTCCCAGTCGCGTCCCATCGTGATCCTCACATCCAACCGGACCCGCGAATTGCACGACGCCCTCAAGCGCCGTTGTCTCTACACCTGGATCGGCTTCCCCGATCCCGAGTTGGAGATCGACATCGTTCGCTCACGGCTCCCGCACGTCTCGGAGGCGCTAACGGCGCAAGTCGTCTCCGCTGTCAATCACCTACGCGACATGGACCTGGAGAAGTTGCCGGGAGTCGCTGAGACCATCGACTGGACCCAGGGGCTCGATGCCGTTGGCGCCACCCACCTCGACGAACAATCAGCCCTCGACACTCTCGGCACCGTCGTCAAGGACCGCGATGACCTCGAGTACACCACGAGAAGCATTCAGGATGTCCTCTCCTGAGACCGGCAGCATCGATGAACTCCTCGTGGGGTTCGCCCAAGCCCTGCGCGATGCAACCATCACCGTCGGCACCGACGACGTCCTGACGTTCAGCGCCGCAGTTTCCACCCTCGACGTCACGGACATCCTGGACGTTTACTGGAGCGGCCGCGCCACTTTGGTTCGCCGACGCGACCAGGTTCCGATCTACAACGAGGTCTTCCAGAGGTACTTCCTGGCTTTCCACCCTGAGGCCGAGGACGTCCTTAAGAAGACGATGAAGGCGTCCTCGACCGCTGGCGCAACGCTGGAGATTCCCAACACCGAGGAGGGTCTCCCCGGGGAGATAAGCCCCGATCAGGTGAAGCTCGGCTACGTCGCGAGCACGTCGGACATTCAGCGCCACAAAGCATTCGCCGACTGCACCGAGGGCGAAATGCGTCAGCTGCGGCGGCTGATGTCGCGGATGCGCGTCACACCGCCCAAGCGCAAGACGCATCGAACCGCTCGCACACGCCGTCGCTCCACTCTCGATATGCGACGCATGGCCCGCGAGTCGATGCGCGCCTTGGGGGAACCCAAAGATCTTCACTACAAGGCTCGCAAGGAGAAATTGCGCCCCCTCGTGCTGATTCTCGACGTCTCCGGTTCGATGGCGGACTACTCGCGCAACCTTCTTCAGTTCGCCTATTCAGCCCGGAGGGCTAACGCGAAGGTCGATGTCTTCTGCTTCGGCACCCGACTTACCCGGATAACTCGCGCTCTGGACCGTCGCAATCCCGATGAGGCGATGCGGCTAGCTGGCGAGGCCGTCCTGGACTGGGACGGAGGCACCCGCATCGGCGACTCCATCAAAAACTTTGCTCGCCAAGCCCGCAAGGCGCGTCTCGGGCGAGGAGCAATCGTTGTCGTCTGTTCCGACGGCCTAGACAGAGGCGACCCGCAGGATCTGGCAGAGGCCATGGAGAGCCTGTCTCGAATCGCGCACCGAGTGCTCTGGGTAAATCCGCACAAGGCCGACGCTGAGGATTGGGTGCCCACTGCAATGGGCATGATCATCGCTGACCCCTACATTGACGAAGTGCACTCAGGGCACAACCTCGCTAGCCTCGAGAAGCTAGCTAACCGACTCGCAAAGGTGGGATAACCATGCGGTACAGCATCTCCCTATACGCAGAAGGGGATCGCGAGGTCTCACTCGAGGAAGTAGTCGAGTTGGCTGACGCGGTAGCGACCCTCGAAGGCATAGCATCCGGATACGGAACTATGGGCTACGGCGCCCAGATCGTGGTCGAAGCAGACAACTCCGATGCCGCTGTCGACATTGCGCTCGAGAAGTTCAGCGCGGCCGTATCCAAGACATCGCTGCCCGACTGGCCGGTAGTCCGCGCAGAGTCCATCAGCGAGGACGATGATTTCGCCGATCTCGAGGATGAGATCCCGTGATCCGTCTCGGCAGTCTGGCGGGCTACTCCTTCGAAGGTCCTCGGGCTCTGGCGGGCTGGACGCCTCCCGCGAAGCCAGCTGTGTACGCGATCTTGGCCAAAAGCAACCCGAATCGGCCTCAGGAGTTTGCGGTCATCTTCGTGGGTCATTCAGATGACTTGTCCGCCGAGGGATTTCCCTTCCGCCACCCACGTTCCAGCGCGTGGATCAAGCGCGCCGATGGGAAGTTCAACCTGCACGCGTGCTGGCTCGAGGTTCCTGGAGGCACCCGCGCACATCGCGAGCAGATCTCCCAAGAACTCATCGCGATCTACGAACCCAGTTGCAATCTCGATAAATTCGACATGGCGTGGAAAGCCGAATGGATTGGTGCGTACGAAACCCCCGTCACCACACACCTGACAACGGACAAGCGCCCCACGTAACTCCGCAGGGCGCTTGTACGCACGTTTGACCGGCTGAGCCGGGATCCGGTGATTAGTCGTCGAGGTTGACTCCCACACCCTCCATCAGGCGTGAGCGACGCGTTCCCATCGCGGGACGGGCCATGGTGTCAGCAACGTGCTCTTCGTGTTGGAAGGTCGCGCCAACCACGATCCCTTCACCCATGCCGTACAGCAGCGGTAAGGCACCTGCGACCACCCGACCAGTGGAGTTGATCGCTGTCAGCCCGGGCTCGATCGCCTCGGCGTCTTTCTTGATGTCCCACACGAGATCGGCGGAATCTTCTAGGTTGGTCGCGATCTTCTTGAGCTGTGAGCTCACGATGAAGAGGTAGATCGCCAGCCCGGCGATCAACGCGACAATGTTGATGACTGACCAGGTTGCAAGTGAACTCATGACCGCACCTTGTCCAATACTCGTCCGAGGAACAGGTGATGTTCCAAGCCCTCCGCGAGAACGGCCTCAACGCCGCCCGCGGTCGTGGTGATCAAAGCAGTGTCAGCAGTGTTGGCCTTGGTCGCGGTCAAGGTCTCCTTAATCGCCGCAACCCGAGTGTGGATGCGGTGAACGAAGATCACCAGCAAGGTCAGCAACGCGGCGACGGCCACGACTACCACGGAACCGAGCACATTGGCTACGGTCCACAACTGTTCTACCTGCGAATCCACGTCAGCCTCCCAACTTCGCTCGTCCGCGCTTCAAACCATCGATGATGGCCAAGGCGGATGCGATGGTCTCGTTCAAGCCGGCGAGTCCGGCGGTGTTCTTCTCGGCCTGCTTCAGTCCGTCGAGTATCGAGCCAGCCTGGTTACCGATCCGCCAGGCCAGGGCGAGGATCGACACCACGAGAACAACGACGACGAGGACTACGACGAGTCCAATGATGTATCCGGCTAACCAGCCGGGCTGTCCAGCGAAGTCCACGAGCCCTCCTAGATCGATTCCGCGAACGAGCGAACCGGTGCGAGGCTCGCATTGACAGAGGTCACGACCGGCTGCACCGTCGAGGTCTTCTCGACGATCACCTGTACACCGCCGTCAAGTGCATCGAGGGTCTCGGCTGTCGCCTTGAGGTGGAAGATGGCTCGCAGGAGACCCAGAGCCGCCGCCGCCACGATTAGGGCCGCGACGACAAGCGTGATGATCGCGTCAGTTGACATGTGCTCTCCTAACCAAGCAACTTCGAGACGGGGCCGGCGTAGCGCACCGAACCATTGGCAACTTCCTTGATAACGTCATCGGTCTTTTCAAGCAAGGCCGGTGTCGTGTTGAGCTCGCCGATCAGTGCAACTCCCCCGTCGAGAGCGTCCTTTGACGCGCCGCGGATGCTCTCAAGTGCTCCCAGCAGTCGGTTCAGCAAAGCCACCAGCACCGGAACGACGACGATGATCAAAATGAGGTTTCCGATTCCCCACAAACTCATGGCACTCTCCTTACGAGCGGCTCGGGGCCGGTTGGTAGGGCAGGAAGAAGCGAGCGAACACTCTCTTCACCGCGAGGGTGAATGCCGAGAACGCGATCGAGATGCCACTTGCGGCCTGCGGGGCTCCGACGGACATTGGGTCGCGCCCCTCGGCGATGGCGGTCATCCGAGCCTTCATGGAATCAGCCGTCTGATCGATCAGGACCTCGGTGAAGTCCGCAACGAGGCCGCGTCCGTACTGCGCCGCGGCACCGGAGATCGTGAGGTCGATGGCCAAATCGACCCGGGTGGCTCCACCTAGTGAGTTCAGCGAGGCGTCCAGGACAACGCTTGCGGCTCCCCTGCCCTTCTTATCCGCACCAGCGCCTTCAAGAACGATCACCTTCTTGGCGTTGTCGCGTGACTTGATCTTCAGTTCGCCACCGAACTCCAGCTTGACCGGGCCCGCCGAGATCGTGACGTCGCCCTCGTATTGGTCGTCGCCAACCTCATTGGTGAGATCCGCACCCGGTACGCACGCCGCCACAAGCGGCACATTGTCAAAGAAGTTCCACACTTGATCGATCGGCTGATCGATCTGGAACGAATGGTTGATCAGCATGGAGCCTCCTGCTGGATTATCGGAGTGATGAAGGAAGTCGGGTCCTTCTCGAACGCCTTCCGGCACCCGGGGGCACAGAAGTAGTACGTGGTGCCTTCGTAGTCGAACGGACGATTGGCCGGCACGGCGTCGACCGTCATACCGCACACGAGGTCAATCACGGTCTCGGGTACTACGACCTCCGCAGCGCCCGACAATGCAGGGCGGGGCTTCAGTTCGCCTTTGGCCCGGCGCTGAACCAGGTCAGCAAGGATCGAAACTGCAATCTCCCGGTGACCGGTGTGACCGAGGTCGAGACCGATGGGAACTTCCACGCGCGCCAACTTCTCGGCTTCGACGCCCTGCTCGGCCAGGAACTCGCGAACCACCCGTCCACGCTTGGCCGAGGCCACCAGACCGACGAAGGCCGGGTCACCCTTCAAGGCTGTTTCGAGGGCGTCCTCGTCACCGTGACCTTGCGTCGCGATGATGACGGCCGATGCGGGCGTCACCTTGCAACACGTGAACTCGCCGCCATCCACTAGGTCGCCGCGCCAACCGAGATCACGAACCAAGTCCAACAGCGTCACTGCCATCGGTGATCGACCCACAATCAGAACATGAGGTGCAGCCATCACCGGCTCGATAAAGATCTGCAGAGCACCATCGCTTTGACATGAGATCGGAATTGTCATCACGCCCTCGGGGACGTGGATTTCGTCAAGATCGTGTTGCTGGCCCAGCCATACGAGCGAGGCCTTACCTTCATCAAGAACCCGCCGTGCTTCGCGCAGCAAGACTGGCTCCGCGCAAGCGCCACCGATCCAGCCGTACAACTCACCATCCGCGGTGACGATCGCGCGCGACCCATGCTGACCCGACGACGGAGCCTGTCGCCAGACGACCGTAGCCATCGTGAAGGACTCGCCTGCCTCCACTAACTCCACGGCACGCGCCATAACGGCGGCGCCATCGGCTGCCCGAGAACTTGAGGTCATGTCAGCCGGCCTTCACCGGGGGCATTCCACTGATGTCCTGACCGGTTGTCACTGCCTCGTAGATGCGGTTCGGCATCAGCGGCATATCAACGTTGCGAACACCCGTGTGCTCGATCGCGTTCATAACCGCGTTGACAAAGGCCGCGGGTCCACCGACGGTCGCACACTCACCGATGCCCTTGGCCCCAATCGGGTGGTGCGGACATGGGGTGACGACCTCGTGCAATTCGAAGCCGGGGGTCTCCCAGGCTGTCGGCAGTAGGTAGTCGATGTAGTTGGCACCAATGCAGTTGCCCTCTTCATCGAAAGTGATGTACTGCATGTTGGCCATGGCGTACGCCTCCGTGAGGCCGCCCATGATCTGACCTTCGACCACCATGGGATTGATACGAACACCGCAGTCGTCGACCGCGACGAACTTCAACACATCCCAGACGCCCGTGACTGGATCGACCTCGACCTTGCAAATGTAGGCCGCAAAAGGCCACGTCAGGTTGGGCGGGTCGTAGTAGGCGTTGTTCTCAAGGCCGGGTTCGAGGCCATCGGGAACGTTGCTGTAGGCCGCGAGCGCGCAATCCTGAATGGTCACGCCGCGCTCCTCATTGCCGCGCACGTAGAACCGACCCAACTCCCACTCGATGTCCTCTTCGGAAACCTCGAGCAAGTGAGCTGCGATCTTTCGGGCCTTGGCACGAATCTTGCGGGAGACCATTGCCACCGCAGCACCGGCAACCGGCGTCGATCGCGACGCGTAGGTTCCCATGCCGAAGGGTGCGGTATCGGTGTCACCTTCCTCGACAACGATGTCGTCGGCCGGGATTCCGAGCTCATGGGCAACAATCTGAGCCCACGTAGTCTCGTGGCCTTGTCCCTGGGTCTTGGCGCCGGTTCGCAGAATCGCCTTGCCGGTCATGTGGACGCGCAACTCCGCGGAGTCGAACATCTTGATTCCGAGGATGTCGTACTCGCGGCTGTTACCGGCACCGAGCGGCTCTGTCATGGTGGAGATACCGATCCCAAGGTGCTTGCCCCGCTTGCGCGCTTCCTCTTGCTCTTCCTTAAACGTGGAATACCCAATCGCCTCTAGACCAAGGTCCAGGCACTTGGCGTACTGGCCGGAGTCGGTGAGGAATCCGAACGCCGTCCGGTACGGAAACATGTCGTCTTTGACGAGGTTCACGCGACGGAATTCGGCCTGATCCATACCGAGGTCGTTCGCCGCCGCGTGAATCATCCGCTCCTGGAAGAACATCGCCTCGGTGACGCGGAATGAACATCGATAGGCAACGCCACCCGGGGCCTTATTGGTGTAGTAGCCCTCGCTTGTGAGGTGGGCCGCTGGGAGGTCGTAGCACGCAAAGGTCGAGTGCATCAGACCGATCTTGAATTTAGTCGGCTGGGCATCGGCGAAGAATGCTCCATGGTCGGACGTGGTGTGCATCCGCATTCCGAGGATCTTGCCGTCCTTGCGGAGCGCGAGTTCGCCCTTCAGGTAGACGTCGCGGCCAAAGCCGGTCGAGATCAGATTGCCCGTCTTGTCTTCAATCCACTTCACCGGACGCTCTGTCAGAATCGACGCCAGAATCGAGATGACGTAACCGGGATAGACGGGCACCTTGTTTCCAAAGCCGCCACCGAGGTCTGGACTGATGATGCGGATCTGGTGCTCCGGCAACTCAGCAACCATCGCAACCGCAGCACGGATGATGTGCGGTGCCTGCGTGGTCATGTACACCGTGAGCTTGCCCGTCGAGCGATCAAAGTCCGCGATTGAGCCGCAGGGCTCGAGCGGCGAAGGGTGCGACCGCGGGTAGTGCAGATCCAAGGTCGAGACAACGTCCGCCTCGGCGAAAGCCTTGTCAGTCCCTTCCTTGTCGCCGATCTCCCAGTCGAAGACCTTGTTGGAGGTCTGGTTGACCTTGTCGTCGCGAATAAGCGGCATGTCGGGATCTTGTGCCTGCTCTGGATTCACGATCGCCGGCAACTGCTCGTACTCGACGACGATCCTGCTGCAGGCGTCCTTCGCGATGTAGGGATCATCGGCGATGACAGCGGCGACCTCTTGACCCTGGAAACGCACCTTGTCGGTGGCCATCACGGCCTGGGTGTCGTACGAGAGGGTCGGCATCCACGCGAGGTTTCGGGCGGCCATGGTCTCGCCGGTCAGAACGAGCCGGACGCCAGGAATTTCCCAGGCGGCTGAGGTGTCGATCGACTTGATACGACCATGCGCGACGGTGCTGCGCAGGATCTCCATATGAAGCATCCCGGGCAGGACCACATCGTCGACGTACTTGCCCTTACCCCGAATGAATCGGTTGTCTTCGACGCGACGGCGACTCGCGCCCATGCCACCGATCTTGAGTTCATCGAGTGCCATTACGCATCCTCTCCCTGCTCAGCGCGCAGCTTCTCTGCGGCCCACAGGACCGACTTCACGATGTTCTGGTAGCCCGTGCACCGGCACAGGTTTCCTGAAAGCGCCCAGCGGATGTCGTCCTCGGTGGGGTCGGGGTTACGCTCGAGAAGCGCCTTGGACGTCAACATCATGCCCGGTGTGCAGTAGCCGCACTGGAGGCCGTGCTCTTGCTTGAAGCCCTCCTGGACCGGGTGCAACTCGCTGGCCGAGGCCATTCCCTCGACAGTCTCGATCTCGTGACCATCGGCTTGGACCGCCAGCATCGTGCAGCTCTTCACCGGACGACCGTCGTAAAGCACCGTGCAGGCTCCACAACTGGTGGTGTCGCAGCCAACGTGGGTGCCGGTCAACTGCAGACCTTGACGCAACAGATGCGCCAAGAGGAGCCGAGGCTCCACGTCGACGGTGCGCTTCTCCCCGTTCACCGTCATCGTGACGCGGCGCGTCGGTACGCCCTCGGTAGGTGTTTGGACCTCGTCGTACAAACTCGTCATGTCAGGCTGCTTTCTGCTCGGTGCGGGCGAGGTTGGTCAAGATGCGCTTCACGAACGTCTGCACGATGTGCCGCTTGTATGCATCCGATCCACGATGGTCGGTGCGGGGTTCGGCGACCGCCGCCACGGCGTCGGAGGCTTGTTCAATGCTGTCTTCGGTGAGCGTCTTGCCCTCAAGGCAGGAGATGGCGTCGTTGGCATCGATAGTCCGGCCACCGACTCCGGCCAGCGCGCAGCCGGCTCCACGTACGACGTCGCCGTCCATGTCGAGGGAGACTGCGACAGAAGCCGTTGCGAAGTCCCCGACGCGGCGCTCAAGTTTGAGATAACTGCCGACCGCCTTTCCCTTAGCGCCGGGGATGACCGCTTCGACCGCCACCTCGTTGTAGGCCAGCGCAGTCACGAAAGGACCCAGAACGAATTCACGAATATCGATGTTGCGCCGTCCGTTCGGACCCTGGGCAACGATGTATCCCCCCTGCGCCACCATCGTTGCCGCCCAATCGCCCTGCGGATCCGCGTGACAGACCGAGCCAACGAAGGTGCCACGTGAGCGCACGATCGGGTCTGCGACGAGTTCAGCGGCGGCAGCCAGAGTCGGGTGGGTATCACCGAGAGTGGTGGACTGCTCCAGGTCGACGTGTCGGCAGAGCGCACCGATGTGCAGATTGCCCTCGGCGTCCACACGGTGATAGTCAAGATCAGGGATGTTATTTATGTCCACGATGGTGGCCGGGGACGCGAATCGCAGCTTGAGCATGGGAATCAGGCTCTGGCCACCGGAGAGGACTTTGGCCTCTCCCCCGCCAGCTTCAAGAAAGGCAATCGCCTCGTCGATCGAGGTCGGCGCCTCGTAGGCAAAACGTGATGGGTACATGGACAGTCCTCTTCGCGTCAGGATTGGTCGTCGCGAACGGCGACGGGCAGGGAATCGGCATCGGGGTCGGGTCGGGGTTCTTGGTGCGGTGGCCACGGGCCCTGGACCGGCTGACCGGCGACCTTCAAGAAGTCGATGAACTGCGGCCAGGCCCACACTGTGGGAGAAGGACCTTCTTTCGGAGAATCCTCGACGAGGGCGTACATCCGTGGGCTTCCGCCTTCGTGGCCGGTGGATTCGATCGGCATGCGAACCTCTTTCCGAACAGCAAACGGCGCAATTCGCCGTCGGGTGGCTAGGAAACACCCGTTAGACAGATTGCGCAAGGGGTAGCCCCGACATTGTTCAGTCGTTCACAAAACCCCGTCTTGCGGCGATGATCTGGGCAACAATTGACACCGCGATCTCTTCCGGGGAATCGGCTCCGATATCGATCCCTGCAGGCCCGTGCACCCGGGACAGGTCGGTCACATCCCGGTAGGCGAGCCAATCGGCGCGCGATTGCTGCATCGCGTGAGAACCGAGCGCACCGACATAACCCGCATCGCTTTCCAGTGCTACCTGCAGACAACGGCTCGAAGTTTCGACGTCGTGTCCCATGACGACGACGGCATCGCCCTCGGACAGCCGCGTAGTAAGTCCCTCGACAATGTCCGCACGCCCATCGACAGCAACGTCCCAACCCATGAGGGCAGCTTGAGTAGCAAGGGCTTCGGCGATCGGGCCTCCTCCGGCGACAACAAGGGTTGTTCCGGGTACGAGAACGGTTCGGACGCTGTTTTCCGAGATATCCACGAAAGGGCGGCTCGCGGCGAAGGCCTCGCGGTCTGCCTGACTCGCCGAATCCAGCGTGCTCACCAACAAGCGGATAACGTCGTCGTTCTCGATGTCAGCGCTGATGGCCACTGGTTCGCGTCCCATGAGCGCCGGCCACACCTCAAGCGGAAACTGCTCGGCGGGAACGACCAGAAACTCAACTTCAGCACCAGCCGTCAGCCCGCTGGCTTGCGCTTCCCACTCTTCGACCCGATGACGAACGCGTCGGCCTTTCGCAAGTTGGCGGGTAGCAACATCGGCCAGCAAGCTGGTGAATGCGCCTCCCGCCAGCGACCCTAGGTGCCCACCACCGGGGGTGATCATGACCGCCTCGGTGCTCGATGCAGGTGAGATCATCCACGCGACATCGGCCCTGGTTCCGGCCCGCACACACGCTGCAACGCTCAAAGCGACGTCATACATGGCTAACTCCCACTCGTGTTCTCTGACTCGCGGCGACTACTCCCACTCGTGTTCCCTGACTCGCGGCGACTACTCCCACTCGATCGTCCCCGGCGGTTTGCTCGTCACATCCAGCACCACCCGATTCACGTCGGGGACCTCATTCGTAATGCGTGTCGAGATCCGCGCAATGACGTCGTACGGCAGACGCGACCAGTCGGCGGTCATGGCGTCTTCACTCGAGACCGGACGAAGCACGATCGGGTGACCGTAGGTCCGCCCGTCGCCCTGAACACCGACCGACCGAACGTCCGCAAGCAGGACGACTGGGAACTGCCAGACGTCGCGATCAAGACCGGAGCTCGTCAGCTCGTCTCTCGCGATCGCATCTGCGGCCCGCAGGATGCTCAGTCGTTCTTCATTGACCGCGCCGATGATCCGGATGGCGAGTCCGGGCCCAGGGAACGGATGACGCCACACGATCTCCTCCGGCAAACCAAGATCCAGGCCGACCTTGCGCACCTCGTCCTTAAAAAGAGTGCGCAGTGGTTCGACGAGCGTGAACTCAAGATCATCGGGAAGGCCGCCCACGTTGTGGTGGCTCTTGATGTTCGCGGTCCCCGAACCACCGCCGGACTCCACCACATCCGGATACAGCGTTCCTTGAACGAGGAAATCGACGCTTCCGCTGGTGCCGGATTCCGCAACAACGTCGCGGGCCGCATCCTCAAAAACCCGAATGAACTCTCGTCCGATGATCTTGCGCTTGGTCTCAGGATCATCGACGCCTGCAAGGGCATCCAGGAATCGCTGCCGGGCATCGACGGTTACTAAGCGAACGTCGGTTGCGGCGACGAAGTCTCGCTCGACCTGCTCAACTTCACCCGCGCGCAACAGCCCGTGGTCGACGAAGATGCACGTCAACTGATCACCGACGGCACGTTGCACGAGAGCTGCCGCGACCGCAGAGTCCACTCCCCCGGACAGACCGCAGATCACGCGCGAGTCGCCGATTTGCTCACGAATGCGATCCACCTGCTCGTCGATAATTCCGGCCATCGTCCATGACGGCTCGCAGCCAGCGATCTGCCACAGAAAGTGCTCAAGCATGCGCTGCCCGTGCGCGGTATGGATCACCTCGGGGTGGAACTGCACACCCGCCATCCGCTGCTCGGTGTTCTCGAAGGCCGCCACGGGGGCCCCGGGCGTGCTTGCGAGCACTGTGAATCCATCAGGAGCACGCTCGACGCTGTCGCCGTGCGACATCCATACGTTCTGGGATCCCGGAAGTCCCGCCATCAGCGTTCCCGCCGCGCACACCGTGAGCGCGGTCCCGCCGTACTCGCTGCCTCCGGTGCGAGCAACGGCCCCGCCAAGGCCCTGAGCCATCGCCTGGAATCCGTAGCAGATTCCGAACATGGGGATTCCAAGATCGAAGATGGCGTTATCGAAAGCAGGGGCCTCGGACGCATAGACGCTCGATGGACCACCACTCAAGATGATGGCGCTCGGATCTTTTGCACGAACCTCGTCTGCGGTGATCGAGTGCGGCACGATCTCGGAGTAGACGCGGGCCTCGCGGACTCGGCGCGCAATCAACTGCGCATACTGAGCACCAAAATCAACGACGAGTACCGGCTTGGATCCCAGCGATGACATGCCATTCGAGTCTTCCACCTCGCGGAGCCTACTGTCCGCCACCGAAGGCCCCGAGCGCCAACAGTGCTCCAATCAGCGCGACGTAGACACCGATCCCCACAACGACTGTGACGATCACCATCGCCAGAGCCCACCGGGAGTTCCGTCGAGCCCGCGCGAGGTCCCCTCGCCGGTTCCACACAGCGCAGCGCCAACTGAAGACAACCGCCACAAGCCCCAAGGGAAGGAAGAACAAAGCGGCCGCGATGGTCGACCAGACCAGGTGAGTACGGGGACGGCTCTCCGCGGCCGCGACAGCTTCGTCAAAAACCCCAGCATCCGAAGTCTCGTCCGAATTGGTCGTGGATGCGCTCACGAATGTGAACCCTAGGCCCCCGGTAAACGGCCAAAGCCGGTCAGGTTCGCACTTATCTGGTGAAAACCGCCCGCAGATCCCGAATCCCTCTTAACGTGAGCCCCATCACACCGCATTGATTCGGGTGACGAGGAGGCGGTCGGGCCTTGAGTCCGGCCAAGCAGCCGGTCATCACTCGGGTTGGGCGGAAAACGAGCCGGCAAGAAAGGGCATCCATGCAACACATATCCGTGAATGTGGATGGCACCCAGTACGAGGGCGATGTGGAACCGCGCACGCTGCTCGTCCACTGGTTGCGAAACGAGTTAGGCAAGGTGGGCACCGTCGTTGGCTGCGACACCTCAAACTGCGGGGCGTGCACCGTTCTGCTCGATGGCCGCAGCGTCAAGTCCTGCAGCGTCCTAGCAGTCCAAGCCGATGGTTGCAGCGTCACCACTATCCAGGGCATCTCCACCGGAGATGAATGGCATCCGGTGCAGACCGCATTCAAGGAATGCCACGGTCTCCAGTGCGGCTACTGCACACCGGGCATGGTCATGTCCGCGATCGATCTCCTCGGCGAGAACCCCAACCCGACTGAGAACGAGATCCGAGAGGGACTTGAAGGCAATCTCTGCCGTTGTACCGGCTACCACAACATCGTCCGCTCCGTCGAGAAGGCGGCTGAACTCATGGGAGGTGCGAAGTGACTGAGACCGTTGACACCTCGACACCGCTTGGTCGACCGATCAAGCGCAAGGAGGACGCCAAGCTCCTCCACGGTCGCACCAACTGGACCGACAACATCCAACTGCCGGGAACGCTGCACATGGCGATCCTCCGCAGCCCGTTCGCACACGCGAACATCACCAAGCTCGACGTCTCCGGTGCCCTGTCTCAGCCGAACGTGATTGCTGCGTACGGTGCTGACGAACTTGGCGACCTTAACGGCTCGATTCCTTGCGTGTGGCCGGTTACCGACGACATCGTCATGCCGGACTTCCCGTCGCTGGCCAAAGGAAAAGTGCGCCAGGTCGGCGACTGTGTGGCCGTAGTCCTGGCGACCGATCCACAGCACGCGATCGACGCACTCGACGCCATCGAGGTCGAGTACGAGCCCCTTGATGCCGTGGTGGATATGGAAGCTGCTCTCGCACCCGGCGCGCCGATCTTGCACGACGACGCTGGCACCAACCAGTGCTACGTCTACAACCTCGGTGGGGGGTACGACGACGTCAAGGCCAAGGCCGACGTCGTTGTCAAGCGTCGTTTCATCAACCAGCGCTTGATCCCAGCGTTCATGGAACCGCGCTCCGTCGTCGCCGCACCGATGGGCATGAGTGACGAAATGACCGTGTGGTCCTCCACGCAGATCCCACACGTCCTGCGCGTACTGATGGCACTGGTGACCGGCATCCCAGAAAACAATCTCCGGATCGTCGCCCCAGACGTGGGCGGCGGCTTCGGTGGCAAACTGCAGCTGTACCGGGAGGAAGTGCTCGTCACCCAAATTGCGCGCAAGCTAGGTCGTCCGGTCAAGTGGACTGAGACACGCAGCGAGGACATGGTCTCCACTCACCATGGTCGTGACCAGATCCAGGACATCGAGATCGCAGCGACTAAGGATGGCAAGATCCTCGGCCTGCAGGTCGACCTCATCGCAAACATGGGTGCCTACCTTCAGATCATCACCCCCGGCATCCCGCTGCTTGGCATGTTCATGTACCCGGCCATCTACAAGATGGACGCGTACGACTTCAAGTGCACCGGTGTCTTCACGAACACCACACCCACGGATGCCTACCGTGGTGCCGGTCGTCCGGAGGCCACCTACGCGATCGAGCGGATCATCGATGAACTCGCCGCGGAACTCGAAATGGATCCGATGGCTCTGCGTGAGCAGAACTGGATCAAGCACGAGGAATTCCCGTACACCACCGTCGCAGGGTTGACCTACGACACCGGCAACTACGAGGCCGCAACAGCCAAGGCGCTCGACCTGTTCGGCATGGATGAACTCCGCGCCGAGCAGCAGCGTCGTCGTGAATCCGGTGACCCAGTGCAACTCGGTATCGGCATCTCAACCTTCACCGAGATGTGCGGCCTTGCCCCGTCACGAACGCTCGGCGCACTGAAGTACGTCGCTGGTGGTTGGGAGCACGCGACAATCCGGATGCTGCCCACAGGCAAGGTCGAACTGATCACTGGAACATCACCACATGGCCAAGGTCACGAGACAGCCTGGAGCCAGATCGCGGCCAGCATTTTGGGCATCGGCGTCGAAGACATCGAGGTGGTACACGGCGATACCGGTCGCGCTCCCTATGGCATGGACACCTACGGGTCGCGATCGCTCGCGGTGGGCGGCCAAGCGATTAAGAAGGCAGCGGACAATCTGATCGAGAAGGCGCGGGTCATCGCGGCTCACCAGCTCGAGTGCTCTCCAAGCGATCTCGAGTTCGCCGATGGCCAGTTCTCGGTGAAGGGCGATCCCGAAAAGGCCCAGCCGCTTGCGGCCGTCGCCTTCGAGGCATTCACCGCGCACAACCTGCCTGACGGCGTCGAGCCAACTTTGCAAGGTGAGGCGACAGTGGATCCGGAGGACTTCTCCTACCCACACGGCACGCACCTCGCTGCCATGGAGGTCGACACCGAGACCGGCAAGGTCACTTTGCGCAAGTACGTCGCTGTCGATGACGTCGGCGTGCAGGTGAATCCGATGATCGTCGAGGGTCAGGTGCACGGCGGCCTGGCTCAGGGGATCGCACAGGCGCTGTACGAAGGGGCCTTCTACGACGAGGACGGGCAGCCACAGAACGCCAACCTGTCCACGTATTTGATTCCAGGTGCACCGGACCTTCCGTCGTTTATCACAGACCACACGGTCACCCCCTCCACCACGCATCCGCTGGGAACCAAGGGTGTCGGTGAGGCCGGTGCGATCGCATCAACGCCGGCGATCATCAACGGCATCGTCGATGCACTTCGTCCGATGGGTGTCACCGACGTCGCGATGCCGGCAACACCGATGACCGTCTGGAAAACCATCCGGGCGGCGAAGGGAGGCCAAGCATGATTCCCGCAACCTTCGGATACACCAAGGCATCCACCGTGGACGAGGCATTGTCGGCACTTTCGAGCAGCGACGATGCCAAGGTTCTCGGTGGTGGGCAGTCGCTACTGCCCGTACTGCGCCTGCGGCTGAACGCCCCTGAATTGGTTGTCGATTGCTCAGGTATCGACGAAATCAAGGGCATCGATGCTTCCGGAGACAAGGTCGTGATCGGCGCTGGTGCAACCCACCACGCGGTGATGAACGATCCGTCGGTCAAGTCCTCGGTGGCACTGCTCGCACAGGCGACGGAGACCGTGGCCGATCCGCAGATCCGTCACCGCGGCACCGTGGGTGGCGCTCTCGCTCACGCCGACCCGCGCGCGGACCAGCCACCGGTGGCCTTGGCACTCGACGCCGAGTTCACCATTGCCGGTCCCGGTGGTCGTCGCATGGTTCCGGCGGCGGAGTTCTTCGCCGGACCGTTTGAGACCTCAGTCGGCGAGGACGAACTACTCGTGAGTGTCGCATTTCCGAAGTACGACGGATGGGGCTCGCACTACGAGAAGTTCAACCGCACGGCGCAGGCTTGGAGCATCGTCGGGGTAGGGGCCGCGGTCCGCATGGACGGCGGCTCGATTGCCGAGGCTCGCATCGGTCTGGCGAACGTCGGTGGAACCCCCATGCGAGCGACCAGCACCGAACAGGCACTCGTGGGCGCCAGAACCATGGCTGACATCGAAGCGGCGTGCGAGAGCGCGGCCGACGGTCTGGAACCCTTCGCGGATGAAGACGCCGACGTCGAATTCCGCAAGCATCTGGTCAAGGTGCTGACCAAGCGGGCGGTCGCGAAGGCCGCCGGCATCTCGTAGCGCAGGATCTTCAGTGATGGGGCGGACCCATCGGTCCGCCCCTTCACTGCGCCTACGGCTTGGCGACTATCGGTAGTCGCAATGCACCGGGGGCCTCCGGTGGGACGACAGGCTTGGTCGGTTCGATCGCATTCACCGGGACGTACTGCGATCCCAAGGGCGGTCGCGCATCCGACTCGCCCTTGTTAGGCCACATCGCCATGGCCCGCTCGGCTTGCGCAGTGATGGTCAACGATGGATTGACTCCGAGGTTGGCGGTGATCGTCGAGCCGTCCACAATGTGCAAGCCCAGATAGCCATAGATCCGGTGATACGCGTCCACCACGCCAGTCTCGGCGCTCTCTCCGATCACGCATCCCCCGACGAAGTGGGCTGTCAACGCTGCGTCGACGTTTTCAAAAACACTCGCGCCAGGGATCCCGCCAATCTTGTCCGCCACTCGTCGGACCACGTCTTGCGCAACGGGCATGTACGTAGGCGCAGGCGTCGATCGGCTCTGGTCCGTAGTCAGTCGCCATCGGGAAAACGGCCCGAGGCGTCGCCGCTTGCCCGTCAACGTCAGCGAATTGTCGACCGGCTGCATGATCAGTGAGATCACCGTCCGCTCGGACCAACGTCGGACGTTCAGTAACTGCGTTGCGATCTGGGGCTGCTTTGCCAATTCGGATACCCACACTCGCCATCTCGGTACACCTGCCACGGGCTTGGTCAGCACCGACTGCAAGAGCCCCATGGAGTTCGACCCCTTGCCGTAGCGAACGGGTTCCACATGCGTGTTCTCATCGGGGTACCAGCTCGACGTGATGGCGACACCCTTCGTGAAGTCCTCATTTGCAGTCGTGGTGGTGCGAGCGACGGCGCCTAGAATCGACTCCGAATTAGTGCGCGATAGGCGCCCGAGGGCCTGCGACAGTCGAGGCAATCGGCCCTCGTCCTTCATCTTGTGCAACAACCGTTGGGTGTTGTAGGTCCCCGCCGCGAAGACCACATGCTCGGCAGTGAACCAACGACGGATCCGATTACCGACCGTGCCCGTTGCCTGAGTCTGTATGCGGTAGCCACCGTCAGGGAGCGGATCGATCCCGACGACGGTGGTCATCGGCAGAATCCGCGCCCCTGCGAGTTCAGCCAGGTGTAGATAATTCTTGGGCAGCGTGTTCTTCGCATTCCAGCGACAACCCGTCATGCATTCGCCACACTCGATGCAACCGGTTCGAGCCGGACCCTTGCCGCCGAAGTACGGATCGGGTGCTGTGACGCCCGGCGTACCGAAGTAGACACCGACCGGTGTCATCCGGAACGTGTGACCCACACCCATGTCGTCGGCGACCTGCTTCATCACGATGTCTGAGGGAGTCATTGTCGGGTTGTCCGCGATGCCGAGCATGCGGCCCGCTTGGTCGTAGTAGGGAGCAAGTTCACGTGCCCAATCGGTGATTTCTGCCCATTGCGGGTCAGCGAAGAACTTCGATCCGGGGATGTAAAGCGTGTTCGCGTACACCAGGGATCCACCGCCCACTCCTGCACCGGCGAGGACCGCGACGTCCTTCATTACATGGAACCGCTGAATGCCGTACATGCCCAGCACTGGAGCCCATAGAAAACGCCGCAGATCCCAGGAGGTCTTGGCGAAATCGTCGTCGGCGAAACGTCGTCCGGCTTCGAAAACCGTGACCCGATAACCCTTCTCGGAGAGTCGGAGCGCAGTGACCGAACCGCCGAATCCCGACCCGATGACCGCGACATCGGTGTCGAACGTGACCGGATCACTGTGCGGCGCTGCCATGTTCCCTCCTACTTCAGGCCAAATTTCTTCATCACACCCATAGCTCGCGCAAGGGTGTCACCCCATTGTTCGTCTGACCAGCCGAATTGCGGATCGAATCCCAGCGCCCGTTGGGTAGCGATGGTCTGCGGCTCGGTGTACTTCAGCAAACCCTCATCCCCATGACGACGTCCAAGGCCCGATGCGCCCATGCCACCCATTGGGGCGCGCTTGCTGGCCCACGCTGCAGCAAACCCCTCGTTGATATTGACCGTTCCCGCGCGCACACGACGAGCCACGGCCTGGGCCTGCCGTACATCCCTACTGGCGATGGAAGCATTGAGTCCATAGTCGGAGTCATTCGCGAGCATGATCGCTTCTTCGTCGGATGCCACTGGGTACACGGCAACCACCGGTCCGAAGGTCTCCGTTCGACACAACTCCATGGATTCTTGGACATTGGTCAGAATCGTCGGCGCGAAGAAGTAAGGACCAAGATCGGGCCGCACTTTCCCACCAGCGACCACGTGCGCCCCTCGCTCGATTGCATCGTCGACGTGCGCGCTGACCCGATCGACTTGGCGCTGTGAGATCAAGGAACCCACATCCGATCCCCAGCCCACATGCGCGGACATCCGCAGCGCTTCAGTACGTCGAGCGAATGCGGCAAGGAAAGGCTCGTAGACCTCCCGATTAACGTAAATGCGCTCCATCGAGATACACAGTTGGCCGGTATTCGAGAAACTGGCGCGAACGGCGATGGACGCTGCAACTTCCGGATCGGCGTCACCGCGCACGATCATCGCGTTCTTACCGCCAAGCTCCATCGAGCACCCGATGAGACGCTCCCCGCAGCGTGCAGCCACCTGGCGACCAACCGCCGTGGATCCGGTGAACATCACGTAGTCCGACCGGTCGATCACCATCGGACCCACCTGCGGACCCTCCCCCGAGACCACAGTGAAGACACCGGGCGGCAATCCAGCATGCTCGAGCAAGGAAGCGATCCAGAGTGCGGACAGTGTCGTTTGGACATCGGGTTTGAGGACCACAGTGTTACCGGCAAGCAGTGCGGGAATTGCATCGCCGACCGCCAGAGAAACCGGGTAGTTCCATGGCGCGATAACACCCACGACACCCTTGGGTGCCCGACGCTCCACGACTCCGACGATTCCAGGAATGGCTCCCCGACGACGACGTGGACGTAGTAGCCGTCGAGCGTCGCGGGCGTAGTGCCGAGCAGTGATGCATACGTCGAGGACTTCGTCGTTGGCATCCTTGCGAGCCTTGCCCGTTTCCCGCTGCACTAAGTCGAGCCCGTATCGGCGATCACCCAGGAACAGGTCGTGGAAGCGCAGAACGATGGCGCTGCGTTCGCTCAGTGGCAGCTCAGCCCAGGTCTTCTGGGCCCGGCGTCCAGTTTCGAAGGCAGCATCGATATCGGTCTCGGTGCTGGTCGGGAGTGAATACAGAACATCGCCGGTGAAGGGTTCGATGACGTCGCGGCTAGGTCCGGACGCTCTGAGGTGGTCCAGCAAAGTAGAGGGGTCGATAGATGTCACGCTGCACCCGCCTTCATTGAGAACGACCGATCATAAGTCTCTCTGATTCCACGATCGCCGGCCAACTATGGGGAAAAGTTGCAGACGGGCCTCATACGGGGAGATCGACGGTCGATCCCCCGGAGTGTGGGAAAAAGGGGGTTAGGAGGTCAGGACCATATCGACGCGCTGGAACTCCTTGAGGTCTGAATAGCCCGTTGTAGCCATCGCCTTACGCAACGCGCCGACGATGTTCACGGTGCCATCGGCCCGAGTGGATGGACCGTTCATGATTTCGGCGAAGGTGCCCACCTGATCCATCAGGTGCCGCTCCCCGCGCGGCAGGCTCCGGTGCCAGGCCTCAGCACCCCAGTGCGCTCCGCGACCGGGAGCATCGGTTGCCCGGGCGAACATCGAGCCCACCATGGCAGCGTCCGCACCACAGGCGAAGGCCTTGACGATATCTCCGCTGGAACCCATCGACCCATCGGCAATCACGTGGACGTACCGGCCGCCTGACTCATCGAGGTAGTCCCGACGCGCTGCGGCGACTTCCGCGACAGCGGTGGCCATCGGAACACGAACACCGATCACATCGGAGGTTGTGTGACTGGCCCCTCCTCCGAAACCGACCAACACGCCCGCTGCTCCAGTGCGCATCAGGTGCAGTGCCGCTTGGCGAGTGCTGCAGCCACCGACGATCACCGGTACGTCTAGTTCGTGAATGAACTCCTTGAGGTTCAACTCATCGCCATCGGAGTTGACGTGTTCGGCCGACACTGTGGTTCCGCGAATCACGATGATGTCGGCGCCCGCCTGTGCCGCGAGCGGAGCGAACTGCGCCGTGCGTTGCGGTGAGACTGCAACGGAGACAGTTATGCCGGATTCCTTCATACGCGCAATGCGCTGCGTGATCAGTTCTGGCTTCACGTGTTCGTCGGAGTAGATGCGCTGCATGTGAGCAGTGACCGTCGCTGCGTCTTCCGTAGCGATCTGCGCCAAGATCGGCTCGGCGTCCTCGTAGCGAGTCCACACACCCTCAATGTTCAGCGATGCAAGCGCCCCGTGTCCGGCAAGTTCAATGGCGCTTGCAGGTGATACCACCGAGTCCATCGGTGCGACGAGAAGTGGAGTTTCGAAGGAATACGCGTCGATACTCCATGCGGTCGAGACATCTTCGGGATTACGCGTGCGCCGACTCGGAGCAATCGCGATCTCGTCAAATGAGTAGGAACGGGCGGCCTGCTTGGAGCCACCGATAAGTACGTCGGACACGGTTACCGCCCTGAGTAGTTGGGGGCTTCGAGCATCATCTGGACGTCGTGCGGGTGACTCTCACGCAAACCGGCGGCAGTGATCTGAACGAAGCGGCCTCGGTTGATGAGCTCAGGCACAGTGGCCGTGCCGGCGTATCCCATGGCAGCTCGCAATCCGCCGACGAGCTGGTGCGCTACCGCTCCAAGTGGACCGCGGTAAGCGACCATGCCCTCAATGCCCTCGGGCACGAGTTTGTCGTCACTGAGGACATCATCTTGGAAGTATCGATCCTTGCTGTACGAGCGTGCCTGCCCGCGCGACTGCATCGCCGCGAGCGAGCCCATGCCCCGGTAGGACTTGAACTGTTTGCCGTTAACGAACACGACGTCTCCTGGCGCTTCTTCGCAACCGGCCAGCAGTGATCCCAGCATGACTGTGCTCGCACCCGCAACGATCGCCTTGGCGATATCACCGGAGTACTGGATACCGCCGTCGCCGATGACGGGAACCCCAGACGGTGCACACGCGCGGTAGGCCTCGTTGATGGCGGTGATCTGTGGAACACCCACTCCCGCCACCACTCGGGTAGTGCAGATCGACCCCGGACCGACGCCTACCTTCACACCGTCGGCGCCTGCGTCCACGAGCGCCTTTGCTCCCTCGTACGTCGCGACGTTGCCACCAACGATGTCGATCCCGGACTCGCGCTTCAAGCGACGAACCATGTCCAAGACAGCCTGTGAGTGTCCGTGCGCAGTGTCGACAACGAGGAAGTCGACCCCAGCATTAATCAGCGCCTCCGCACGCTTTTCGGCGTCCTCTCCGACTCCGACAGCTGCTCCGACTACCAATCGACCATCAGCGTCCTTCGTCGCGTGGGGGTACTTGTCCGCCTTTACGAAGTCCTTGACGGTGAACAAACCGCGGAGTTTGTTGTCCGCATCGACGATCGGCAGCTTCTCCACTTTGTGGCGAGCTAGAAGAGCGAGTGCGTCATTCGGGTCGATACCTACCGGTGCCGTAACAAGCGGCATTCGCGTCATGACGTCGCTCGCAGGCTTTGACATATCTTCCTCGAAGCGCATGTCGCGGTTCGTCACGATTCCCTGCAAGGTTCCGGATGCATCGACAACGGGAACGCCGGAAATTCGATACTTGGCGCACACGGCATCGACGTCTGCGAGCGAGTCGTCTGGGCTGCAAGTAATTGGGTTGCCGACCATCCCTGCTTCGGAGCGCTTGACCAAATCGACCTGATTGGCCTGGTCTTCGATCGGCAGGTTGCGATGGAGGACACCGACTCCACCTTGACGGGCCATCGCGATGGCCATCCGCGCTTCGGTGACTGTGTCCATTGCGCTCGACACCAGTGGCATTCGAACGGCAATGTTGCGCGTCACATGGCTTGCGGTGTCGACGTCGCTTGGGACGATGTCCGACTCACCTGGCAGCAGCAGGACGTCGTCGAAAGTCAGACCCTGCAGGGGGAACTTGCCATCACCAGCCGCACTCTCCACGGAGTCAGGCTACTCACATTCCGAGTGCGCGAGCCAAGCGAGTCACCGTCTCGGTGAGGTCCGAGGTTTGACTCACACCTGTGGGGGCCGGCCCCGTCCACCCGGGTCCGCCAGCAAGAACCGTCGGGGCCGGGCGCAAGGTCGCGAGATCGGCGAGGTTCTCGGTTCGAGCCGAGCCGGGAATCTGGGCCCACACGAAGACAGCAGCCGGTCCGGTTCTACGCACGGCCTGCACCAGCGTCTCTTGCGGTACGCGCGCTCCCAGCATCCGACAACCGATGCGTCGTTCCGCCAGGGCCGCCGCGACAGCCCACAGCGGTAGAAAGTGCGTTTCCTCATTTGCACCGGCGAGGAGAACCAGGCGGCCGTTTTGCGGATCCCTCAGTTCCCGGGTGCGCTCAGCGAGAACAGCATGCAGAGAGTCGCTAAGTATGTGCTCGACGTCGATTCCTCGACCGCTCGTCTCCCATCGCTGACCAACTCCGGTGAGAACAGGAACGAGCAGGTGGTCCCACGTCCAGATCACGCCACGCCGCTCCATGGTTTCCCGGACGATCTGCTGACAAGCGTCACCGTCGAGGGCCAGCGCCGCACGTGCCAGGCCACGCGACGCCGGGGTACCACCGGGAATGGGGACGACCTGTCCTCCACCGCTGCGGGCCTGCCCGAGGTTTTCCTCGGTCGCCCGAGCAGGTGGCGTCACCGCAGTGCTCGTCACGATGTCCGTTACCGGAGCCAGCGTCGAGGGATCGACATCAAGAGCCAAGGCCTCACGAGCAGCGTCGCCGGGTGGAAGTCCCGCTAGCACCAGACGACGCATGTGCTCCAAGCGGGCGAGGTCGGCCGCGGAATAGCGCCGGTGCGAGCCCGCGCGGTGTTCGCTCGGTCCGAGGCCATAGCGCCGGTCCCATGTTCTGAGGGTCGCCGGGGCGACGCCCAGGCGACGGGCGACCGCCGCGACGGTGATTCCAGGCGCGTCCGAGCGACCGGATTCACCGGCCTCTTGGCTATCGCTGGATTCGCTGACCACGGCCTCATTGTGGGAGGCAACTACCTACTCCGCATCCGCACCGGGAGATAGCAGGCATAACGGACATACAGTCGAGATGAAACGATTCTACATTGTTCAAATACCCGTCTTGACGAACCTTTGGCGCGATTGCTATCGTTTCAACACCTATTCGGGAGGTTCACATGGCAGACGTTTCACGACTTCCAGGCCCCAATGCAGATATTTGGGACTGGCAGCTCGAAGGCTCATGTCGGGGCGAAGATCCAGGGATCTTCTTTCACCCCGAAGGCGAGCGTGGCCCCGCCCGCGCGGCCCGCGAAGCGGCCGCCAAGTCAATATGTGCATCATGTCCAGTCATGATGCAGTGTGCTGCCCACGCGCTAGAGGTTCGCGAACCGTACGGCGTCTGGGGTGGTCTTTCCGAGGACGATCGCGAGGCTGTCTACGCCGGTCAACGCCGGCTCCCCCAAGCCGTTTAATCAGCTCCGCGGGCGTCTACTACCTCGCCGCCTACACAACTTACGCATCTGCATCCCTCCTCACAGAACGAAAGGCGCCGGTGATCCCGGCGCCTTTCGTGTGAGTCAGACAGGTTTCGAGTTAATCAGCTCCTAGTGAGCGTGCCCGTGGTGTGCATGGCCGTGTCCGACTGCCTCGTCTTCCTCCTCGGGCTTTTCGACGACGAGAGCCTCGGTCGTCAAAAGCATCGCAGCGATTGAAGCCGCGTTCTCCAACGCTGACCGCGTCACCTTGACCGGATCGATAACACCGTCGGCAATGAGGTCGCCGTACTCGCCCGTTGCGGCATTCAATCCATGGCCGGGGGCCATCTCCGCGACCTTAGAGACTACGACGTACCCGCGCTCACCGGCGTTCTCGGCAATCCACCGAAGAGGCTCAGCAGCAGCGCGACGAACAACGCCAACACCGGTAGCTTCATCATCGCTCAGGCCGAGATCGCCCTCAAGGACGGTCGACGCTTGCACCAGCGCGGTGCCTCCGCCGGAAACGATGCCCTCTTCGATGGCTGCGCGAGTGGCGGAAACAGCATCCTCGATCCGGTGCTTCTTCTCCTTGAGTTCCACCTCAGTGTGGCCACCGACGCGGATAACGACGACGCCACCTGCGAGCTTGGCAAGACGCTCTTGAAGCTTCTCGCGATCCCAGTCCGAATCGGAGCTCTCGATCTCGCGCTTGATCTGCGCAACACGGTCTTCGACCGCGGCGTGGTCACCGCCACCGTCGACGATCGTGGTGTTGTCCTTGGTCACCACGATGCGTCGAGCAGATCCAAGGACGTCAAGTCCAACCTGGTCGAGCTTGAGACCGACCTCGGGGGACACGACCTGAGCGCCGGTCAAGATGGCGATGTCCTGCAAGATCGCTTTGCGACGGTCACCGAATGCCGGAGCCTTAACCGCGCACGAGGTGAAGGTGCCACGGATCCTGTTCACCACGAGCGTGCTGAGGGCTTCACCTTCGACGTCCTCGGCGATGATCAGCAGTGGCTTACCCGCCTCGACCACCTTCTCAAGCAGAGGCAGGATCTCGTTTACGGCGGAAATCTTGCCTTGGACCAGCAGGATGCGGGCATCTTCGAGCACCGCCTCCATCCTGTCTGCGTCAGTGACGAAATACGGGGAGATGTAGCCCTTGTCAAACTGCATACCTTCGGTGAAATCCATCTCCATCGCAGTCGTGCTTGACTCCTCGACGGAGATAACGCCGTCCTTGCCGACCTTGTCGAACGCGTCGGCGATCATGCCGCCGATCTCGGCGTCTTGGCTGGAGATGGTCGCGACCTGCGCGATCTCGTCCTTGCCATTGACCTCACGGGACATTTCGATGAGCTTCTCCGTCACGGCGGCTACGGCCTTGTCGATGCCTCGCTTGAGGGACATCGGGTTAGCGCCGGCAGTGACCTGCTTGAGGCCGTCGTGGACCATCGCCTGAGCCAGGACGGTCGCAGTGGTGGTTCCATCACCGGCGATGTCGTTGGTCTTGGTGGCGACCTCCTTGGCGAGTTGGGCGCCGAGGTTCTCGTACGGGTCTTCCATCTCGATCTCGCGAGCGATGGTGACACCGTCATTGGTGATCGTGGGGGCGCCCCACTTCTTGTCGATGACGACGTTGCGGCCCTTCGGGCCGAGCGTCACGCGAACAGCATCGGCGAGTGCGTCGACACCGCGCTCAAGACTGCGGCGGGCTGCCTCGTCGAATTCCAGGATCTTGGCCATGTTCTTCCTCGTTCGTTGATTCGTGCTGCGAAAGTTTCGAGATGACCGTGAGCCCCGGCCCCGCTCGGGGGCCGGGGCTCACGACAAAAAGAGTCTTGCTTCATACGAGGTCGCACTACCGGGCGCTTGCACGCCCGGAGCTCCCTACTGCTCTACTTCTCGACGACGGCGAGAACGTCGCGCGCCGAAAGGATGAGGTAGTCCTCGTTGTTGTACTTCACCTCAGTGCCGCCGTACTTGCTGTAGATCACGACGTCACCGACGCTGATGTCGAGCGGGATTCGCTTATCCCCGTCCTCGTCGAAGCGTCCCGGGCCCACGGCAAGAACCTTGCCCTCCTGGGGCTTCTCCTTGGCGGTATCGGGAATAACAAGACCCGAGGCAGTGGTCTGCTCGGCGTCCAGGGTTTGGACCAAAATCCGGTCCTCGAGTGGCTTGATGGAAACCGACACGGTTGCATCCTCCGGATGAGTCGGCGGCCGCCCTTGCGGGCGGGAAACGGCTAGGACTGTTGGCAGTCTCACGGGGAGAGTGCCAACGCAAACAGTACGCGGGAGTTAGCACTCTGTCAATTCGAGTGCCAAGCGCGTCGGCTGCCAGGATCCCCCACATGAGCGCCGATCGCGAGGTTCCTGGACTCGTCCGTCTCGCTCGCATGCCCGTCGATGCCAGGCACGACCTCCTGGACTCCGCATCGGTCACGCTGGCATCCACGTCCGACCCCCTAACCGCGATCAACCTCCTGCGCCGAGAACACCCCCAATGGGACGCCGACCTGTGCTCCGCAGTCCTCACCCAGTACGAACTCAGGGTCTTGGGTGCCCGGCGAGGCCTGCTCGCACCCGGATCCCAGATCCTTGCTACACCGGTTGGTCTGGAACAGGCCAGCCGGCCCGAAGTGGCGGCCAGGCGAGCTCGAATGCTGATCTCCACCGGCGTCCGCAGCGTTATCGATGCAAGCGCCGGCATCGGCATAGATGCTTGCGCCTTCGCAGAGGCTGGGCTGGACGTCATCGCCATTGACAACGATCCGACTACGGCAGAGGTCTGCGCCGCCAATCTTGCAAGGGTCACAGACTCAGCGCAGGTGGTCACCGCCGATGCCACGCAACCGGGCCTACTTGAGAGCATTGGGACCGGCCGGTCCGCGGCATCCCGACTTTCCGGACCTATCGCGGTCTTTGTCGACCCAGCCCGCCGCAGCGGCGCCCGTCCGGTAGACGGATCACGGGCTCATCCAGAGCGAGACCCCGAGCGCTGGTCTCCTCCGTGGTCGTTCGTGGAGTCGCTGCGTGATCGCTTTGAGGTGGTCGCGGCGAAGGCCCCGGGTTCTTTCACACCAGGGGCCGGCTGGTCCTGCGAGTGGCTGGGCGTGGCCGACTACACCGCCGAATGCTCGTTGTTTTCATCCACTCCCGATGCTTTTGTCGCAGCCCGGCAGGCCACGCTGCTCCCTGAAGCGTCCAACTCCGATCCGCTCACCTACCCGGCTCGCGATAGCTCCGCCCCGGTCGGCCCGATTGGTGATTACCTCGGCGAACCACACCACGCCTTACACCGGTGTCTGCCCGCACTGTGCCAACTCGGGTGCCACCTTGTTCACGAAAGGAGCACATGGATCAGCACCGACCTGCTTACGGTTGCCCAAGCCACACCCGGGGTTCGCTGGTACCAGGTCATCGACACCGCACCCATAAAAGACATGCACAGGTGTGCAACAGCTCACGGCGTCGAAGCAGTCGCGATCAAATGCAAGGAATCCAGGACGCCATTGAGCACGTTGCGAAAGAAGATCGCGCTACCCGACGGCGACCGCTACGCAATCGTCTTGACGCCGGGAAGCACCGATGCCCACCTCGTCGAACGACTCGACCAGTAGGCCAGGTAACCGAAACCTCTGGTCGCCGTCAAAAAGCTCGCCTCTTTGTGACGGCAACTGCAGGTTTCGGTGCAAGAGGCGATCAATTCAGGCGCGGTAGATAGTCGGCGAGATCGGCCGGGGTGAGTCCGGCCTTTCGGGCAGCACGCAGTGCGGCGCGCAAGTCCTTGTCTAAATCCTTGCCGTAGTGCAACAAAATTATTGAGCCGTTGCGCAGTTTCCCGTTGCGGTAGGAGATCTCGCCATGGTCGATCACGGTGTCCCACATGACGATGCGTTGGATGCCGCATCGTCGAGCAACCGCACGAACGCGAGGACTGTCCGCGGAAACGCCGTACGGCGGACGCAGCATCCACGCTGATTTATCGAACTCCCGCGCGATCTTGCGCTGGGTATAACAGATCTCGTGATCGAGATCAGTGGAGATTTTTGCGAACGAAGCATGGGTGGCGCTGTGATTTTGAACCGAACCGGCATCAGATACCCGCTGGAAGTAGCGGGAGCGATCTTGAATGGTCCAGGCGGTCAGGAAGCTGGTGATCGGAATCTTGCGACGCTCCACTAGATCGCGGGCACGCGCATTCTTGAAGACGCCATCGTCAATGGTGATGAATACAACGGGGTCTTCGGTTTGCACCCGATAGACCGGTTGGAGATCGGGAATGACAGCGAGGACCTTGGGCGGATCCCCGGCCGTGGGGTCGGGACCGGCTGAAGCGACGGGTGCAAAGGCGAGGAGGAGGGTCGACGCCAAACCGAGCGTCGCGACGCTCAGCAGCCGAGACCGCACACGACCCATCAAGTACTCCTTGGTCCGGGGAAGCCGGCCCGAGAGCCGTGACCAGACCTCCAGCGTACGCGCACCGATTGGTCAGGGGAAGGCCACTGAGGTGACCGGCATATGCGAGGTAGCGGGAAAGCCTGGATCCGTGGGTGAGACCCCATGCCGGATCAACCGAGCACCGAGCGCCGCCACCATGGCTCCGTTGTCGGTGCACAAGTCCGGACGTGGAACGCGCAGAACGATTCCTACGGCCGCGGCCCGCTCCTGCATCAGGCTCCTGAGGCGAGAGTTCGCTGCCACTCCACCACCCAGAACGAGGTGGTCGACTCCACGGTCTCGGCAGGCGAGCACCGCCTTGCGAGTTAACGCATCGACAACTGCCTCTTGGAAACTTGCCGCCACATCGTTGATCTGTTGATGTGTCGGCTCCTCGCCGATCGTTGTCATCAATCGAGATACCGCCGTCTTGAGCCCAGAGAATGAGAAGTCGAATCGATGATCTGGATCGTGCATGAGCGCGCGGGGGAGGTCGTAGGCCAGGGCGTTCCCGAATCCTGCGGCACGGTCGATGTGCGGTCCACCGGGAAACGGCAGCCCAAGCAACCGGGCAACTTTGTCGAAGGCCTCGCCAGCGGCGTCGTCCAACGTCTGTCCGAGCGACACGATGTTCTCACCTTCCAGGAGAACCAAAGATGAGTGGCCACCGGAGACCAAGAGAGACATCACCGGATCGGGAAGTCGACCATGTTCGAGTTCATCAACCGCGATGTGCGCTGCAAGGTGGTTAACACCGTAGATGTCAACCCCAAGCCCTGAAGCCAATCCCTTGGCCGCAGCTACCCCGACGAGCAGCGCACCGACGAGTCCAGGACCAGCGGTGACAGCGACTGCGTCGACATCGGAGAGGGCGATCCCTGCACGCTCACATGCGGCATCGATCGACGGCCCCCATGCATCGATATGCGCGCGGCTCGCAACCTCGGGGACGATTCCTCCAAATCTCGCTTGCTCGTCGATGCTCGATGCGATGACGTTGGCCCGAAGTTCGCCACCGACGACGATTCCCACGCCGGTTTCATCGCAAGACGTCTCAATACCGAGAACGACCGGACTCGAGATCGAACTCACGACGTCACCTCGATCGGACGCTGCCGCATGATCAATGCGTCGCCTCCATCGGGGTAGTAGTGCGACCGAGATGCGATTACCTCAAAGCCAAAGGACTCATAGAGCCGCTTGGCGGGCTCGTTATCTGATCGGACTTCGAGCAGCATCGACGTCGCACCCCGGCGACTCGACGCGGCCATACACACCTTGAGGAGTTCTCGACCCAACCCAGCGCCTTGCTGATCCGGCCGAATCGCAAGGGTCTGAAGATCGCTATCGGGCGCAAGGACGGAAATGCCGGCGTACCCCGCGACGGAGTCGTCAGCGACCGCAACAAAGTACTCCCGCGTCGCACCTGCCAACTCGCGCCAAAACTGATCACTGCTCCAACAATCATGGGGAAAGCACCGCTGCTCGATGTCGTGAACGAAGGGGATGTCCCACCAGCGCATGGGACGCACTCGGTCCTCGACAGAGCCATTTCCTGATACCCCGCTCACAGGACCGCTCCGGGCGCATTCGACTGAGACCAGGTGATGTCCGGAGCGCGCAGATAAAGCGGCCGTGGAGGCAAAAGCGGACCGGCGGGCACACTAACGTCAGACCCATCACTTCCGTGTGGACCCCATGCATCATCGATAGCCGCAATCTGAACGCCTTGTTCCAGAAGACAAGCGGCGCGGTGCGCCATCATTGACGGATCAACCTGTGCGTTCGCCACGACCGGCACGTCAACCTCGAGATCATCTGCCAGGACTACGTACGGACCTTGGGTGCGCATGCCGCGAGCGTCATAGCGGGCCCAGTAGAGCTCTCGGCGACGAGCATCGGCGGTCACGACGAAGTCGTCCGTGGCCTCCGAGCCCGCTGAGTTGACGTGTGCCCACGCGATCACATCCAACGAGCACATCCCCACCAGCGGAACCGCCCATGCGCGTGAGAGTCCGAGCGCGAAGGCGACACCCACACGTAGGCCCGAATACGGCCCTGGTCCCACCCCCACGCAGACCGCCTGCGGGATTGCGCTCGAGAAATCCGAGCGCAGATCGATCAGCGCCTGATCGATTACCTCCGCATGTTTGCGCCCACCCTCGATCGAGCGCCGCGGCCCTGGGCCGTGGCCATCACCAATGCCCAGGGACGTGACCGGGCCCGAGGTGTCGACGCCAAGAACAAACATGGTCACAGGAGGGAGTCTTGCATCGCACGAAATAGCCGATTCGAACCACCGCTGGGAACGAAAGCGCGAATTCGACGCGTCTCGCCATCGCCCTGGAGTCGAATATGCACTCGCTGCTGCGGCAAGGCGCGGGCCACTCGCTCGCCCCACTCGATCACAACCGCCGTGGTGTCAAAGTCGAGGTCGAGGTCATCCCATTCCTCAAGCGAACCAACACGGTAGGCATCAACGTGAGTGAGCGGTGTGCACGCTTGCCCGATACCCATTTCACGTGCCAACACGAAGGTCGGGCTGGTGATCGGCTCGGTGATCCCCATTCCGCGGGCCAAACCTTGCGTGATCGTCGTCTTTCCGGCTCCCAGGTCTCCCTCGAGCACGACGACGTCCCCTGGTTCGAGAAGAGCACCGATACGTTCTCCGATCGCCCGAGTGTCCTTCGAGGACAAACTGTCGAGAACTATGTCGTCGAGCGGTTCGCTCACGCAACGCCTCGGCTTTCACCCAAGTCCCGCCGAACCCGATCAACGAGACCGTCGAGGAGGTCGTTTACTTCGTGCGGGCGTTCGAGCATCACCATGTGACCGCTATCGCCGAGGATTGCAAACTCCGCACCCGGTACGGCCTCCACAATCTCCTCGCTGAGTTGTGGGGGCGTCAATCGGTCCGCGGATCCAACGATCACCAGCAGTTCTGCCTGCTGGAAAACCGGTAGTACCGCGTGCTTGTCGTGCGCTTGCAGTGCTGGCAAGAAGTCAGCCACAACTTCCAAGGACGTGCTCGCGAGCATCTGCGCAACGAAACGTCCTGCGTGATCAGACGCCGGTGATCCGAAGGAATAAAGGCGGGTGATGAGCAGTCCGAGATCGCTGTCTGACCACCCATCAACGAGGTGCTCGCGCTCGGCAAGGAACTGGGCAATCGGCGGGGCCCATGCCTGGACCGCCTTTCCTAGGGGACCGGGCAGTCCGAGCGAATTAGCCCGCACACTGCCTGCGGTGGTGGCGATGAGGGCGACGCCGCGGATCCGCGAACCGAACTGATCGGGGTGCTGGTCGGCGTAGGCCATGATCGACATCCCGCCCATCGAGTGTCCGATCAGAACGATCGGTCCACGTGGCACTACGGCATCGATGACCGCGGCGAGATCGTGCCCGAGTTGATCGATGTCATGGGACTCGCCACCCGCCCTGGCCGAACGACCGTGACTGCGCTGGTCATAGAAGACAAGACGAGCAGTTCCGCGCAGGTGTTCGCGCTGGTAATGCCACGAATCCTGGCTCAGGGCGTAGCCGTGACAAAACACGATCGTTAGGTCAGTGCCCTTCGGATCAACCGGCTCATCCACTTCCACGTGCAAGGTTGTTCCGTCTGTGGTGACGAACTCGTGGACGTCTCCTCGGAGAGTTCCCAAGGTTGATTCATCGTCTGCGCTCAGAGCCGAGCGCCGCACCAGTGCGCGTTCGGCCAGAACACCGACAGCGGCTCCGGCCGCCACCACTCCGGCCGCGGCTACGCCTCGACCGGCGAGTCGCCAGGCGGAAGAGATGTCCATCGCTGCCATTCTCCTCGGTGTGGTTGTCTCAGATCTAGCAGGCGTCAGCCATCGGACACTGTGACGTACTCGCGCGGCACCCGCGGACTGATCCTCGTGACAATCTCGTAGCCGATGGTGTTCGACCATCGCGCCCAGTCCTCCGCGCTCGGCTCACCGTTGCCGCCAGGGCCGAAGACGATGACGTCATCGCCGGGCTGGTCACCGGAATCGAGACCAAGGTCCACCACGAACTGATCCATTGCCACCACGCCACGCACTGGGCAACGTCGACCGCCAATCTGGACTTCGGCGACGTTGCTAGCAGCCCTCGGGATGCCATCGGCGTACCCAACGGGAACGAGTCCGATGGTGGTCGGCTCGGAGGCGATCCATGAGCCGCCGTAGGAAACGGCGGTACCGGGCTCGATGCGCTTAACGTGAGCAAGCCGTGCACGCAGTGTCATCGCTGGCCGCAGTCCGAGTTCGGTGCTGGTTCCCAGTCCTGATCCAGGCGTTACTCCGTAGATCGCGATTCCCGCGCGCACCAAGTCGAAGATTGCATCCGGTCGATCCAGCGTTGCAGCGCTGTTCGCCAGGTGGCACAGCTCCGGGCGCACGTCGTAAATCGACAACACCTCGCGCGCCTGCGAGAAAGTAGCGAGTTGTTCGTCGATGGATGGGTTGAGTGGCTCATCTGCACTGGCCAGGTGAGACCACAAGCCGACGATCTCGATGAATCCTGCCTCCTGCGCCGAGGCGGCAGATGCGAACACCGTTTCCCACGAAGTTCGAGGAACACCGTTCCGGCTGAGTCCGGTGTCCACTTTGATGTGCACCCGTGCTCGTCTTCCCACCCGTCGGGCGGCTGCGACGACTTCCACCAATGACAGCTCGCTGGATATGGACAGATCTACGTCGCTTGTGACGCAGTCGATAATTCCTGGATCACCCGGCGCCCACAGCCACGCCAAAAGGTGCCCGCGGTCTCCCGTTGCGCGCAGATTCAGGGCCTCCGCCGGCAATGCAACACCGAGCCACTGAGCCCCGGCGTCGCGTAAAGCACGAGCCACCTGCGTGCAGCCGTGCCCATAGGCGTCGGCTTTGACTACTCCCATGACCGGCACACCGCATTGCTCGAGGCGCCGATAGTTGTGAACGATCGCCGTTAAATCGATGACGGCCTTGGCGCGACTCGGATCACCGGTCATGTCAGCAACCCTGCCAGGTCGCCGGATCGAGCGGCAGCTATCGCCTCAGGTATAGCGTCACACACGTCGGTGGCAACGATCGGCCGTCCACCCCGACGCGCAATTCGAGCAGCGGTGCCATGCAGCCAGACTGCTCCAGCGACGATCATGGCTGGCTCGTCATCGTGATAGGCCGCCAACATTCCAGCCAACAGGCCGGTCAGGACATCCCCACTGCCAGCGCAAGCAAGGTCGGCGATGCCTGCAGTGTCGACATAGGCGCCGCCCCTGGGGGTAGAGATCGTGGTGCCCGGACCTTTGAGCACCACGATCGCTTGGAGTTCGGATGCCATGTCCGCTGGTGTGGCGGCATGGTCGATCGCGCCAGCGAGACGCTGGAACTCACCAGCGTGCGGTGTCAAAACCGTCGTCAGTCCACGATCACCGCGTTCACGGACCCGCGAGGCAAGACCGGCATCATCAGCCAGACACTGCAGTGCACCAGCATCGAGGACAACAGAAGCATCCGACCCCAGCACCATCTCAACGGTTGCGGCATCGGATTCGGTGAAGCCCGGGCCGCAGGCCCATCCACGGATCCGCGGGTCCTGACGCATGTCTGAACGATCCAGGACAACGTCGGGGTATGTGGAAACCACGAGGTCGGCGACACCATCGGCACGATCAAGGAACCGGACCATTCCCGCACCGGAATAACGACTCGATCCAACGGTGAGCAGTGCTGCACCCGGGTACGCCTCGCTACCCGCCGCAACTGCAACGACACCCCGGAGGTACTTGTGGTCGTCGTGGGCCGGCGCGGCAACGATGTCCGCGACATCCATCGCCTGGATGCTCAACCAGGTGGGCTCAGGAAGCTCGGGCTCCAAACCGATGTCCACTTCATGCACGGCACCGACGTACTCGCGACCGGGACTAAGCAAAAGCCCCGGCTTGAAACATCCGAAGGTGACGGTGACGTCCGCATTGAAGACAGCACCGCTAACTGCACCAGTATCGGCATCGACTCCACTCGGGAGATCAACAGCGACCCGCAGCGCATCCACCCCGCTAGCAAACCGAACGATCTCTGCACTCGGTTCGCGAAGCGCGCCGTGAGCACCAATCCCCACAATGCCGTCGATTACTAGATCCGCATCGACAAGCAGCGAGCGAACCTGATCATCGACTTCAACAACGGATACCAAGCGCCCGCCGGCCGACTCGAGAGCACGTGCGCCGTTCTCGTGGTGCGAATCAGCGACACACAGCGCCACCACCGACATTCCCCGGGCAGCGAGGTAGGCGGCGGCAAAGAGCGCATCACCGCCGTTGTTGCCTGCGCCGACAAGAATCACCACGCGCGTTCCGACCACGTGGCCCTGGACGTCACGCAAGAATCGAAGGCATTGCACTGCGAGCCCGCGGGCCGCTAGCTGCATCAGCGCACCATCCGGAACCCGCGACATCAACCGGTTCTCAGCATCGCGAACAACCTCGACCGGGTACAGCCCGAACATCACTCCACCGTGACGGACTTCGCGAGGTTGCGCGGTTGATCCACGTCATGTCCTTTGACCGTGGCCAACTCACAGGCGAACACCTGCAACGGCACTGTCGAGACAAGCGGCTGCATAAGAGTGGGGGTTTCAGGGACACGGATGATGTGGTCAGCGAATCCGGAGATGGATTCATCGCCCTCTTCCGCGATCGCGATGATCGACGCGCCTCGAGCCCGTACCTCCTGAATGTTGGAAACGATCTTGTCGTGGAGGACTGCACGCCCGCGCGGCGAGGGCACCACCACGATCACCGGAATGCCGTCCTCGATCAAAGCGATTGGCCCGTGCTTAAGTTCTCCCGCCGGGAAACCCTCCGCGTGCATGTATGCGAGTTCTTTCAGCTTCAGAGCGCCTTCGAGGGCCACCGGGTAGCCGACGTGCCGGCCCAGGAAGAGCACGGATGGCGCTTGTGCAAACTCCTGCGCGAGAGCGCGTACCCGTTCCACCGTGTCGAGAACAAGATCGATCTTCTGCGGCATGTCACCGAGTTCGCTCATGATCGCGCGGATCTCGTCTTCAAACATCGTGCCGCGCGCTTGCGCGAGATACAGACCGACGAGGTACGCAGCAATTATCTGCGTCAAGAACGCCTTGGTCGACGCCACAGCAATTTCCGGCCCTGCGTAGGTGTAGAGCACCGCATCGGACTCGCGCGGAATGGTCGAGCCCACGGTGTTGCAGATCGCAAGCGTTCGGGCACCCTGCGCCTTGGCGTGCCGAAGAGCCATCAGCGTGTCCATCGTCTCGCCAGATTGAGAGATCGCGATGACGAGTGAGTCCGGCCCCACGATCGGATCCCGGTAGCGGAACTCACTTGCGAGCTCGACGTCCACGGGTAGACGGGTCCAGTGCTCGATCGCGTACTTCGCAACCATCCCAGCATGCGCTGCGGTTCCACAAGCCACCACAACGACCTTGGTGATGTCCCGCAGGACTGCGTCGTCGAAATCCGTTTCATCTAGTTGGATTCGCTGCTCGGAATTGATGCGCCCGCGCAGGGCATCCGCGACCGCCTTGGGTTGTTCGGCAATCTCCTTGAGCATGAAGAGGTCGTAGCCACCTTTCTCAGCCGCTGACGCATCCCAGTCCACTGAGTAGGGCTTGGCCTCGACCGGGGTCCCAGAGAAGTCGGTGACCTCAACGCCGTTGGCACGCACCACCACGATCTGGTCCTGCCCGAGTTCGAGTGCATCGCGTGTGTGATCGACAAAAGCAGCGACGTCGCTGGCAAGGAAATTCTCACCCTGACCGAGCCCCACCACTAAAGGTGAATTCCGGCGAGCACCTACCACCAGCGTTGGGTCGCTCGGATCCATGGCCACGAGCGTGAAAGCACCCTCAAGACGATGGCACACGGCCTGCATTGCCCGGGGTAGGTCATCATCGACGCTCGGCAATGCTCGCGCCAGCAGGTGGGCAACGACCTCGGTGTCGGTTTCCGAGGCCAGGTGCACGCCGGCGGCCGTCAGTTCATCTCGCAGCTGGGCGAAGTTCTCGATGATCCCGTTGTGGATGACCGCCACCCGGCCGTCGTCGCTCACATGCGGATGAGCGTTGTGATCGGTGGGTCCACCGTGCGTAGCCCAGCGGGTGTGACCGATACCGGTCGTGGACTGCGGCAGGGGGTCTTGCCCGATGAGTGTCTCGAGATTGGCGAGTTTGCCGGCCTTCTTGCGTACCTCGAGGCGACCCTCGCTGATCACAGCCACCCCGGCGGAGTCGTACCCCCGGTACTCCAAGCGGCGCAACCCGGCCACTACTACTTCGAGGGCCTGCTTCTCCCCCACGTAACCGACGATTCCGCACATGGCAGCAAGACTACGCCCGAGGTGACAAGGTAGTGCCGTGCTCACCGTACGGGTCTCGTGTCCTCGTGACCTAAGCCAGCGCTGCGAGCAGCTCCTGTCGGCGGCTCCCAGCCTTACCGGGCTCGCAAAATTTCCCGGGGCCAGCATCGACCCGGCTGGCGACATTTTCGAAGCACAGGTAGAACGCGACGCGGTCAATGACCTCGTGAGCGGTCTTATGGGACTTGGCGTCACAAAAGCCGGATCGGTTCAGATCCTGAGCTCAAGCGCCTGGGTGTCCGAACGCGCCCTCCACGCAGAGGAAACGTCGCCCGATGCCGACAACGTGGTCTGGCCCCAGGTGATTGAACAGGCCTACGAGCAATCCAAGATCACCCCGGCATTCCTGGCATTCATGACGATGGCCACCTTGCTCGCCGCGATCGCGGTCATCACCGACTCGCCGATCCTGGTCGTCGGAGCCATGGTGCTCGGTCCAGAGTTCATGGCGGTCATTGCTCTCGGGTTGGCGCTGGTGCGTAAGCGCCGCTCCCTACTCCACCAAGCCGCGCGGACGCTCATCCTCGGCTTCAGTTTCTCCGTCATGGCCACGGTGGCTTTCGTCGGGTTAGCCCGTGTCACGGGCTTGGCGACACTCGCCGATGTCAGCGCGCCCCGTCCTGGCGTCTCATTCATCTACACACCGAACGCATGGTCACTGATCGTCGCGGTAATTGCTGCAGCGGCCGGTGTCCTGGCTCTGACCACGTCTCAATCCACGGGCATCATCGGCGTTTTTATCTCCGTGACGACAATTCCCGCTTCTGGAAACATCGCCGTCGGTCTGGTCTTCGCCCAATGGAATCAAGTAGTGGGCAGCGCCCTGCAACTCGCGATCAACCTGACAGGAATGGCGCTAGCAGGCTGGTGCACCCTCGCGTTACGTCAGCGTATGTCGGATCGGACTAGTCGAGAGTTAGCTCAGCACTCACGACGGCGGCTATGGCGCCGGCTAGTCGCTCGGCATCCTCAGTCGTAGGGGCTTCGACCATTACGCGTATCACCGGCTCGGTTCCTGACGGTCGGAGCAAAACCCGCCCTCGACCAGCAAGTTCGGTCTCGGCATCACGCAGCACCTGCTGCACGACCGCGCTGCCTTCAATTCCGGACTTGTTGACTCCGCCGACGTTCACCAGGATCTGAGGCAACTTGTCCACCGACGAAGCAAGCTCGGCGAGCGACTTCCCCGTACGCGCCATCTGCGCCAACACATGCAGCGCGGTCAGCACGCCATCGCCAGTCGTCGCGAAGTCAGTCATCACAACGTGCCCACTTTGTTCGCCACCGAGCACATATCCACCCGCGCGCATCTGTTCGAGAACGTACCGATCGCCCACAGCCGTTTCCGACACCACGATGCCTGAGGACTCCATGGCCAATTTGAAGCCAAGGTTGGCCATGACGGTGGTAACAACCGTGTTCTCGGCAAGTTGACCTCGATCACTGAGCGCGGTGGCCAAGATCGCCAAGATGTGATCACCATCGATGACAGACCCATCCGCAGCCACAGCAAGGCATCGATCGGCATCACCGTCATGAGCGATCCCTGCATCGGCCCCGTTCTCGCGAACGGCGGCGATCAGGGACTCCAGATGCGTCGAGCCACAGTCTTGGTTGATGTTCCAGCCATCGGGGGTCGCGTGGATCGCCACAACCTCCGCACCAGCTCGCGCGAGGGTCTGCGGTCCAACGTCGAAAGCAGCACCGTTGGCGCAATCAACAACTACCCGCAAACCGGTGAGAGAAACATCCACAGTGCCGGCGAGAAAATCGACGTAGCGGCTTCCCGCTAGCGGATCGTGGGAAATACGACCCACACCAGTCCCGGTCGGCCGCTCCCATCGCTCGCCGATGCGCCGCTCGATGGCGTCTTCGATGTCGTCACCGAGCTTGTGCCCACCCCGCGTGAAGAACTTAATGCCGTTGTCGGGCATCGGGTTGTGCGACGCAGAGAGCATGACCCCAAGATCGGCGTCGAGTGCGGCTGTCAACCAGGCAACCGCCGGGGTCGGAAGGACTCCCACCACTGTGACGTCCACGCCAGCGCTTGCAAGGCCAGCCACGACGGCGGCCTCGAGAAATTCTCCACTGGCTCGCGTATCGCGACCCACCACGGCGCGCGGTCGATGACCGTCGAAAGCCCCGACATCGCCCAGAACGTGCGCAGCGGCAACCGCCAAATCGACGGCCAGTTCCGCTGTGATGTCCCGATTGGCGAGGCCTCGAACCCCGTCGGTGCCGAAGAGTCGGCCCACGATCGGCTCTTTAGCGCTTGCTGTACTGCGGAGCCTTGCGGGCCTTCTTCAGACCGTACTTCTTACGCTCCTTGGCGCGCGGGTCGCGAGTGAGGAAGCCGGCCTTCTTAAGCGACGGGCGGTTGTTCTCCTCATCGATCGCGCTCAGTGCGCGCGAGATGCCAAGGCGTAGCGCACCAGCCTGACCTGAAACGCCTCCGCCGTTGATGCGCGCGATGACGTCGAAACGACCCTCGGCACCTAGCGTGACGAACGGTTCCTTGACTTCCTGCTGGTGCACCTTGTTCGGGAAGTACTCATCGAGTGAGCGACCATTGACGGTCCACTGTCCCGTTCCCGGAACCAGGCGAACGCGGGCGATAGCTTCCTTGCGACGACCCGTAGCAGCGCCGGGGGCCGTGGTGATCTCGCGGGCGACAGGCGCCGATGCGGGGGTCTCGCTGGTGTACTCCGAAGGAGTCTCGTCCACTTCTTCGTCTGTGATGTCGACAGTTGCCTCAGACACGGTTTCCTCTTCTTTCTATCCGCGCGGCTACTGCGCGACCTGGGAGATCTGGTACGGCTGGGGGTTCTGCGCGGCGTGCGGATGATCCCCGCCGGTGTAGACCTTCAGCTTCTTGAGTTGCTGACGCCCCAACTTGTTGTGCGGGAGCATGCCCTTCACGGCCTTCTCGATGGCGCGCTCGGGGTTGGACTCGAGCAGTTCCTCGTAGGTGGTTGCCTTCAAACCACCGGGATGACCGGAGTGCCGGTAGGCGATCTTCTTCTCGCGCTTGGAACCGGTCAGAGCGACCTTGTCAGCGTTGATGATCACCACGAAATCGCCGGTGTCCACATGCGGAGCGAACGTCGCCTTGTGCTTTCCCCGAAGGAGTTGGGCGGCGTGGGTGGCGAGGCGACCGAGGACAACATCGTTCGCGTCGATGACATGCCAGGTACGAGTGATCTCGCTGGCTTTGGGACTGTAGGTGCGCACAGGACGCCGCCTTCTTTCTCGTCGGGACTGGTTTCGGTGCTCAACCAGGCTGGCTGAGCCGTACTGGACGCCTTCCGGGCGTCCAGGCCGCTACTTCGGGGGAAGTGCGCAGCAAGGGCAAAGGCTACCGGAGGTGGAATTTCTCCCTAAGCCAGGGTGATCCAGACCTTTCTGAGCGGCTCGGTGACGGTCCAGGTGGTCCGGGCCCCCATGGGCAGCAGGCCCACGACCCCGGGAGCAAGCTCGATGCGACCCCCGTCCTCGCAGATGACCGTGCCCGCCCCCTGGAGCACGACGAAGACCTCCTCGATCTCGACATCGGTTGAGGTGCCAACTGAGTGTTCCCACACTCCTACCTCCATGTCTCCTTGGCTGGCAACCGCCGAGACCGCCGTCGTTACTTCGCCAGAGAGCTTCTTGGCGTCCTCAAGCGGCGAGTGCGTGAGCGCGACGCCCGATGCGTCAAAGGACCGAATCATGACCCCGAGGCTAAGGCCACAGGCGTACGTTCAGTGCTCTAATCCATCGAGCGAAACGTTCGAGTCTGCAGTTGCCGCTGACCCCATTCACCCTCGGGTGGGTAGCCGACTTCTTCAAGAACCAGGGGGTGCGCTGGCATTACGGTCACTCCCGCGTCGCGCGCCCGCTTCTCCAACGCCTCGCGTGGGTAGTGGACTGGCCGCTTACCTTGTCCGACCGAGATAAAGGCACCAGCGAGGCTGCGCACCATGGAGTGACAAAAGGCGTCTGCCGTGACGTGCATGACGGCCACGCACAACTCGCTGACGGGATCAATCTGGCGTTCCCATTGAAGGTCGAGGATCTCGCGGATGGTCGAACCATGCTCCTTCAGTTTGCAGAAACTGGTGAAGTCGTGTTCACCGATCAAGTCCGCCGCAGCGGTGTTCATCGCGTCAAGGTCGAGTACAGAATTTATCGCCAACTGATAGCGACGCATCAACGGATCGGGGCCACGCTCGTCGTCGCTGACCGTGTAGGAATAACGACGCCATAGTGCTGAGAAGCGCGCATCGAAATCTATCGAAACGGTGCCCAGATCTCTTACTCGGATATCAGCGGGTAGCGCTCGGTTTATCCGTTTAATGCTTAGGTCAGCACCGGCCGACGCATCAAAGTGAGCCACTTGGCCACGCGCGTGTACTCCCGCATCGGTACGGCCGGCACAGGTCAGTTCCACAGACCCACCCGTGAGGTGTCCGAGTACCCGACTCAACTCGCCCTCGACGGTACGTAGATCCCGTTGCTGGGCCCATCCGTGGAACTCACTGCCGTCGTAGGAGACCCACAAACGGAAACGAGTGGTCGTTCCACTAGGGGAATCGACCACTCGTACTCCTGGAATTCTCCACGAAGAAGTGCCGCAGATGGCTACTTTTCGTCAGCACCCTCTTCGGCTGTCTCTTCGGCTGCAACCTCTTCCACAGCATCTTCGACGATGGCGTCTGTTACCTCGCCCGCGGCTGGTTCTTCGGTTGCGTCGTCGACAGTTTCCTCGGCCACTGCTTCTTCAATCGCCTCAGCAACCGCCGCGTCGGTAGCCACAACTGCGGCTGCCTGCTCCTCGTCGCGCTCCTTGGCGGCCCGCTTGGTAGCACCGGTCGCCTCGGCAACGACCTGCTCGAGCATGGGCTCGACCAGCTCGATCACGGCCATGGGTGCGTTGTCACCCTTACGTGGACCGATCTTGGTGATGCGCGTGTAACCACCCGGGCGGCCCGAGTACTGCGGACCGATCTCGGTGAACAGAGTGTGCACCACGGACTTGTCGCGGATGACTGTCATCACCTTGCGTCGAGCAGCCAGGTCACCGCGCTTGGCGAAGGTGATGAGCCGCTCGGCCAACGGACGCAGGCGCTTGGCCTTGGCCTCCGTGGTGGTGATCTTGCCGTGCTCGAAGAGGGCCGTGGCGAGATTGGCCAGCATCAGCCGCTCGTGCGCCGGACCACCGCCGAGACGGGGACCCTTGGTAGGCGTAGGCATTATGTGTCTCCTTGTTGCTTTCCTAGCAGATGGTTTCTCGAACCAGCTGCGCTAGAGCTGCTCGTCCTCAGCGAATGCGGAATCATCGCCCTCGCCTGAATCGAAGGTGTCGTAGTCGTCGTCACCCTCACCATCGGCGAAGTAAACCGCCGCACCGGGATCGAATCCCGGGGGGCTGTCCTTGAGAGCGAGTCCGAGACCAGCCAGCTTGACCTTGACTTCGTCGATGGACTTCTGACCGAAGTTCCGGATGTCCAGGAGATCCGCCTCGCTGCGGGTGATGAGCTCACCGACAGTGTGGATGCCTTCGCGCTTGAGACAGTTGTAGGAGCGAACCGTCATGTCCAGTTGCTCGATGGGAGTACCCAACTGCTCGGCAACGAAGGCGTCGGTCGGCGACGGACCAATGTCGATGCCCTCAGCGTCGACGTTCAGCTCGCGGGCTAGACCGAAGAGCTCGACCAGCGTGTGTCCTGCCGAGGCGACAGCGTCCCGGGGACGGATGCTGGACTTGGTTTCGACGTCGAGGACGAGCTTGTCGAAGTCGGTGCGCTGCTCGACACGAGTGGCCTCGACTTTGTAGCTGACCTTCATGACCGGTGAGTAGATGGAGTCCACCGGGATGCGGCCGATTTCTTGACCCGGCTGCTTATTCATGGTCGCCGGGACATATCCACGGCCGCGCTCCACGACGAGTTCGATCTCCAGCTTGCCTTTAGCGTTGAGCGTGGCGATATGAAGGTCAGGGTTGTGCACCTCGACGCCTGCTGGGGGCTGAATGTCCGCAGCGGTAACAGCACCGGGGCCCTGCTTGCGCAGGTACATCACGACTGGCTCGTCGTGCTCGGACGACACAACGAGCTGCTTGAGATTCAAGATGACCTCGGTGACGTCCTCGGTCACACCTTCGATGGTGCTGAACTCGTGCAGAACACCATCGACCCGGATGCTCGTAACGGCAGCACCGGGGATGGACGACAGCAACGTACGACGCATCGAGTTGCCGAGGGTGTAACCGAATCCTGGCTCGAGAGGCTCCAGAATGAAACGCGAGCGATACTCGCTGATTGGCTCTTCGGTAAGGATGGGGCGTTGACTGATGAGCACTGTGTCTTTTCCTTCCCGCGACGACCGCTATATGACGTCGCGTGCTTGACGATCCTCCGGTCCGCGGCCAGACCGGATGGTGCTTACTTGGAGTAGAGCTCGACGATGAGTTGCTCTTGGACAGGGGTATCGATGACCTCGCGCTCGGGGAGGGAGTGGACGATGATGCGCATCTTCGAGGGAACAACCTCGAGCCACGCGGGCACTGTCCGCTCGCCAACCTCGGCATGGGCAACGACGAAAGGCGTCATCTCCCTCGACGACGGCCTCACCTCAATGATGTCGTTGGGTGACACGCGGTACGACGGGATGTCGACCTTGTGCCCGTTGACCAGGAAGTGTCCGTGGTTGACCAACTGACGGGCCATATCTCGGGACTTTGCGAATCCAGCACGGAAGACCACATTGTCCAAACGCGATTCCAAGATGCGCAGGAGGTTGTCGCCGGTCTTGCCTGACTGGCGGTTGGCCTCAACGTAGTAGTTGCTGAACTGCTTTTCGAGGACACCGTAAATCCGAACAGCCTTTTGCTTCTCGCGAAGCTGCAGCAAGTACTCGCTCTCCTTTGAGCGTCCACGGCCGTGCTGGCCCGGAGGGTAGGGACGCTTCTCGAATGGACACTTCGGTGAGTCGCACTTGCTGCCCTTTAGGAACAGCTTCATCTTCTCCCGGCGACAACGCTTGCAGTCTGCGTCGGTGTAACGCGCCATAGTTCTGAGTTCTCCTTATTCCTGCGCGCGATCAGACGCGACGACGCTTGGGGGGACGGGTGCCGTTGTGTGGCACGGGGGTGACGTCGGAAATCGAACCGACCTCGAGCCCGGTCGCCTGAAGCGAGCGGATCGCGGTCTCACGGCCGGAGCCGGGACCCTTGACGAACACGTCAACCTTGCGCATGCCGTGCTCCATGGCTCGGCGGGCAGCAGCCTCAGCAGCGAGTTGCGCAGCGAACGGCGTGGACTTCCGGCTTCCTTTGAAGCCGACCTGTCCGGCCGAAGCCCAGGAGATCACCGCACCTGTGGGATCGGTGATGGACACGATCGTGTTGTTGAACGTGCTCTTGATATGAGCGTGGCCGTGGGCCACATTCTTCTTTTCCTTGCGGCGCACCTTCTTGGCGCCGGCAGACTTGGGGGGCATCTGTGCCTACTTCCTTCTACGTTCCGTGGTCGATTGATCGGGGGCTGTCCGCAGGACGGGACTAGGCCTTCTTCTTGCCAGCGACGGTCTTGCGCGGGCCCTTGCGAGTCCGTGCGTTGGTGTGGGTGCGCTGCCCTCGAACAGGCAGGCCCTTGCGGTGACGCAGACCCTGGTAGCACCCGATCTCAACCTTGCGGCGAATGTCGGCTGCGACCTCACGGCGAAGATCGCCTTCGACCTTGAGGTTGGCCTCTATCCAATCGCGTAGCGCCAACGTTTGGTCGTCGGTCAGATCCTTGGACTTCATGTTGGGATCAATGCCGGTCGCCTCGAGGGCCTTCGCGGCCTGCGAACGGCCGACGCCGTAGATGTAGGTGAGTGCGATCGCCATGCGCTTCTCGCGCGGCAGATCGACACCGATCAAACGTGCCATGGGGCGGTCCTATCTGTAATCGTTCACGGGGTTTGCCGAGGGAATCCGATCCGGTCCGCCTAGACCGGTCTTCGGCCCCGTGGCCGAAGGTGTCGTCCTGACTCAAAAAACGAACCAGGGGTCGGGAACTCCCTTATGAAAAGGTGTGCAGGTTGTCTCTCCCGCTACACCCGTTACTAGCCCTGACGCTGCTTGTGACGCGGGTTGGAGCAGATCACCATGACGCGTCCGTGGCGACGAATCAGCCTGCAGTTGTCGCAGATCTTCTTGACGCTCGGTTGCACCTTCATGTGCGTTATCCGTTCACTCGCGACGCTTGTGGCGTCTGTTACTTGTAGCGGTAGACGATGCGGCCGCGGGTGAGGTCGTAGGGTGACAACTCCACGACGACGCGATCGTCTGGAAGGATCCGGATGTAGTGCATCCGCATCTTTCCACTGATGTGAGCGAGCACTTCGTGCCCGTTGTCGAGCTCCACGCGAAACATCGCGTTAGGTAGGGACTCGGTGATCGTGCCTTCGAGCTCGATCGCGCCGTCCTTCTTACCCATCTGGAACCCTTCGTTTGTGCGGACCGGAGGCTCCGGTCCACCGACACCGTGTCCTCGCACACCACAAGACAGCCGTTTCCACGGCAAATTCTCGAAGATGGACGGGGAAGCCCGATCTCAGCCCCGAAAGTCTACGCCCACACCCGTTGCTGCCACCACCGGGGGCCACTACGACCTTTCGAAGACCTCAATCCCCTCCTGGACCAGGCGCTGGCGCGCTTGCTGATAGGCCGAATTAAGTCGCTCGGGGTCTCGAACCCGCTCGGACCATGATCCGATCCGCACTCGGTCCGCAGGCATGTCCTGCTCAAAGAAACGCCGGATCCGTGGCCGATCGGGCAGGCCGAGGAAGGCAAGCAGCGATTCATACGTTGACTGCCTATCGCCCACCACCAGGTCCTCCAAGGACACAGTGATGACATGATCTTCGGGGACTTGCGACAACGCCTGGTGAGCCCGGCGCATCCGATCCTCCCACCAGAAAATCGCTGCTTCCGCTTCGACCGGACCCCACGTCTCATTCATCACTGACGCAGCCGTGTCTCGACCATCTCGGACCATGTGCACAAAGAGCGCATCGGGAGCTAGGCCGAAAATTCGGTCCGCATGAACGGCATTCGGCGGGGAAGTATCCACCCAATATCGCTGAGAAGTAACACCTTGCGCAGCCATGAGGTCGGTCAAGAAGGTCCGGCCCGCGTCTTTGGGGGAATGTCGCACATTCGATAGGAGTCGACACACCATGGCGTCTCGCTGTTCGACCGTCATGCCCCGATGCAATCCACTCACGTGTCCGAGACGGTTGACCCGCTTCCACCACCGCGTGCGCATCCGCTTGCGGAATTGCCGGTCCAGTCCCCCTGGAACTAAACCCAGCGCTTTCACTTCCCATGGTGCTTGGATTCCGGGCCCCAGACAAACGTCTAACAACCCAGCCGAATCAGTGATACACCTGACTTCGAGAGGCCGGCTCGCGCGTACATCGGGATGGCAGCGAAGGAGTTTTGCAACGACGGTGGTGCCACTCCTGCCAGTGCCGCCGCTAAAGATAGGTCGTGCTTCTGGCATCGCCAACAGGCTACAGACGCGTGCCCTCAATCGAGGTTAGGACCCACGGACCGTCGTCGGTAATCGCTACCGAGTGCTCCCAATGCGCGGCACATTTGCCATCGGACGTCACGACGGTCCATTGATCGTCGAGCACTTCGACGTTCGCAGTCCCCATCGTGGCCATCGGTTCGATCGCGAGAGCCATGCCGGCCTCCAGACGTGGACCGCGTCCAGGCTTGCCATAGTTGGGAACCGGCGGGTGCATGTGCATTTCGGAGCCGATGCCATGACCCACGTACTCCTCGACGATTCCGTACGGACCGGCATCACGGATACACGTCTCAACGGCATGACCGATGTCGGAGAGGTGGTGTCCGACTCGTGCCTGAGTAAGACCGGCCCACATCGATGACTGAGTTGCTTCGGAAAGAGCGTGAACCGACGCTTGCGCGTCCGGCATCACGATGGAGATGGCGGCGTCACCATGCCAGCCTTCGATGATCGCGCCGCAGTCGACGGAGACGATGTCCGAGGAACCGATGACGCGCTTGCCCGGAATACCGTGGACGACCTCTTCGTTCACCGAAGTGCAGATAACGGCGGGAAAGCCGTAGTAGCCGAGAAATGACGATGTCGCACCGTGGCCGGCAATGCTGTCCCGGGCGATGGCATCCAGATCTGCGGTGGTCATACCCGCGGTAATCTCGTCGCGGATCTTCTCCAGCGTTCGTGCCACCACAAGCCCGGCCTCGCGCATGAGTGCGAGTTCATCGATCGATTTGATCTCGATCGGCTTGGTCTTACCGAACATGTGCCGTGCCGACCACTATTCGACGACTACGACGGTGAGTAGGCGCTCACTGACCTCGTCGATCAGGCCCATACCGTCAACCTTCACCAGAATCCCGCGATCGAGATAGGTGTCGATGAGCGGTGCCGTTTGCTCCGCGTACACCTCAAGGCGGCGTCGGATAACGTCTTCGGTGTCGTCAGTACGGCCCTGCTCTTGGGCTCGCTTCACAAGGCGACCCACGACCTCATCAACATCGACGGTGAGCTCCACCACGACGTCAAGGGGCTGGCTAGCGGACCGGAGCATGGCATCAAGTTCAGCGACCTGCTCGACCGTCCGGGGGTAGCCGTCGAGGAGGAAACCTGGCCGGCAGTCGTCATGTGTCAAACGATCACGAACCATGGCGTTGGTGACCGAATCGGGAACGTACTCCCCTGCGTCCATGTACTGCTGAGCCTGCTTACCCAACTCGGTGCCCTCAGCCACGTTTGCCCGAAATATGTCTCCGGTTGAGATGTGCGGAATACCCAGTCGTGCGGCAAGAAGCCCGGCTTGCGTGCCCTTGCCGGCCCCAGGGGGACCCATGAATACAACGCGCATGCCGACCCCTAGCCCAGGAAACCTTCGTAATTGCGCTGCTGCAATTGGGATTCGATCTGCTTTACGGTGTCGAGGCCGACGCCAACCATGATCAGCAGGCTGGTGCCACCGAAGATGAAGTCGCCGGCGACTCCCAGACCACCGAAGGCGAACACCGGCAATACCGCGATCAAGCCGAGGTAGAGGGACCCGGGCGCGGTCAGGCGGGTGAGGACGTAGTCGAGGTAGTCGGCAGTGGGCTTGCCCGCGCGAATGCCTGGAATGAAGCCGCCGTACTTCTTCATGTTGTCCGCGACGTCAGTCGGATTGAACGTGATGGACACGTAGAAGTAGCAGAAGAATATGACGAGCAGGAAGTAGGTCAAGAGGTACCAAGTCCCCGTGCCCGTACCGTAATTCTGCTGAACCCACTGCGCCCAGGCCGACTGACTTCCCGTCAGTTGGACGAAGAGCGTTGGCAAGAACAGAAGCGACGAGGCAAAGATGACCGGGATGACGCCCGCCATGTTGACCTTGAGCGGGATGTAGGTAGATGTTCCGCCGTACATCCGACGACCCACCATGCGCTTGGCGTACTGCACGGGGATTCGGCGTTGCGCCTGCTCCACGAACACCACGAACGCGATGACCGCGAGACCCACCAGTACCGTGACGGTGAAGGTGAACGCGCCACGGCTGCCGAGGATTCCAGCAAACTGCGCCGGGATGGTCGCGATGATCGCGGTGAAGATAAGGACGGACATCCCGTTTCCAACACCACGTTCGGTGATTAGTTCACCGAACCACATGACCACCGCAGTACCGGCCGTCATGACGATGACCATCACCAAGATGACCCAGATTCCCTGGTTGGGGATGATCGTCTCGTTGCATCCACTGAACAGCGCCCCTGGTGTACGCGCCAGAGACAAGATCGCGGTGGACTGAAGCACGGCAAGACCGATCGTGACGTACCGCGTGTACTGCGTGATCTTCGCCTGGCCGGACTGGCCATCCTTCTTCAATGTTTCCAGCCGCGGGATCACCACGGTCAGCAGCTGCAGGATGATGCTGGCGGTGATGTACGGCATGATTCCGAGCGCAAAAACGCTCAGTTGAAGCAGCGCGCCACCGCTGAATAGGTTGATAAGCGCGTACACCGAGTTGTCCTGGACAACGTCGATACAGCGCTGGATAGCTGCGTAGTCCACGCCAGGGGTCGGGAGTACTGCTCCCAATCGGTACAGACCCAGCAGGCCGAGGGTGAACAGGATCTTCTTGCGGAGATCCGGGGTACGAAGGGCAGCCCCAAACGCACTGATGTGCACTAGGTCCTCCCCTCCTCTCGGACGCCTTCGCGGATGTGCTTGCCGGGTGGTGCGCTTTGGGCCCGCCCGATCGGTGACCGAGGGGCCCCACGCTACCTACAGTTCGGTGACCGAACCGCCAGCAGCCTCGATCTTGTCACGTGCACTCGCGGAGAACTTGTCTGCGCTGATCGAAACGGCGACCGAGATCTCCCCTTGACCAAGAACCTTGACCGGCTGACCCGATCGCACCGCTCCCTTGGCCACGAGGTCGCTCACCGCAACCTCTCCGCCCTTGGGGAACAACTTGTTCAGGGTCGCGACGTTCACGACCTGGAAGTCGACCTTGTTGGGGTTCTTGAAGCCCTTGAGCTTGGGCAGACGCATATGCAACGGCATCTGTCCGCCTTCGAAGGACGCCGGCACGGTGTTGCGCGCCTTCGTGCCCTTCGTGCCTCGACCCGCGGTTTTGCCCTTGGACGCCTCACCTCGGCCTTTTCGGGTCTTGGCGGTGTGCGCTCCTGGTGCTGGGCGCAGGTGATGGACCTTAAGTGCCATGTCAGTCAACCTCCTCGACATCGACCAGGTGGGCAACGGTATTCACCATGCCACGGATCTCCGGCCGGTCTTCCTTGACGACTACGTCGCCGATTCGCTTGAGGCCGAGAGAACGCAGCGTGTTGCGCTGGCTGCTGGTCCCACCGATCTCAGACTTGCGCTGAGTCACCTTCAACTGTGCCATCAGGAACCCGCCCCTGCCTTGGCCCGAAGCATCGCGGCCGGAGCAACATCCTCAAGCGGCAGACCGCGACGAGCGGCGACGGCTTCGGGCGGTTCGAGCATGCGCAGCGCCGCCACTGTGGCGTGCACGATGTTGATCGCGTTGTCCGATCCCAAGGACTTGCTCAATACGTCGTGGACTCCCGCGCACTCCAGCACCGCACGCACCGGACCTCCGGCGATAACACCAGTACCGGGGGCAGCCGGACGAAGAAGTACCACTCCAGCGGCGGCCTCACCGGTCACCGGATGCGGGATGGTTCCTTGGATGCGAGGAACGCGGAAGAAGTGCTTCTTGGCTTCCTCGACACCCTTGGCGATGGCAGCGGGAACTTCCTTGGCCTTGCCGTAGCCCACGCCCACCATGCCGTCACCGTCGCCGACGACCACCAGTGCGGTGAAGCTGAAGCGACGACCACCCTTGACGACCTTCGCGACACGATTGATAGAGACCACGCGCTCGAGGTAGTTCGACTTCTCCTCGCGCGGCGTCCGCTCCTTGCGGTCGCGGCGGTCGCCGCTTCCGCGTCGGTCGGTTCCTGACATGTTTTCCTCTTTCGCTCTCGGTCGTCTCAGAAGTCCAGGCCAGCTTCGCGGGCACCCTCGGCGAGGGCAGCCACGCGTCCGTGGAATCGGTGGCCTCCACGATCGAAGATCACCGCCCCAACACCGGCAGCCTTTGCGCGCTCAGCGACCAACTGGCCGACCTTGCGAGCCTTTGCGGTCTTGTCATCGCCAGCGCCACGCAGATCCGACTCCATCGTCGACGCCGATGCAAGGGTATGGCCGGAAGCATCGTCCACGACCTGGGCGGTCATATGACGCGCGGACCGGGTCACCACTAAGCGGGGCCGTTCGGCGGTGCCGGTGACCTTCTTGCGGACGCGAATGTGACGACGCTTGCGCCCGACGGCAACCTTGTTGCCCGAGCCCAGCTTGACGCCGTAGGTACTCGTACTCATCGCTACTTGCCTGCCTTTCCGGCCTTGCGACGGATGACCTCGTTCTCGTAGCGCACGCCCTTGCCCTTGTACGGCTCCGGCTTGCGCAGCTTGCGAATGTTCGCGGCGGTCTCTCCGACGAGTTGCTTGTCGATGCCGGTCACCGAGAATCTGGTGGGGGTTTCGACGGCAAACGTGATCCCATCGGGGGCTTTGACCGTGATCGAATGGCTGTAGCCGAGGGCGAACTCAAGGTCTTGCCCCTTGGCCGTGACGCGATAGCCGGTACCAACGATTTCGAGAGTCTTGGTGTAACCCTCGGTCACGCCTGTGACCATGTTGCTCACGAGTGTCCTGGTCAGTCCATGTAGAGCCTTGGCGCGGCCTTCGTCGTTGGGGCGCTGCACGACGAGCGTGCCGTCCTCTTCAGCGACGGTGATCGGCTCGGCGACGTCAAGGCTGAGTGATCCCTTGGGGCCGGTGACGGTGACAGATTGACCCTCAATCGCCGCGGTGACTCCCGACGGAACAGGGATCGGCAGTTTGCCAATGCGTGACATCTCGCTCCTCCCTACCAGACGTAAGCGAGGACTTCCCCGCCTACGCCCTTCTTTTGAGCCTGTCGGTCGGTCAGCAGACCGTTCGACGTGGACAAGATCGCGATGCCAAGACCACCGAGAACGCGCGGGAGCGCGGTGCTCTTGGCGTATACGCGCAGCCCAGGCTTGGACACGCGCCGCAGGCCCGCGATGGAACGTTCACGCGATGGGCCGTACTTCAACTGCAAGGTGAGCGTCTTGCCCACCTCTGCGTCGGCAACGTCGTAGCCGGCGATGTAACCCTCTGCTTTCAAGATCTCGGCGATGTTCGCCTTGATCTTGGAGTGGGGCATCGCGACTGCGTCGTGGTACGCCGAGTTTGCGTTACGCAGACGAGCGAGCATGTCTGCGATCGGGTCTGTCATTGTCATGGCCTACCGGCCTTCCTCGCCGTGGTTTCCTCAGCATCTCGCCAAGGACCTGCGGCGTCGTTACCAACTGCTCTTAGTGACTCCGGGTAGCTCGCCGGCGTGCGCCATCTCTCGAAGGCACACACGGCACAAGCCGAACTTGCGGTACACCGAGTGCGGGCGTCCACACTTGGTGCAGCGGGTATACGCACGAACCTTGAACTTCGGCGTCTTCTGCTGCTTTTGAATTAGAGCTTTCTTCGCCATGGCCTAGGCCTCCTTGAACGGGAAGCCCAGCAGCCGAAGCAGTGCGCGCCCCTCGTCGTCGTTAGTCGCAGTGGTCACGACCGTGATGTCCATGCCACGGGTGCGGTCGATCTTGTCCTGATCGATCTCGTGGAACACCGACTGCTCGTTCAGACCAAACGTGTAGTTGCCGTGCCCGTCGAACTGCTTGGGCGACAACCCACGGAAGTCTCGGATACGCGGGAGTGCGATCGACAGCAACCGATCCAGGAACTCCCACATACGATCGCCGCGCAGGGTCACGTGCGCCCCGATCGGCTGTCCTTCGCGAAGTTTGAACTGCGCGATGGATTTGCGGGCCTTGGTGACCTGTGGCTTTTGCCCAGTGATCTCGGTGAGGTCGCGGATTGCGCCTTCGATGAGTTTGGAGTCCCGAGCAGCCTCGCCTACACCCATGTTCACCACGACCTTGGTAACCGTGGGCACCTGCATGATGTTGGCGTAATCGAACTCCGAACGCAGCGAGGAAACGATTTCCTCGCGGTAGCGGGCCTTCAAACGCGCTTTAGTGTCAATGCTCATTACAGGTCCTTCCCGGTGCGCTTGGAAACCCGCACATTGCGCTCGGCCTCGTAGGTCGAACCGTCCGGACGACGCTTCTCAACCTTCTCCTTGCGGTAGCCAACACGGGTCGGGCGACCATCTTCCGGATCGACGACCATGACGTTGGAGACATGGACGGGTGCTTCGGTGGTGACGATGCCGCCGGTCTTTGCGCCGCGGGCGTTTTGTCCCACCCGGGTGTGCTTCTTGATCCGGTTGACGCCCTCGACGATCACTCGATCGGACTCGGGGTAGACCTCGATGACCTTGCCGGTGAGACCGCGGTCCTTGCCGGAAATGACCTGGACAGTGTCGCCCTTACGGACGTGGAGCTTGCTCATGACTACAACACCTCCGGGGCGAGCGAGATGATCTTCATGAACTTCTTGTCGCGCAGCTCACGACCGACGGGGCCGAAGATGCGGGTACCCCGAGGCTCGCTCTCACCCTTGAGGATGACAGCCGCGTTCTCGTCGAAGCGGATATAGGAGCCGTCTGGACGACGACGTTCCTTCTTGGTGCGGACGATGACGGCCTTGACGACCTCGCCCTTCTTGATACCGCCGCCGGGGATCGCATCCTTGACGGTGGCGACGATGACGTCTCCGACTCCGGCGTAACGTCGTCCAGAACCGCCGAGGACACGGATGCACAAGATCTCCTTGGCACCTGTGTTGTCGGCGACTCGCAATCGCGACTCTTGCTGGATCACTTCTTCTCTCCTGATCGTCTGCCGGTTCTCGGTCCGAGCCTGGCGGAACCAACCCGGCCGCTGTCGGCGGCCGGAACTTCTACTTGGCCTTCTCCAAGACCTCGACCACGCGCCACCTCTTGGTAGCCGACAGCGGGCGAGTCTCCATGAGCAGTACGCGGTCCCCCACGCCTGCAGAGTTCTGCTCGTCGTGCGCCTTCAACTTGCTGGTGCGACGCACGACCTTGCCGTACAGCGGGTGCTTAAAGCGATCCTCGACTGCTACAACGACGGTCTTGTCCATCTTGTCGCTGACGACGAGGCCCTCGCGGACCTTGCGGTATCCGCGGGCTTCTGTCTGTGTGGCACTCATGCGGCACCTTCCTCACCGTCGTTGGCGACGTCGGTCGTTTCGAGCATCGGGGTGATGCCTAGTTCCCGCTCGCGCAGAATCGTGTAGAGACGGGCGATGTCCCTACGGACAGCGCGCAGCCTGCCGTGGTTCTCGAGTTGACCAGTCGCACCCTGGAAGCGAAGGTTGAACAACTCCTCCTTCGATTCACGAAGTCGGGCCACCAACTCTTCTTGCGTCAGGTTGCGCAGCTCTCCGGCTGCTGTTCCGACTGCCATTAGTCCTCACCTGCTTCGTCGCGCCGGATGATCCGACACTTCATCGGGAGTTTGTGCACTGCGCGCATGAGGGCTTCGTGTGCGAGTTCCTCGTCCGGGTAGGACAACTCGAACATGACACGCCCGGGCTTGACGTTGGCCACCCACCATTCGGGAGAACCTTTGCCCGAACCCATGCGGGTTTCCGCCGGCTTCTTTGTCAGCGGACGGTCGGGGTAGATGTTGATCCAGACCTTGCCACCACGCTTAACGTGACGGGTGATGGCGATACGTGCGGCCTCAATCTGACGGTTGGTCACGTAGGCCGGCTCAAGAGCCTGGATGCCGTACGTGCCGAACGAGACCTGGGTTCCACCCTTCGCCGCGCCAGACCGCTTGGGATGGTGCTGCTTGCGGTGCTTGACCCTGCGGGGAATCAACATGATCAGCCCTCCTGTCCGGCTGGCGCTGTTTCAACGGGCGCTGCATCGGCTGATGCATCTGCAGCGTCAGCGACCGCTTCTGCGGAAACCTCAGCGGCAGCCGCCGGGGCTCCTTCGTCATCACGACGGGCGCGACGGGGACGTTCGGGGCGCGCCCGTTGTCCACTGAGTCGAGCGGCAGCGGCCGCCGCCTCACGCTCAGCGCGCGAACCCAGAGCCTCGCCCTTGTAAATCCAAACCTTGACTCCGATGCGACCGAACGTGGTACGCGCCTCGTAAAAGCCGTAGTCGATATCCGCGCGAAGCGTGTGCAGCGGCACCCGTCCCTCGCGGTAGAACTCCGTGCGCGACATCTCGGCACCACCGAGGCGACCGGATACCTGCACCCGAATGCCCTTGGCGCCGGCCTTCATCGCACTCTGCATTCCCTTGCGCATGGCGCGTCGGAACGACACACGACTGGAGAGCTGCTCGGCAATACCCTGGGCGACCAATTGCGCTTCGATCTCGGGGTTCTTGACCTCAAGGATGTTCAGCTGCACCTGCTTGCCGGTCAACTTCTCGAGGTCCCCGCGGATGCGGTCGGCCTCGGCGCCACGACGGCCGATCACGATGCCCGGGCGAGCAGTGTGAATGTCTACACGGACCCGCTCACGGGTGCGCTCAATCTCAACCTTGGCGATGCCCGCCCGCTCCATGCCTTGGCTGAGCAACTTACGGATCTTGACGTCCTCCTCGACGTAGTCGCGGTATCGCTGACCCTTCTTGACGTCGTCGGCGAACCAGCGAGAGGTGAAGTCGGTCGTCACGCCCAGCCGGAAGCCGTGCGGGTTTACTTTCTGTCCCACGATCAGTCCTCTTCCTTCGCGGCGGTCGTCTTCTTGGCAGTCTTCTTCGCAGTCGACTTCTTCGCAGTCGTCTTCTTCGCAGTCGACTCTTGGGAAGTCTCGCTCGCCGACCCCGCCGCGGTGTCTTCGGTGACCGGTGCCGGAGCGGAGGCGGCCTTGGCCTTCGGTGCCGGGACCGCCTCGACCACAGCGGTACCGTCGGAGACGATCACCGTGATGTGGCTGGTGCGCTTGCCGACCCGGTAGGCGCGTCCCTGGGCCCGCGGCCGAATGCGCTTGAGGGTCGGACCCTCGTCGACAAACGCCTGGGCGACCACCAGGTCACGAGAGTCCATCCCGTGATTGTTGGTGGCGTTGGCAACTGCGCTGGCAAGCACCTTGCCCACGGGTTCACTCGCCGCTTGCGGCGCGAACCGCAGCACGTCCTGGGCGTCGCTGGCCTGCATCCCGCGGATGAGGTCAATGACCCGGCGTGCCTTCATGGGCGTGACGCGGACGTACCGCGCTTGGGCCCTGGCTTCCATTGCTTTCCCCTTGCTCGCTTGTCGTGTGTTTCGTTGAGTTGCGTTTGGTGCCCGGTAGACCCGCGCTGCCTAGCGGCGCTTGGACTTTCGGTCGTCTTTGATGTGGCCTTTGAAGGTCCGGGTGGGGGCAAACTCACCGAGTTTGTGTCCCACCATGTTCTCGCTGACGAACACCGGGACGTGCTTGCGTCCGTCGTGCACCGCGATGGTGTGGCCGAGCATGGCCGGCACGATCATGGATCGGCGCGACCACGTCTTGATGACGTTCTTAGACCCGGACTCGTTTTGAGCATCGACCTTCTTGATCAAATGCTCGTCGATGAACGGGCCCTTCTTCAGGCTGCGTGGCATCTGCTGATCCCCTAGCGCTTCTTGCCGGTCTTGCGGCGGCGGACGATGAACTTGTCGCTGGCCTTCTTGGCCTTGCGGGTGCGGCCCTCGGGACGACCCTTCGGGTTGACCGGGTGACGGCCACCGGAGGTCTTACCCTCGCCACCGCCGTGCGGGTGATCGACCGGGTTCATGGCGACACCACGAACCGTCGGACGCTTGCCCTTCCAGCGCATGCGGCCAGCCTTGCCCCAGTTGATGTTGGACTGCTCGGCATTTCCCACTTCACCGACCGTCGCGCGTGAGCGGAGGTCGACGTTGCGGATCTCCCCCGAGGGCATACGCAACTGCGCGTAGGGACCGTCCTTGGCGACGAGCTGGACACTCGCACCGGCGGACCGGGCGATCTTGGCTCCACCACCGGGCTTGATCTCCACAGCGTGGATCACGGTGCCGACCGGGATGTTGCGCAGCGGCAGGTTATTTCCGGGCTTGATGTCAGCACTTGGACCAGTCTCGACGCGGTCGCCCTGCTTCAGCTTCTCAGGGGCGATGATGTAGCGCTTCTCCCCATCGGCGAAGTGCAAGAGCGCGATGCGTGCTGTGCGGTTTGGGTCGTACTCGATGTGCGCGACCTTGGCGGGCACGCCGTCCTTGTCCGCTCGCTTGAAGTCGATAAGTCGGTACGCACGCTTGTGGCCACCGCCCTTGTGGCGAGTGGTGATCTTGCCCGAGTTGTTGCGGCCGCCCGACTTGGATAGGGGGCGCAGCAGCGACTTCTCCGGCTCCGATCGCGTGATCTCGACGAAATCGGCAACGCTCGAGCCGCGACGACCGGGGGTCGTGGGCTTGTACCTACGGATTGCCATGGTGTGTCCGTTCCTTCTTTTCCGTCAGCTCACGCCGGTCAGGAGACCGGCCCTCCGAAGATGTCGATGCGATCGCCGGTTGCGACCGTGACGATGGCGCGCTTGGTTGCCGCACGGCGTCCCCAGCCGTGTCGCGTCCGCACCCGCTTACCTTCACGGTTGTTGGTGTTCACACCCGTGACCTTCACACCGAAGACCTGCTCGACTGCCAACTTGATCTGCGTCTTGTTGGCATCGGGGGCGACGATGAACGTGTACTTGTTCTCGTCGAGAAGGCCATAGCTCTTCTCGGAGATGACAGGCGAGATCAAAACGTCCCGCGGGTCCGCGATCCTCATGCCTCAACCTCGCTTTCCGCGGCGACGGCCTTAGCGCCCCTGCCAGACACCGGTCCAGCGAGAAAAGCGTCGAAGGCGGCCTGGGTGAACACGACGCGGTCATTAACCAGGACGTCGTAGGTATTGAGTTGGTCAGGAGCAACGACCATGATCTGCGGCAAATTGCGCAGGCTCAGCCAGGACGACTCCTCGTCTCGGGTCACGACGGCGAGGAAATCTCCCTCAAGACCAATAGCATTGAGTGCAGCTGCCGCCGCCTTGGTCGATGGCACATCTCCCGCGGCGAACGTGGTCACAACGTGCACACGGCCGTCACGAGCGCGATCAGACAGCGCACCGCGCAACGCAGCAGCCTTCATCTTCTTGGGTGTGCGCTGGGCGTAGTCGCGCGGCGTAGGGCCGTGAACCGTGCCGCCGCCGGCGAACTGCGGTGCTCGGGTCGAACCCTGACGGGCGCGGCCAGTGCCCTTTTGCTTATAGGGCTTGCGTCCACCGCCGCGCACCTCGGCGCGGGTCTTGGTGTCGTGCGTGCCCTGACGAGCCGCAGCGAGTTGAGCGACGACAACCTGGTGGATCAACGGCACGTTGACCTGAACGTCGAAAACCTCTGCAGGGAGGTCGACCGAGCCGGACTTCTTGCCAGCCGGATCGAGAACGTCTACCGAAGTCATGCGCTGACCTCCTTCATGGCTTCCTTGACAGCCGTCGTGATCAGCACGAGGCCACCTTTAGGACCGGGCACTGCGCCCTTGAGCAGAAGCAGTCCCTTCTCGGCATCAACACCGGCGATGGTCAAATTCTGGGTGGTCTGCTGGTCCGAGCCCATGCGGCCGGCCATGCGCAGACCCTTGAAAACACGCCCGGGGGTGGCGCAGCCACCGATGGAACCCGGCGAGCGATGCTTGCGCTGCACACCGTGCGAGGCGCGCAGCCCGTGGAAGCCGTGCCGCTTCATGACACCAGCGAAGCCCTTGCCCTTAGTGGTTCCGGTGGCATCGACTCGTTGGCCCGCTTCGAAGGTGTCGGCCCCGAGTTCTTGACCGAGCGTGTACTCCGAAGCATCGTCGGTACGAAGCTCCACCAGGTGGCGACGCGGCGTAACCCCGGCCTTCGCGAAGTGACCGCTCATGGGCTTGTTCACCTTGCGGGGGTCGATAGCTCCAAAACCGAGTTGCACGGCGTTGTAGCCGTCGGTCTCCGGCGTGCGCACCTGGGTGACAACACACGGACCGACCTTGACCACCGTCACGGGGATCACGCGGTTGTTCTCGTCCCAGATCTGCGTCATGCCGAGCTTGGAGCCCAGCACACCCTTGATCGTCCTAGACATGGCCTTTATCCCCTACAGCTTGATCTCGATGTCGACACCAGCCGGCAGGTCGAGGCGCATCAGCGAGTCGACGGTCTTGGGCGTGGGGTCGAGAATGTCGATAAGGCGCTTGTGCGTGCGCATCTCGAAATGCTCACGGCTGTCCTTGTACTTGTGCGGCGAGCGGATGACGCAGTACACGTTCTTCTCGGTAGGCAGCGGGACCGGCCCGGCAACCTGCGCACCGGTACGCGTGACCGTCTCGACGATCTTCTTCGCCGAGGAATCGATCACCTCGTGGTCATAGGCCTTGAGCCTGATGCGGATCTTCTGTGCCGCCATGGTGGCTTGCCGTCCTTCTTCTCGTTCTTGCGTCAGTGGTTCTTGCCGTTGTGCTGGTCTTGCTGCTCGTGCGGCCTTGCAGTTGCTGTGTCTCGTGGTGGGCGGTGGGTCTCACCGCCCACCACGAAGCAGCGGGGGGGTCTCTACGTCAGGATCTTCGTAACGCGACCGGCACCGACGGTGCGGCCACCCTCACGGATCGCGAAACGCAACCCCTCATCCATGGCAACGGGCTGGATCAGCTCGACGCGCATGTCGGTGTTGTCTCCGGGCATGACCATGTCCTTGCCCTCGGGCAGGTGCACGACGCCGGTGACGTCGGTCGTCCGGAAGTAGAACTGCGGACGGTAGTTGTTGAAGAACGGAGTGTGACGACCACCCTCGTCCTTGGACAGGATGTAGGCCTGAGCCTCGAACTCCGTGTGCGGGGTGATCGATCCAGGCTTGCAGACAACCTGTCCACGCTCGACGTCCTCGCGCTTGGTGCCACGAAGAAGTAGGCCTACGTTCTCGCCTGCCTCTGCATAGTCGAGCAGCTTACGGAACATCTCGATACCGGTAACGGTGGTCTTCTGCTTGTCGCGGATACCAACGATCTCGACCTCGTCGTTCACGTTGACCTGACCACGCTCAACCTTTCCAGTGATAACGGTTCCACGACCGGTGATCGTGAAGACGTCCTCAACTGGCATAAGGAACGGCTGGTCAACAGCGCGCTCAGGGGTGGCGATGTACTCATCGACAGCGCCCATGAGCTCCATGATGGCGTCGCCCCACTTCTCGTCGCCCTGGAGCGCCGGGAAGGCTGCAACGCGAACCACGGGGACGTCGTCGCCGGGGAACTCGTAGCTGCTGAGGAGCTCGCGGACCTCCATCTCGACGAGCTCGATGAGCTCCTCGTCGTCCACCATGTCGCACTTGTTGAGCGCGACGACGATGGCCGGGACGCCCACCTGGCGGGCGAGGAGCACGTGCTCTTTAGTCTGCGGCATCGGGCCGTCGGTAGCGGCGACCACGAGGATCGCGCCGTCCATCTGTGCGGCACCGGTGATCATGTTCTTGATGTAGTCGGCGTGACCCGGGCAGTCCACGTGTGCGTAGTGGCGAGCCTCGGTCTCGTACTCGACGTGTGCGATCGAAATCGTGATACCGCGCTGCCGCTCCTCCGGAGCCTTATCGATCTCGTCGAAAGGCGTGAAGGGGTTGACATCGGGGTAGCGGTCATGCAGCACCTTGGTGATGGCTGCAGTCAGCGTCGTCTTGCCATGGTCGATATGACCGATGGTGCCGATGTTGATGTGCGGCTTGGTGCGCTCGAACTTGGCCTTGGCCACGTGCGTTCTCCCTTGTCTTGTGCCGTCCGGCGTTGCGCGGATCGGTTCGTGCGGTTGGTTCTTCTTTTGTGTTGTGATCCGCGACTATTCGCCGCGAGCCTTAGCGATGATCTCCGTCGCCACGGCCTGCGGGACCTGGGCGTAGGAGTCGAACTGCATGCTGTAGCTAGCCCGGCCCTGAGTGCGACTGCGGAGGTCGCCCACGTAGCCGAACATCTCCGACAACGGCACCAGAGCCTTGACGACGCGAGCGCCGGAGCGCTCCTCCATCGCCTGGACCTGACCGCGTCGGGAGTTGAGGTCGCCGATGACATCCCCCATGAAGTCCTCCGGAGTGGTGACTTCCACGGCCATCATCGGCTCAAGAAGCGCCGGCTTGGCGCGGTTTGCCGCGTCCTTGAACGCCATCGATCCAGCGATCTTGAACGCGAGTTCGGAGGAGTCGACGTCGTGGTACGCACCGTCGAGCAGGGTGACCTTCACATCAACCATGGGGTATCCGGCGAGCACGCCGTTCTCCATGGCCTCCTGGCAACCAGCGTCGACCGACGGGATGTACTCGCGCGGGATGCGTCCACCGGTGACCTTGTTCTCGAACAGGTAGCCGCCGCCTTCTTCTGTGTTCGGCTCCACCGCGATGATGACGCGACCGAACTGGCCCGAACCACCGGTCTGCTTCTTGTGCGTGTACTCGACTTTCTCGACCGGCTTGGTCAGGGTCTCGCGGTAGGCGACCTGCGGCTTGCCGACGTTGGCTTCGACCTTGAACTCACGCTTCATGCGATCGACGAGAACCTCGAGGTGGAGCTCGCCCATTCCCTCGATGATCGTCTGGCCGGTTTCCTCGTTCGTGCTGACGCGGAACGTCGGATCCTCTTCGGCCAGACGCTGGATCGCGGTACCGAGCTTCTCCTGGTCGGACTTGGTCTTGGGCTCGATGGCCACCGAGATGACGGGCTCGGGGAAGGTCATCGACTCCAGGACGACCGGGTTGCTGGGATCACAGAGAGTGTCTCCAGTGGTGGTGTCCTTCAGACCCATGACCGCCACGATGTCGCCTGCACCGGTCGACTCGATCTCCTCACGCTTGTTGGCGTGCATCCGGTAGATCTTGCCGATGCGCTCCTTGCGGTCCTTGGTGCTGTTGAGAACCTGGGTACCGGTCTGCAGGGTTCCGGAGTAGACGCGCACGTAGGTGAGCTTGCCCAGGTGTGGGTCGGACATGATCTTGAATGCCAGAGCGCTGAAGGGCTCGTCCTCGCTGGGCTTGCGCGACATCGACTCTTCCTCGTTGCCCATCTTGTGGCCTTCAACACCCTCGACGTCAATTGGCGAGGGGAGGTAGTCGATGACCGCATCGAGCATGGGCTGCACGCCCTTGTTCTTGAAGGCGGTACCGGTGAGAACCGGCGTGACCAACGCGGCGAGAGTCGCGCGGCGGATGCCGGCCTTGATCTCCTCAACCGAGAGCTCTTCGCCCTCGAGGTACTTCTCCATGACGGCGTCGTCGTTCTCCGACAGCGCCTCGAGGAGTTTCTCGCGCCATTCAGCTGCCTGGTCTTGCATGTCGGCGGGGATCTCTTCGACGGCGTAGTCCTCGCCTAGGGCGGTTTCGCCACGCCAGGTGAGTGCACGCATTTCGACAAGATCGACGATTCCGATGAAGTCAGCCTCATTGCCGATCGGCAGCTGCAGTACCAGCGGCTCCGCGTTCAAGCGAGAAACGATCATGTCGACGCACATGTAGAAGTCGGCACCGGTGCGGTCGAGCTTGTTCACAAAACACATGCGGGGAACGCCATAACGGTCGGCCTGGCGCCAGACTGTCTCAGACTGCGGCTCGACACCGGCGACTCCGTCGAACACCGCGACGGCACCGTCGAGGACGCGAAGGGAACGCTCGACCTCAACGGTGAAGTCGACGTGGCCGGGAGTATCGATGATGTTGATCGTGTAGCCCTTCCACGAACACGTGGTGGCTGCGGACGTGATGGTGATTCCGCGCTCTTGCTCTTGCTCCATCCAGTCCATGGTGGCTGCGCCGTCGTGGACCTCACCGATCTTGTAGTTGATACCGGTGTAGAAGAGGATCCGCTCGGTGGTTGTGGTCTTGCCAGCATCGATGTGCGCCATGATCCCGATGTTGCGGACCTTGGCGAGGTCGATACCAAGTGCGGTGGACACCATCTGCTCCGTTTTTCTCGTCTGTGCGTTCTCTTGGGCCTTGTGGGCGATTACCAGCGGTAGTGAGCGAAGGCCTTGTTGGACTCCGCCATCTTGTGGGTGTCCTCGCGCTTCTTGACGCTGGCACCGAGGCCGTTGGAAGCGTCGAGGATTTCATTCATGAGGCGCTCGGTCATGGTCTTCTCGCGGCGCTGCCGTGAGAAACCGATAAGCCAGCGCATGGCCAAGGTGGTGCTCCGCACCGGCTTGACCTCGACGGGCACCTGGTAGGTGGCACCACCGACGCGACGGGAGCGCACCTCAAGCGTGGGCCGCACATTGTCGAGAGCGCGCTTGAGGGTCTGGACAGGATCGGTGCCGGTCTTTTCGCGGCAGCCCTCAAGGGCGCCGTAGACGACAGACTCGGCTTTGGAGCGCTTGCCGTCAAGCAGCACCTTATTGATGAGTTGAGTAACGATCGGCGAGCCGTAGACCGGATCGTTGACGATCGGTCGCTTGCCGGCGGGACCCTTACGAGGCATTAGCCCTTCTCCTTCTTCGCTCCGTAGCGGGAACGGGCTTGCTTGCGGTTCTTGACTCCCTGGGTGTCGAGTGCACCGCGTATGACCTTGTAGCGGACACCGGGGAGGTCGCGGACACGGCCGCCACGAACCAGGACTATGGAGTGCTCCTGGAGGTTGTGACCGACGCCGGGAATGTAGGCAGTTACCTCAATGCCCGACGTCAGTCGGACACGGGCGACCTTGCGAAGAGCGGAGTTCGGCTTCTTAGGTGTGGTGGTGTACACGCGGGTACACACGCCACGACGCTGCGGGCTGCCCTTCAGGGCAGGTGCCTTGGTCTTGGAGACCTTGTCCTGGCGGCCCTTACGGACCAGCTGCTGGATAGTGGGCACGGGGCGCCTCTCCTACTCTTCGTTCTTTCCTTGCCCCCTGCGGACCCGACCCACGCGGTCGGGCGTGTCGCACCTTTCGGAGCGCACGAAAACGCCGTCTCGTCGTCGTTGGATCCCGGTCCTCGGACTACCGTCCAGTGGACCTGCGCACCTCTTCGAGGGGAAGCCGTGCACCGCAGGATGTGCCCGGGGCCGGGCACGAGGAGAAACAGTACCCGGGGGTCACCAGCGCGTCAAAACCGGGGTCCCACTCCCGGAATTCCGGCGTCGTTTGCGGCCCCAAAATCACCCCCGATCGCGGCCACTAACGACGCCGTATCGGGCAGGGCTACATCGAGGACAGGGCCCCACCAACGACCGCGATGACGAAGATGATCAGCCCGATCGCGATCAGCGCCGCATAGAGGCCGATATTTATCCACGAGACGATCTTCGAGGCGGTGACCATGCCTCCCCCGGTGACCCAGCCGTTGCTCGCGGCGATTTCCTTGTCGGCCTTGCTCGCGAACACCAGCGCGATGATGGCTGGGATGACCGGGCAAAAGACCCACGAGGTAATGGACAAGACCAGGGCTGCAACCGCGTTGTTGGAGGTCTGCGGGGTGGGCCCATAGGCAGGAGGAGGAGGCGGCGGAACTTGCCCCCCAGGCGCAGCAGGACTCGAGGGCCACTGCGGGGTCACTGCCGGACTGATCTCAGCCTCGGGTGCCGGCTCAGCTGCGGGCATACCCGGCTCTTGCGGTTGGCCGGGTTGGCCGGGTTGGCCGGGTTGATCGTCCGTTGAATCGCCAGGGGTCGACATACCCGCAGCATCTCACGCATTCCCACTGACGTCGTGCATCTTGGCGATTACTGAGGCGACACTATGTGGTCATGGACATTTGGCCTCGCGCAGTGCTGTTCGACATGGATGGCACTTTGGTGGAGTCGCACGACAACGTGGAGCGCGCGTGGACCATCTGGGCACAGCGACGCGGCATCGATGCCTCGGACCTGCTGAGAGACGCGCATGGCCTGCCCGCCGAGGTGACCGCAGCACGATGGCTCACCGGCGCCTCCGATGCCGAGATCGAAGCCGCAGCTCACGAGCAACTCGAACTTCAATACGACGACGTCATGGGCATCACCGCGATCGACGGTGCGCAGGAGTTGATCGCCTTCATGTACGACGCAGCAATCGCCTGGGCTGTTCACACCAGTGCCGACGATCGCCTTGCACGCGCCCGATTGGGCGCGGCAGGAATCGATCCGCCAGTGCTCGTCACCCGCGATCAACTCAAACGAGGTAAACCCGCCCCCGACGGATACCTCAAGGCCGCTGAACTCCTGGAGTTCGGACCCGACGACTGCGTAGTCGTCGAGGACACCGAGGTCGGGATCGAATCTGGTCGAGCAGCTGGCATGCAGACCGTTGGCGTCCGCGGCGTGACCGGAGATCTACCCATTCGCTCCCTACCGGACCTGCATCTATGGCTGATGCTCACCAGAAAACAAAACGAAGAAGGGGAACCACAAGGGTTCCCCTTCCCGTTCGCGTCCTTCTAGGACGCCTGACAAAGATGTCGGCCTAGTAGCCGCGGTAGTCGAACTCCTCCAGCGGCACGGCTGCACCACCGGTTGTTCCAAACGCGGCGTAGTCCATTTCGTCGTAGCCGGTGAAGGACGCGTACATCGCGGCCTTGGCCTCTTCGGTCGGCTCGACCCTGATGTTGCGGTACTGCGGCATGCCAGTACCGGCCGGGATGAGCTTGCCGAGAATGACGTTCTCCTTTAGGCCAAGCAGTGGATCGGACTTGGCGTGGATCGCCGCGTCGGTGAGCACACGGGTGGTCTCCTGGAAGGAGGCCGCCGAGAGCCACGACTCGGTTGCCAGGCTCGCCTTGGTGATACCCATGAGCTCGGGACGACCCGAAGCCGGGGTTCCACCCTCAGCGACCACGCGACGGTTCTGCGCCTCGAAGATGCTGCGCTCGACGAGTTCACCCGCGAGGAACGGGGCATCCGCAGAATCAATGATCGTGATGCGCTTGAGCATCTGACGCACGATGACCTCGATGTGCTTGTCGTGAATCGACACACCCTGCGAGCGGTACACCTCCTGCACCTGATCGACCAAGTGCCATTGCACCTGGCGTGGGCCGAGAATGCGCAACACCTGCTTGGGATCGACCGCACCGACGGTGAGCTGCTCGCCCACCTCGACGTGCGCCCCGTCCTCGACGAGTAGGCGCGCACGCTTACTGACCTGGTGGGCGACCTCTTCAGCGCCATCATCGGGAACGACGATGATCTTTCGCGCCTTCTCAGTATCTTCGATGCGTACGCGGCCACTGACCTCGGCGATCGGCGCGACACCCTTAGGCGTGCGAGCCTCGAAGAGTTCGACCACACGCGGCAGACCGTGGGTAATGTCCTCACCCGCAACGCCACCGGTGTGGAACGTACGCATCGTGAGCTGGGTTCCGGGCTCACCGATGGACTGTGCGGCGATGATGCCGACGGCCTCACCAACGTCCACCAACTTGCCGGTGGCCATCGATCGGCCGTAGCACATCGCACAAGTACCGACCGGGCTCTCACAGTTGAGCACAGTGCGAACGCGGATCTTCTCCGCACCAGCAGCGACGAGCTCCTCCAGACGCGGCACATCAAGTTGCTCGCCCGCGGTTCCGACGACGGTGCCGTCGACTTCGACGTCACGAGCCAGAACACGTGTGGCCGCCGACGTGTCGAGGTTGTCGACCGGACGGACGACACCATCGACCTTCTCGCCGATGATGAGTTCGCTGCCACGCTCAGTTCCGCAGTCCACTTCGCGAACGATGACGTCCTGCGACACGTCCACCAGACGACGGGTCAGGTAGCCCGAGTCGGCAGTACGCAGCGCGGTGTCGGCCAGACCCTTGCGAGCACCGTGGGTCGAGATGAAGTACTCCAACACCGACAAGCCTTCACGGAAGTTCGACTTGATCGGACGCGGAATGATCTCGCCCTTCGGGTTTGCCACTAGACCACGCATGCCAGCAATCTGACGAACCTGCATGTAGTTTCCGCGAGCACCGGAGTCGACCATCATGTGGACCGAGTTGGTCTCGGGGAAGTTGTCCTGCATCGCGCGAGCAACCTCGTCCGTGGCGCGTGTCCAGATCTCGATGAGTTCTTGACGACGCTCAGAGTCGGTAATCAGACCGCGCTCGTACTGCTGCTGAACCTTGATGGCCTTCTCTTCCGCGTTGGCGAGCAGCTCGGCCTTGGCCGGCGGCGCGACGACGTCGGAGAACGCAATGGACACACCGGAGCGAGTGGCCCAGTGGAAACCGAGCGACTTGAGCTGGTCCAGGGTTTCGGCGACGGCGACCTTGGAGTAGCGCTCCGCGAGTCGATTGACCGTTGAGCCCAGGACCTTCTTGTCCACCTGAGTGTTGACGTAGGGGTAGTCCGACGGCAGCGCCTGGTTGAACAGCGCACGGCCGAGAGTGGTGATCAACGTGAAGGGCTGACCGGCCTCCCAGCCTTCGGGGACGACCCAGCCCTGCGGGGGCTCAGTGCCCTCGATGCGGATCTTGACCCGCTCTTGCAGTTCGAGGTTCCCGGTATCGAAGGCCATCAGGGCCTCGGCAACGCTCGCGTACGACGGCAGTTCCTCGTCCTTGACCTTGGCGTTCTTGCCGTTCTCGGTCGTCAGGAAGTAGATGCCGAGCACCATGTCCTGGGTAGGCGTAGCGATCGGACGACCGTTGGCCGGCGACAAAATGTTGTTCGTCGAGAGCATCAAGATACGGGCCTCGGCCTGAGCCTCAGCGGACAGCGGAAGGTGAACAGCCATCTGGTCACCGTCGAAGTCCGCATTGAACGCGGTACACACGAGCGGGTGAATCTGGATGGCCTTGCCCTCGATCAACTGCGGCTCGAAGGCCTGAATGCCGAGACGGTGCAGCGTTGGCGCACGGTTCAGTAGCACCGGGTGCTCAGCGATGACCTCTTCAAGGACGTCCCACACGACCGGGCGCGAACGCTCGACCATGCGCTTGGCGCTCTTGATGTTCTGCGCGTGGTTGAGGTCCACAAGGCGCTTCATCACGAACGGCTTGAACAGCTCGAGTGCCATCTGCTTGGGCAGACCGCACTGGTGCAACTTCAGCTGCGGGCCCACGACGATGACCGAGCGACCGGAGTAGTCGACACGCTTGCCGAGCAGGTTCTGACGGAAGCGACCCTGCTTGCCCTTCAGCATGTCCGACAGGGACTTCAGGGCCCGATTACCGGGGCCGGTCACCGGGCGACCACGACGGCCGTTGTCGAACAAGGCGTCCACAGACTCTTGCAGCATGCGCTTCTCGTTGTTCACGATGATCTCGGGAGCACCGAGATCCAGCAGCCGCTTGAGACGGTTATTGCGGTTGATCACGCGACGATAGAGATCGTTGAGATCGGACGTCGCAAAGCGACCACCATCGAGTTGGACCATCGGGCGCAGGTCCGGCGGGATGACCGGAACGGCATCGAGAACCATGCCCTGCGGGGAATTGGTGGTGTTCAAGAACGCAGCAACGACCTTCAGGCGCTTGAGGGCGCGGGTCTTCTTTTGCCCCTTGCCGGTCGCGACGATCTCCTTGAGCGAGGCGGCTTCGGCAGCAAGGTCGAAAGACTCCAGGCGCTTTTGAATCGCCTCGGCGCCCATGCCACCGTCGAACCAGCGTCCGTAGCGGTCGCGCATCTCGCGGAAGAGCATCTCGTCGCCCTCGAGGTCTTGGACCTTGAGCGTGCGGAACCGATCGAAGATTCGGTCAAGACGGTCGATCTCTTGGTCGGCGCGACGACGAATAGCTGCCATCTCGCGCTCACCGGACTCACGAACCTTGCGACGGACATCGGACTTGGCGCCCTCAGCCTCGAGTTCTGCGAGATCGGCCTCGAGCTTTTGCTGACGGGTCTCGATGTCGGAATCACGACGAGACGCGATCTGCTTCTTCTCTACTCCGAGTTGCTTCTCCAGGTTGGGAAGCGCCTCATGGCGGCCTTCTTCATCCACCCACGTGATCATGTAGGCAGCGAAGTAGATGACCTTCTCGAGGTCCTTCGGTGCGAGGTCGAGCAAGTAGCCCAGACGACTGGGAACACCCTTGAAGTACCAGATGTGGGTCACAGGAGCAGCGAGCTCAATGTGTCCCATGCGCTCACGACGCACCTTGGCCCGAGTGACCTCGACGCCACAGCGCTCGCAGATGATGCCCTTGAAGCGCACCCGCTTGTACTTGCCGCAATAGCATTCCCAGTCCCGGGTGGGACCAAAAATCTTCTCGCAGAACAGACCGTCCTTCTCCGGCTTCAGCGTCCGGTAGTTGATGGTCTCCGGCTTCTTGACCTCGCCGTAGGACCAGGTACGGATGTCGTCCGCAGTGGCCAAGCCGATGCGCAGGTCATCGAAGAAGTTGACGTCAAGCACGTGGTTTTCCTTCGTTAGTTCCGGTCTTCAATTCGTGGATGTCGCGTCTACAGTTCTTCGACGCTGCTGGGCTCGCGGCGAGACAAGTCGATGCCGAGCTCTTCCGCGGCGCGGAAGACGTCGTCGTCGCTGTCCTTCATCTCAATAGCGACACCGTCGCTGGAGAGGACCTCGACGTTCAAGCACAAGGACTGCATTTCCTTGACCAGAACCTTGAACGACTCGGGGATACCGGGCTCGGGGATGTTCTCACCCTTCACGATGGCCTCGTAGACCTTCACGCGTCCGAGGACGTCGTCGGACTTGATGGTCAAGAGCTCCTGAAGTGCATAGGCGGCGCCATACGCCTCCAGAGCCCAAACCTCCATCTCACCGAAGCGCTGGCCACCGAACTGCGCCTTTCCGCCCAGCGGCTGCTGGGTGATCATCGAGTACGGGCCGGTCGAACGCGCGTGGATCTTGTCGTCGACCAGGTGCAGCAGCTTCAAGATGTAGATGTAGCCGACCGAGATCTCTCCCGGAATCGGCTCACCGCTACGACCGTCGAACAAACTGGCCTTGCCGTTGGCGTTGACCAAGTGCAGACCGTCAGCCGTGGGTCGGGTGGATTCCAAGATCGTGGACAGCTCCTCTTCGCGAGCACCGTCGAAGACCGGAGTCGCCACCCGCGAACGCGGCTGAACCGACTGCACTTCCTCGGGCAGGTTGGCCACGCGTGGATCGGAGGAGTCGACTTCCCAGCCGGCAGCAGCCGCCCAGCCCAGGTGCGTTTCGAGTACCTGGCCGACGTTCATGCGACCAGGAACACCGAGCGGGTTGAGCACGATGTCGACTGGAGTTCCGTCCGTGAGGAACGGCATGTCCTCGACCGGCAGGATCTTGGCGATGACGCCCTTGTTGCCATGACGGCCGGCGAGTTTGTCGCCCTCGGTGATCTTGCGCTTTTGCGCGATGTAAACGCGCACCAACCGGTTGACACCCGGGGGCAGTTCGTCGCCCTCGTCGATGTCGAACACGCGAACGCCGATGATCTTGCCGGATTCACCGTGCGGGACCTTCAGCGACGTGTCACGAACCTCGCGTGCCTTCTCGCCGAAGATGGCTCGCAGCAAACGCTCTTCCGGGGTGAGCTCGGTCTCGCCCTTGGGCGTGACCTTGCCAACCAGGATGTCGCCCGGAACGACGTCGGCACCGATACGAATGATCCCGCGCTCGTCGAGGTCGGCAAGCACCTCCTCGGACACGTTCGGGATGTCCCGAGTGATCTCCTCCGGACCCAACTTGGTATCGCGAGCGTCGATCTCGTGCTCTTCGATGTGGATGCTCGACAGAACGTCGTCTTGCACCAAACGCTGGGACAAGATGATGGCGTCCTCGTAGTTGTGTCCTTCCCAGGACATGAAGGCGACCAACAGGTTCTTGCCCAGAGCAAGTTCACCTTGATCGGTGGACGGGCCGTCGGCCAGCACCTGGCCGACCTCGATGCGCTGACCCTCGGTCACGATCGGGCGCTGGTTGATCGACGTGCCCTGGTTCGAGCGAGTGAACTTATCCAGCGCATACGTCGTGTAATCACCATCATCCTCAGCGATGGTGATCAGATCCGAGGACACCTCGGTGACCACACCAGCCTTGGTCGCGAGGACCATGTCGCCGGCGTCGTAAGCGGCACGGAACTCCATGCCGGTTCCGACCAGCGGAGCTTCGGCGCGCAGCAACGGCACGGCCTGGCGCTGCATATTCGAACCCATGAGTGCGCGGTTGGCGTCGTCGTGCTCGAGGAACGGAATCATCGCAGTGGCGACTGACCACAACTGACGCGGTGAGACGTCCATGTAGTCGACCTCGTTCGGGGTCACAAACTCGACCTCGCCACCCTTGCGGCGAACCAGCACGCGATCCTCGGCCATGCCCCCGTTGTCCTTTAGTGGGGTGTTGGCCTGGGCGATCGTGAAGCGATCCTCTTCATCGGCCGTGAGGTAGTCGACCTGATCGGTGACCTTGCCGCCGGTGACCTTGCGGTACGGCGTCTCGACAAAACCGAAGGCGTTGATCCGGCCGTAGGTTGCGAGCGAACCGATCAGACCGATGTTCGGGCCTTCCGGCGTCTCGATGGGGCACATGCGGCCGTAGTGCGAGGGGTGCACGTCACGAACCTCGAAGCCCGCGCGCTCGCGGGACAATCCGCCGGGCCCAAGGGCCGAGAGACGACGCTTGTGGGTTAGACCCGCAAGCGGGTTGGTCTGATCCATGAACTGCGAGAGCTGGCTAGTTCCGAAGAACTCCTTGATCGCCGCCACGACCGGACGAATGTTGATCAGGGTCTGCGGGGTGATGGCCTCAACGTCTTGCGTGGTCATGCGCTCGCGAACGACGCGCTCCATGCGCGACAAACCTGTGCGGATCTGGTTTTGAATCAACTCACCGACGGTACGCAAACGGCGGTTACCGAAGTGATCGATGTCGTCCGTCTCAACGACGACCTCTCCGCGCGGACCTTCCATCGTGGGCATGTCTGAGTGCAGGCGAACGAGGTACTCGATCGTCGCGAGGACGTCCTCGAGGGTCAGAACGCTCTGGTCCAGCGGCAGATCCGTGCCGAGCTTGCGATTGACCTTGTAGCGACCGACCTTCGCGAGGTCGTAGCGCTTGGGGTTGAAGTAGAAATTATCGATGAGATTGCGAGCGTTCTCCAGCGTGGGCGGCTCACCCGGACGCAACTTGCGGTAGATGTCGAGCAAGGCGTCGTCTTGGCTCTCGATGGTGTCCTTCTCGAGAGTAGCCATGAAGATGTCATACTGGCCAAAGCGCTCACGGATTTCCTCGGTGGACATGCCCAGCGCCTTGAGCAGCACCGAGACGGGCTGCTTGCGCTTTCGGTCGACACGGACGGCAACGAGATCCTTCTTGTCGATCTCGAACTCCAGCCACGCACCGCGGCTGGGGATTATTTTGGCCGTAAAGACATCCTTGTCTGTCGCCTTATCGATCGAGCGCTCGAAGTAAGCGCCTGGTGAACGGACGAGTTGGGATACGACCACGCGCTCGGTGCCGTTGATGATGAAGGTGCCCTTGGTGGTCATCAGCGGGAAGTCGCCCATGAAGACGGTCTGAGACTTGATCTCACCGGTCTCGTTGTTCATGAACTCGGCGGTCACGAAAAGCGGTGCGGAGTAGGTGAAGTCCTTGTCCTTGCACTGCTCCTCGGTGTACTTCGGTGGCTCAAAGCGGTGATCGCGGAAGGACAGAGACATCATCCCGGCGAGGTCCTCGATCGGGCTGATCTCTTCGAAGATTTCGCTGAGCCCGGAGACCTGCGGGATCTCGGTGTTGCCAGCGGAAATCTCTGCGGCGACCTTCGCCTGCCAATCCTCACGCCCGAGCAACCAGTCGAAGCTGGCCTTCTGGAGGGCGAGGAGGTCCGGAACCGCGAGGGGTTCACGGATCTTCGCAAACGAGTGGCGGGCCAAGCCCGGGGACAAGGGGGTGCTGACCGAAGTCTTTGCTACCAAGACGGTTCCTTCCAGGGCGCATCTGCGTCTTCTTCGCGAGGCCCGCGCACACTCATTGGCTCCGAGCTGTCAAATCTGACCCGAAGGCACAGACGACTGCTCGGATCGAGTGAGTGATGAGGGCAGCGCAAAGCGGCAGCATACCCGGGGGGCACGCCGCTGTCTAACCCGGGGGGTGCTCTCGACAGTCCCTCGAACGGGCCGGGCGGCGGGGGGTGACAGCGAACCGATCCCCTGCCTCACCTGGCTCGATCCTCGTCCTGACGGATCCGCACCGGGTGTGTGCGTGCGTAAATCGTGACCCCCGATCGCCGAAAGGTCAAGCGGACACAGGCGAAATTCGACGATTCGTGTCCGGGTCGTAACACAAATCTGGGCATGCGAAAGGGGGCCGACCCGTGGATCAGCCCCCTTCGCTTGGAGCAGTCGCTCCTGAGAACTACTTGAGGGTGACGGTGGCGCCAGCGCCCTCGAGGGCGGCCTTGGCCTCTTCAGCCTTTTCCTTGTTCACCTTCTCCAAGATGGCCTTTGGTGCACTCTCGACGAGTTCCTTGGCCTCCTTCAGGCCCAGGCTGGTCAGTCCGCGGACCTCCTTGATGACGGCGATCTTGTTGCCGCCGTCGGCCTCGAGGACGACGTCGAACTCGTCCTGCTCCTCGGCGGCGCCACCGGCGTCGCCTCCACCAGCAGCCGGGGCAGCAGCCGCGACGGCAACGGGGGCGGCAGCGGTGACGTCAAAGGTCTCCTCGAAGGCCTTCACGAACTCGCTTAGTTCAAGGAGGGACATCTCCTTGAACGCGTCCAACAATTCATCGGTGCTCATCTTCGCCATGGTGGCGTCCTTTCGGGTAATTCCGGCCGAGGGCCGGGTGGGCATCAGCCCTCGGTTGTCTCCTCGGCCTCTGCGGCCTCGGGGGTCTCTACGGTCTCCGCTTCCAGGGATGCGGGTGCCTCGGTGGCCGTTGCGTCAACGGTTTCCTCAGCAGGTGCCTCATCGGCGGCTTCGGGTGCCTCGGTGGCAGCCGGAGCTTCGGTGGCCGCAGCGGCTGCTGCGGACGGATCTGCCTCGACCTTGGTCTGCAACGCGCCGAACGCGCGTGCAGCCTGGGCGAGTGGTGCGGCGAAGAGCGCGGCAGCCTGAGACTGCTTTGCCTTCATCGCGCCGGCGAGCTTGGACAGCAGCACCTCGCGAGATTCCAGATCGGCGAACTTGGCAAAATCCTCGGGGGTGAGGATCCCACCGTCCATGTAGCCGCCCTTGACGACTAGTGCCGGGTTGTCCTTTGCGAAGTTGCGGATGCCCTTGGCAGCCTCCACCGGGTCACCCTGGACGAACGCAATCGCGCTCGGGCCGACGAGAAGATCGTCAATGCCTTCGATTCCTGCCTCGGCGGCCGCGCGCTTGGTCAGCGTGTTCTTGACGACGGAGAACGTCACAGCCGATCCCAAGGAACGACGAAGTTCCTTGAGTTGGGCTACAGAAAGTCCCCGGTAGTCAGTGAGAACGGCGACAGCAGAGGACCTGAACCGATCGGTGATCTCGGCGACAGTCTCGACTTTGTCTTGCCGGGCCATCGGGTCTCCCTCCTTGTACGGACCGAACGAGGGATCCTTCACAAGGGGAGCACGCGCGCAGATGTGGGCGGCAGCGAACTGACACACTCACCTGCGCGGGCCACCCGCTGCTGCGGGGCCTTCGACTCGATCGGTTGATCGAGTGACCTGCGGTCTTCGGCGGGCTGAACAGTACGGCAACTGACCATCCGCTTCTACATCGGGGTATGCGGGAAGCCGGGAAAGACGAAGGGCCGGCCCAAACGGGGCCGACCCTTCGTTCGTTATGCGGTGCCGTTTACCTAACGGTGGCAGCCGGGTTCTTCAAGGCGGGCGGCTCGTAGAGCCGATCCTTGTTTATTCCCCCGACCTTGTAGCCGACTCGCTTTGCGGCAGCGATCTTCTTAGCGTTATTCGCCTTGAGAAGTGCCTCGAGCGCCGCTATCGAGCCAACGGACTGTTCCGTGGTGAAGGCACAGTGGCCGACACCCGAGCCGCCGAGAGCAGCGGCAGACAGTGCGCCGCTGGGGGACTTGGCCCCTTCCTCGAACCTCGTCCAACCATCGGCCGGCGGAACCGCGTAGTAGGAAACGGCCTTCAGGTTGCCTCGCTTAGCGGCCTGCTTGCCCTTCTTGGAGTCCCTCACGCCATCGAAGAACCCACCAGCATTCCCCGCCGGTGTCACCGGATCGTAGGTGTCGGTGAGCAGAACCATGGGCTTGCCGTAGACAGCCTCAGCACTCGGTAGCGCCTGGACAATCTGAACGGCCACCGGGTTTGCCGGCGTGCGCTCTCCGGCAGCCAAGGCAGCCAGCATCGCATCCAGAACACCAGGCCCAGCGGTGGCGAAGGTGTCAGCGAACTCACCACGCTGTTCGGGCGAGAGGAGCTCGCTGTAGTTCACGCCCACGTTGCTCGTGAAGTTGGCGCTGTCCGTCGGCGCAAGGCCACCGATAAGGCGAACTCGTTGCTCGAGCTCGTATTGACCCATGATTCCAAGCGCCGCCGCTCCCGCGACGTTTTGCAGCATTGCTGCCGCCGCGCTTTGCCCCGATGACAGCGGCGAGTAGCCACCCGCAAGTGCCCCCGCGGTTCCGAGAGTTGCCACCGCGGGGTTCACGGTGACGCCGTCATAGGTCGAGGAGACGGTCGGAAGCCCAGCCAGTAGGCCCGAGAGCAGGTTCGCCAACGCGATCGGGTAGCCGGCTGATGAGACGGTCGCTTGTCCCGTTGCGACAGCATTGATGGTGCCGAAAATCTTTGCCAGATCTCCGACAGCTTCCGCGTAGCCGGCCGCTCCTGCCGAGTAGTTCGATCCCTTGAGAGTTGGATCGATCAGGGTCTTCCACGTGTAGAGGACCGTTTGAGCAGTGTCGAAAGCCGCTTCCGGACCCGCCAATGCACCGCATCGGGGATTCGTGCCGGCGATCTTGCCGGGGTTGCGCTGGACGAGAGCCTGCGTCACCACCGAACCCATCGAATCGCCCCAAGCGAGGATCTGCTTGGCGCCCTTGATGCCCCCACCGTTGATGTACCTGATGAGGTTCTCGCCGGCTTCGACACCTTCGGCTACAGCCCAGCCCTGATTCGCGTACCCCGCGCCCGCCAGGGCGTAGCCCTGACCGAGGAGGCCAGCCGCGACCTCAGCACTCGGCGCGACTTGAGCAATGTCGTTGCCGACGAATGCTGCCCCCACTCCTGGCACCGTTGTCGAGGAGTAGTAGGGGGCCTTGTCCATGCCCAGCGCCGTACCGATGGCTGCGGGAACCGGCTGTGCGATCCGGTATCCGTGCGAGTACAGCAGCACGGTTCCATTGAATTTGGGTGGCATGACGATCTGATACGGGCTGTCTCCCAACGAACCGGTGAGAGCACCCGAGCAGACTTCACCGAGACCGCAAGCGTGGTCGTCGGCGTTAGCCGCGGGTGCCGTCGCCGGGACAGCTACAAGTGCTAGCCCGAGAGCAGCGACCACCGCAGTGGCGCGGCGCGACAAAGAGATTCTCATTGCAATCCTTTCTTTCGCTACGCGCCGGTTACGGCAGCAGCTTCTTGGTCGGGCCGGCAGGGCGGTATGAGGCTTTCTTCGCCTTGCCGGAGCTCGAACTGGTCGCAACCATGATGTAGTTGGTGAGGCGATCAACGTTCCCCGCGGCGTCGTACTGGCCCATGTAGAAGCCGGTCAGACCCTGGTGCGAAGACTTACTGAAGCGCATCGGCACAACGGCGGCCGAGCGGAAAGAACTCGCGTTCTTCTCAAGCGCACTCACAAAACCCTTGCGCGTGAGATTCGGTCCCGCAGACTCCAGGGCTTGAGCGAGAACGTAGGCGGTGTTGATGCCGTAGTAGGTGTAGAAGTTCCACGGCAGCTTCGCGCGGTCGGCGATGACCTTCATTTGCCTGACGTAAGCGTTCTTCGTGTTCTGAATCGGCTCGATCCAGCTGGGGACGTATACGTCGTTCAGCAAGGCCTTCGAACCGGCCAGCGCCCCGATGATGTCCGGATCGGAACCGACGGAGGTGACCATCCACGTTGGCTTGAAGCCGGCCTTAGCGGCCGTACCGAGCAGCACCGCGGTCGCCGACGTCACACCGAAGAAGACCACCAGTTCGCACTGCGCGCGGGCGAGAGTGGTCACCTGAGAAGCGAACCCTGCCAGCTGCTGCCCGGAGTAGTAAGAGGTCTCGGCTGCAAAGTTGATTCCAGCTGCCTTGAAACCCGTCTTGGCGTTGTCACCGAACTCGCCGTCCTGATACATAAGACAGGCACGCTTGCCCTTCAGCGAGGACGTTTCATTGATGTAGTACCCCATCGCCTTGGCTTCCACGATGTAGGACGGGAAGTACGGGAAGGTCATCGGGTACCGGCGGGGATTATCAAATGCAGCTCCACCGGTGTTGACGAAAACGTCAGGGATACCGCGACGGTTGAGGTCACGGACAACGGCGGAGTGAGTGGGGGTGCCCAGCGCTCCGTACATCGCGAAGATCTTGTCGCGGTTGATGAGTTGGTTGGTGCCCACCTTGGTCTTGGCCGGGTTGTAGGCATCGTCGTAGACCTTGAGGTCGACCTTGCGGCCGTTGATCCCCCCGTTGGCGTTTACGTAGTCGAAGTAAGCCTTGGCGGCCGGATAAATATCTTTGTAGCCTGGCGCAGCTGGCCCCGTCAGAGGCGTTGTCATGCCGATGGTGATCTTGGAATTGGTCACACCTGGATCTGCAGCCGAAGCTGGACTGATTGAGCCTGCAATTCCCAACGCCGTGATTGAGGCGACGGCGATTGCTCGCGTAGCGAAAGCCTTACCCACGTAAATCCCTCCCAGTGGAGCGCGTCACCCTGACGCCGCCGGTGCGGCGTGAACGGTAGGTGACAAACGATGCCGTGAGGCTAGTCACATATGCACCAAAGGGCAATCGGTTCCCCCAAACATCTCTAGCCCGTTCCTGGGCCAGTCCGATTGCCAGATCTGATGCGCCCCACAAGGCCCTGAATCCCTCCTACGATGCCCCCTGGGGCCACTAGGACCACTAGCACCACAAGCAGGCCGTATATGAAGTTGGGCGCGTTGTTGGTTATCTGGTCCTGCCATCCCCTATCGGCGGACAGCTCAAGGACGAACTCAGGGAGCCACACCAAGATGACCGCACCGATGATGGCGCCGATGAATGAATTGCGGCCGCCGAGTACAACACCCACCAGCAACGACAACGACAGGCCCAGCGTGAAAGCTCCCGGGCCGACGTAACTCAAAATCTGGGCAAAGACGGCCCCCGCCAAGGCCGCGAAAAGGCTGCTGATGACAAAAGCACTGATCTTCGAACCTGCGGGGGAAATTCCTGAGACCGCCGCGGCAATCGGGTCGTCGCGAACTGCCTTCCAGACACGCCCTTGCCGCCCACGAACCAGATTCAGCGCAATGAACCCGACCACGCATGCGACGGCGATCGCCACCGACGCTTGCCACTGCTCGATAACAAATTCGGAATCAAGACCGGCTAGGTCGAGATCGGCAGCCAGATCTGTGGTGTCCACGATCTCGTTTCCACCGTCGATGTCTCCGCCATCGTCGCTACCCAAGGTCGCGTCGACGTCGGCCTCGAAACCGTCGTCGGTTGTGAAATCGTCCTCACTTAGGAAGTCATCTTCAGAGAGAAGATCATCCTCGGCGAGCTCGGTGTCGAAACCTTCCTCCGTGGAGAAATCTTCATCGCTGAGGAAGTCATCTTCAGAGAGAAGATCATCCTCGGACAGCATGTCATCGTCGGATACAAGATCGTCGACGCCGCTTTGCTCTCCCTGATCGGCGAACTCATCGGGTAGTTCCTCGTACACGGGTTCGTCATCACCCGCGACCCCACCAGCCTCGTCGATCTCCTCATCGATTCCGACGTCCTGGCTTGCGTACCCACCCTCGGGGTATGGAACCTGCAGCATCAGACCGTTTTCGCCGCCGAGCAAGCCTGGGAACCTGTTGGCAATCGCCGGAACACCAACGGCGATGCCCAGCGTGAGTCCAGCCAGATAAGGCCCACGAAGTCGAGCCGCGATGCCACCGATCGCCGCCCCGAAAACAACCCCACCCACGCCGGCGAAGACCATCGACCACACGGCATTCCACGGGGTACCCAGAATCGGCACGGTCTGCCAATTCATCGACGTGAGGGCGAAGATGTACCCGCCAATAGCCATCAAGGCGCCGTTACCTAGAGAAACCTGGCCAGATAATCCGAGCAAGATCGTCATGCCGAACATGGCCGTGGCGTACATGGCGGTCGTCGCCAAGTAGTAACTCATCAGCGGATCGATGACCTGGTTGAGCCATGTCAACAGGCCCCAGATCACCAGAGCTGTGGCCGCATTTACGCCCAAGCGAGCGCCAGAGAATCGCTGCAACAGTGAGTCCATGTGCTAGACCGCCCGCGCTTTGTGATGCGAGAAGACGCCCTCGGGCTTGAAAAGCAGGTTCAGAATCAACAAAGCGAGCGCAACCAAAGGCGCGTTGCTCGAATCGCTGTACCCGGACACGAGTGCGATCACTAACCCGGTACCGATACCGAAAGCCACAGCCCCGACCAGGCTGTCCAACCCGCCGATCACAGCAGCGGTGAACGCGAAGACCAAGAAAATGTCGAAACTGGTCGGTGACAAGGTCGACAACGGCGCGACCAAGACGCCCGCGACGGCTCCTACGAGACCAGCGATAGCCCACCCGAGTACGAGCATTCGATTCACGCGAACGCCCGAGAGTCGAGCCACCTCCGGGTTGAAGGCCGACGCTCGCATGGCCAGCCCGACATTCGTTCGGGTGAAGACAACGCTCAAGGCCAGCACCAAGATCACGACTGAGACGAGCACGAGCAGGTCGTATGGAGAGAACGGCCAAATGCGACCAAAGAGTTCAAAGCCAGCGTTGTCGATAGGTGGAGGGAATGCTTCAGGATCCCCGCCCCAGATCATTGCTGCCAGCGCTTCCAACGCTATGAGGACTCCAAAGGTCGCGATGATGGCGCCCGAGGTGTCGAGGCGTTTGACGGGGCGAATGACGAGGAAGTGAACGATTACTCCGACGACGAGTCCGGCCCCCATCGCTACGAGCAGCCCTAGTACCCACGAACCTGTTAAATCTCGGACGGTCAGTGCGACGTATGTTGTGAACATCGCCTGACCCAACTGCGCGAAGTTGACCACCCGAGTCGAACGCCAGACCAGGACCAGCGCGAGCGCCATCAAAGCGATGATTGCGCCCGACGAGACACCGCCCAGCAAGTAGTCGATGAAGTCGATCACGGGGCGATCCCCCTTTGCGCTTCCAACGGATCAGTAGCCGAGGTATGCATGTCGCAACTCCTCGTCTTGGGCGATCTCATGGGCCGGTCCGCTCTTGACGATCTCTCCAAGGTTCAACACGATCCCGGTCTTGGCAACCCGCAGAGCCGTCGCCGCGTTTTGTTCCACGAGCAGCACGGCCAGACCGGAATCACGAGCCATCTGACTCACGAGCTCGAGGATCTGGGTGACGATCAGGGGAGCAAGGCCGAGCGACGGCTCATCCAGCAACAGCGTCTGAGGTCCCGTCATTAGCGCCCGGCCGATCGCCAATTGCTGACGCTCCCCTCCACTGAGAGTGTCGGCCCCGAGGTGGCGTCGTTCTCCCAAGACGGGGAACAGCGCGTAGACGCGCGTCAGCGACGTTCCGCGCTGTGCGTGCGTTCGCCACATGCCGCCCAGCTTCAGGTTCTCCTCGACGGTCAGGTCGGGAATCGTTGAACGACCTTCGGGGACAAGTGCGATGCCCTCGCGGACGATGTCCTCGGGCTTGCCGCCGGTGATGTCCTCATCGTTGAAAAGGATCCGGCCGGCCTTGGGCTTCTCCAGACCAGCCAGCGTCCGCATCAGGGTGGACTTGCCCGCACCATTGGCACCGATCACCGCAGTGACTCGGCCAGGAGGAGCCTCGAGTGAGACGTCCTTCAGCGCTTCCACCGCGCCGTAACTGACAGACAGGCCTTCGATCCGCAGCATCAGTGCACCGCCTCGTCGTCTTCGCCGAGGTAGGCGGCAAGCACGGCAGGATCGTTGCGGACTTCATCGGGGGTTCCAGCAGCGATTACCTTGCCGGCGTCTAGAACCCAGATGAGATCGCAGACCTCCATGACGAGTTCCATGTGGTGCTCGACGAGCAGGACAGTCCGCTCGGGTACCCAACTGCGAATGAGTCGACCGAGCTCGTGCATGTCGGCCGCTCCGATGCCGCCTGCCGGTTCGTCGAGCAAGAGCACCTTCGGATCGCTGACAAGTGCTCGCGCGAGCGCCACCCGTTTTTGCACCGGGTATGGCATCTCCCCCGGCAGTCGGTGGGCCTCCTCGAGGACCCCCAGTTCGGACATCGCGGCTTCAGCCTTCTCGCGCACTCGCCTTTGCTCGGCATCGGTCCAGGGCATGGCAAGCGCGTCAGCGACGATTCCCGATCGCACATGTCCCGATGCGCCGAGCATCACGTTCTCCATCGCGGTAAGCGAGGGGAACAGACCCACGCCCTGAAGGGTCCGGGAGATGCCCATCTTGGTCAGATGGTGGGTCTTGATGTGCCTAAGGCGCTTGCCCTCGAACTTCACCTTGCCCGAGTCGGCCTTGACGAAGCCGGTCATGATGTTGAAGACCGTGGTCTTACCCGCACCATTGGGGCCGATGAGCCCAGTAACCGAGCCTTCTGGGATTCCAATGCTGACCTCGTCGAGGATCTGCAATCCACCGAACGAGACACTCACGTCCACCGTCTGCAGTAACGGGTGGGTCAGCGGAAGGTGATACTTCACGCACACCCTCCCCAGCACCTTCAGTATCGCCGGCCGACACTGATCGGGACAGTGTGGACGGCAGACGAATGTCGGTCAACTAGAACGCGGAGTTTGCGCAGAGATCGGGGGTCGCTCGGCTACGAGTACGGGTCGTTCAACCCACTCGCGATGCTGGGTGAGGTGCACGAGCTTGATGTACTCACCGAACCCCGGTCCGACGTCGAGACCCGACGCACGTTCGCGGCGACGTTCCGCGGTGGACAAGATCTCCGTGGCCATCGCCGAGAGGTCGTGGATGTTCTGGTGGCGGTGCGCCCTCCGGCCGAGGTCCACCTGGGTGATCGCGGCAAGGCCCCAGGTGTCATGGACGTCAAGGAGGGTCGACAACTCGATGCCATAACCCATCGGAATGTGCATCTGTTCCATCGCCGAGCGGCGGATCGCCCATTCACCGGCCAAGGGTTGGACCATCGCAGCCAAGGCCGGACGGAACAAGGTCAGCCAGGGCCGGGCCACCAGCTCGGTGACGCGGCCACCCTCCACGGTGCTCTCCCCCTGTGTATCAAGGATGCGGTCGTAAAAACCCCGGCACAGCAACACAGACGGATCGGCAAGGAGCGGGCCCACGACACCCGTCACGAAATGCGTCCCCCACTCGGTCAGATCGGCGTCGATGAACGCAATGACGTCCGATGAGGTCACAAACATCGACTTCCACAGCGCTTCGCCTTTGCCCGGGTGGACTCCGAGATCTGGTCGAACGTCCGCCACTGAATACACGCGAGCGCCGGCAGCTTCGGCTACGGCGGCAGTCGCATCCGTCGAAAGCGAATCCATGACGACCAACTCGTCTACGAATCCACCGAGATCGGCAGATATCGCGGATACAACTTCGCCGACCGATGCTTGCTCGTTTCGCGCGGGGATCACCACCGCGACAGTGGCATTTCCCTTGAGCGAAGCGACTTGCTCGATTGGCCAGTCCTCAGCCGAAGAACGACTGATCACTGGTGGCGCAGAGAGCGACTAGAGATCGTCGTCTTCGGACTTGGCCGGATCGATCGGGATGCCCGGGCCCATCGTGGGAGACAGGGTCGCCTTCTTGATGTAGCGGCCCTTGGCGGCCGACGGCTTCAACCGGTTGATCTCGTCGACCACCGCAGTGAAGTTCTCATTCAACTGATCGGCGGAGAAGGAAGCCTTGCCGATGGGGAACTGAAGGTTCGCGTGCTTGTCGAGGCGGAACTCGATCTTGCCGCCCTTGATGTCCCCGACAGCCTTGGCGACATCCATCGTGACGGTTCCGGTCTTGGGGTTGGGCATCAATCCGCGGGGGCCGAGTACCTTGCCCAGAGTTCCGACCTTGCCCATCATGTCGGGGGTCGCAACGACGGCATCGAAATCCGTCCAGCCACCCTTGACCTTCTCGAGCATGTCGTCCGAACCGACGTAATCGGCGCCAGCCTCACGGGCCTCATCGGCCTTCTCGCCACCGGCGAAGACGAGCACTCGTGCGGTCTTGCCGGTGCCATGCGGGAGATTGACGGTGCCTCGGACCATCTGGTCAGCCTTGCGGGGATCGACACCCATTCGCATCGAGACGTCCACCGTGGGATCGAACTTCGTGGCGACGGTGTCCTTGATGATCTTGATGGCGCCCATTGGGCTGTAGACCTTGTCGGCCTCGATCTTCTCGAGTGCTTGCTGGTATGCCTTGCTGCGCTTCATAACTGCTCTCCTATTCGGCAGGTGTGGTTGGCGGACCGCGCTGGTCCTCCCACGCTTTCGGTTGTTCTATCTCTTTCGGTCGTTCTATCGGTGGTTCGGGGTCGTGCTAGGAAACGGTGATGCCCATCTGGCGTGCAGTGCCTTCGATGATGCGCATCGCGGCCTCGACGTCGTTGGCGTTCAAGTCCGGCATCTTGGTCTCCGCGATCTCACGGACCTGGTCCTTGGTGATCGAACCGGCCTTCACGGTGTGGGGGGTTCCCGAACCCTTAGGGATGCCAGCAGCCTTGAGGATCAACTTGGCAGCCGGCGGCGTCTTGAGCACGAAGTCGAACGACCGGTCCTCGTAGACAGTGATCTCTACCGGAATCACCTGACCGCGCTTATCTTCCGTTGCAGCGTTGTACGCCTTGCAGAAATCCATGATGTTGACGCCATGCTGGCCGAGTGCCGGGCCAACGGGCGGAGCCGGGTTGGCCTGGCCAGCCTCGATCTGCAACTTGATGAGGCCTTCGACCTTCTTCTTCGGTGCCATGTTCTCTCTTCGCTTCCTTCAGGACCGACGGACGTCGGTCACAATTCTGCTGGTTCGTACTAGTTCTTATGGATCTGGTTGAACGCGAGTTCCACCGGAGTCTCGCGGCCGAAGATCTCCACCAATCCGGTGACCTTCTGCGCCTCGATATTGATCTCAGAGATCGTGGCATGCAACGTAGCGAACGGCCCGTCCACCACAGTCACCGAGTCGCCCACCGAGAAATCGATCTCCACCGGCGCAACAGCGGCAGCAGCATCCTCAGCCACGCTCGTCGGCCCAGCCGCGCTAGCTGCCTTCTTCTCCGGAGCCGGGGCGAGGATGTTGACGACCTCATCCAAAGACAGCGGCGCCGGGCTGTGACCATTACCGACGAAGCCGGTCACCCCCGGGGTATGACGAACAACGCCCCACGACTCATCGGTGAGGTCCATCCGCACTAGGACGTATCCAGGGAACTTGTTCCGCTTGACCTGCTTGCGCACGCCACTCTTGATCTCGGTGACCTCTTCCATAGGTACTTCCACCTGGAAGATGTAGTCCTCCATGTTGAGCGTGGTCGTGCGGGCCTCGATGTTGCCCTTCACCTTGTTCTCGTAGCCTGAGTAGGAGTGCACGACGTACCAGTCACCAGGAGCAATACGCATCTCACTGCGAAAAGCCTCGACGGGATCGACGTCCTCTTCCGCCGCATCTTCCGCAGCAACTTCCGCCTCACCAGCTGCGTCGGCGATTTGCTGTGCTTCCTCGACGACTTCCTGCTCGGCCTCGGCTTCGGCCTCGTCGATGAGGACGTCGTCGGCCGTAGGCGCGGGCTCGGTGAATTCCGCTGCTACCGCCGCAGAGTCGGCTGCAGAGTCGGCTGCTTGCCCGGGCACCGCGAACGGATCGACGGCGGGTTGGTCCTGTTCGGACACGGCAGGGTCTCCTTGGTTCTTTCGGTTTATGGGGTTGGTTGGGGAAGGGCAACTCGCTTCGTTAGCCGAAGACGAAGAGCACTCCCTGGGTGAAGACGTAGTCGTAGGCCGCGATGATGCCGGCCATCACGAGGACAAAGAACAACACCACCGTGGTGTAGGCGATGAGTTCCTTGCGCGTGGGCCAGATGACCTTGCGCAGCTCCGCGATTACCTGACGGATGAACAGAGCTAGGCGCGCGAAAGGACCGCGTTCGGGCGCAGCAGACCCGTCACTGGGTTGCTGACGCTCCTCGACGTCTGCCATCGCTTGCCTTCCGCTCGCGTTCTTCCATCACTTGCTTGCTACTGCTCGGCTGTCCGCCGATCAGCAGGGCCGAAGGGACTTGAACCCCCAACCGCCGGTTTTGGAGACCGGTGCTCTACCAATTGAGCTACAGCCCTCGGTCGGGCCACGACGATCGCCCTGAAGGCAGGCTTACGCCGAGGTACCGCGGGAGGAAGTGTACGGCGGGGTGCAGCCGGGCAATGACCCCGGGGCAGTCGGCTGACAGGATGTGCCCGTGACATCTCCAGCAAATCGAGTCTCCCGACGCATCGGCGCCATCAGCGAATCCGCCACTTTGGCCGTGGATGCCAAAGCCAAGGCCCTCGTGGCGGCGGGCCGGCCAGTTATCGGCTTCGGAGCCGGCGAACCTGACTTTCCGACTCCCGACTACATCGTTGCGGCTGCAGTCGAGGCATGCCGTGATCCGCGTTGGCACCGCTACAGCCCCGCCGGAGGGCTACCCGCGCTCAAAGAGGCCATCGCAACCAAGACACTGCGGGACTCAGGACTTGAGATCGGCGCAGACCAGGTTCTTGTCACCAACGGCGGCAAGCAGGCCCTGTACAACGCCTTCGCTGCCCTGCTGAACCCCGGTGACGAGGTGCTTCTCCCGGCCCCTTACTGGACCACCTACCCCGAATCAATCCAACTGGCCGGCGGTGTTCCCGTTGAGGTGCACACTGACGAGACCACGGGCTACCGCGCGTCAATCGAGCAGCTCGAAGCCGCTCGCACCGAGAAGACCACGATGCTCGTATTCGTCTCGCCCTCCAACCCAACCGGCGCTGTTTACTCACCCGACGAGGTCGCAGCGATCGGGCGGTGGGCCGCTGAACACGGTCTATGGGTTGTGACCGACGAGATCTACGAGCACCTCGTCTACGGCGATGCCGTGTTCTCATCGATGCCCGTCCTTGTCCCCGAAGTGGCCGATCAGTGCGTCGTCGTCAACGGCGTTGCCAAGACCTACGCCATGACCGGCTGGCGAGTCGGTTGGATGATTGGCCCTAAGGACATCGTCAAGGCAGCCACCAACCTCCAGTCCCACGCCACCTCGAACGTCGCGAACGTCTCACAAGTTGCCGCACTCGCCGCGGTCAGTGGTGACCTCGCTGCAGTGGACGAGATGAAGGTCGCCTTCGATCGTCGTCGACGTTTGATCGTCGAAAGACTCAACGCGATCGAGGGCGTGGAGTGCCCGACTCCCGAAGGCGCCTTCTACGTGTACCCCTCGGTCAAGGGAGTGCTCGGCAAAGAGATCCGCGGACAGCAGCCATCGTCGTCATCCGAACTCGCCGCGCTGATTCTGGATCAAGCCGAGGTAGCAGTAGTTCCCGGCGAGGCGTTCGGTACCCCCGGCTACATGCGACTTTCCTATGCGACCTCGGACGAGAACATCACTGAGGGAGTTGCCCGCATGGCCGCCTTGCTCGCAGAAGCTCAGTAGCCGGGCTTAGCTCTGGCTCGAAGCAGAGCCGGTTTTACAACCTGCACCCGACCAGCCGCGGTTCGGGAACAAGTTCGATTCCGAAGGTCGCGCGCACTCGCGAACGTATCTCGCGGGCCATATCAAGTATGTCCTGGCACGTTGCATCGTTGGCATTGCAGATAGCAAGCGTGTGTTTAGTGGACACCCGAGCGCCTGACTGTGGGAGGCGGAATCCGCATTCGATACCGCTGTTGGCGATCAACCAGGCGGCGCTCACCTTCATACCCCCCGGTGCACCAAAAACGGGACAGGCAGCCGGGAGCGATCGTGCAATCTCTTCGGAGACAACGGGGTTCACGAAGAACGAGCCAACGCTCCAGGTATCGCGATCCTGGTCATCGAGCACCATGCCCTTGCTGCGGCGTAGATCGAGCACCGCGTGCCGGATGCGCGAGCCATCCAGGCTCCGACCCACGTCAACTTCAAGTGCTTGTGCAAGTTGCGGGTAGTTGACGCACGCGGTCTCATCCAGAGGTAGATCGAACACAACTTCGAGAACGACGAAGCGGTCGGGAATTCGTTTGAACATGCTGGTTCGATAGCCGAACTCGCATTCCTGCGTAGACAATTCACGCACCGCCCGCAAATCTCGATCCCAAACGCGCACTGACTCGATGAAGTCGGAGACCTCGACTCCGTAGGCACCGATGTTTTGAATTGGTGCCGCGCCGACGAGACCGGGGATACCGCTGAGTGGCGCAAGTGCCGCCGAACCCGCGGCGAGGGATTGAACGACAAGGCCGTCCCACTCCTCGCCTGCAGCCGCAACGACTCGAAGGTGACCACCTCGATCAAGCGTCGATACCCCCGTAGGCGCAACCTGGACCACAGTCCCCTCGAAGGGCTCATCCGAACACACCACGTTCGATCCACCCCCGATCACCAGTACCGGATCACCGAGGTCATCACACTCGACAACTGCTTCGATGCACGCGTCTTCCGTTCGGGCGATGATCCACGTGCGCACTACTCCGCCAACACGAAGAGTGGTGTGCTCAGCGAAACTTCCGGGGCCGAGCTCGACGGGAATCGACACGACCACCAGCCTACGCAGAAGAAGGTGGCTTACCGGGGTGCAAGGAGATGATCCTTGCCGCGGAATCGCTGCAGGATGCGGTCGTACGTCTTCTTGGACTGCTTGTCGCGGTAGGCCGGTTCTGAATCGTGGTAGCCGTGATGCCGGTCCTGTCGGATCGGTAGCTCAACATCAGGAATCACGATGATCCCTCCGGCCTCGCGCAAGGCGAGGCTCCACTCCATGTCTGCATTGCGATAGAAGCGGGCCTTGGGATCAGGTCTTACGTCGTTGATCGCGTCACGCTTGAATGCCATGAGGTAGCCAAGAATCGCGTCGACCTCACCCGCTCCCGCCGGTGTGAACGATCGCCAGCCATCCTCAGTGTCAACGTTGACACCCTTCCAGCCGGTCGCAACGACTTGGTCACCATCAAGGACGTCGAGCATTGCGGGGAATGCGTCGCCCTCGATAACGGTCGACATATCCATCAAAGCGAAGACGTCACAAGAAGACAGGTCGATCGCCGCGGAGACGACGGCAGACCAGCCGAGGGTCTGGAGTGTTTGTTCAAGATGGACAACGCGGAATCGTTCTGTCTTGTCATCTGCCCACGCCTGGGCGCGCAGACCAGCACCGTCGATGTTGCCGCAATCAACGACGAGCACCGTGGAGTCTGACGGTGCATTCTCCGCTAGAGCGGCAAGGCACGTGTCTACGTCATCCGGCCAACCATCGACGATGATGCAGATCACCACGGGGGTTTCGACAAGAGTCATCGAAGACAGCTCTGAAAGATTCCCAGCAACATCGAACGGCGGCTTCTCAACGAGTTCAAAGCCCTCTGCAGTGTCGACGACCTTCCATCCGGTGGAGTCGATCTCATCTCGAAGTTCATCAGCACGGGCGAAATCCTTATCCAACCGCGCCTGGGCACGCTGCTGTGCGAGTTGCACTAGATCAGCAGGAGGAGTGTTCATTGGTCAGCCGACGCGAACTCGAACAGTGGCCTTACCGAGAACAGTGGTCTCAGCGCAGACAGCCTTCAGCGCGATTGTTGCGATGTCGTCGTCGACGGTCGTCACCGTGCCCGTGACCAACAGGGAAGCCCCAACGCCGTCATCAGGTACGACCACTGGGCGGGTGAAGCGGCATCCGTAGTCCACAAGGGCAGACGGATCATCAATCCAGTCGGTAACCACCTGCACGGCCAAACCCATCGTCAGCATTCCGTGCGCGATGACATCCGGCAGGCCTACGTCGTGTGCGATGTGCTCATTCCAGTGGATGACATTGAAGTCACCGGATGCACCGGCATAACGAACCAAGGTTTCACGGGTGATCTGGAATTCCTTGGAGGGTAACTCGAATCCGACCGCCACCGAACTCATGACGATTCCTCGTCGGTTCCGCGGGCGACAAGCACCGAATAACTCGTGACCACGTGTTCCCCGGCAGTAGTAGTGATGTCTGCCCGGGCCGTGATCATGTCATTGCCGGCAACGGATCGAATGCCGTCGATCGTCACCTGACAGACAAGCTCATCGCCAGCGACGATCGGTCGGGTGTACTCGAAGCGTTGGTCTCCATGAACCACGCGCGTGTAATCCAGACCAAGCTCGGGATCGGTGGCCACTTTCTCGACTGCCGCAAGGGACAGGCGGATGGCGTAGGTAGGTGGAGCAACAACATCGGCGTAGCCCCGCGCGCGGGCAGCCTCGATGTCCGTAGTGACGGGGTCGGTCACCCCAAGAGCCCTAGCGAACTCCCGCACCTTTTCCCGGCCAACCAGGTACGGCACAGAAGGCGGATAAGAGCGACCGACGAAATCGGTGTTGAGCGCCATAGCCCGACGGACGTGCTTAGCGAGTTTCCTTGTGCACGGTGTGCTTGTTGCACCGCGGGCAGAACTTCTTCACCTCGAGCCGGTCGGGATCGTTCCGACGGTTCTTCTTGGTGATGTAGTTGCGCTCCTTGCAGTCCTCGCACGCCATGGTGATCTTCGGACGTACGTCCGTTGCCTTGGCCATCTTTTCTGCCTCTCCGTGCGCTGCGAGCGCCCTTGGTCTTGCGTGTTGATCCTTCGGTGGTGGCTGTCTTGCCTCGTAGCGGGGGCGGGACTTGAACCCGCGACACAGCGATTATGAGCCGCTTGCTCTGCCAGGCTGAGCTACCCCGCCCTGCGCGTTCCGGCCCCCACCAGGGAACCGACCCACGCTCCGAGCCCCAATACGGAATCGAACCGTAGACCTTCTCCTTACCATGGAGACGCTCTGCCGACTGAGCTATTGGGGCGTGAAGCCGGTAAAGCGTACCGGGGGCCACGCCATGCCACGACTCCAGCCCCGACCTGCCGGATCGACCATCCTGGACTTCACTGGAGCCATGGAAGAAGCGAAGACCTCCTCGACCTCGACCGCCCAAATGAGATGGAGTGTCGCCGACATGCCCGACCTCACCGGTCGGACGGCCATCGTGACAGGTGCCAACTCCGGTCTCGGTTTCTATACGGCCCAGGCGCTGGCCCGCAACGGTGCTTCGGTAACGATGGCGGTTCGCGACGTGGCAAAGGGCAACGCAGCTCGCGAGGTCATGGGTCCAGTGCGGGGCAACGTGGATGTCTGGCGGCTGGACCTCAGTGACCTGGGCTCGGCTCGGACGTTCGCCGAGCAATGGTCTCAGAACCATGAGACGGGCCTGGACCTCCTCATCAACAACGCCGGCATCATGGCGATTCCCCGCCGGGAAAGTACAGACGGTCATGAGATGCAATTCGCCACTAATCACCTCGGGCACTTCGCACTTACTGGGCTCTTGCTTCCAGCGTTGGTGGCGATCCCTCACTCGCGCGTGGTGAATGTTTCCTCCGGCGCCCACCGGATGGCTCGGCGCATAAACTTTGACGATCTCATGGGTGTGCGGAAGTACAGCAAGTGGGGCGCATACGGACAGAGCAAACTCGCCAACCTGCTCTTCACATCGGAGTTGCAGCGACGCTTGGCAGCCAACGACCTCACCGTCACTTGTTCGGCAGCGCACCCTGGCTACGCCGCCACCAACTTGCAGGGGGTCGGACCGGCGATGAGCAGTGCTCCAGGTGCCAGCCTGGAAGGCAAGGTCACCGCGTTGGCGAACAAATTGATCGCCCAGTCACCACAGATGGGAGCACTCCCCTCGCTATTCGCCGCGACGATGCCCGGCCTTCCGGGTAATTCCTATGTCGGTCCGGGTGGTTTCGGTGAAATGCGTGGGCACCCGAAACTGGTTGACCGATCGGAGGCAGCGAAGGATCCTGCCCAAGCGGCGCGACTCTGGGAGGTCAGCGAGGATCTCACCGGCGTTCGCTTCCCACTCGACTAATCAGGAACTTCACTTGGCTACCGCGTCACGTATGTTCGCTGTACGGCTGCATGGTCACGGTGGCCTAGAGCAGCTCGTTTTCGAAGAAGTCCCGGTTCCGCAACCAGGCCCCGACGATGTCGTCATTCGCGTCGGCGCTTCCTCGGTAAACAACACCGATATCAACACTCGCATCGGCTGGTACTCCAAGTCAGAAGCCGACCAACTGACCTCGTGGTCGGGTACCGGAATGACGTTTCCTCGAATCCAAGGTGCCGACTGCTGCGGGCGCATCGTCGCGGTTGGGGCGAGGGTTGATCCAGGTCGAATTGGGCAACGTGTGCTCGTTCGGACCATGCAAGAACCCGAGGTGATCAACGGAGCCACAAGGCAGGTGACCCTTGGCTCCGAGATCGACGGTGCCTTCGCGCAATTCGTCACCGTCCGCTCATCCGAGGCTTTCACCATCGAGAGCCCCCTCACCGACGTCGAGCTAGCGACTTTCCCGTGCGCGTATTCCACCGCCGAAGGCCTGCTACAACGAGCGAATGTGGCTGGCGATGACGTACTGATCACGGGCGCATCCGGAGGAGTGGGATCCGCCCTCGTTCAGCTCGCCGCGATGCGGGGGGCTCGAATCTCGGCGGTGGCTAGTTCTCGCCACCATGACGCACTTCGTCACCTGGGAGCCACCACCGTGGTCACCCGGGGCGCCGACGTGTGCCGTGAGCTCGGCGAGTCGACGATGGACGTAGTTATCGACGTCGTCGGCGGGCCCGAATTCCCATCGCTTCTGAGAGCACTGAAACCCGGGGGGAGATACGCGACGTCAGGGGCAGTCGGCGGAGCCATTGTGGATCTTGACCTCCGCGATCTCTATCTGAAGGACCTCACGCTCTTCGGCTGCACTTTCCACTCTCGGTCAGTATTCGAAGACCTCATCGGGTACATCGAGGCGGGAAAACTCAAGCCGCTGCTTGCCGACATCTACCCGCTCAAAGATCTCGCGCTAGCCCAGGAGCGGTTCGGAGCCAAGGATTTCGTCGGAAAGATTGGAATCACTATCCCCTGACCTGGGGCATGACCACAAGATCCCTGAAGCGACGTGGTGGCAGGTGCAGGATTCGAACCTGCGTAGGCGTAAGCCGACGGATTTACAGTCCGCTCCCATTGGCCGCTCGGGCAACCTGCCTTGCTGTGCGACGCCTGTCTAACAGCGCATGAAATCTTACAGGTGAGACTTTCCTTACCGTAGGCCGACTCCGGTGAGCGCCTGCCGCATCGAAACCTCGGTGGTGATCTGTCTGCGAACGTCGCCTGCGAACCCATCGGGCGGCACGCCGACAAACCCTGCCCCAGCGGCAAGGGCAGCCTCGGCGTCCCAAGTCGAGTCACCAATCATCACGACATCACTCACGGCGACGCCGAGCAATCGACAAGCTTCCTGAACGCCGTCGGGTTCGGGTTTCGGCTTGATCTGGGGATCACGTCCGACCACAAAATCAATCTCCCGGCCGATTTGAAGATCGTGGTAACCCAGTACCCCGATGGCAACATCAGTCGGAAGCAACGTGATCACGGCCGTTGGGATGGCAGCAAGGCTCCCGCGAACATCATCCACAGTTGGCATCAGATGGGACTGGGGTATTGCTGCGCGCTCATGAACTGCGATCGCATTGGAGATCTGTAGCCAACGAGGGTCACCGAGAAATGCGTGCAGCACCCCCATGCACGCGACAGTGGCGCGATCCCAATCGGTGGTGGGTACATCCGCGTCCGCCCACTCCCCCACAAGCGTCTGCACATCGGCAAGGGCTGCACGGTAATCGGTGAACGACTGCAGATCGACAAGGGTGCGATCAAGGTCGAGGAGTAAAGCCCGCGGCGTCGACATGGACTCAGGTTCCCACGCGAGCAACATCCGCTGTGCCGATTGCCTCAATCGTTCCCGCGCGTCGCAGTAGGGTCGAGGCTGCAAACTCGAGGAGGAGCAATGGCCGACAGCAGTTTCGACATCGTGAGTGAAGTGGATAAGCAAGAGGCGGATAACGCCCTCAACCAGGCCGCTAAAGAGGTCTCTCAGCGTTTCGACTTCAAGAACACCGGGACCACCATCGAGTGGAAGAGCGACATGGTCGTGGAGATCACGTCCTCGACCGAAGAACGCGCAAGCGCCGCCCTCGATGTGCTGAAGGACAAGATCGTCAAGCGGGGCATCAGCCTCAAGGCCTTCGACCACGGCGACCCACGCTCCTCCGGCAAGGAGTACAAAATCAACGGTACGTTCAAGTCGGGTATCTCCTCCGACCAAGCTAAAAAACTCAGCAAGATCATCCGCGACGAAGGGCCAAAGGGCGTCAAGACCCAAATCCAGGGCGACGAACTTCGCGTAACTCACAAGAGCCGCGATGCACTCCAGGACGTCATCGCCCTCGTCAAAGGATCGGATCTCGACTTCGCGGTCCAGTTCGTCAACTACCGCTAGGCCACCAGCGAGCCAAATCTTCTGTGTGCTGACACAGATCGGAACGGTCCGCGGCTGGGTAATCAAACTGACTTCGCCATTCCAGTGCATCGAACGGGCAGACTTCGATGCAGATTCCGCAGTACATGCACAGCCCGTAATCGATAGCAAAGTCATCGAGAACGTTCATCTTGCGGGGCCGCCGCGCGCCCTCCTCCGTGACCTCCTCGGTATGCGACTCCAGGGTGATGCACCAGGAAGGACATTCCCGAACGCACAACATGCACGACGTGCAAGCCTCAGGAAGTAGCGCAATCACATTGCGCTTGCCCACAACGTCACTCATCGTCAACCCATTCGGCGCGAACACCTGGAGGCAACTTTCGACGGCGCGACCGCTCGTTTTGGTCGCGACCCGGCCACGGAGTGTCCACTCGCGCAGTCAAAGCCGAGGTCTTGCGTAGCGGTGCGGACAAAGCCGGGGTACGAGCTTGTCGCCACAGCAGCGGCTCAAGATCTCCGCGATCGGTGAACTCGATCCCGAACATCTCAGATGTTTCACGCTCGTGCCAATCAGCCCCGGGGAAGCGCGCCACCACGCTGGGCGCTCGAGGAGCCTCCACGTCGAGTTCACATCTCAACATCTCAGCATTTCCCGACCCGGGATCTACGAGATGCACGAGCAGATAGAGCCGATCGGCGGTGTCGACTGCCGTCAGCCAATCCACGACATCCAGGCCACGTTCTGCTCGCTCATTGCAGGACTCGACCCAATCGTCAACAAGAACATCCACGATCACATCTGTGGCGTTCATCGATCCGCCATCGAATCGACGATTCGCTCCAATTCGGCCACGAGTGCCTCTGGACGTGGCGGACACCCGGGTACATAGGAGAGCACCTGTGCGTTTGTAAGAACGTCGTCCAGGCCGGTCACCACACTCGGAGCATCCCAGTAAGGCCCGCCGCTTGTCGCACACGCACCGAAACTCACGACGGCAACCGATCCATGACCGGAATAGTCGTCGTACATGCGTCGAAGGGCTGGCTCAAGTGCCTTCGTGATGGTTCCAGCGACCACCACAATGGTGTGACGAGTCTCGTCCCCGGCACCGTGCATCGCCTCGATAAGTCCGCGCTGCGCTGCAGCCTCAACCTCAAGGGTGCAACAGGCAAGACCAGCCCCGACAACGTCGATCGCCACTTCGGGACGGGAAGCCAATCGCCACACGTGCCGCAGGCTATCCCGCCCGAGTATTGATGATCACGATTCGGATACCGCCGTGGTGCTGCAAAAGGAAAGGGACCAGAATGTGGCATAGAGAGAACCCCCTAATCATCTGTTTCGCGAGGAAGCGGTGGCATGACCAAGCAGGTTGTCGAGGTTGATCGCGTCGTCATCCGATTCGCCGGCGATTCCGGCGACGGAATGCAACTGACCGGAGACCGATTCACATCCGAAGCGGCATGGATGGGCAACGACCTGCTCACCCTGCCCAACTTCCCGGCCGAGATCCGCGCCCCAGCCGGAACCTTGCCCGGTGTCTCAAGCTTCCAGCTAGCTTTCGCCGACCACGACATCACGACCCCCGGTGATCAGCCAAACGTCCTAGTGGCCATGAACCCTGCAGCCCTCAAGGCGAACATCGGCGACCTTCCCCGCGGATCTGATCTCATCGTCAACACCGACGAGTTCACCAAGCGCAATCTGGAGAAGGTCGGCTACACCCAAAGCCCCTTGGAGGACGACTCCTTGGAGGCCTACCGCCTCCATCCCATCGCGCTCACCTCGATGACAGTCGAAGCGCTGAAGGAATTCGACATCACAAAGAAGGAAGCAGAGCGGGCAAAGAACATGTTCGCCCTCGGCCTACTTCTGTGGCTCTACCACCGACCGACTGAGGGAACGATCGAATTCCTCGAGAAGAAATTCGCCAGCAAGCCCGAAATCATGAAGGCGAACATCGCTGCATTCCAGGCTGGCTGGTCCTACGGCGAGACCACCGAGGAGTTCTCGGTTCAGTACGAAGTAAAGCCGGCTCCCATGGAAACCGGCACTTACCGGAACATCACCGGGAATCTCGCCTTGTCCTACGGGCTCATCGCTGCCTCGGAGAAGTCTGGACTTCGACTCTTCCTCGGGTCCTACCCGATCACGCCGGCGTCGGACATCCTGCATGAACTCAGCAAGCACAAGCGGTTCGGCGTGATGACATTCCAGGCCGAGGACGAAATCGCCGGCATCGGTGCGGCGCTCGGGGCCTCCTATGGCGGCTCACTCGGAGTCACAACTACGTCAGGCCCAGGCATCGCCCTGAAGTCCGAGACCATCGGGCTGGCAGTCTCGCTCGAACTTCCACTACTCGTAGTCAATGTTCAGCGCGGTGGACCCTCGACCGGACTGCCCACAAAGACCGAGCAATCCGACCTGCTCCAGGCGATGTTCGGACGAAACGGAGAATCACCAGTCCCGATCGTCGCGCCTCAGAGCCCATCCGACTGTTTCGACGCAGCCCTCGAGGCGGCTCGCATAGCGATCACGTACCGCACGCCCGTGTTCCTACTGTCCGACGGCTACCTAGCCAACGGCTCTGAGCCTTGGCAACTTCCCGACGTCGATGCGTTGCCTAGCATCGATCCAAACTTCGCGACCGAGCCGAACCACACCAAGGAGGACGGCTCATCTGAGTTCTGGGCCTACCAGCGCGACCCCGAAACACTGGCCCGTCCCTGGGCCATCCCAGGAACCGCAGGCCTTGAACACCGCATTGGCGGCCTTGAGAAGGCTGATGGCTCGGGAAACATCTCCTACGATCCCGATAACCACGATCACATGGTTCGCCTCCGACAAGCCAAGGTCGACGCAATAGCGGACTCGATCCCCGATATCGAGGTGGAAGACCCCAGCGGAGAAGCCCGGATTCTCATTCTCGGTTGGGGATCCACCTACGGACCCATCGGTGCTGCCTGCCAGATCGCCCGACGCTCCGGCATCAAGGTCGCCCAGGCGCACCTACGGCATTTGAACCCGTTCCCGAAAAACCTAGGCGAGGTCCTTCGGTCCTACGAACGCGTTGTGGTGCCCGAGATGAACCTCGGGCAGTTGAACATGCTGCTGCGCTCTGCGTTCCTCGTCGACACGTACGGCTACAACCAAGTCCGAGGCTTGCCCTTCAAGTCGTCAGAACTCGTAGATGTAATAACCGAACTTTCCCAGCAGATGGAGGAGTCGCGATGACAACCGAAGCGTTCCCCGCACTGTCCCTCGTGCCGAAGTCGGACGTGGAGATGAAGGCCAAGGACTTCAAGACCGATCAAGAAGTCCGCTGGTGCCCCGGCTGCGGCGACTACGCGATTCTCGCTGCCGTCCAAGGCTTCATGCCCGAGATGGGCCTCAAGCGCGAGAACATCGTGTTCGTCTCAGGAATCGGCTGTTCGTCACGCTTCCCGTATTACATGAACACCTACGGTGTGCACAGCATCCATGGGCGCGCTCCGGCTATCGCCACGGGACTTGCCACCACGCGACCCGACCTGTCGGTGTGGGTTGTGACAGGTGACGGCGACGCCCTGAGCATCGGTGGAAACCACCTCATTCACGCGCTGCGGCGCAATCTCGACATCAACATCCTGCTGTTCAACAACCGGATCTACGGCCTCACCAAGGGCCAGTACTCTCCCACCTCCGAGCAGGGCAAGGTCACTAAGAGCACGCCTCAGGGATCCGTCGACTACGCCTTCAACCCAGTCTCGGTGGCACTTGGTGCCGAAGCCACGTTCGTTGCTCGGACAATCGACTCCGACCGAAAGCACCTCACGGACGTTTTGCGCGCTGCGGCTGCCCACGAAGGCTCGGCGCTGGTTGAGATCTACCAGAACTGCAACATCTTCAACGACGGTGCCTGGGAGCCGCTCAAGGAAAACGACGTTCGCGAGGACAACCTGATTCGGCTCGAGCACGATCAGCCGATCATCTTTGGCAATCAGCAAGACAAGTGCGTGATCCGCGACATCGACGGCCATTTGCAGGTGAAAACGATCGCTGAAGTCGACCAGTCGGAAATCATCATCTTCGATGCCCACGCGAAGGATCCCGGACTGGCGTTCGGCCTCTCGCGGCTCTACAACCCGCGCACGCTCACGAACACCCCGATCGGCATCTTCCGGGACGTCACGCATCGAGAGGCATACGACCGCATGGCTCAGCAGCAGGTGGCTGATGTCATCGAAGCCGAGGGTCCGGGCGACTTACGCACGTTGCTGCACGGCAGCGACACCTGGACCATCAACTGAGCACGGGTACCGACGACACCTCAGCCCAACACCGACTCGGGCTGCTCCTTGGCGTATCCGCATGGGTGATGTGGGGCCTTTTCCCTCTGTACTTCACCCTTCTTGATCAGGTGGCACCCCTTGAGGTGGTCGCCCATCGGATTATCTGGACTCTGGTCTTTCTCATCATCGTGATTTCTATCGCTCGCAATTGGGGCAGTGTGCGACGGGCAATGAATAAGCGCACGCTGCTGATACTGCTTGTTGCAGCCGTGTTTATCTCTATCAACTGGCTTGTCTACGTCTACGCCGTTGCCAGCGACCAACTTGTCCAAGCCTCACTCGGCTACTTCATCAATCCACTCATCTCAGTTGCGCTCGGAGTGCTGTTGCTCCGCGAACGTCTGCGTCGTCTTCAGTGGGTGGCGGTCGTCATCGCGATCGTGGCGGTCGTCATCTTGACCGTCAGCTACGGGGCACTGCCGTGGATCAGTCTCACTCTCGGCCTGAGCTTTGGCATGTACGGCCTTCTCAAGAAACTCGCCAACGTCGGATCCACGGACAGCCTGGTGATCGAGACTGCTGCCTTGGCGCCCTTCGCCCTAGCCCTGATGGGGGTGTGGGAGGCAAACGGACAAGCCGCCTTCGCGCTCGATGGCTGGCAGATAAGCGTGCTGCTGATACTGCTCGGCCCGGTTACGGCCCTGCCGCTCTTGGCCTTCGGTGGGGCCGCAACGCGTATCCCGCTCTCCACGTTGGGTGTCCTTCAATACATCACGCCGATCTTCCAGTTCAGCATCGGCGTCTTCATCTTCGGCGAAGCGATGCCAGGATCTCGCTGGCTCGGTTTCCTGTTCATCTGGTCCGCCCTAGTGGTCTTTTCCACCGACGCCTACCGTCATTCCCGAAACAGGCAGCAAACCAAGAACGAAAAACTGATTGAGGAACTCGAGATCGGTGAGGTTACGTGAACTAGCCTTCAATGAGGATGTAGGAAAAGTCACTCGCTAGTTCGCGCAGATTCGTCGCCAATACCTGTCTCGCGCAGATGTAGGTGCCAGCGCCGCTCCGAGGCGGATGTTGGACCGTGACCGTGTCATATCCGGGATTCAATTCATCAAACGGCACCCGCTCAACAATCTCGCATGGACCCCCTTCGGTACGGGCTGTCCCAATTTCGCCTTGCCGGTACACCCAGGTTTCCTCGCGTTGGTCGTTCGCGCGCCCTGAGACCGCAAAAACGATGTCCACCAATTCCTTCTCCGAAACTGACTTCACTTCTGGGACGATCGGAGTACGAGGAATCAATGCGGTGTCCTCCAATTTGGTATCCCAGAGCATCGTGATATTCGGAGCATTCACTGGGCGAAGCGTCTGGACATCGAAGGCCGTGTTGAAAAAGCCGCCTGCGACGATTCGCTCGCCCTCGAGTTCCCCAATCGTCATGCCTCGTCCAGGCATTAGCGAGCCGTCAGGGCACGCATCGAAGAGACCGCCAGGGCGACCTCGACTGTCCATAAAGGTCCAATCGGCAGTTAGATCCGAGTTTAGGCGCGCGACTCCCACCGAGTTGTGGCTGCTTCCGTCGACGTTAACCAGACCGTTAAATCGACCGGCGATAACGTAGCCACCGTTCCTGGTGGGGACGATCTTGTGGACCTCTAGCGGAACAGGTGAGACAGCCTGTGCCCCGCCAGTCGCGTAGGTCCGCTCGACACAGTCTCCAAGCGTCGCTTGCACAAGACGAGGCGCCTGTGATCGAACTCTCTGACCTCCAAGAACCGCGAGACCACGGGCCGCAGAATCCGAGCCAAAACTCGTGAACGATCCACCCACCACCGCAGGCGAGTTCGGCTGCTGCACGATGCTGAAAACCTGACCGTTCTCTCTTCCCGCGCGGGCTCCTCCTTCGAAGGTGCTCATCAGCTCTCCACGGGTCGAAATTTGGGCGATGCTACCCACTTTCTCACCCTGGTACTTGTCGAAGATTCCCCCAATAAGGATGGAATCGTCGGGCCTCGTCGCGATGGTGAAAATCATCGGGTCACGCAAAGCAGTGCGTCGACGATCCTTGATATTCAACTGTGATTCGAAAGTTGGATCGAGGCGAAGCACGCGATCCTCTCCGAGAATGACTCGGGCCACTCCTTTTGCCGGTCGCTTGCTGAACCGACTGAATTGCCCTCCGACAAGGAAGACGCCGGGCGCAACGGTTTCAATGTCAAATACAAAACCGTTAAATCCACGATCGGGGAAACCGTTTCGCCCCGAAGAAGGAGGCTCTTCGAATCTAAAGCTCGGGTCTTCACGGCCAAACTGATCAACGAGTTTGATGGTGTCACCGTCCGCGAACTGGCCGCCTAGCAGATAGAAACTGTTGCCAATGGGCTCAATCGCAAATACGTTGTTACCGAACTCGACGAGGGTATCTCCAAATCGAATTTGTATGGGGGAGACCTCAAGACGAAAATTTGGATCAGAACTGCCGTCATTTCGGATCGCGACTATTCCCGGAGTATCGAATCCTCGATACGAATCGAACGCACCCCCAACGAGGAATCCAGTCTCAGTTCCAACGATATCTCCGTAGATCTCGGGAGTGTTGCCCTCCTCTCGGCCGAAGCCTGCACCTGCATTGAACTCCAGATCCACAGCGCCCGGACGTGCTTGATCAGCAGCGACCACCCCGGTCACCGAACCCAATGTCAAAGCGACGCTCAGGCCTACAACAGTTGCGGAACGATACATGTGCGAACCTCCTCGCCAGATGCTGACACAACGTCGAGCCAACTGAGAAGGCAGTGAGAAAAGTGGGGTGCTAGTACCCCACCCGGAGCCAAGGAAGGACGTGAATATTCGGCGCACCTAGCCAGTGCGATTGACAACGTAATCGCACAGAGCTTCAAGCGCTTCCTTGGCTGGACCCTCGGGCAGCGGCTCCAGCGTCCGACGAGCATCGCCTGCCCAGCGCCGGGCTTCCTCGCGGGCCGACTCCAACGCAGGGTGCGCACGCAGCAACTCGAGTGCACGGGCATGTTCACCGTCGTCGGGAATGGGGCCGGACAGGAAACCGATCAAAGGTTCATCCGCTGGATCGTCACTCCCCTGAGCGATCAGGGTCGCCAGGGTGGGGACACCTTCTCTGAGATCGGTACCCGGCGACTTGCCTGACTGTGTTGCATCCGAGGCGATGTCCACAATGTCGTCTGCAAGCTGGAAGGCGACGCCGATGGCTTCGCCGAACCGGCTCATGATGTCGACGGTCGCCTGGTCCGCTCCAGCCATCATGGTCCCGAACCGACCCGCGGTGGCAATCAGCGATCCCGTCTTGTCCGAGAGAACTTGGAGGTGGTGCTTCACCGGATCGATGCCGTCATCGGGGCCGACGCTTTCGCGTATCTGCCCGGTGCACAGGCGCTCGAACGTCTGCGCCTGAATACGGACCGCATCCGGGCCGAGGTCGGCAAGGATGTCCGAGGCCCGCGCGAAGAGGAAATCACCGGTGAGGATTGCGATCGAGTTATCCCAGCGGGCGTTCGCCGACGGAGCCCCCCGGCGCAGCTGGGCCTCGTCCATGACGTCGTCGTGGTAGAGCGTTGCCAAGTGTGTCAGCTCAACCACTACCGCGGCCTTCATGACGTCGTCGTTCGCCGGATGGGGGCCGAAGTGCGACGCCAGCACCGTCAAGAGCGGCCGAAACCTCTTGCCACCGGCGTCAACAAGGTGTCGGGACGTCTCGGTCACGAAGGGGTAGTCGCTGACCACCGCGCTGCGCAGGGCGATCTCCACCTCTTCCAAAGCGGCGGCAAGCGAAGAATCGAAGGCAGGATCGACCGACAGTTCGCCAAGCGGGCTTTCGGTCATGGCTCGACGGTACTACCGGATGAAGACATCGGCATTTGTGACCAGATCCAAGATGGGCTGGGGAACCACACCCAAGATCACAGTCACAGCCACGCCCGCCGCCAGGGCGACGGTGGTGAAGGCTGAGGGGATCGCCACGGACGCCGTCTGCTCGGTCTCCTGGGCGAAGAACATGACCACGATCACCCGTACGTAGAAGAAGGCGGCAATCAGGCTGGCAACCACACCCACGAGAACCAGCCAGACCATGCCCGCCTCGATTGCCGCCGCGAACACTCCGAACTTGCCGACGAATCCGGACGTGAGCGGGATTCCGGCCAAACCCAGCATGAATATCGCGAAGGCGGATGCCACGATCGGCGATTTCCGACCGATACCCGCCCAGGATGCCAGATTCGTTGCCTCGCCGTTGGGATCACGGATCATCGAGATGATCGCGAAGGCTCCGATCGTGGTGAAACCGTAGGCAATGAGATAGAACATCGTGCTTGCGATGCCAGCAGCGGACGCAGCGGCTACACCGATAAGGATGAAGCCAGCCTGGGCGACCGAAGAGTAAGCGAGCATGCGCTTCACATCGGTCTGGACGACCGCCACGATCGAACCCACGAGCATCGTCAGGATCGCCACGATCCAGATGATGGGCTCCCAATCCCAGCGAACACCACCGAAGGCCACGTAGAGGATGCGCAGCAGTGCGCCAAAGGCCGCGATCTTGACCGTTGCGGCCATGAAACCGGTGACGGGCGTGGGCGCTCCCTGGTAAACATCAGGCACCCACTGATGGAACGGCACCGCGCCGACCTTGAACAGCAGGCCGATGAGGACCATGCCCAGGCCGATCATCAAGACAAGCGACTCACCGGGCTTGCTGGTGACGGTCTGGGCGATTTCGGGGAACGTGATGGAACCTGCATAGCCGTAAACGAGTGCCGCCCCGTAGAGGAAGAAGGCGGATGAGAAAGCACCGAGGAGGAAGTACTTCAGGGCAGCTTCCTGGCTGAGCAAACGACGACGCCTGGCCATGCCGGTCATCAAGTACAACGGCAGGGACATGACTTCTAAGGCGATGAACATCACGAGCAAATCGTTCGCCGAGACGAAAAGCATCATGCCGAGGACCGCGAACAGCGTCAGTGGCCAGATCTCGGTCTGCAGGTAGCCGCGCTGGGTGAACTGCTTCTCTTCCTCCGAGCCAGGGAGGGAAGACACCCGTGAGGCGAAGGCATCTCCCACGGAATCGATCGAGCGCTCGGCCATTAATGCCGCCCCGAGGATCGAGATGACCACGATTGCACCCTGCAGGACCAGAGCGGGACCGTCGATCACCACCGCCTGTCCGGCCGTAACCGTCCGAGTCGAAGCGTTGATAACGATCAGCACGGCAGCTGCGATGAGCGAGCCGAACACGATGAGCAACTGCAGGTAGCGTCGAACGCCACGAGGAGTGAAGGCCTCGACGAGGACAGAGACGATCGCGGCGGCAAAGACAACGATCATCGGGGCGATCGCTACATAGTCGATGGCAGGAGGCGTGTAGTTCACTGCTGACCTCCTTCACTCGAGAGCACGGGGTCTGGGTCGACCGCCGAGATGGTGTTCATGGTCCAGTCGACCGCTGGGTTGATGACGTTCAGCAGCGGTGCTGGGTAGAAGCCCAGGGTGATGGTGAGCGCGGCAATCGGTACGAGTGCCGTGATCTCCCGGCCCTTGAGGTCGGTGATGCCTTCGACGCTCGGATTGACTGGTCCGGTCATGGACTTCTGGTAGAGCCGCAGCACGTAGGCCGCGGTAATCACGATGCCCAGGGTGGCGACGGCGCCGACCCACAAGTAGCGCTCGAAGGCACCCAGCAGCACGAGGAACTCACCCACGAAGGACACCAGGCCTGGTAGAGCTAGCGAGGACAGCGCCGCTACCAGGAAGAAGCCGGCCAGCACCGGAGCAACCTTGTTGACACCGCCATAGTCGGAAATGAGAGCCGACTGGCGACGCCTGGACATCAAGAACCCGGCGGTCAGGAACAACGCGGCCGTGGAGAGACCGTGCGCCACCATGTACACCACGGAACCGGACTGCCCAGCGCTGGTGAAGACAAAAATGCCAAGGGCGATGAATCCGAAGTGGGACATCGAGGAATAGGCGAACAGTCGCTTCATGTCCTGCGCGGTGAGAGCCACGTAAGCGCCGTAGAAGATGCCGATCAGCGCCATGCCGATGACCACGGGTGCGTAGAACTCACTCGCAGCCGGGAAGATCGGCAGGCAATAGCGGATCATTCCGAAGGTGCCCACCTTGTCCAGAACACCGATCAGGAGCACCGAGGTGCCTGGCTTGGATTGAGCAGCAGCGTCCGGCAGCCAGGTATGGAATGGCCACAGCGGGGCCTTGATCGCGAAGGCGAAGAAGAAGCCGAGGAACAGCATCTTCTGGGTGTTCGGATCCATGTCCATGCCCACGAGAGACAGGAAGTCAAAGGTTCCGGTGCCAAGTTCTTGTGCCGAGACGACGTATAGGCCTATCAACGAAGCGAGCATGAACAGCCCACCGAGCAGGCTGTAGAGCAAGAACTTGATGGCGGCGTAGGAGCGCTGCGGACCGCCGTAGCGACCGATCATGAAGTAAACCGGCACCAGCATGACTTCGAAGAAGACATAGAACAAGAACACGTCGGTGGCCGAGAACACACCGATCATCAAGGCTTCCAGAGCCAAGATCAATGCGAAGTAGCCCTTGACCGAACCCTCGGACTCTTGATCTCCCTCGATGTCGCGCCAGCCGGCGAGGATGACGATGGGAACGAGTGTGGCCGCAAGGGCGACGAGCACGAGTCCGATGCCGTCCAGCCCCACGGAGTAGGAGATGCCGAAGGCAGGGATCCAGGGATAGGACTCCACAAACTGGAACGGAGCGCTGGAAGCTCCATCGAACTGGAGCGCCATGGCAATGGTCAGCGCGAGCACAGCAAACGAGACAACGAGCGCGACCTGCTTGGCGAGCGTCGGCTTCGATTTGGGCAGTAAGGCGACCACGATGCTGCCGACCAACGGCAGCACCCCGAGGGTGGTCAACCAGGGGAACGCACTCACTACAGCCTCACCAGGATCAGCGCGAGGGCGACGATGAGGGCGCCCCCGACCATGGACAACGCGTACGAACGGGCGAACCCGCTTTGACTACGCCGCAACCGGCGTGCGAGATCTCCGACGAAGGCCCCGGTCCAGTTGACGAAACCGTCGACCGCCTTGGTGTCGAAAGTGGTTAGCGCATCGGCCGTGCGGTACGTCGGCTGCACCACCAGGACATCGTTCACGGCATCGCCGTAAAGGTCCTGACGCGCAGCCCGCGTGAGCACGTTGCCCCGCGGCGCCTCGACCGGCACGTCCTTGCGGGCGTACATAACCCAACCGATGACGGCGCCGATGATGACGACTATGAGCGTGACGCCAATGTAGAACGACGTCGGCAACGGCGTCGGTACGGACTCGTATCCGACGACCGGCTCGAGCCATTCTTCAATGTTGCCCCAGAAGAGCAGCGCCATCCCCATGAACGTGGAGCCGATCGCCAAGATGATCAGCGGAATCGTCATGACCGCCGGGGACTCGTGCGGATGAGCGTCGTCCTCCCAGCGCTTTTTGCCGAAGAAGGTCATCGCGATCATCCGGGTCATGTAGAAACCGGTGATGCCCGCAGCCAGGATGGCGGCGGCACCGATCACCCAGTTGCGCTCGAAAGCGGCGTGGATAATTTCGTCCTTCGACCAGAAGCCGGAGAACGGAGGGATGCCGATAATTGCGAGGTACCCGGCCATGAAGGTGATGAATGTGATCACCATGACGCCCTTGAGCGCGCCATACCTGCGCATGTTGACGTTGTCGTTCATGCCGTGCATGACCGATCCAGCACCGAGGAACAAACCGGCCTTGAATACGCCATGTGTGAGCAGGTGGAAAATCGCGAAGACGTAGCCGATCGGCCCCAGACCAGCAGCAAAAACCATGTACCCGATCTGGCTCATGGTTGATCCAGCCAGAGACTTCTTGATGTCGTCCTTGGCCGAACCGATGATGGCACCCATGAAGATGGTGATCAGGCCAACGACGACGACGGCCGTCGCGGCCCACGCGGCTGCGTCGTAGATCGCGTTGCTGCGGGCAATGAGGTACACGCCGGCGGTCACCATCGTTGCAGCGTGGATGAGGGCCGAGACCGGGGTCGGACCCTCCATCGCGTCCAAGAGCCAGGCTTGGAGAGGGAACTGTGCGGACTTACCGGCGGCCGCAAGCAAGAGCAGGAGGCCGATGGCAGTGAGCGTGCCCTCACTGGCCTCACTCGCCTGACCGAACACATCCTGGAACGTGATCGAACCGAAGGTGATGAAGATCAGCATGATCGCCAGGGAAAGGCCAACGTCACCGACCCGGTTGATGATGAATGCCTTCTTCGCAGCGGCGGCGGCGCTCGGCTTTTGCTGCCAGAAACCAATCAACAGATAGCTGGCAAGACCAACGCCCTCCCAGCCGACATAGAGCAGGAGGTAGTTGTTAGCCAGCACCAAGATGAGCATCGCGGCAACGAACAAGTTCAGGTATCCGAAGAACTTCCGACGATCGGGGTCGTGGGACATGTAGCCGAGTGAGTAGATGTGGATCAGGGCACCGACGATGGTGATGAGCAACACGAAGACCATTGAGAGCTGGTCCAACTGCAGCGCGAAGGACGCTTGGAATGATCCAACAAAGACCCAGTCGTAGACGTTCTGAACCACGGTCCGCTGCTCGGCGGGCTGGTCCATCATCGCTAGCAGCATCAGCACGCCGAGCACCGCGGACCCAACCACGGTCAGCACACCGAGGTAGGGACCCCAGGAGTTTGTTCGTCGACCGCCGAAGAGAAGGATCACCGCACCTGCAGCCGGGAGTGCTATCAACACCCACAGCAGTGCGAAGATCCCCTCGGCGGGGATGATCTCGGTCACGTAGTCGTCCTATTCGCTATTGGTCAGTACTTCAACAGGTTGGGTTCGTCGATCGATGCAGATCGTCGGGTTCTGAAGATCGTCACAATGATCGCCAAGCCGACGACGACCTCAGCGGCAGCAACAACCATTACGAAGAAGGCGACGACCTGACCGTCCAAGTTGCCGTTCATCCGCGCGAATGCGACAAAGGCCAAATTGGCAGCATTCAGCATCAACTCGACGGACATGAACACGATGATCGCGTTGCGCCGCACCAGCACACCGATGGCTCCGATGCTGAAGAGCAGCGCCGAGAGCATGACGTAGTTCGCCGGGTTCATCGGTCCTCGCCCTCGGTCGACATCGAACCTGCGGAGAGCTGGCGGACCTCGTCAAGTTCGGCCTGATCAACGTCGCGGACGTCCTCGCGGACCCGCAAGGGCTCGGGCACGCTGAGATCGCTTGTGCTTCCGTCGGGAAGCAACGCGGGGGTGTCGACCGCATTGTGACGTGCGTAGACGCCCGGGGGTGGAAGTTGACCGGGGTGCTCGCCAGAGGCGAACCGGTCTTGCGAGAGTTCGCGCTGGGTTCGCTTGGGCATCCAGCGTTCGCGGTGGGTCAGGATCATCGCGCCCATGGCCGCCGTGATCAGCAGGGCTGCCGTGACCTCAAAGGCGATCAGGTAGGGGCCGAACATCAACGAGGCCAGGCCTTCGACGTTGCCACCCTGAGCAGCGTTGGCGGCATCTAGGCCGACGGACGAAGTCTCCATCAAGCCGTTTCCGATCCCTGCCACTAGCAGGATCGAGAAACCAATACCCAGCAGAAAGGCAGCCACTCGTTGACCCTTGATGGTTTCGATCAGCGAATCGGAAGAATCGACGCCAACCACCATCAACACGAACAAGAACAGCATCATCACCGCGCCGGTGTAAACGATGATCTGCACCATGCCCAAGAAGGGGGCCGAATTCGCGACGTACAAGATCGCGAGGTTCACCATCGTCAACGCGATGAAGAGCGCACTGTGAACGGCCTTTCGTGAAATGACCATTCCAAGAGCACCGATAACCGCCAGCGTGCCGCTCACCCAAAAGACGATGGCCTCGCCGATACCTACTTCACCGCCGTTCATGAGGCTTGCTCCTGCTCGGGGACCGAACCGGTCACCTTGTTGGCGTAGTAGTCCTGCTCAGTGGTTCCAGGGACCATCGGGTGTGGCGGCTGGATCATGCCCGGCAGTAGGGGTGCAAGCAGCTGGTCCTTCTCGTAGATGAGATCGGCTCGACTGCTGTCTGCAAGCTCGTACTCATTGGTCATGGTCAACGCCCGAGTCGGGCAGGCCTCAATGCAAAGCCCGCAGAAGATACAGCGCAGATAGTTGATCTGGTAGACGCGCCCGTACCGCTCCCCCGGCGAGTAGCGCTCCTCATCGGTGTTGTCCGCACCCTCAACGTAGATCGCATCCGCCGGGCACGCCCACGCGCACAGTTCGCAGCCGACGCACTTCTCGAGCCCATCCGCCCAGCGGTTCAGTTGATGTCGTCCGTGGAAACGGGGCTTGGTGGGTTGCTTATCTTCGGGGTACTGCTCGGTGACGACCTTCTTGAACATCGTCCCGAAGGTAACTCCGAAGCCGCGTACGGCTTGGGGCAACTCAGCCATTCGAGTCCTCCTCGTTCACGGTTGCCTCGTTCGTGGTTGCGTCATCTGTGCTCTCTTCACTGAGGGTTGCCGTCGCACTGCCGGCGCCTAATTCAGCCTTGGTGACCGTCGCGCGGCGTGGCGTGTACTCGAATCGTTGTCCGGGCAGAGGCGGCACCGGGTGACCCGTGGCAGCACCGGTCAAGACCTCATTCACTCGACGCGCATTGTCTTCTTCGGCCAGGGCCCGACGCTCCTCCTTGCGGTTGGCTCGGATCTGGAAAAGCCACGAACCACCGAGAAGGACGACGATCACTACCGCCCCGATGAGGAGTAGTTCAGTGTTGGACAACGCGACATCGTTACGGAACAAGCGTGCGACGGAAACGATGACGACCCAGACCAACGCAGCCGGGATCAGCACTTTCCAGCCAAACTTCATGAACTGGTCGTAGCGCAGACGCGGGAGCGTTCCGCGAAGCCAGATAAAGATGAAAATGAACAACTGCACCTTGATCAGCCACCACAGCACGGGCCACCATCCTGAGTTGGCGCCCTCCCACAGTGATAGGGGCCAGGGTGCGAGGTATCCACCGAGGAACAAGGTGGTGGCCAGGGCAGAAACGGTGACCATATTGATGTACTCAGCGAGGAAGAACATCGCGAACTTCAGCGACGAGTACTCGGTGTGGAACCCACCGACGAGCTCGCCCTCGGCCTCGGGGAGGTCGAAGGGTGCACGGTTGGTCTCTCCCACCATCGAGGTGACGTAGATCAGGAAGCTCGGCAACAAGATCACTGCGAACCAGATCGGCTGCTGGGCCAAAACGATTTCGGACGTGGACATCGAGCCCGCGTAGATGAACACCGCAACGAATGACAGTCCCATGGCAATTTCGTACGAGATGACCTGGGCTGTAGACCGCAGTCCACCAAGCAGTGGGTAGGTCGAACCAGAGGACCAGCCGGCCAGCACCAGGCCGTAGACGCCAATCGATGCGATCGCCAGAACGTAGAGAACCGAGACCGGGAAATCAGTCAGCTGAAGCGGGGTCTCAACTCCAAAGACCGAGACGGTGGGACCGAAAGGTATGACAGCGAAGGCTACGAATGCTGCGGTCGCCGAGATGACCGGTGCGATCCAGTAGACACCAACGTGCGCCGCCTTCGGAATGATCTCTTCCTTGAAGGCAAGTTTGAAACCGTCCATCAAGGATTGCAAAAGCCCCTGGGGACCGACGCGGTTGGGGCCGATCCGGTTCTGCATCCGCGATACGACGCGGCGCTCCCACCAGATGGTGAACAGGGTCAGCAGGACGAGGAGCGCAAAGATGGCAACCGTCTTACCGAGAACCATCCACCACGGGTCGGTTCCAAAGAGACCGAATTGACCTCCGGTCATGCCGGACCTCCCTTGCTGAGTCGGACGACGTCGCCGTAGCCAGCGCCGAGGTCCCGGTAGACGCGACTGCCCTCGGAATTCGTTGGCAGCCACACCACCGAATCGATCATGGAGTCGTCGATTTCTACGGACACGGTGATCGATCCCGAGGGACCGTGAACGGTGACCTGGCCACCAGCCTCGATGCCGTGTCCGGTTGCCGTGGACGAAGACATGCGCGCCGTGGTAGGACGTGCGGTTGCCGCTAGGTGTGGCTCGCCCTCTTGCATGACGCCAAGGTCGAGCAGAAGGCGCCACGTGGCCAGGCGGACTGCCTCGCGGTCAGTTGGGACGGCAGCGCTACGCGTCGGCGATGTTCGGGCACCTGTCCAAGCGCCGAGGCGGCCGAGTTCACCGCGCAACTCCGACACCGTTCGTGGTGATGCGACACCGAGCTCGTCCGCCAGCATGGCGAGCACGGATGCATCCGAATCCATCATGGCGTCGCGGAAAACCTGCCCGAAGGGACGCGGGCGACCTTCCCAGTCCAGGAAGGTGCCGGCTTTCTCGCTGACAACCGCGACTGGAAAGACGACGTCGGCCATGGCCGTGATCGCCGAATGATGGTTTTCCAAGGAGACCACGAAATCGACGTTGCCCAACGCCTCGGCAATGTCTTCGGGGTAGTCGGAGGCTTCGACACCCGCGACGAGCGCGCTTCGTACCGAGCCGGCCAGCATGGCTTCGCGTAGCGCTCCACCGGAGAGTCCCGGTTGCGGGAGCGCATCGACGTCGACGTTCCACGCAGCGGCGACCTGGTCGCGTGCCTGCGGGTCATCGAGGGGACGGCCGCCGGGCAGGAGTCCGGCGAGTGCGCCGGCATCGAGCGCACCACGCTCACCCGCGCGGCGGGGAACCCACGCCAGGGCAGCACCGGTCTGCTCGGCCAGTTGCGCAACGGCCGACAACGTTCCGGGAGCTGTCGCAGCGCGCTCGCCCACCATGATCACCGCGCCGGGTTGGGCAAGCGCATCACGGACGTCTGCCGGAAGAGACTCGACAGCCTTTGCTTCATCGCCAGGGACCGCGGGAACGAGGGTGCCGTTCATCTTGGACAGGCCACGGCTCGCGCCAGCAGCGACCGAGTAGACACGTGTTCCCGAGGTCGAGGCCTTGCGAAGCCGCAGGAACACGATCGGGGATTCATCTTCCGGCTCGAATGCGACGAGCAGCACGACCGGTGACTTTTCAAGATCGGCGTACTCGATCCGCATCGGCGTTCCCGCCACCTTCGCAGCAAGGAAGTCGCGTTCTTCTGCTGACGCTGCGCGGGCCCGGAAGTCAATATGGTCCGTTCCCAATGCAACCCGGGCGAAGCGGGAATAGGCGTAAGCGTCTTCCATTGTTGCTCGGCCACCTACGAGCACCGCGGTGTCCGAGCCGGCAGCCTGCAAGCCTCGGGCAGCAATTGCAAGGGCCTCGGGCCAAGACGCTGTGCGCAGCTCGCCGTTCTCGCGCACCATCGGCCACTCGAGCCGACCCTGCTGCATGTATGCGAAGGCGAAACGGCCTTTGTCGCAGTTCCACTCCTCGTTGACCTGGGGGTCGTCCCACGCCAGCCGGCGGGTGATGGTGGAACGTCGGTAGTCGGTGCGCAGCGAGCATCCGGACGCACAGTGCTCACACGAGGTGGGGACTGAAACGAGATCGAACGGCCGTGCCCGGAAGCGGTAGGTCGCGCTGGTCAGCGCACCTACCGGACAGATCTGGATGGTGTTGCCGGAGAAGTAGGAGTCGAATGGCTCGTCGGAGGCGGTTCCGACCTGCTGCTGCGCACCGCGCTCGAGCAGTTCGAGCATGGGATCGCCGGCAATTTGGTCGGCAAAGCGCGTGCAACGGGCACACGACACACAGCGCTCGCGGTCGAGCAGCACCTGGGCGCTGACATTGATGGGCTTTTCGAACGTGCGCTTTTCCTCGGTAAACCGTGACTCCGGACGACCATTACTCATCGCCTGGTTCTGCAATGGGCACTCCCCACCCTTGTCGCAGACCGGGCAGTCGAGCGGGTGGTTCAACAGCAGGAATTCCATGACGCCCTCTTGCGCGAGGCGCGCGACGTCCGAGGAGTACTGGGTGTGGACCTGCATGCCGTCGCTGACGACCTGCGCGCAAGCCGGCTGCGGCTTGGGGACACCGTCGATCTCGATGAGGCAGGCGCGGCATGCGGCAACCGGGTCTAGCAATGGGTGATCGCAAAAACGCGGGATTTCGATCCCGAGCATCTCTGCCGCACGGATAACCAACGTGCCCTTCGGAACGCCGATCGCGACGCCGTCGATGATGACGGTGACGAGCTCGGACGGCACCTCAAGATCGGCCCCGGGTTCATTCGTAACGGTCATCGAGCACCCACTCCGGCAAAGACGTAGGAGGCGACAGGATCGAACTGCTCGTCAGCTGAGGTGTGGGTGGCGGCTTCGAACTCCTCGCGGAAGTACTTCAACGCCGACGGATACGGCGTTGCCGCAGCGTCTCCGAGAGCACAGAACGACCGCCCAGAAATCTGCCCGCACAAGTCAACCAGGGTGTCCATCTCTGACTGCTGACCGTGGCCGTGCTCGAACTTCTCCAAGACCCCGGTGATCCAGTACGTACCCTCACGACACGGAGTGCACTTTCCACAGGACTCGTGCTTGTAGAACTCCAGCCAACGCGTCACCGCTTTCACGACGCTAACCGTCTGGTCAAAGACCATCGGCGTGCCGGTGCCCAGCATGGTTCCAGCCTCAGCCATGGCTTCATAAGTGAGCGGAAGATCGAGGTGTTCGGCGGTGAGTAGCGGCACAGACGAGCCTCCGGGCAGCCAGAACTTGACCTGGCTGCCGTCACGCATGCCGCCGGCGTAGTCGAGGAGTTCGCGCATGGTGATCCCAAGGGGGGCCTCGTAGATGCCCGGCCGCTTGACGTGACCGGAGACGGCGAACACCTTGAAACCAGGGGACTTCTCGGTACCGAATCCGCGGAACCACTCCACGCCGCGGTCGACAATGTAGGGGATGTTCGCGATCGTCTCGACGTTGTTAATCACCGTCGGTGAGGCATACAAGCCGGCGACGGCCGGGAATGGAGGCTTCAAGCGCGGTTGACCGCGGTAACCCTCAAGCGAATCGAGCAGCGCCGTCTCTTCACCACAGATGTAGGCGCCGGCTCCGGAGTGGACGACCACCTCAAGATCGAAACCGGTACCCATGATGTTGGTTCCGATGAGGCCGGCTTCCTTTGCCTGCTTGACCGCGAATTCGACCTTGCGAATGGCGTTGGGTACCTCACCGCGGATGTAGATGAAGGCGTGGTTGGCGCGGATTGCGAAGGACGTAATGATCACGCCTTCAACCAACGCATGCGGGTTGGCCATCATGATCGGGATGTCCTTGCACGCACCCGGCTCGGACTCGTCGGCATTGACGACCAGATAGTGCGGTTTGCCGTCACCTTGCGGAACGAAACTCCACTTCATTCCCGTGGGGAAGCCCGCGCCACCGCGCCCGCGCAGACCCGAATCCTTGACCTGGGCGATGATGTCGTCGGGATCGGTACGAAGAGCCTTCTCCAGTGCCCGATAACCGCCGACCGCTCGGTAGCCGTCGAGGGTGTAGAGATCCGGGCGGTCCCAGTGCTCGGTTATGACCGGGGTCAGCGGTGTAGCCATCAGGCGTTTCCTCCCTGCATGCCCTGCTCCTTTGCGATCCGAAGTCCTGCAAGCATCTTGTCGTCGACGCTCGGCGCGTCAGCCAAACCGTCGTCGGGGAATGCCAGCGTGTGTTCAGTCGCCTCAAAATCCCGAATAACCGGGCCGCGGGTGGACTCGATCTGCTCGCCGCGGCGGAGCTTGTCGAGGACTTCCACGGCGCTACCCGGAGTGACGTCGTCCATGAACTCCCAGTCGACCGTCATCACCGGAGCATGGGTGCACGCGGCTTGGCACTCGATGCGCTCGAGGAAGAACTCACCGTCCGGGGTAGGTGCGTTGTGTGAGCCACCGGTAGCCTCGACAACGGCGTCCCACACGGCGTCGCCACCGAGCAGACCGCACATCGTGTTGATGCATACACCGATGTGGTGCTTTCCGACCTTTTCACGCTTGTACATCGTGTAGAAGGTCGCTACCGCCGTTACCTCGGCTGCGGTGATCCCCAGGACCTCTGCACAGGCATTGATGCCGTCGGTGGTGATCTCGTCTTCATCGCTCTGCGCGAGATGGAGCATGGGCAAAAGTGCGCTGCGAGCGCTGGGATAGCGCGCAGCGATCTCTCGCATTTGCTCGCGGGTGGTGTCGCTGATCGGCATGTCTTGCTTCTCTCCAGTTTCCGCTATCGGTCCACGCCACCCATGACGGGATCAATGCTCGCGACGGCAGCGATGACGTCCGCGACCATGCTCCCCTGGGACATGGCTGCAGTCGCCTGCAGGTTGTTGAAGGACGGATCCCGGAAGTGCACGCGGTACGGGCGTGTGCCACCCGCACTCACCACATGCGCACCGAGTTCACCGCGGGGTGACTCCACCGCTACGTAGGCCTGGCCGGGGGGAACCGTGAAACCCTCGGTTACCAACTTGAAGTGGTGGATCAAAGCTTCCATCGATTGGGACATGATGTGCTTGATGTGCTCGGTCGAGTTCCCTTGACCGTCGGACCCAATAGAAAGTTGCGCAGGCCAGGCAATCTTCTTGTCCTCGACCATGATCGGTCCGGGAGTTAGGCGATCGAGGCACTGCTCAACGATCTTGAGGGATTCGTGCATCTCCGCGATGCGGATCAGGAATCGACCATAGGCGTCGCAGGATGTTTGGGTCGGGACGTCGAACTCGTACGTCTCGTAACCACAGTAGGGCTGCGACTTGCGTAGATCGTGCGGCAAGCCGGCCGAACGCAGCACCGGACCAGTCATGCCCAGCGCCATGCAACCCTGCAGGTCTAGGTAGCCGACATCAACGGTGCGTCCCATCCAGATGGCGTTGTCGATCAGGAGATCGGCGGTGTCTTTCATTCGCTTACGAAGCAGCGGCAGGGTGTCGCGGATCGCCTTCTCACCATCGGCAGGAAGATCTTGAGCGACACCGCCCGGACGGAAGAACGCACTGTTCATGCGCAGACCGGTAACCATCTCGAACAGATCGAGGACGAGTTCACGCTCGCGGAAACCGAAGGTCATCGCGGTGAGAGCACCCAGTTCCATGCCACCGGTTGCCAATGCAACCAGGTGGGAGGAAACCCGGTTCAGCTCCATCATCAGCACGCGGATGACGTTCGCGCGCTCGGGGATCTGATCGGTGATGCCGAGCAACTTCTCGACGGCGAGCACGTAGGCGGCCTCGTTGAAGAACGGGCTCAGGTAATCCATACGGGTGACGAACGTGACGCCCTGCACCCAAGTGCGGAACTCCAAGTTCTTCTCAATGCCCGTATGCAGGTAGCCAATGCCGCAGCGTGCATCGGTGACGGTTTCCCCATCGAGCTCGAGGACTAGGCGCAACACTCCGTGGGTGGACGGGTGTTGGGGCCCCATATTGACGACGATGCGCTCCTTCTCTCCTTCAGGTGCAGCAGCGATGGAGTCCCAGTCGCCACCGGAGAGGTTGTAGATGGTGCCCTCGGTCGTCTCGTAACTCCCGGCGTAGATATCTTCGCCATCGCCCGGGGTCGCGGCTGTTGTGTAGGTGACGTCGGTCATCAGTTGTACGCCCTCCGGTTATCAGGAGCGGGGATGGTCGCACCCTTGTACTCGACGGGAATTCCGCCGAGCGGGTAGTCCTTGCGCTGTGGATGCCCAGCCCAGTCGTCGGGCATTTCAATGCGCGTCAACGCGGGATGGCCATCGAAGACGATCCCGAAGAAATCCCATGCTTCGCGCTCGTGCCAGTCGTTCGAGGGGTAGATGCTGACGATGGACGGCATGTGCGGGTCAGCATCGGGGGCCGTTACTTCGACACGGATCCGACGGTTGTGGGTGATCGATAGGAACGGATACACCGCGTGCAGTTCACGGCCCGAATCCTCGGGGTAGTGCACGCCATTGACGCCCATGCACATCTCGAAACGGAGCCCCGGCTCATCGCGCAACACCCGCGCGAAGTCCACGAGGTGCTCGCGATGCACGAAGAACGTGATCTCCCCCCGATCGACCACCACCTTGTCGATGACCGATGAGGCGGGGAGGTTTCGGTCGGCCAAGGACAGTTCAATCTCCTCAGAGACTTCGTCAAACCAACCGCCGTAAGGCTTGGCAGTCGCCCCCGGCATAACGATCGGTGAGACCAAGCCACCGAAGCCGCTGGTGTCGCCAGAGCCAGAGACGTTGAAGGAACCTTGGCGGACGCCGATGATGTCGATCTCGTTAACGCCCTCAGGTACGACCGGTGTGTTCTCGAGGCTCACCGGAGCAGTCCCTTCATCTCCAGCGTGCTGGGAGCGGCCAGGGCGAGCTGCTCGTTTTCAATCATCTCTGCCTTGGCGTTGGCACCCAGCTTCATGTCTTGGATGTCGTCATGGATCTTCAAAATGGCATCAATGAGCATCTCGGGGCGGGGCGGGCAGCCAGGCAGGTACATGTCAACGGGCACAACATGGTCGACGCCTTGCACGACGGCGTAGTTGTTGAACATGCCACCGCTCGACGCACACACGCCCATCGCGAGAACCCACTTGGGGTTGGGCATTTGGTCGTAGATCTGACGCAAAACCGGGGCCATCTTCTGGCTCACGCGTCCCGCAACGATCATCAGGTCCGCCTGCCGCGGAGAGGCACGGAAAACTTCCATACCGAAGCGTGCGATGTCGTATCGCGGTCCGCCGGTAGCCATCATCTCGATCGCGCAGCACGCGAGGCCAAAGGTGGCAGGCCACAGCGAGCCCTTACGGGCATAACCCGCAACTTTCTCCACGCTCGTCAGGAGGATCCCCGAAGGAAGCTTCTCTTCAAGACCCATGTCAGTCCCACTCCAATCCACCACGACGCCACTCGTAGACGTAGGGCACGGCCAGGTTGAGCAAGAACAACATCATCGCTACGAGACCGAAGGCCCCGAGCGCGTCGAAGGACACCGCCCACGGATACAAAAAGACGAGTTCGATGTCGAAGATGATGAACATCATCGCGGTGAGGTAGTACTTCACCGGGAAGCGTCCGCCACCGATCGGTTGCGGCGTTGGCTCAATTCCGCATTCGTAGGCGTCGTACTTAGCCCGGTTGTAGCGCTTGGGACCGGTGAACGTCGCAATGACGACCGAGAATGCGGCGAACCCGAAGGCCAAAGCCCCCAACACAAAAATCGGCGTGTAGACGTTCACGGCGCCGGCTGCTCCTCGCTTAATCGTCGCGTTTGCTGGTCAAAGCGAACGCGAGCGTGGATGTTGTCCGGACGTGGAGGCAACGAGCACCGCTTGCGCGCTCGTGAAACACTTCACGACCAGCGAAAGCATAGTGGCCGCACCGAGGCGGGCGACAGGCCCCGCCCCCGTTGTCCTAGCCCTCGGGCTTCACCGCCCGATGAAGCGCGACGATGCCCCCCGAGAGGTTCCGCCAGGCCGCCTTGTGCCATCCCGTGGAGAGGATGTCTGCCGCTAATTGCGCCTGATCTGGCCACGCTCGAATGGACTCTGCTAGGTACACATAGGCGTCAGGATTCGATGAGGCGCGGCGCGCAACAGCAGGTAGTGCACCCATCAGGTACTGCGAATAGACCTGACGAAATGGCGCCCAGGTCGGGTGGGAGAACTCACACACGACGAGCCGGCCACCGGGCCGGGTCACACGCAGCAGTTCGCGAAGTCCGGCGTCGCGGTCGTTGACGTTACGCAGTCCAAAGGAAATCGTCACGGCATCAAAAGAATCATCCGCAAACGGCAGCGCAAGGGCGTCGCCGGCGACGAAGGATAGGCGCGGATTGCGTTTGCGCCCAACAGCCAGCATCCCTTGTGAGAAATCGCACGCCACGACAAAGGCTCCGGAGCGAGCGATCGGTTCGCTGGAGGTTCCTGTGCCTGCTGCGAGGTCCAAAACGCGATCACCGGGAAGCGCTCCAACGGCGGAGACAACAGCCTTACGCCAACGCCTGGTCTGCCCCATAGCCAAGACATCGTTCGTCAGGTCGTACCGCTCGGCGACATCGTCAAACATCGCCGCGACATCGTGCGGTTGTTTGTCTAGTCCGGCTCGCGACATGTCCGAATGCTCCCAGAGGACAAGTCTCGGGTCTGCCCCTACCCTGACGAGGTGTCTTGGCACCCCCAGTTCGACTCGCCTACGCAGCTGGTCGCAACCACGCGCCCGCTCAACTCACGTCACGATCTGCTCTCGCTGCTTCCGGCTGGAGAGAACGTCTGCTGGGTAAGGCGTGGTGATGGACTCATCGGGTGGGGCGTCGCAGCTCGACTTCAGGTGCGAGGCGTCGAACGCTTTTCACGCACACAGCGGTGGTGGGCAGAGCTGTGCGACACGATGGCCGTTGACGATTTGGTCTCGGTACCCGGCACTGGGCCGATCGCTTTCGCGTCCTACTCCTTCGATCCTCAAGATCCGTCAGAGATCATCGTTCCGTCGATCCTGATCGGTCAGCGCGGCGAGCAGGCGTGGATCACGAGCATCCACACTCCCGGGTCTGAGCCGGTCGTCACTGTCGATGAATCCTCGGCTTTCGAGCCCCGAACCGAACCCACGTCCGTCACGTGGCACGACGGCTCCATGACGGCACCTGAGTGGGAGAAGGCCGTCGGTCGTGCTGTTGAACGAATTGGCGCTGGCGAACTCGACAAGGTCGTCCTGGCCAGGGACGTCGTCGCAAGCGTGGACGGCACTCTCGATCCACGCCTGCTACTCGACCGACTTGCCCAGGACTACCCGACGTGCTGGACCTTCAACGTTGCAAACCTCATCGGCGCTACGCCTGAACTCCTCGTCCGGCGAACGGGCGACCTTGTCACAAGTCGTGTCCTCGCAGGCACCGTCCGACGACGCGGGGATAGCGCGGAAGATCAGGGCCTAGCGCAAGCCCTACTAGCCAGTGACAAAGACCTCGCCGAGCACGCCTACGCAGTTCGCTCAGTCGCCAAAGCGCTCGCTACGCATTGCACCGACATGGATATTCCCGAAAGACCCGGCGTGCTCGAACTTGCCAACGTCCAACACCTCGCGACCGACGTCACCGGACGTCTCGCCGACGACGCCTCATTACTTGCGCTCGCTGCCTCCCTCCACCCAACGGCCGCCGTCTGCGGAACACCCACGGAACGTGCGCTGTCCGTCATCGAAGAGCTCGAAGGCATGTCCCGGGACCGATACGCCGGTCCCGTGGGGTGGTTCGACACTCGCGGTGACGGGGAGTTCGGAATCGCGCTGCGCTGTGGACTCGTAGACCTCCAGGCACAAACAGTCCGCGCCTTCGCGGGTTGCGGGATCGTCGTGGGGTCAGATCCTGAGCGCGAACTCGCCGAATCCCGCGCGAAGTTCATTCCAATGAAGACGGCTCTCGAACCTCGTTAATCGAACTCACAGGTGCATAGAACGCAAGCGCACTTGCCCCGAGGTCCGGCGCTGGTCGCGCCTGCCACACATCTGGGTCGAGTAGCGATCGCATAGCGCCGTTGTCTTCCAGCACGAACGCCACTAGATAGTCGAATCCCAGTCGCGGAGCGGACTCCGCGAGATGCCGAAGAAGCAACCGACCGATTCCCCTGCCATGCCAAGCATCGTCGACCAGGAGCGCGATCTCTCCTTGCGCGACAACGTGCAGATCCTGGGACTCATCTGGGGTCAGCGGAAAAGCATTACCAATCGCGATGACGTCCGAGTCGTGGGCTTCAACGATCAACGTGATTCCCCGGTGACCACCGGAGATCCTGCGCAGGTTTTCCTCCCGCCACGTGTTTTTGGGTGTGAAGTAGCGCTGGAAGAGGCTGTCGGTGGAACACCGCGAGTGCAGCGACTCAACGTCTGCCGTGTCCTCCGGGCGCGCCAGACGAGTCACGATTTCCGTGCCGTCAGCAAGAGTGTCACGCCAACCGAAGCTTTTTGTTCCGCGGGCAACGGTCACAGCGTCCATCAATCCCAGCAGTGCCGATGCTCGCGCATACTCACCGGCGGTGAATGGTGCACTGCTGCGACGGACGACCACATGCTCGTCGACTGTCCACTGCAGACGGACGGCCTGGGGCGAGGAGTCGTCTCCTTCCGACGCATCGACAACCTCCCAAGAATCTGCGAGCAAGAGTTCGGCAGCGGCGCGGGGCGCGAGTTCAGGATGCGCCAATAAGCGAGTACTGAGTTCGAGTACGCGTGCAGCGACGTCCTCGCCGTCATCGGCCTCCCCGCGACCGACCACTACATCCCGACCGACAGTTCGTAACGCGTCGGCCACCATGGCTCTGGTCATGTGATCAGACGATCGAAGAATCAGATCGACAAGACTCTCGCGACCTTCCTTGCCCACCGGCGCGGTGGTCATCGTCACCGGCGAGACATCCATCATGGAAAGCACCCGAGTCAGATGGGCGATCGCACCGGCGCCCGTTGGCAGTGTGAGACGAGCCCTCCACACTCGGGTTTCGAGGTGATGAGACATCCCGGGATCCGCATCGACTTCAGGCTGGTACTCCGACAGCGATTCAATGATCCGAGCGGACAACGCCGTCCACGCATTCGTGTCGTGTGCCTTGGGCACGACTGGAGCCAGCGCCGCTATGCCCACACCCACCGCCAGAAGATGAAGCACCGCCGCTTCTTCACCTGCCTGGTCTCCGACGATCTCTAGTTGTCGAAGCAGTTCACGCGCCGCCACCCAGCGCCGCTCCACCCGAGCACCCATCAATCCGCGCAGGGCATCGTCGTAGGGCGAGACGATCAGCGCCTGCAGTTCGACCGGATCCCACGCTGCCGAAGGATCACCCAAGACCTCATGAGCGGCAGACAGCAGAGTCGACATCGCCCCGGCATGAACGGCATTCCCTGCGTGTTCGCGCAGCGCCTCGGCCAATGGGCCATCAGGAAGCAGCTCAACGGCTTCGCGCAGAAGATCAACACGATGCTCACCTACGGCGTTGACCGACCGCATAGTGACGCCAGCTGCGCGTGCGATGTCGTGTCGACCGACGTTCACCACGCCATTGGTAGCGAAAAGTTCTGCTGCCGCGTCAACGATCCTCGCCCGACGCTTCGGATCCATCGCCATATTCCCCGCGCGCTACCCGTCAGCCACTATCGATCGCTTGACGAACGGCGTCTTGCACACTCGACCACAGGCTTGCCTCGTGCGTTCGATCGCACGTGCGCACGACGATCACATGGACACCGTCCGATAGCCGCTCCTGAACGCATGTCGAGATGGCCTCGGGCTGGTCAACTGCCACGACCGAGACACCAAAGCTCGATGCCAGTTGGACGAGTTCGACTCCCAAAGGCACCCCGAAGACGCGCTCAAAATGCTGCTCGTACGACGGTGATCCCTGTTCGAGCGTTGAGAAGATCCCTGCGCCGTCGTTGTCCGCGACGACGATGACCAGGTCTGGCCGATCTTCCGACTCCGGAACCGCCAGGGCGTTGGAGTCGTACCAAAACGTCTGATCGCCAACCAGGGCCACAGTTGACCCGCCCCCCAGTGCTTGGAAACCGATGGCGGCCCCCCAAGCTGTAGAGACACAACCATCGATGCCGGAAGTTCCGCGGTTACCCAGGACGTCGATCTCCTTTAGGTAACTACCTGCGAAACTGCCAACGTGGCGGACAATCGACGATGACCCCAGGAAGAACTGTGCGTCCTCGGGAAGCGCACTGGCCACCATCCGAGCCAGCTGCATGCCCGACGGTGGTGCACTGGACGAACCAAGCACCGTTTCGACCGCAGCAGCAGCCATGAGGTCCGCTCGCTCCCAGGCGGACCACCACTGCGGATCCGTCTCGGCCTCTCCGGGAGGCAACGGGACGGCGGCCAAAACAAGGTCGGCTGTTCGCGTCGGGTCACTCCATGATGAGCGAGTATCGATAGCGACGTGCATGCGCGACTTGGCGATCACCGAGGCAAGCGAGCGGTACAAACCAACTCGACCAACGGTCAAGACGAGATCGGGAATGTGCTCGTCCACGAATGTCGGGTCATCGCACACGAGCGGGCCGTGCGCCAGACCAAGTTCAGCTCCATTCGCACGGCCAGAAGGCTCGGAGATGACCGGCCAACCCATGGCGTCGGAGAGTTCATCGACCAGGTCCACAGCATCGTCGTCGTCGTGATCACCAACCACGATCAAGCCACGGGCCGGAACCGTCGCTTCTTCATCTAGCAGTGCGAGGGCTTCATCGAGTTGGATACTCATCCCCGCTACGAGTCGAGCATCAGCGGTCCATGGTCGACCATCGGACCGTCCCTGCAATTCCGGCGGGAGCGATCCGTCGATCCCATCACCGACTAGCGGCTCATCAAACGCCACATTCACGTGCACCGGACCCGGATCGATCGAGTCCGTTGCCACCGCAACGCATCGGGCAATCGTTGAGCGCCAGTACTGGTTTCGATAGCCGTGAGCGGTTTCCATCTCCAGGTCGATCCTGGTGAAGGAACCGAAGATGCCGCGCTGCTCAATGACCTGGTTGGCTCCGACGCTTCGGAGTCGATCCGGTCGGTCCGCAGTGAGAACAAGCAGCGGAACTCGCGACTCGTGGGCTTCCACTACAGCAGGAAGAAGATTGGCCACCGCGGTTCCAGACGTCGTTACGACAGCAGCGGGAACACCCGTCGCCTTGCCAATGCCAAGAGCGACGAAACCCGCAACTCGTTCATCGACCCGAACATGAAGACGAAGCTCACCCCGCTGCTCTGCTGCAGACAGCGCTAAAGCCAGTGGCGCTGAACGCGAGCCGACTGCGAGCACAACATCGGTCACCCCGCAGCGCATCAGTTCATCCACCATCACGAGAGCTTGGGCGACAGACGGCTTTATCGTGTGCTCCACGCCCCTAGCCTTCCACCTGATCAGCCGGGGTCGACACTCCAGGCGTTGATCGCCGCAGATACTCGAACGACTCAGCGAGACGTTCCCGCCACCAGGCCACCCGGGACTGTGCCACACCATCGGTCGCTTGCATAAGCGAATCAAGATCAGGTGCAATGCGTCGCACGGATAGACGGCCATTGTCCGGACGCAAAGGTGGGTCAATCACGTCACGCGCCAAGAGCGTTCCGGTTCCCAGCCCACTCGCAAGCGGGAGGTCGGGCAATGCCGCGGCTGCCGCGATGCAACTAGACAAGCCGACGGCTGAATCCAAAGAACCACTGATCACTACGGGCACACCTACGGAGGCCGCGATCCGCGTGGTAGCACAAGCACCTCCCAGCGTCATCGGCTTGCAGATCGCATAGTCCGCGACGCCGGCGAGGCGCACCGATGCTGGATCCTCGGATAAGCGCAAGGCCTCATCAACGGCGATTGGTACGTCCACTTCCGCACGGAGTCGTGCAATGTCATCGAGGGACTCACACGGCTGCTCGACGTACTCGATCCCGTACTTGCTCAGACGACGTAAAGCCGTGTCGGCCTGATCCAGGTTCCACATGCCATTGACATCTAGGCGAATGCGGCCGTCCACATCCGATGTGTCCAGTGCGTCGCGCACCGCAACCACGCGAGCTTCGTCCTCCGCCAGTGTCGAACCGACCTTCACCTTGATGGTTTGACAGCCGCTTTCGGCGATTGCCTCGCGGGTGAGCACAGCTGCTCGACTGGAGTCAACGGCTGGGATAATCGCATTGACATCGACAAAATCCCGTTGAGCTGCAGGCCACTGACCCCAGGCAGCTTCCAGGGCCGCACCTAACCAACGGGCCGACCGCGCAAGGTCGTAGTCATCGAAAGGTGCGAACTCACCCCACCCCGATGGCCCCTTGAGCAACATCCCCTCTCGGGATGTGAGCCCGCGAAAGGGAACCCGCAGAGGCAGTGAGAACACCACCGATGAGGCGAGGAGCTCCTCGACGGATGCGGGACCGGGGACCTCCAGAGTGCTGAGGTAGCTCACGGACGACGTGGAAACTGATCGAAGTCCGGACGCCGCTTTTCCTTGTATGCGTCCCGACCTTCTTGCGCCTCTTGTGTCATGTAGAACAGCAAAGTTGCATCACCTGCGAGTTGCTGAACACCGGCAAGACCGTCGTCGGCGGCGTTGTGGGACGCCTTGAGCATGCGTAAGGCCAGCGGTGAGAGCGCCAACATCTCCTGCGACCAGCGCACCGTCTCGATTTCCAGGTCCTCGATCGGCACGACGGCGTTAACAAGACCCCAGTCGTAGGCCTGCTCTGCGCCGTACTGCCGGCAGGTGTACCAGATTTCGCGGGACCTCTTTTGCCCGATGGTGCGGGCGAGCAGACCTGATCCGTACCCACCATCGAATGAGCCGACTTTCGGACCAGTCTGCCCGAATCGAGCGTTGTCCGCGGCGATGCTGAGGTCACAGACCACGTGAAGCACGTGCCCACCACCGATTGCATACCCGGCGATCATGGCGATCACCGGCTTGGGAATGCGACGAATCTGGATCTGCAGATCCAGGACGTTCAGGCGGCCGATGCCCTTGTTGGCTACGTCGTCGTCGCCGATGTAGCCGTCATCGCCCCGGATGACCTGGTCCCCTCCCGAGCAGAAAGCCAGATCACCCTGGCCGGTCAAGATGATCACACCGATCTGATCGTCGTCGCGTGCGCGATTCATCGCCTCGGACAATTCAAAAAGCGTCTGCGGGCGGAAGGCATTGCGCTTATGTGGCCGATCAATGGTGATCTTGGCGATCCCCGCCTGCTCCCCCGTGGAAACCTCGTACCGAATGTCTCGGTAGTCGCCCACCGATTCCCATTCACACCCAGGCAGCATCGAACTATGGCTTGGGTCCTGCCACACGGGAGAGTCTTCTGGTGCAACGGGAGGTAGCGGGTAACGAGTACGGGTATCCATGCTGGCAACGCTACCGGCAGCACCTACGCTCGGCACGATGTCGAACAGCGATACCGCCCGGACCCTCAAACTGATCGAGGTACCCACCGGCCCAGCAGCTATCGATGCGCTCTGGAGTCGCCTCGATGCCGCCTTGGCAGGTGAGTTGACCATCGCGCCCATTCCCGAGGAATCACCGTCACTTCCGGGTCCGGTCGTCGCGGCGATGCGCAGGGCCGTGCGTCCAGACGACCCGGTGCCCGGTCATATCGCAGTCGTAGTAAGTACCTCCGGATCAACCGGCAACCCGCGAGGGGTGATGCTCACAGCATCGGCGCTCACGTCGACCACACAACAGATCAACTCTCGTGCCGGTGGCGATCCAACTTGGATCTTGGCCATTCCCCCGACTTCCATCGGCGGCCTGAACGTGATGATTCGGGCCCACGCCACGGGGCGGCAACCAATCGCCGTCAGCAGCGTCGGCGGCGCGGAGCGTTTCACAGACGAGGCGTTCGCGAAGGCAGTAGATGCTGCAACGGCGACGAACCGACCAATCGCGGTCTCCTTGGTTCCGACGCAACTTCCCCGACTGCTCTCGAGCGCTGCCGGACGCACCGCACTGGCCGAGTGCTCCTTGATCCTCGTCGGTGGGGCAGCACTCGCTCCGCAGGCTGCGCGGGACTGCCAAGCCGCTGGAATCGTCGTCACCACCACGTACGGCATGACCGAGACGAGCGGCGGGTGCGTTTTGAACGGCGTGCCCCTTGATGGAGTCGAGATTCGAGTGGATGAAAGCGACCAGCGAATCTGGATCACTGGACCGATGTTGGCGCAGGGTTACCGCGACGGAGCTGACGCAATATTCGACGGACGTTGGCTTCGCACCAACGATCGTGGGCGATGGTCTGATGGAGTCCTGCAAGTGATCGGACGACTCGACGACATCGTCAGCATCCAGGGTGTGAATGTAGACCTCGTGGCTGTCGAGGATCGACTCAATGACCATCCAGCCACGACCGCAGCGATAGCCGTTCCCGTGGTGGACGATGAAACACACGATCAACGCATCGCAATGATTTATGTCGGCGAAGCCATCGACCGAAACGAACTCCGCGATTGGATCGCTCCGATCTTGGGATCAATCGCCACTCCATCATCGATTCACCAAGTAGACGGCTTCATCTCAACAGTCAGCGGAAAAGTCGATCGGCGAGCGACAGCCTCGCAACTTGGCCTAACCGTCGACGAGCCTGACAACGAGGAACTCGCGTGACGACGGCCGCTCAGTGGTGGAGCGGGAGCCGGCCACGAACCTTGCCTGCTGCGATCGCCCCCGTTCTCATCGGCACTGCCCTGGCCGGCGCAGACTGGATGCCGCTACGGGCCGTATTGGCACTCGTCGTAGCGCTGACCTTGCAGGTTGGAGTCAACTACGCCAACGACTACAGCGATGGAATCCGCGGCACCGACGCTGAACGCATCGGCCCAATCCGACTGGTGGGTCAGGGCATCGCGACGCCGACAAGTGTGCGTCGTGCAGCCTTTCTAAGTTTCGGTGTTGCCGCCATCTCTGGTGTCGCACTCGTGGCGATTTCCGGGTACTGGTGGCTGCTCGCAGTCGGGGCTGCGTCGATAGCGGCTGCATGGTTTTACACGGGAGGAAAGCGCCCATACGGGTACGCCGGTCTCGGAGAAGTCTTCGTCTTCATCTTCTTCGGCCTGGTTCCGGTCCTTGGAACCATGTACGTCCAGGTGGGAAGGGTCGATCTCGCAGCTATCTGGGCAAGCATCGGAGTGGGGGCACTCATCTGCGCGATTTTGGTCACCAACAACCTGCGGGACATCCCAACCGATCGCGAATCGGGTAAGCGCACCCTCGCCGTCCGACTTGGAGATGCACGAACTCGGACCCTTTACGCTTCGCTTGTTATCGCGGCCTTCGTGGTACTCGTGCCCATGTCCTTGATCACCGACGAAGCCGGGCCTGGGGCGCTACTCGGTCTCGCCGCGCTCCCGTGGGCTCTGGGACCGTTGCGCATCGTGCTGTCCGGGACCGAGGGACCCGGACTCATCCCCGCGCTGGCGGCTTCCGGTCGGCTCGTGATCATCTACGCCGGCGCCTTGAGCCTCGGACTGTCCTTGCGCCTGTTCCTGTAGAGCATCGAACTCGCCTTCAACGGGATCGTCCTCCGCTCTGGAGGCTGCGTCGATGCGTGCGTTGATACCGCCGAAGAACCGACCGATGACCTCACCCATCGCGGTCCGTTGGCGGTTGAGGACGAAAGCGCTCAGCACACCCGAGACGATGATGGCAACAAAGAGCCCCCATAGGCCCCTAATCGGGGTGATCAACTGAAGTAGCAGCCAGACCGCCAGGAACAGACCCACCCGCATGAGGGTGTACACGACGATGGATGCCAACCCAGAACGACCAGGACCTTGGGGCTCGGATGAACTCACCGCTCAACCGTACCCACCGATCGGCCGAAGAGCCGTCGCACAGTTACCATTACAAGACCATGCTTCGCGTCGTCCTAAGCCTCCTTGCCGTGGCGCTCTACATTTACTTCATCATTGATGTCGCGCGCACCCCCAAGGCTCAGGCGCGAACCCTGCCCAAGTGGCTGTGGCTAGTGCTCGTGATCGTGCTCCCACTCATCGGTGGCGCAATCTGGCTGCTGCTAGGCAAGACGTGGCCCGAGGGCGGCACCTTCCGTCGCAAGCGCGGCCCGGTTGCACCAGACGATGACCCACGATTCCTTCGCAAACTCGATGACGACGTCTGGAGCAAGAAAATGCGTCGTCGTCGTGGCGAGGCGAGCTAGTCGAGCGTGACGCGCCTGCGCCGACGGCCTAAAGGCCCGCGTAGGAGTGCAGGCTGTTGACGAAGATGTTCACTCCGAAGTAATTAATCAAGAAGGTGACCAAGCCGAGGATCGCAATCCACGATGCTCGGTTGCCCCGCCATCCGGCCGTTGATCGCGCGTGTAGGTAGGCCGCGTAGACAACCCACGTAATAAAAGCCCACGTTTCTTTGGGATCCCAGCCCCAGTACCGACCCCACGCATTCTCTGCCCAGATGGCCCCAGCGATGACCGCGAACGTCCACAGTGGGAATGCGAAAGCGATGATCCGGCTGGTGAAGATGCGAAGCCGCTCGGCAGATGGAATTGAGGCCAACATCCCGTGCGACACGACGTTCTTGGCCTCACGACGTGACTGAACGAGTGACATCGCTGCCGACGACGCAGCCACCGTGAAGGCTCCGGCACAGATGATGGCCGCTGAAACGTGAATCACCAACCAGTAGGACTTCAGGGCCGGTACAAGTTGGGCTGCCTCGGTGTAGAGCACCGTCACCGCAAGACCGAGGGTGAGCAACGCGGGAGCGACGACGAACAAACCGAGCCAACGCAAATCACGGCGGGTGGACATCACCAAGAAGACGACCAGAACACCCCATGCCGAACTGATGGAGAATTCGTACATATTCCCCCACGGAACCCGGCCAGCCCACAGGCCGCGAAGGATCAACCCGAGTGTTAGTAAGCCAGTCGCGAGCCACGTCAAGGACATTGCGACGTTGGCGAGGCGTCGACCAGAGTCAACGTTCGCTGGTGAATCGGTGCGCTCCAGTACGGCGACAGCTCCATTGGACGCCTCGCGTTGGGCCGTGACTCGTGCTGCGGTGTTACGACGCCGTCCACTGGCGAAAGAGGCGGCGAAGAGGACCATCGCGATGGTCAAAGACACCATAGTTGCGTAAATTGCAGCGTTGCTCGCTTCCGCCAAACCCAAGGAATTGCCGCCGCTCATCGGTCGCGCTCACCCTCCTCATTCGTGACGATCTGCTGGACTTCGCGGACGTCGTCGGAGACATCTCCGGCCTCGCTCTTACTCAATCCAGCAGCGCTTACGAGCGTACTTCCTGGTCTTTCACTGCGCGCCCGGACCCACACTCGCCGACGCCTCGTGAACAACGACACCATGAGGCCGACCATGGCGAGCACCGAAGCGATCAAGGCAGCCTCTTTGCCTGGATCGAACGCGATCTGGAATGACGACCACCGCTTCCAACCCGTGAACTCGATCTCGCCCTGTGGGAACTCCCAGGTCTGTCCGGGAACGAGCGCCCTCAGGCCAATCTGCTCCATTTGGTCGGTCGTGAGGGTGTAAATGCTCTGCGGAATGCCAGAGTCGAGGCCCAGATCGCCCTCCCAAGCGGACAAGAAGACCGATGGGTCGTCGGCGTCGGGGAAGACCGAGTGCGGACCACGGATGTCGTCGATTGCCGATGTCGGCAGGAAGATCCCGCGAAAACCTAACTGCGGTTCCATGTCGGGGACTTTGATCACACCGGTCGATGTGAAATTGCCATCCTGAGGCAAGAAGACGACGTCGTCGTCGAGTACGACTGATCCGAAGGTGTCACGCACGATGAAGGACAGCGCATAGCCATGACCAACGAGAAACACCTTCGCGCCAGCGATAGAGATGGGGAAGTTTACTTCGACGAGTTCGTTTCGAGTCGCCCCGCCGGGCTCACTTTGGAGTGCAACTCGGGCCTCGAAGAGCCGCGGCGCTCCCCGCTGCGCCTCATCGCGCTCGAACTCCACAGCGAAATCATCGAGGGTGAACGAGAACGGCGGAATGGTGTCCGCGGAGGCAAGGCGCCCACCACCCCAGGCGTCGTACTGCGTCAAGGTGTTTGAGAAGCCACCGCCTTCCTTGATGATGACGTTGCCCCGCCAGCCGAAGAGACCACCGACAGCTACCGCGATCAAGATCAACACCAGCGAAAGGTGAAAAAACAGGTTGCCTGTCTCGCGCAGATAGCCCTTTTCAGCAGACACCCACACTTCCGGAGCTGCGCCATCAGGTGCATCGCGGGTTACTGAAGCGTCCGATCCCGTGCACACGCGCCAGCGACGCCGACGCAATTCCTCGGCGACTCGAGCCACGACGTCGTCAGGCGTATCGGAAACCGATTCTGATGTGAAGGCCTGCATCCGCTGGAGGTTGCGAGGCGCTGCCGGGGGCTGACTGCGCATGGCATGCCAGTGATGCCCGACGCGCGGAAGGACGCACCCGATCAAGGAAATGAAGAGCAACAGGTACACGGCTGCGAACCAGGGTGCGCCGTAAACGTCGAAGAACCCGAGTGAGTCCAGGATCGGCCCGAGAGTGGGGCTGTCGGCTATCCATTCGTCGACAAGGAGGGGGTTGTTGCCTCGCTGCGGAAGGATCGAACCCGGCACGCTGGCAACAGCGAGCGCGAACAGCAAGATGAGCGCCACTCGCATGCTGGTGAGTTGCCGCCAAGCCCAGCGTGCGAATCCGCGTGAGTCCAGCGGCGGAGCGGCGGGAGCACCCGACTCGACCGGCTCTGCATTCTGTGTCCTAACGGTGCTCATAGCGCTGTCTCAAATCCGGGGATGGTGACCCGCAGCCAAATCGTGAAGTCGAGCCACAGCCCACTAACGAGCAACAGGCCAACGAGCACGAGCATTCCGCCACCGATTCGCATGATCCATACATAGTGCCTGCGGATGAAGGCGGTCGCACGCGCGGTTCGGTCGATCAGCAGGCCGAAGACGATAAATGGAAGACCCAGGCCGATGCAGTAGGCGAAAGACAAGATGGCTCCGCGGCCAGCGCTCGCCTCGGCGAGAGCAAGGGACTGCACGGCCGTGAGAGTCGGGCCGATGCACGGCGTCCATCCCAATCCGAACAGCACTCCCAGCAGCGGGGCACCTGCGAGCCCCCATGTTGGTGCACGCAGCATTCGGTACTCGCGCTGGAACCACGGAACAATCCCCATGAACGCCAGGCCCATCGCGATCACGAGAACACCCATGACCCGGGTGATGATGCCCTCGTATCGCAACAACACCGATCCAAGGCCACCGAACAGTGCTCCGTAGGAGACGAAGACCACGCTGAAACCCAGGACGAAGAGCACGCTGCCGAGCAGCACTCGCGACCTGCGGTTACCTGTAGCGAGTTCGGCACCCGTCAGACCCGTGACGTACGAGACGTATCCAGGCGCCAAAGGCAGCACGCACGGACTCACGAACGCCACGAGACCAGCAATCAGGGCGATCGGGATCGCGATGAGCATCGATCCACTTGTGACGAGTGTCCCGATGTCACCCACTTCCGGCTACCTCGTCGATAACCCCACGCAGTGTCGCGGCACTGGCCTTGCCCAAGATTCGCGCGGCTACCCGCCCGTCACCGTCGATGACCACGGTGGACGGAATTGCTTGCGGCGGCAGGGAATCGGAAAACAGCAGTTGGACTCGGCCATCGGAATCCTCGATGCTCGGAAACGTCAGGCCCATGGTTTCCACGAAGCGCTGCGCGGCGATGGTCGAATCTCGCGTGTTGAGTCCGACGAACTGCACCTGCTCTTCTTTCTTGGCCTGCCAGACCTCTTCTAGTTCCGGCGCTTCCGCCCGACACGGTGCGCACCACGACGCCCACACATTCAGCACCACGGTCTCCCCGCGGTGATCAGCAAGGTCGAAGGTTCCACCGTCCAGCGTCGGGCCACTGACATCCGGCGCCACAACACGCTGTGCTGGGTCTACGACGACGATTGAACCGTCACCACCGACGAAACCAGAATCTGTTCCGACCGAACTAGCGCCCCCAGCGCTTCCACATGCGCTCAACACGAGACTGGCGGCGGAAAGGGCGAGGGGAAGGAGTCTTTTCATGCGTCATGCGCCGGCGATCTTGCTGGCACCGGGCAGCAATTCCCGAGCCGGTTCGGTGTAGGAGATCGACATCAAGCGATCCCCATCGAAGGTCAGTGATGTGAGCGAGGCCAAAGTGCACTGGCGTGACCGGGGGTCGTGCCACAGACGACGACCTTCTGCGTCCAGGCGCGCGATCCAAATAGGTAGTTGGTGACTCACGAGTACCGCTTCTCGGCCATCGGCGCTCTCGCGGGCGTTGTGGATCGCCTGCCCCATGCGTTCGGCTACGACGTCGTACGGCTCGCCCCAACTCGGTCGGAAGGGGTTCCACAGATGACGCCACGTTCGAGGCTGTTTCAGAACGCCGTCACCCACGCTTACCCGCTGACCCTCAAAGACGTTGTCCGCCTCGATAGCCAACGGCTCTGTAAGAACCTCCAGGTTGTGCACCTGGGCGATCGGGTCCGCGGTCTGCTGGGCGCGCTCCATCGGGGACGCGATGACGGCGGCGATGTCGTGACCCGCGAGTGCCTGTGCGGCCATCTCGGCCATTTGCTCACCACGCTCGGACAACCGATAGCCGGGCAAGCGGCCGTAGAGAACGCCCTCGGGGTTGTGGACTTCCCCGTGCCGAAGAAGGTGGACGACGCTGCGTTGATCACTCACGAGTCGAGCCTAAGCAACGACTCTCCAGCGGCGTCTCGGGGTCAGGACTTGCGCCGACCCGCGGCCTTCTTCTTGCTCGGACGCCACTCTTCCTCGCCCGCCGCTTCGGCCTGCTCGCGCACGAAAATTCCATGCTCGGCCAATGCCGCAGCCAGACCCTCCGGCGTGCTGTCTTCCGCGAGGACATCCACACGCAGCCCGTGCTCCTCGGCCGTCTTGGCCGTGTTGGGACCGATGCAGGCAACGACCGTCGACTGATGCGGCTTGCCCGCAATGCCTACGAGGTTGCGGACAGTGCTGCTCGAGGTGAACATGACAGCGTCGAAGCCACCGGTCTTGATGGCCTCACGCACCGGGGCCGGCGGCGGGGCTGCACGAACGGTGCGAAATGCGGTGATGTCCTCGACCTCCCAGCCAAGCTCGGTCAATCCGGCAACCAGCGTGTCAGTTGCTATATCCGCCCGCGGCAAGAACACCTTGTTGATGGGATCAAGGAGCGAGTCGTAGGGAGGCCAGACGTCGAGTAGGCCACTCGTGCTCAGATCCTCGCCGGGGACCAAATCCGGTCGGACGCCGAACTCGATTAAAGACTCCGCGGTCCCGGCGCCACATGCGGCCACCTTCAGCCCGGCGAATGAACGGGCATCCAAGCCGTACTCCTGCAACTTCTCGCGAACGGCGCGAACCGCGTTGGCGGAAGTGAATCCGACCCACTCGTAGCGTCCGGACACCAGCCCGTGCACTGCGCGCTCCACCTGCTGGGGTGTGCGAGGCGGTTCCACAGAAATGGTCGGAACCTCGCTGGGAACGGCACCGTGTCGACGCAGTCGTGCCACGAGGCCGGCGGTGTTGTCCTGGGTCCGCGGAATGAGCACTCGCCAGCCCACCAGAGCCTTGCGCTCGAACCAATCAAGCCGCTCCCGCTGCTCAACAACCTCGCCAACGACAACGAACCCGCCGCGGCGCGTGGTGGAGGACTCAGCCGCCTCGACGAGGGTCGTCACCGTGGTGTGTTGATCGACGGTTGTTCCATCGCGCGTTATCGCTACGGGTGTGCCCTCGGGTTTGCCAGCATCAAGGAGAGCCCGAGCAATGTGCACGAGGTGGTTGGCGCCCTCGGGGAATACGGCGGTCACTCGAGGTGCCACGAGCTCTTCCCAGCGCACGCCCGAATCCTCGGCGTCAAGGACGCGCACTTCGCGGGCCTTGCCACCGGTTAAGCCGTATCCGGCGTATGCCGGCACCCCCGTAACTCCGCTGACGGCCGGAACGATTTCAACGTCCATCTTGGCCCGACGCACCGCACCAACCTCGCTAAGCAGCGAAGAGCCCATAATCGGATCGCCCGCCATCAACCGAACGGCGGTCTTGCCGGATTTCGTTGCATCGATTGCCGGCTTGATGCGTTCAGCAGCCGCGCCGACATTCTCCGGGTCCGTTACCTCGATGATCTCCGGATCCACGAACGCCTCGGCGACTGCAACAGCGTCCTTATCGGCAAGAACATATGTCGCCTCAGCGAGCATCCGCGCCCCGCGGTGCGCGATCAGATCGGGCTCGCCCGGTCCAGCCGCAACGAATGCGACACAAGGGGTCTGCTGAACCGGTTGGGCGGTCTGCTTCTTGGCCACCGGCGATTCCTGAACGTCATCGACGCTCTGAGCAGCGGGCTTGGCGTCCTTCTTGGGAGTCGACTTGCCTGCAGTCGACTTGCCTGCAGTCGACTTGCCTGCAGTCGACTTGGGCGTACTCGCTTTCTTGGCCGGCGCCTTCTTGGCCGGCGCCTTTTTGGCCGGCGTCTTCTTCGCGGGTGCCTTCTTCACGGGCTTACCTGATGCTTTCTCGCTGCTGGTCGGACTCATGCGTTCATCGCTTTCGATGTTTGTTGGTCACCGGCGTCGTTCCGGGACGCGCTCTTGGCTCGGGGCTTGTGGGTTTGCGACTTTTGTGACTCGAGGTCCGTCACCACGCCGTTCGCCGGGTTTCGCCGGCGCTGCTCATGAAAGGCCAAAACCTGGAGTTCAACCGCTAAGTCAACCTTGCGGACTTCGACGCCCTCGGGAACATTCAGTACTAGCGGAGCGAAGTTGACGATGCTGCGGAGCCCGGCACGCACCATCCGATCCGCGATGTCTTGGGCGACATCAGCCGGCGTGGTGATCACTCCGATACGAGCATCACGCTCGGCAACCACAGCGTCCAGGCGATCCAGCGGATCAACGACGATGTTTTGATCGACCACGGCCACAGTGGTGCCCACCACATCGGGATGCGAATCGATGAGTCCAACGATCTCAAAGCCGCGGCTTGCGAATCCTCGGTAGGACACCAACGCCCTGCCCAGATTGCCGACGCCTACGACGAGCACGCCCCAGGGATTTGTGAGACCGAGTTCACGGGCGATCTGGTACGACAAGAATTCTACGTCGTAGCCGACTCCGCGGGTGCCGTAGGAACCGAGGTAAGACAAATCTTTGCGAAGTTTGGCGCTCGTGACGCCGCAGGCGGAGGCCAACTCCTCACTCGAGACCGTCAAAACTCCACGCTCGGAAAGAGAGACCAGAACGCGGTGATACACCGGAAGCCGCGCGACGGTCGCTTCGGGAATCGGCCGGCCGGTCGTAGGCAACTGCATACTCAAATCCCCAGAGTCGGGGGTTACCGCTGCCGCGGAGCGTGGCGTGGGAAGTGGCACGTGCGTCACCTAAATCGTTGGAACTTTGGGCTGTTTTCAGGCCGGCACCGAGCCGGGCTGCGCCACAGTAGAGCCTCGTGCACGAATGCACAAAGTTTGCCGGACACATCCGTCCGTTTATCGGTCAAGCGCTGCGGCCAGCCTCAAGGGATCAACGCGATAGAAATCATGCCGGGCTCCGTCCACAAGGATCACCGGGATGTACTCGGCGTACTCGTCGGCAAGCCTGGGATCATCATCGATAGATAGGACCTCATGGGCCACTCCCCGCTCGGCGCATACGGCGGCGACGATTTCCTCAGCGGCCTCACACAGATGGCAGCCCCGCCGACCGATGATCTGAACCCGAGGTGCGACGGAGCCGCTAAAGGTGTCGTCGCTGGTCGTCATGTCTCCTATCCTGCCTCTGTGTCATCACCGGATCTGCTCACCTCCTACCGTCGCGCTGGACAGGCCTCAGCCTCAGCGGCGTCAGACATCGAGCACGAGGGTTCGAACGCCGCGGCTTTTTTCGACGTGGACAACACCATCATGCGCGGCTCGAGCCTGTTCCACCTTGCGGTGGGTCTAGCCAAGCGCAAGTACTTCAACGCAAGCGAGATCAGCGGATTCGCACGTAAACAGTTGAAGTTCGTACTGAGCGGATCCGAGGACCTTGAGGACATGGCATCGGCCACTGAGGCTGCGCTGTCCTTTGTCGAGAACCGCTCCGTCAACGAACTCCAAGATCTAGCCGAGCAGCTCTTCGATTCCGAGATGGTCGACAAGTTGATCCCGGGGACCTTGGCTCTCGCCCAGGAACATCTCGATGCCGGACAGCAGGTGTGGCTGGTGACCGCCACTCCGCAGGAACTGGCACGGGTCATCGCCAAGCGCCTCGGACTTACAGGCGCACTGGGAACGATCTCTGAGAGTCGAGGTGGGGTCTACACCGGCAAACTCAACGGACCACCGCTGCATGGACTCGCCAAGGCCGAAGCCGTACGTGCCCTTGCGGTTACCGAGGGCCTGGATTTGGCCGAGTGCAGCGCCTACTCCGACTCTGTCAATGACGTACCCATGCTGTCCATCGTCGGCCACCCGACTGCGGTCAATCCCGACCCCGAATTGCGTGCCCATGCTCTTGCCAACGACTGGAAGATCCGAGACTTCCGGCGCCGCGCCCGCATCAAGCCGTACATCGCACCAGTTGCCACCGGAGCTGCGGGCATCGCTGTCGGAGTGGCGTCCGGTTACGTGTTGGGCCAGGTTCGCGGAAGGCGCTAGCCGAAAGCAGGCACTCTCCGCGCGGGCATCCGGGACTTAGTCAGCCGAAGGCGCCGCCACGCTGCGCCAGCAAGTCATACAAGCGTCGCTGAATCCGCTCGCGCACTTGATCGGTGATCTCGAACAAAACCGCCGGATCTTCCGCCGATCCCGGCGGTAGGTGATCGGTAGGAATGGGGTCGTCGAAATGGATGAGCCACTTGCTGGGAAGAGGCACCAAGCCCAGCGGCCCTAAGGCAGGAAAGGTGGGAGTGATCGGGAAATAGGGCAACCCCAAGAAGCGTGCGAGAAGCGACGCGTTGCCGATCATCGGATAGATCTCCTCGGCGCCGACGATCGCAGTCGGGATGATCGGGGTCCCCGTACGAACCGCAGCGGATACAAATCCACCTCGGCCGAATCGTTGGAGCCGGTACCGCTCGGCGAAAGGCTTTCCGATGCCCTTGAAGCCCTCAGGCCACACGCCGACGACTTCACCGGATTCCAGCAGACGTTCAGCATCCTCATGACATGCCAGGGTGTGACCAGCCCGCCGCGCAAGATCGCCGATGAACGGCGTCTGGAAGACCAAGTCAGCACCCAGCATCCGCAGGTTGCGGTGCGCCGGATGCTCATCGTGGATCGCCACCTGCGTCATGACCGAGTCAACCGCAATCGTCCCTGAGTGATTGGCGACGACGAGTGCCCCGCCCTCAGCCGGAATCGTGTCAATTCCCGACACCTGGACCCGGAACCACTTTCGATACAGAGGTCGAACGAGCTGCATCAAGATCTTGTCGGTGAACTCCGGATCGAACCCGAAATCATCGACGGCGTAGTCACCCGCAAGCCGCTCGCGCAGCACCTCCCACATCGGGAATGAATCGATCAAGTTGTGCTGGTCATCGTCGGTCAACCGGATAGGCGCCCGGGACTTCGATGGCGGAGTCGGACCGGTCGCACCAACCTCGCGGGCTGCCCTAGAAGGACGCAAAGGCGCCGCACTTGGCGAATCATCCATGTCGGCTCACCTCCTTGCGAATTCCGCGCACTAGCGCCCCGAAGGCTTCTTCGCTCGTGTACTCCGGGACGAATCCGACCTCGGACTGCACCAACGACGTGTCTAGGACACGACCGTACGTCAGGTATCTCACCTGGTCGCGAGAGAAGTCAGCCCACGCACCTCGAGCCAATGCCTTGCCGACCGAGGGAACTACAGCGGCAGGCAGCGGCATCGACGGCTTGCCGAGTCGATTCAACGCCTGCGACAACAGCACAACGCCGTCCCCGGCGACGTTGTAGGTCCCAGACGTTCGTTGCAGGACCACCCGTCGAGTCACCTCAATGGCATCATCCTCGTGCACGAACTGCAGCCGGGGGTCGAAGCCAAGAACCGTGGGGACAACCGGCATCGTCAAGTAGGACGTCATTCCGGTCCGCATTCCAGGACCGACGATATTCGCAAAACGCAGGGTCGAGACCCCAACATCCGGGCGACGACGCGCGAAACCCCGGACGTATTCCTCGACTTCCTGCGAATCCTTTGCCCATCCCGATGTCGGTGGGTGCCGCGGGGAGGAGCCTTCGGAAATCATCGCCGGGTCCTTGGGGCCACTGCCGTAGACAGCTGCCGTGGACTTCACCACCAAGCGCCGGACGCTCTCGGCCCGCTGACAAGCGCCGAGCAACTGCATAGTCCCGATAACGTTGATGTCTTTCATCAACGAACGACCACCGGCCTGGCGCGGAGTGGCGATGACACCCATGTGAACGACGGTGTCGACACCCGCCTCGTCTAGCAGCTTGGTGATAGCCGGGTTTCGGATGTCGGCGCGAACAAATTCGGCTGCCAAAGGACGCGGTGGGGGAACAACGTCCACCCCGATGACTCGATCGATGCCGGGCTGATCGACGAGGCGATCGGCCATCTTGCCGCCGAGGTACCGAGAAACCCCGGTGACGATGGCGACAACGCCCACGGTGGGGCCCTCTACCTACTTCTTGTTGCGGCGCTGAACCCGCGTACGACGGAGCAGTTTGCGGTGCTTCTTCTTGGCCATCCGCTTACGGCGCTTCTTGACCACAGAGCCCATGAACTGCCTCTACTCCCTCATCGACCGGCTGCGCCGGAATCCACACACCTCGACCATCGAAGCGATCAGGCGGGAAGCCTACCCGCACCCGTTCCGGCGATCGAAATTCGCCCTGGGAACTAAGCGGTTTCGATGAACGAATCACGCAAGTAGTCGTGAACTGCCTGTTCCGGAACCCGGAACGAGCGACCAACACGAACCGCCGGGAGGTCACCGTTGTGCACCAACCGGTACACCGTCATCTTCGACACCCGCATCACCGCCGCGACCTCGGCGACCGTCAAGAATTTCACGTCACCGAGAGGGTTTTCCGTGGTGTTGGGCATCGGCGTTTCCATTCCTACTCTCGCCGGAGTTTGGTACCGGCTCCTCGTACTCCTAGATGCGAACACTAGTACCGGATGGGTCGGGAGGGAAAGTTGAATTCTGAAAATACCCGGTTCATCTCTCCGGATCGGGATCAAGACCGTGGTAGCCGAATACGGCCGACCTCGTGGCGGCAACTGCCGCGTCGATTGGATCGCTCGGGTTCCAGCCCTGTGCAATGGGTCGTGGCCATGGATCGGCGCCGTCGGTCATCCGACCAGGGGCGGAGTGGCCGAGAGCCTGCCGAACGTATTCGAGAAAGCCTTCAGGAACGTTCGTCGTTGGGTCCAACGGTTGACCGGATGTCTCGGCCACGAGGTGCGTCCAAGCGCGTGGCACCACGTCTACCCATTCGTAGCCACCCCCACCTACAGCGATGAGACGACCACCGGCATAGCGGTGCGCCCACCGGTGCACCGACTCGAAGCCGAAGCGCTGGCCGTCAATGGTCAACGCAAGGTGCGCCAGCGGATCCTCGGCGTGGGAGTCCACACCATTTTGGGAGACGATGAACTCCGGGGCGAATGCTTCCAGCAGCTCTGGCACCACTCCATAGAGAGCCCGGAGCCATCCTTGATCGTCGGTTCCAGCGGGCACTGCAATGTTCACCGCACTGCCAGGTGCGTTCGGACCGCCGATCTCACGCGGATCCCCTGTTCCAGGGAACAACGACCTCGGGCTTTCATGAATCGAGATCGTCAGAACGCGGGGGTCGTCCCAGAAAGCCGCCTGGACGCCGTCGCCGTGGTGAACATCGAGATCTATGTAGGCAATGCGCTCAGCACCGTTGTCCAACATCCACTGGATCGCTACAGCGATGTCGTTGTAGATACAAAAGCCAGCGGCTCGATCCGGCATCGCATGGTGCAGGCCACCGGCAAGGTTCACCGCATGCGTGGTCGAGCCGTTCCAAACCGACTGCGCTGCCGAGAGTGTCGCGCCGCAGACCCGAGCCGATGCCCGGTGCATATGTGCAAAAACGGGGTCGTCGCTGGTCCCCAACCCTCGGGCAAGGTCCACGACGGGTGGTTCGGTACTGGCTGCGCGAACGGCTTGAACGTAGTCAGGCTCGTGAACTCGCTCCAAGAGCGCATCGTCGACCGGCTCAATCGCACCAATGACCTGCACGCCTGGACCATCGTCCAAGTCAAAGTCGCGAATCAGACGCATGGCGAGTTGAACGCGAATCGGCGCCAGTGGGTGGCCTGCACCGAAGTCATACTCCGCGAGATCCTCGTCCCACACCACGGTGGTAGGGCAATTAGTGTGCGGCATCCGCCTGCTCGCGTGCCATCTCCTCGGCGCGATCGCTCGCCGCACGCATCGCGGCTTCTACGATCGACGGCAGATCTCGTTCGTCGAACACAGCGGTCGCGGCCGCTGTTGTCCCACCTTTCGACGTGACAGCCGCCCGGAACCCTGCGGGGTCACCGGGAGATTGGGCCAGAAGTTCGGCCGCCCCAAGCAGTGTCTGTGAAACCAAAGTGCTGGCTGTCTCGTGGTCCAGGCCGAGCTTGACGGCAGCTCTAGTCATTGACTCAGCGAGGTAGAAAACGTACGCGGGTCCACTTCCCGACGTTGCGGTGAGCGCATCGATAAGCGACTCCGGAATCGTGACGACTGTGGACACCGGCTCCAGCAAAGCCGAGACCTGCTCGAGCTGTTCCGGTGAACATCCCGCTCCTGCTGATAGACCGACAACTCCTCGTCCGATGCGCACCGGCGTATTGGGCATTGCCCTTATGACTGACGTGCCAGATGGTGCGACGGATTCAAGAAGTTCCAATGACACACCAGCGGCGATCGACACGACTGTGCAATTCGGCTTCAACGAGCCACCAGCCTCGCGGAGGACATCGGTGATCTGATGGGGCTTGACCGCGAGGAAAACGACGTCTGCGGCGCGAACAGCGTCAGCGAGAGGTGCAACCTCGACGTCGCCTCTGCTTCGCCAACGATCTGCAAGTTCCTTGTTGGCTTCGACAACGACGACGTCCACACCGGAAACGCCGCTCACAATGCCTTCGACGATCGCGCCGCCCATAGCACCACCGCCGATCATGGCTACTCGCTTCATGGCGGGTTACTGTGCCACAGCCCCCGGCAGTGGCTTGGTCGGATCCAAAAGTGCCTGGATAGTCGGGGCCACGAGACCAACGACTTGATCTTCCGACGCCGATGCCAGCGGTTCTACTGCAAGCCCGTACCGGGCCATCACAATCCCGCCCAGGTAAGAAGTGATCAACGCACCGCGCATGCGGGCGTCGGGAATGCCCGCTCGGATCAGCACTTGGTCGACGACCTCACCGGTAGCGAACTCCCAGATGGCTCGAATCCCGCCGGGAGTGCTCGACACCGCATTCGGAATCGACGGTGCAAGCGAACCGACGTCATCACGCAACTGTTCGTTCTCGGCAGCATGGAGCGCCATCCGCACGAGCCGTTCACCCATGCCATCCAAGCCGGGCGCAACTAGTCTGGGAATAGCTGATGCTGGATCGAATGGCAGGTCCATGACTGCGGCGAACAATTCGGCCTTGTTGCGGTAATACGACGACAGCACCGACGGGCCCACGCCCGCTGCGGCAGCGATAGACTTCACCGTGGCCGATGCGTACCCGCGCCGCTCGAACACCGCACGGGCCGCGCGCTCGATCGATGCCTGCCGGGAGTCCTTGTCCGCGGTCACGAACTACCCCCTAGGTGCTTTAGAGCGAAGTCCCTAGTCTCGCGCAAATCTGCGACGCGTTCCTCGCGGTTGCCAGCACTGCGCGTGGACACCTCGGCAATGACCGAACCGCGCAACCCCGAACGCGCCAGAGCCTGGAGGACTTCGGCCACCGGCTGGTCCCCCCGGCCAGGAATCAAGTGCTCGTCGCGGGCGGAGTCAGTACCGTCTGCGAGGTGCACGTGTGCGACCCGATCGGCTAGGTCGGCGACCATTTCGCGAGGGTCGGTGCGAGAAACCGCGGTGTGGGACAAATCCACCGTGGCGTGGCGGTAATCCTGATTCCGGATGTCCCAGTCCGGGGCGTATGCACCAAGTGATGACGGCCCCGCACGCCACGGGTACATGTTCTCCACAGCGAATCGAACGTCGGTCACCTCTTCCATTCGAGCGATCCCGTCCTCGAAGGACTTCGAATACTCCCGCTGCCAGCGAAATGGTGGATGCACGACAACTGTGGAAGCACCGAGGCTTTCGGCTACCTCGCGGGCACGCTCGAGCTTGCCCCACGGATCGATCCCCCAGACCCTTTGAGTGATCAGCAAGCACGGGGCGTGGATCGACAGGATCGGGACTTGGTAGTGATCCGTGAGCGCCTGCAAAGTCGCAAGGTCCTGACTCATCGCGTCGGTACCGACCATCACTTCAATGCCGTCGTACCCGAGATCGGCAGCGAGTTCGAAGGCAACCGCTGTCGATTCTGGATAGACCGACGACGACGACAACCCGACCTTCCATTGCTTGGCCACGATTAGTCCTTCGCCCGTCGCCAACGGTCGGCGATGATGCCGGCTATCCACACTGCGATCGCTCCGGCAATTCCCACGACGATCGCAACGATGCTGTAGCGCTCCGGGCTGAGGCTCAACGCGAAGAACTTCGAAAGCGGTGGGACGTACAGGACGGCAGCAAAAGCCCCGACCATTCCCGCGATGATCCCCCAACGCACCACGTTCAGTGGTCGAGCCGAAATCGCGAGCACTCCGGTCGCGACGATGAACAGTGTGACCGTCGCCGCCTGTTGTGCGTTCAGTACAGGTTCGGATACCCACAAAGCAATCGCGTAGCTCGTCCATGCCGATGCCGCGGCGATGATGCCGGCCGGGATCGCGAAGACGAGCACCCGCTTGAAGAAGCCCGGACGGAAGCGCTCCTTGTTAGGCATCAGCGCCAGGAAGAAACCAGGAATGCCGATCGTCAGAGCGCTGACCAGGGACAAGTGGCGTGGCAGGAAGGGGAAGGCTACGGCGAAGACCCCCGTCATCACCGAGAGAACCGTCGAGTAAACGCTCTTCGTCAAGAAGACATCGGAAACACGTTCGATGTTGCCCAGCACACGGCGGCCTTCGGCGACGACGCTCGGGAGCACCGACCATTTGCTGTCCAGCAGAACCAGTTGGGCAACCGCCCGGGTTGCTCCCGAACCACTACCCATCGCGATACCCAGGTCCGCGTTCTTCAGCGCGAGGACGTCGTTGACACCGTCACCGGTCATCGCCACCGTGGAGCCGCCCAGATGCAGAGCGTCGACCATCTGTTGCTTCTGCGCCGGCGCCACCCGCCCGAAGACCGAGTGATCAGACATAGTGCGCGCGAGATCGTCAGTGTCGGTAGGCGCATGACGGGCGTCCACCGGATCCTCGGCGCCAGGAACACCCGCCTGCTGAGCGATGGCGCCAACAGTTTCGGCGTTGTCACCCGAGATCACCTTGACCCGAACACCTTGATCCAGGAAGTACTCGACGGTTCCTCGGGCGTCGTCACGCAGTCGCTGATCGATGATGACCAGTGCCTCGGGTGTTACAGGCCCAGGTCCGTTCTCAGCATCGACCGCACGGGCCTGGTCCCGCGCCGAGGCGACCACGAGCACCCGCGCTCCCTGATTCGCATACGGAGCGGCGATCTCGCGGACCCGAGCATCGTCAGGCACCACCATCTCCGGTGCTCCTATTACCCAGGCCTCGTGACCGGCAAAGGCGGCCGAAGCCCACTTGCGCGCGCTTGAGAAGGGCACAGTCGATGAAACCGTCCATCCCGGGTCTGGGCACGACTGCGCTATGGCCAGAATCGTCGGGTTGGGTGAGGTCTCTGCTGCAGCCAACGCTCCGAGCACCTCACGCAGTTCACCCTCAGAACGATCGCCGACGCTTACAACGTCACCAACGTGCATGCCCGGCTCGGTGAGGGTTCCAGTCTTGTCCGCGCAGACGGTGTCCACGCGCGCCAGGACCTCTACTGCCGGTAGGTCCTGAACGAGCACACGCTTTTGCGCGAGGCGGATCACCGACACCGCCATCGCAATGCTCGTCAGCAGAACCAGGCCCTCGGGAACCATCGTCACGACACCGGCGATGGTCCCGCGAATCGCCTCATTGATCGGGAGTTCGGCTCGAATCAACTGCGAGGTCAGCAGCAAGACGCCCACCGGCACGAGGAAGTAACTGACGATGCGGATGAACTTGTTGATCGCATCGCGAAGTTCGGAGTTAGTGAGTTCGAACTGCTTCGCCTGCTCGGTTAAGCCTGCGGCGAAGGACTCTCGGCCTACGCGAGTGGCCTGGTAGATGCCCGATCCCGCTACGACGAAGGAACCGGACATCGCCGCGTCACCGGGATGTTTGTCGACGGGATCGGCTTCGCCGGTGAGCAGGCTCTCGTCAATCTGCAGGCCGCTCGCCTGCTGAACCACGCCGTCGACGACGAGTTGATCCCCGGTTTTCACGACGATTATGTCGTCGAGCACAACCTCCGACGGTCGCACTTCAACGTCCTGCCCGTTCCTGCGCACGATCGGCTTCGCTTCGCCAATGACCGCCAACTTCTCCAGCGTTCGCGCCGCTCGATACTCCTGGACGATACCGATCAAGGTGTTTGCAACGATCACGAAGCCGAAGAGCGAATCTTGGATCGGGGCCACGATCAGCATGACCACCCACAGCGATCCGATCAGACCGTTGAACCAGGTAAAGGTGTTCTTTCGGACGATGTCGGCCAGGGAACGCGCGTTTGCGGTGGGAGCCTCGTTTGCTTCCCCGCGTTCGATCCGTTGACGGACGTCCTCGTCGCTCAGGCCTCGTTCGATGGAAACCGGGACACCCGCCGCCTCGGGCGCCGTACTCATCGCGTCAGGCCGTCCATACGACGAAGTATGACTCCCTCCCGAAGCGCCCATGGACACACGTCCAATTCTTCGACACTCAGCAGATCCATGGAAGCTTCAGCAACGATCGCACCCGCCAGAAGTTGACCGGCTCGCCCGGCGGAAACACCCGGCAACTTTGCGCGCTCGGCGACGGAAAGACCCGAGAGCAGCGTGACCAGTTGACGAACATCCGACAGCTTCAACCGCCGACGCGCGTAAGGGCCTTCTGACGATGCCGGCGCTCCTGCGATGCGAGCCAACTGCTTGAACGTCTTGCTCGTGGCCACCGACAGCATCGGATCGGCTGCGCGGCGTATCGGACCGATGGAGTCCGCAATCACCGCACGCGCGTGCTTGCGCAGCTCCTTGACCTCGGGCACCGATGGTGGATCGGTGGTGATGAAGTCCCGGGTCAACCGGCCCGCGCCTAGCGGTAGTGAAATCGCCACTTCCGGTTCCTCATCGGCTCCAATCGCCAACTCCAGCGAGCCACCACCGATATCCATGAGTAAAAGTCGTCCCGAGGACCAGCCGAACCAGCGTCGGACAGCGAGGAATGTCAGGCGCGCCTCGTCATCTCCGGACAGCACGTCGATCGAGATCCCTGTTCGCTCATTGATCTCATCGATTACGGCATCGCCGTTGCCCGCACCCCGGATTGCCGAGGTCGCGAACGCGATGATTTCTGTTGCGCCCTGCTCCTCCGCGAGTTCTTGACCTTCCTCGATAAAGGTGACAAGTGACTCGATCAGGGAACGATTGATGTTGCCGTCAGCATCGATATGTTCCGACAGACGCATCTGCTTCTTGTGCTTGGAAGCCGGAATCGGCGCAGCGCCGTAGTGCGCGTCCACCAGCAGCAGGTGGACGGTATTACTGCCCACGTCTAGGACACCCATGCGCACCGCCCCACTCTATGTCCAGGTCAGACCCCCGCGCCTTGGCCAACGTCACCCGGCTCGCCTAGGCTTTCGAGGTGCCCGAAGTACCCCTGGACTTTCCACGGCAATGGGTCGAGTTCGTTGATCCTGCCGACGACCACCAACTCATCCGCGCGGATCTCACCTGGCTCACGTCCAAATGGACGTGCATCTTCGGTCGAGGCTGCTTGGGTATCGACGCAGACCGGCCCGATGCGGGCTGCTGCGTGCACGGCGCCCACTTCTCTGAAAAGAGGGACAAGAAGCGAGTGGAGAAGTGGGTCGAGAAGCTCACTCCTGAAATGTGGGAGAACTACCCGGCCGGCCACAAGGGTGGCTGGACCGAAAAGGAAGACGGCGCAAGCAAGACCCGAGTAATCGACAACGCGTGCATTTTCCATAACTCAGAAGGCTTCGAGGGCGGCTACGGCTGCGCGCTGCACCACCTTGCCGCCAAAGAGGGCGTTTCGTTCATCGAAACCAAGCCTGAGGTGTGTTGGCAACTCCCCTTGCGCAGGACCTACGAGGATCGTGAATACGAGGACGGCAAGGAACGCCTGGTTGTCGTTCTCGGTGAGTACGACCGCCGTGGTTGGGGAGAAGGTGGCCACGACTTCCAGTGGTACTGCACCGGCAACACCGACGCCCACATCGCCATCGACCCCGTTTACGTCGGTTCCAAGGACGAGATCGTCGCGTTGATCGGTCAGGCGGCCTACGACGTCCTAGCCGAGATGTGCGCCAAACGCCAAGCACTGCTCAAAGGCAATCCGACCGACCCGGCGCTTGCCCCGCATCCCGCTGATCCAGTCCCGTAACCGGCAACTGTCGTGGCCAAGTCCAAGCCATCATTCGCATGCTCCGCGTGCGGGGCGAGTTCGCTGCGCTGGACCGGTAAATGCGTAAAGTGCGGGGAATTCGGAACCGTCGCGGAGGTAGTGCCCACCACCCCGGCTCCTGGACGGCGCGCATCGACTCAAGGCAGCGCACCCGCCACCCCGGCCAAGCCAGTGTCCACCGTCACAGCGCAAGGCCCCATCCCGCGCATCACAACGGGCATCGGTGAGTTCGACCGCGTACTCGGTGGTGGACTCGTCGCGGGACAGGTGTTGCTCGTCAGCGGCGAACCAGGCGCCGGGAAAAGCACCTTGCTGCTGAACGTCGCCAACGCCATCGCCGAGAAAACCGGCAAACCCGCGCTCTACGTCTCAGGTGAGGAGAGCGTCGATCAAATCGCCGTACGCGCATCACGCATCGGAGTGGACAGCGAGCAACTCTTCATCGCCGATGAAACCGACCTCGCAAACGTCATCGGTCATATCGACGAACTCGGCAAGGACGTCTCGCTGGTCATCGTCGATTCGGTACAGACCATCGCCTCGGCCGACGTCGATGGCCGCGCCGGTGGCGTTGCCCAGGTGATGGAGGTGGCCCAGGCGCTCACCCGTGTCGCCAAGGAGCGCGGCATTCCGGTGTGCCTGGTAGGCCAGGTCACCAAGGAATCCACCGTGGCCGGGCCACGCGCGCTCGAGCACATCTGCGACGCCACGCTGTCTCTTGACGGTGATCGTCAAACTTCGCTGCGTCTCCTTCGCGCGGTCAAGAACCGATACGGCCCGGCCGATGAAGTCGCCTGCTTCGAGCAGACCGACAAGGGAATGCAGGAGGTCGTCGATCCGAGCATGCTGTTCCGCGAGGAACGTCAAGCTCCGGTCCCCGGCACTTGCGTAACCGTCACCATCGAAGGCCGCCGTGCAATGCTCGCCGAAGTGCAAGCTCTCGTTGCCCCTACCACCAACCCGAATCCGCGTCGGGGAGTCTCTGGCCTCGACTCATCACGAGTGGCGATGCTGGTCGCGATCACCGAACGCGTGGCCGGACTCAAACTCGTGGACAAAGACGTGTTCGTCGCAACAGTCGGCGGCATCAAGCTCTCTGACCCCAGTACCGATCTAGCCACCTGCCTGGCTATCGGATCCGCCGGCAAGGACACCCCCATCCCACTGAACGTCGCTGCAATAGGCGAGGTAACGCTCTCCGGTGATGTCCGCCGCGTACCAATGATCACCCAGCGCGTCGCAGAAGCCACTCGGCTGGGCTACACCCGAATCCTCGCACCGACAGGCACCAAGGCAGCGCTGGACAAGCGCGCGGCCGGATCGCAGATCATCGAAGTGTCGAATCTCGGCGAGGCGCTTCGTGAATTCCGCAGCATCTCATCCGCAAAACCCGACTTCTAACGGCAGCTACACGCCCATTCTGAGCACGTTCTCTCTGCCCGTCAGTTCTTCTTGTTGCTCAAAGCGAAGGGGACACCCTCGCTAGAAACACTCAGGTTCCGGCCGACCACCTCGTACCGACCCGCCTTCGCCTTGCGGCCCTTGCCTTCGTCGGGGCAGCCCTTTTGGCTCAGTCGGCTGTTCCACGTCAGGCTCGAGACGGCCTGCTGGCCGGGGGCCATGAGAGTCACATTCGACTCATCGCTCGTGGCACAGTCGTCACTGGACCAGACGTGGTAGCCGCCCGAGGTGATTTCGAGTTCATTGGCCTTCGGTCCGATGTCCCGGTAGCAGGCAACCTCTCCCACGTTGGTGATGGTGAGGGTGAGTACTGGGTCCTGTTGGCCCACGCGGTATGTCGAGGAGTCAGTGGTGGCACCGACCTCGATCGCCGAGTCGGCGCACTCGGTGGGCTCGGCGGGGGTGGCTACTGCCTCGTCAATAGGAGCGTTCGGATCAACTCCATCGGTGGCAACTTCCTCATCGGTCCCTGCTGTGGTGTCCGCTGCGGAACCCGGGGTGGCCGAACTGCGGGCACCGAGCAGCCACCACGCGCCAAGAATCAAAGTCAGCAGAACCAGCACGATGGTGCCGCGGCGGACCCAGTAGACGACGGAGGGCTCGGGTCCCACGGGTTGCATGAGGCCGGCCATGTTGTCCACGTTACTGCGACGCACGGCTAGCCATGAAACGATCCGGGCCGTGGCGAAGGACACAAATCGTGTGGATCGGGTTTGCGCGTGGTTCGAACGCAGCGCCCGGCCGCTACCGTGGCGCGATACCAGCCCGTGGGGCGTTCTCGTCTCAGAGTTCATGCTTCAGCAGACGCCCGTCAAGCGGGTCGAACCAGTGTGGCGGGTCTGGATGGAGAGATGGCCCGAACCAGCAGCGCTTGCTGCCGAACCTGCCGGTGAGGCCGTAAGAGCCTGGGGGCGTCTGGGCTACCCGAGGCGGGCGCTTCGCCTGCACGCCACGGCCATCGAGCTCACCGCGGAGCATGGCGGATCGGTTCCATCGTCCGAAGCGGAGCTTCGCGCCCTTCCGGGGGTGGGCGAGTACACCGCGGCTGCGATCCGGGCCTTCGCGTTCGGTGAATCCAGCGTGGTCCTTGACGTGAACGTGCGGCGGGTCATCTCCCGAGCCTGGAGCGGTATCGATGAACCCCCATCACACATGACGGCAATGGAACGGGCCCTGGCCGAGGGCTTGGCATCCGCTGCTTCGGATACCCCTGCATGGGCTGCAGCAAGCATGGAACTCGGGGCGCTGGTCTGCACGAAGGTGAGCCCAGACTGTGGGTCGTGTCCACTTCAACGATCGTGCGTATGGCGCAAGGCCGGTTTCCCACCTCTTGAAGCCAAGCCAAGACGACAGCCGCGCTTCGAGGGAAGTGATCGGCAGGCTCGTGGCCGGATTATGCGCGCGCTGCGCGAGGCCGATAAGCCGGTGAGTCGTAGTCGACTTATTTCCGACTTAGTAGACGGCAAGCAGGGCGAACGGGCCCTCGCGTCGCTCGAAGCAGATGGGCTAGTGGTTCGGGTCGGACGGAATTTCGCTCTACCGGACTAGGCAGATTCGCGCGGCAATGGTTGCCGATCTGCCACCCGAATGACCTGCCGATCACCAAGCGGGGCTTTCAAGGCGACATCGGCCCACAAACGATCACCGACGATGCCCGTCACAGGACAGTCCGATGTGCGCGAACGCTGTACCTGGGCTTCGACTTCAACCCGTGGACCGCGCTCGAATGCCATTACCTGGACTTCCTCGTCCGGACATAGGCCTCGAGGCGGAAGCGCCACAGCGATCTGAATCTGCCGTTCATCGACGGTGGGACGATACGCGACCGGCTGCAGGTCCTCGGTAACCAAACCCAGTGAGCGCAAGGGACCCACTCCGCCCATGAGTCCTGCTCCTACGACCAGCGCGGCGACTACCGCAATGGCTACAACGACCCACCACACGACGCGAGGAACACGACGACGAGGGCCGTCGAACTCGTTCATTCCAGGGATGAGCGGACCGGATGTCACAACTCATCCCCTTCCTGGTTACTCCTGCTCAGCGGCCTCAATAGGTGGCGCATCGGGAAGTTCGGCCTTGGGAGTCGGGGTAAAGGTGAAGGTTCGCTCATCGCCCTCTCCTTCGACGTCCACAACGACAATCGAACCTGGCTTTAAGTCCCCGAAGAGCATCCTCTCACTCATCGGGTCCTCGATCTCGCGTTGAATCGTTCGGCGTAGTGGGCGCGCACCGAGAGTCGGGTCATATCCACGCTCGGCCAAGAGTGACTTGGCAGCCGGCGTGAGCTCGATCGCCATGTCCTTGTCCTGCAGACGCTTTTCCAGACTCGCGACCATCAGGTCGACGATCTCGATGATCTCGGACTCAGTGAGCTGGTGGAAGACGATGACGTCGTCGATGCGGTTCAAGAACTCGGGGCGGAAATACTGCTTGAGCTCTTGCTGCACCTTGGACTTCATCTGCTCGTAAGCGTTGCCCTCGTTGCCATCCGGAGCAAAGCCGAGCATTAGACCCTTGGACACGTCACGGCTACCAAGGTTGGTCGTCATGATGATGACCGTGTTCTTGAAGTCGACCACTCGACCCTGTGCATCGGTTAGCCGGCCTTCCTCAAGGACCTGGAGCAGTGAGTTGAAGATGTCCGGGTGGGCCTTTTCGACCTCGTCGAACAGCACCACACTGAACGGCTTGCGGCGAACCTTCTCGGTGAGCTGTCCGCCCTCTTCGTAACCGACGTAGCCGGGAGGCGAACCGAACAGTCGTGACGCGGTGTGACGCTCGGAGAACTCACTCATGTCGAGGGCGATCAGAGCATCTTCGTCGCCGAACAAGAACTCCGCGAGCGTCTTGCTCAGTTCGGTCTTACCGACACCGGAGGGACCAGCGAAGATGAACGAGCCTGCCGGGCGACGGGGGTCCTTCAGGCCAGCGCGAGTACGGCGGATCGACTGCGACAGTGCTGTGATCGCGTCCTCTTGACCGATTACCCGACGGTGAAGCTCCTCTTCCATCCGACGCAGTCTCTCGATGTCGTCCTCCGTGAGGTCGGACACCGGGATACCGGTCATGAGGGCAAGGACCTCGCCGATCAACTTCTCGTCGACTTCGGCAACGACATCGAGGTCGCCGGCCTTCCACTCACGCTCCCTCTCAGCCTTCTCTGCGAGCAGGTTCTTCTCAACATCGCGCAAAGATGCGGCCTTCTCGAAGTCCTGGGCATCGATGGCCGATTCCTTCTCCTTACGGACATCGGCAATGCGATCGTCGAACTCGCGAAGATCCGGCGGAGCAGTCATCCGTCGGATACGTAGGCGCGATCCGGCCTCATCAATGAGGTCGATCGCCTTGTCCGGCAGTTGCCGGTCGGAGATGTAGCGGTCGGACAGACGCGCGGCCGACTCCAGTGCACCATCGGTGATGGAAACGCGGTGATGTGACTCGTAGCGATCGCGAAGACCCTTCAGGATCTCGACGGTGTGCTCGACGTCCGGAGCATCGACCTGCACTGGAGCGAATCGACGCTCCAAAGCAGCGTCCTTCTCGATGTGCTTGCGGTACTCATCGAGAGTGGTTGCACCGATGGTCTGGAGTTCACCGCGAGCAAGCATTGGCTTGAGGATGCTCGCTGCGTCGATAGCGCCCTCAGCCGCACCAGCGCCGACCAAAGTGTGCATCTCATCGATGAACAGCACGATGTCGCCGCGGGTCTTGATCTCCTTGAGGACCTTCTTCAAGCGCTCTTCGAAGTCGCCTCGATAGCGGCTGCCGGCGACGAGCGCACCAAGGTCGAGCGTGTAGAGCTGCTTGTCCTTGAGGGTCTCGGGAACCTCACCGCGGACGATGTCCTGGGCAAGTCCTTCGACGATTGCGGTCTTGCCGACACCGGGCTCGCCCACGAGCACCGGGTTGTTCTTGGTGCGGCGAGACAACACCTGCATCACGCGCTCGATCTCCTTGGCGCGTCCGATCACCGGATCTAGTTGGCCTTCGCGAGCAGCGGCGGTGAGGTTACGGCCGAACTGGTCTAGTACTAGCGATGAAGACGGCGTACCCTCCTGCGGGCCCCCAGCGGTCGCGGGCTCCTTGCCCTGGTAGCCGGAGAGCAACTGGATGACCTGCTGGCGCACCCGGTTCAGATCGGCGCCCAACTTGACCAGGACCTGCGCGGCGACACCCTCGCCCTCGCGGATCAGGCCGAGCAGGATGTGCTCGGTCCCGATGTAGTTGTGGCCGAGCTGGAGAGCCTCGCGAAGCGAGAGCTCAAGGACCTTCTTCGCGCGCGGCGTGAAGGGGATGTGGCCACTGGGCGCCTGTTGGCCCTGGCCAATGATCTCCTCAACCTGCTGACGCACCGCCTCAAGCGAGATGCCGAGGGACTCCAGAGCCTTGGCGGCGACACCCTCGCCCTCGTGGATCAGGCCGAGCAGGATGTGCTCGGTCCCGATGTAGTTGTGGTTGAGCATCCGCGCTTCTTCCTGCGCGAGAACCACCACTCGGCGGGCTCGGTCGGTAAACCTCTCGAACATCCGGCAACACCCCATCGGTCAGGCGACTTCTTCCCGGGTATTCCCGGTTTTTCTATTCTCCTGCATGACGGGCGATGACGCGACCACGGCCGCCCCCTAGGGCGTACGCCCACCGCGAAACCCCCTGGTGATCCGCAATACGGAACAATCCTCACTCGTGGAGACAGCCGCTGACGATTTTCGCCTACGGGCTCACATTCGCCTGCTGGGCGATCTCCTCGGTCAGACCCTGGTTCGCCAGGAGGGTGGATTGCTCTTGGACCAGGTGGAGTCGGTTCGGTTGGCGGTTCGTACCGATCCAGCCTCGGCCGCAGCCGTCCTGGACGCCGCCGATCTCGAGACGGCGACCAAACTGGCTCGCTCCTTTTCGATTTATTTCGACCTCGCCAACGTGGCTGAACAGGTCGAACGTGCCCACGACGCTCGCGCGGATCGCCGATTGCGCTCAGGACCTCTCCATCGTGTGGTGGACGACGCCCGCGCTGCGAACATAGATCTAGCTCTCGTGGAGCAGGTCGCCTCAGTAATGTCGGTTCGCCCCGTCTTTACGGCTCACCCGACCGAGGCAGCGCGACGATCGGTCCTCGTCAAGTTACGACGAATCGCCGATGTCCTTCTAGACGAGGGACTATCCGACAACGAACGCTCCCGTCGGCTAGCTGAAGTCATCGACCTGCTCTGGCAGACCGACGAACTCCGCCTCGAGCGTCCCCAGGTTCTTGACGAGGCTCGTAACGCGCTCTACTACCTAGACGACCTCACCCGCGGGCCGCTCGCCCAGGTGCTCGAGGACCTTGCTGAAGCCTTCGCCGACCTAGGCGTGGAACTGCCACCAGATGCTCGGCCAGTGAGCTTCGGTTCCTGGATCGGTGGCGATCGAGACGGCAACCCATTCGTGACACCCGAAGTGACATCCGATGTCGTGCGCTTCCAGCGTGATCACGCGGTTCTGGATTTACTCCCCCACATTGATCGCCTGCTAGAGGACCTTTCGGTGTCCGAACGCATCGCCGGGTCAAGCGAGGCTCTGCGCGATTCGGTCGACGCCGACCTTCGATACCTCCCCGACCTGGATCCTCGCTTCCTTCGGATCAACGCCGAAGAACCCATTCGCCTGAAGTTGACGATCATCCGGATGCGCCTGAGGCTGACACGCGAACGACTCCACGACCGGGCACCTCACCGGACGGGACGCGACTACGACAGCACCCGCGAACTTCTTGATGATCTACTGCTGATCCGACGCGACCTACTCGAACATCAAGGCGAACTCGCTGCCCATGGTGTCCTCGACCAGGCGATCCGAGTCGTCGCGTCCATCGGCTTGCCGCTGGCAACGCTCGATATCCGCGAGCACGCACGAAAGTTCCACGAAGCTCTCAGCCAACTCTTCGTGCGACTGGGCTTCGGGTACGACGATCTCGACCGTGAGGATCGAACGGCGCTGTTGGCGGACGAACTCAGTGCGCTGCGTCCGCTTTCACCCCAGCCCCCGCCACTAGACGAATCCGCGATGGTCACCTACCGGACGATGGACACCGTTCGCGAACTCCTGGACACCTACGGAACTCGGCCGATCGAGTCGGTGATCGTTTCGATGACCCGAGGACCGGACGACATCCTGGCCGCGGTGATTCTGGCGCGAGAGACGGGACTGGTGGACACATCCGCCGGGACATCTCGAGTCGGCTTTGTTCCGCTATTAGAGACTGCCGAAGAACTTCGCAACGCTGACACCATCATTGACCGGCTCTTGCAGCATGCGGTTTACCGAGCGATCGTGGCATCTCGCGGTGATGTCCAGGAGGTCATGCTCGGCTACTCCGACTCCAACAAAGATGCCGGCATCACATCGTCACAGTGGGAAATCCACCTTGCCCAACGTCGACTACGCGACATCACCATGAAGCACGGTGTTCGTCTCCGCCTGTTCCACGGTCGGGGTGGAACAGTCGGTCGAGGCGGCGGTCCCACCTATGAAGCCATCCTTGCTCAGCCGTGGGGCGTGCTCGACGGCCAGATCAAGGTCACCGAGCAGGGGGAAGTCATCAGTGACAAGTACCTGCTACCGGCACTCGCACGAGACAACCTCGAGCAGATGGTCGCTGCAGTCCTCGATGCCTCGTTGTTGCACCGCCAGTCACGTCAGTCCGAGAAGCAACTCGCCCGTTGGGACGAGGTGATGAACACCATGTCCACCCGTGCCCAAGTTCGCTATCGCTCACTTGTCGAGGATCCCGATCTGCCCCGTTATTTCTCGCTGTCGACACCTGTCGAGGAATTCGGTGCGATGCACTTGGGTTCACGTCCTGCCAGACGACCCGACGGCGCGATGGGGATCGAGGATCTACGCGCCATCCCGTGGGTCTTCGGCTGGACGCAGTCCCGACAGATCGTTCCTGGGTGGTTCGGGGTCGGCTCGGGCCTCGAGGCCGTGCGTGCAGCTGGCTTCGAAGCCGAGCTACACGAAATGTACGAGCACTGGCACTTCTTCGCGAACTTCATCTCCAACGTTGCCATGACTTTGATGAAGACTGACCTTGACGTTGCCCGTCAGTATGTAGAGCGCCTGGTGCCTACTGATTTGCATCGGATCTTCGACGTCATCGTTGCTGAGCACGACAGGACAGTGGAGCAGGTTCTGATGGTCACCGGGCAAAGCGAGTTGCTAGCCGATAACCCGACCCTGCGCCGAACACTCGCTACTCGAGATACCTATCTGCTGCCTCTTCACTCACTTCAGATTTCACTTCTTGAGAGAAGCCGGCGTTCCACCGACCCTGACAACGAGCTTCGCCGCGCCCTGTCGGTGACCATCAACGGTATCGCGACGGGACTTCGTAACACCGGTTGATTACTGCAGCTCCAGAAGCATGCGGTGGTTACCCAATGTGTTGGGCTTGACCCGCTCGAGTCCGAGGAATTCAGCAACGCCTTCGTCGTAGGACTGCAACAGCTGTTCGTAGACGTCGTGGTCGACAGGTGCCTCGTCGATCTCACGGAAGCCGTGCTCGGCGAAGAATCCGACCATGAAGGTGAGGCAGAACAGGCGTCGAACGCCAACACCACGCGCTCGCGCGACGAGCTCGGTCACGATCATCGAGCCGATGCCGTGCCGCAGGTGGGTCCCCGCTACCGCGAGCGTGCGGACCTCCGCAAGGTCCTCCCACATAACGTGCAGCGCACCGCAACCCACAACACTGCCATCGACCTCAACGACGACGAACTCCTGGATGTCCTCAAACAGCGTGACGGCCGCCTTAGCCAGCAGGTGTCCGTCGCCGGAATATTCGTCGATCAACGTCCGGATGGCACGAACGTCTTGCGTGCGGGCTGAGCGAACAACGGGCGAGTTCACTTAGCGCTCCGGCTTTACCAGCGGGAAGAGGATGGTTTCGCGGATGCCGTAGCCGGTGAGGTTCATCAGGAGACGGTCGATGCCCATGCCGACACCGCCGCACGGTGGCATGCCGTGCTCGAGGGCTCGCAGGAAATCCTCGTCGATTCGCATAGCCTCGTCATCGCCCTTGGCCGCGAGCGCTGCCTGTTCGGTGAGCCGTTCGCGTTGGACCACTGGATCGACGAGTTCGGAGTAGCCGGTTGCTTGTTCAACACCTCCGACATAGAGATCCCATTTCTCGACTACACCGGACTTGTCTCGATGGGCCCGGACCAACGGTGAGGTGTCAAGCGGATAGTCCATGACGAACGTGGGTAGCTCTAGTGAAGGCAGAACATGGTGCTCAAACAATTCCTCGACGAGCTTGCCTGCAAGCCAGGTGGGTGCCACGGAGATGCCCGCGTCGTCGCAAAGTTTTTCCAAATCATGTTTTGGGGTCTGTGGGGAGATGTCCACTCCCACGGCAGCCGAGATGCTGTCGTAGAGATCGATGCTGGACCACTCCCCCGACAGATCGATCTCCGAGCCGTCGACACGGGTGACGCGCTCGCTTCCACTGACGTGACGAGCCACGCCCTGGATGAGTTCGCGTGTGATCGTCGCCATGGTCTGGTAATCCGCGTACGCCTGGTAGAACTCGAGCATCGCGAACTCCGGTGAGTGGCTAGAGTCCACGCCCTCGTTGCGGAAGTTACGATTGATCTCGAACACCTGCTCCAAGCCACCCACTACCGCCCGCTTCAAGAACAGTTCGGGGGCGATCCGCAGGAACAAATCCACATCCAGTGCATTCGAGTGCGTAGTGAACGGACGAGCAGCAGCGCCACCGTGCTGGGTCTGCAGCATCGGAGTCTCGATCTCAAGGAACCCTCGATCGGTGAGATCACGTCGGAGCGCTGCGACCGCGTCTACACGCAAACGGGCGATACGGGCTGCCTCCGGCCGAACGATGAGGTCGACGTAACGCTGACGCACCCGCGCTTCCTCGCTAAGCGGCTTATGTGCCACAGGTAGCGGTCGCAGAGATTTCGACGCCATCCGCCATGCGTCGGCGAGCACCGAGAGTTCACCTCTCCTCGAGGTGATCACCTCACCGTGGACGAACACCTGATCACCGAGGTCGACAAGTTCCTTCCACGCGTCTAGTGCTTCTTGACCCACCTTGTCTAGGGACAACATTGCCTGAATCTCAATGCCGTCACCGGCTCGAAGTGTCGCGAAGCACAACTTGCCCGTATTACGGGAAAAGATGACCCGCCCGACAATCCCAACGAACTCTCCTGAGGAGGTGTCCGTCTCCAGATCTCCGTGCGCGTCTCGAACCTCGGCGATGTCGTGGGTGATGGGCAGCTGCACCGGGTACGGGTCCATACCGCGCCGCTGGAGTTCCTCACGTTTGGCGCGACGAATCCGCATTTGCTCCGGAAGGTCGTCCTCGATCTCGGTGCTCTCCACGGTGGGCAAGGCTATTGGATCCCCCGCGTAGAACTTTCGGCCCGGCGTCACCGTCTCTGGATGTCGCTTGGCCCGGGCGTCGCTGCTAGTTCGTGTTGCGCTCAAAAACCAACCGGAGACCAGTGAGCGTGAGATTCGGATCGTGATGGGTGATCGTCTCGGATTCACCGATCACTACTGAAGCCAGACCACCTGTAGCCACGACTGCCGTGACCGGCCCCGTCTCCTCGATTATCCGATCCACTAGGCCATCCACCTGCCCAGCGAAGCCGAAGACGGCCCCGGACTGAAGTGCCTCAACAGTGTTCTTACCTATGGGTGATCGGGGTCGGACCACTTCGACCTTACGTAGTTGAGCCGCACGATTGGACAGCGCTTCCAGGGAGATATCGATTCCCGGCGCGAGCGCCCCACCGAGGAACTCACCGTGGGCCGAGACGACGTCTAGGTTCGTCGAGGTGCCGAAATCCACGACGATGCACGGGCCACCGAATTGTTGATGCGCGGCGAGGGTATTGACGATGCGATCCGCCCCAACCTCCTTCGGATTGTCCGTGAGAATGGGAACACCGGTTTTGGTTCCCGGCTCGACGATCACAACCGGGATGTCACGAAAAAAAGTAGAGAGCATCGGGCGCAATTCGTGCAAGATGCTCGGCACAGTGCTGCATAAAGCCAGGCCCGTCACTTCCGGCTGCGACTCGAGTAGCCCACGGTAGGTGAGCGCCATCTCGTCACCGGTCGCCCTCGCATGCGTGGTGATCCGCCAGGAATTCACGAGATTTTCGCCGTCGAATAGGCCTAGGACTGTGTTGGTGTTACCGACGTCGATGGCTAACAGCATGGAAACTCCTAGTCGAGGACCGCGAGGTCCGCACCGATATCGAGGACGGGCGCCGAGTGCGTCAGCGCACCAACCGCAAGGTAGTCGACCCCCGTTGCCGCAACGGCGGGCGCCTGGTCAAGTGTCAAACCACCGGAAGCTTCTAGCCGTGCGCGCCCGGCTGTGCGGCGCACAGCCTCGGACATCTGAGCCAACGTGAAGTTGTCTAGGAGAACGAGATCTGCTCCAGCGGCGAGAACGTCGTCAAGTTGCTCGAGGGTGTCGACTTCAACCTCGACCGGGACATCAGGAAAGGCTTCCCGTACAGCGCGGAAGGCCGCTTCGACACCCCCGGCGGCCTCGACATGGTTGTCCTTGACCAGAGCTGCATCAGCAAGACTCATTCGATGGTTGACGCCACCTCCAGTTCGCACCGCGTACTTCTCCACCGCGCGTAGTCCTGGACTCGTCTTGCGGGTATCGCGTATCCGAGCACTGGTGCCCGCAATCGCTCGCACCCATTGATCCGTCGCGGTTGCGATGCCACTTAGGTGACCAAGCAGATTCAAGGCCGGCCGCTCGGCACGCAAAAGGTTGTGGGTGGTGGACCTGATGGCCATGACTTCAGTCCCGGGTTCGACTCGAGCACCTTCCTCAACCAGGAACTCGATCTCTTGATCGTCCCCGCACACGACGTCGACCACGGCGGCCGCGACGACCTGACCAGCGATCACGCCGCCGGCACGCGCGACAAAGGCCAAGCGTCCACGCTGCTCAACGGGAACAGTGGCCACCGTGGTGACATCCACGCCCTCATCGATGTCCTCTTCCAAGACGCGAAAGGCCAACGACTCGATATCAAGCGGACGCAGGCCGGCATCGGCGAGCAGCGTTGCAGTCTGTGGTGAAAGTCGATACGTGGCGTACTGCAACTAGTCCTCCTTCTTCCCAGGAACCCACTCCGGGGGCCGCTCGATCGTGTGGAGTTCTCCGCTCGGACCCATTGTCGTCACCAAACGAACTCTCCAGCGATCACGTGCATCCGAAAAGTCCTCACGCCAGTGCGAGCCGCGGGTCTCTTCGCGACGACGGGCGTGCTCCACAAGCACCCGTGCGACCGTAGCCAGGTTGGTTGCCTCCCAGTCCTCGGTGCAAGGAGTGCCCTCGGAATGCTCGAAACTGGCGTCAAGCGAAACTGCGGCGCGGTCTAGTGAGTCGGAACTGCGCAGAACACCAGCATGCAGATCCATGGCCTGCTGCAAGGAACGACGCTCCCCGTTTGCGATCACGCCGCTCGTTGCTGGCTTTTCACTCAATTCAGGAGCAGCGCGGCCCTCGCGATCATCTTTGATGGCTTCGGCTATTCGCCGCGCGAACACAAGGCCCTCAAGAAGTGAGTTAGACGCCAGGCGATTCGCACCATGGACACCCGAGCACGCCACTTCTCCGCAAGCGTAAAGACCAGGAATTGTCGAACGACCATCGAGATCCGTCAGGACTCCACCGGATGCGTAGTGCTGGGCCGGTGAAACGGGAATGAGATCGCTGACCGGATCAATGCCCCGCAGACGACATGATTGCAAGATGGTGGGGAATCGCTGAACCCACGTGTCGGCACCGAGGCCGCGACCATCAAGCCAGACATGAGCCGCTCCGCTGTCACGCATGCGACGCATGATGGCCTTGGCGACGACGTCCCTGGGAGCAAGATCGGACATCGGATGCTCCCCGACCATGAACCGCTGCCCATCGTCGTCGAGAAGCACAGCTCCCTCACCGCGCACCGCCTCCGAGACCAGAGGCTGCTGGCCCTGCGCGAGGGGCCCGAGCCACAGGACTGTCGGATGGAACTGCACAAACTCCAGATCGGCGACTGCAGCACCGGCACGCAGGGCCAGGGCGACGCCATCACCGGTGGCCACGTAGGGATTGGTCGTCTGACCGAAGACCTGACCAAACCCACCTGTGGCCAAGACCACCGAGGGCGCTAGGGCGGCACCGACTCCATCCCGCTGACCCGGTCCGATCACGTGCAGGGTGACACCTGCGGTTCGACCATCTTCACCGGTGATCAGATCGAGCACGAGTGCGTTCTCAACAACCTCGATACCGGGATCGGCGCTCACGGCAGCGACTAGGGCCCTGGAGACTTCAGCTCCCGTCGCGTCTCCTCCAGCGTGCGCGATGCGGTTGCGATGGTGGCCACCTTCACGTGTCAACGCAATGGAGCCTGTCGGATCAGTGTCGAAGCGAGCTCCCCAAGAAATCAATTCCCGAACGGCGTCAGGACCTTCACTGACGAGAATCTCGACCGCCCGCTCGTTGCACAGTCCCACACCTGCCTCGAGGGTGTCTTGCATGTGCTCAGCGGGCGAATCGTCGTCGGCTAGCGCCGCGGCGATTCCTCCCTGCGCCCAGCGAGTCGAGCCTTCGTCGACCGTTGCTTTCGTCACGAGCAGCACACTGAATCCGAACGCGCGAACTCGAAGCGCCGTTGTGAGCCCCGCTACCCCTGAACCCACAACCACTACATCAGCGTGGGCCGTCCACCCCGGCGCAGGAGCCGCCAGCCGACCAGGCATGCGTGTGGACACCTCCATCAGCGTTTCCCCAACTCGAGGGCACAGTTGTCGATGAGCCGAGTGGTTCCCACCACACACGCAATCAACAGTCGAGCCTCACCAAAACTCGGCGGCGTTCCAAAATCGGGCGATCGGACCTCGAGGTAATCGATGGTCACCCCCGCGTCGTTGAGGACCACTAGTGCTGCCTCACGAGCGGACTCGACTCCAAGATGCGCTGACTCTTGGACGGCAGACAGAGCACGGGGAATCGCCGTTGCCTGACTGCGTTCAGCCTGTGACAGATACGTATTGCGCGAACTAAGGGCGAGACCATCGCCATCACGAACGGTGTCCACACCGACGATGTCGATCCCGAAACCGAGATCATCGTTCATCCGCCGAATCAGCTCCAACTGCTGATAATCCTTCTCTCCAAAGATCGCCACCGCAGGCTGCACCTTGTTGAACAGCAGGGCGACAACGCTCAACACTCCACGGAAATGGTCGGGTCGGGATGCTCCCTCCAGCTCATGCCCGAGCGGTCCAGGATCCACGCTGACCCGCGCATCCATCTCACCGGTTCCATACACATCCTCAACGGTCGGCACGTACAGAAGGTCGACTCCTTCGCGGCGGCATACGGCTTCATCGGCATCCATCGTCCGGGGATAGGCATCAAAATCCTCACCCGCCGCGAACTGCGTCGGATTGACGAAGACACTGACGACGACTTCGCCGTTATCACCAACCTGGTCACGAGCGGCTCGCATGAGTTCTCGGTGACCGTCGTGTAGCGCACCCATCGTCGGAACGAAAGCTCGACGCATCGATGGATCTGCGGGGGGGAGGTTGCGGGTGATGTTCATGATCGGTCCGACGATTCTTCCAGGGCCCGCAGTACGCGCGATGCCTGCTCGCCGTCAAGGACACCGGCATCCAGCAGCCGATCGACCGTCAACTTGCCCAGCGCACGATAGGACTGTGCGACAAGTGGTGCCTGATCCTCGAGCAGGTGTAGATGTTCGCTGACGGTTTCGGCATCGGCTCGCGAGATTGGTCCGGTCTGCGCGCGATCACCCCGCTCAAGCGCAGTCTCCACACTCGCCCGCACTAACGGGCCGAGAATTCTCTCGGGCGATTCCGCTCCGGTATCGCGCAGTAATCCCACCGACGTGTTCACCAAGGTCATCGAGTAGTTGGCCGCAAGGGCCAAGGCGGCGTGGTAGCTACCCCGGGCCGCCTCCGGCACCCAGACCGGCTCCGCACCGAGTTCCACCACGAGTGCTTCAGCCACCGTACGCATGCCGTCTGGAGCCGTGACTCCGAACGCTGATCCGGTGAGTCGATCGAGATCCATGCTCGTTCCCGTCAGCGGCAACGCAGGATGAATCGCTAAGGGGATCGCCCCTACTCGGGCAGCACCTTCCAAAACATCCAGGCCATAACGACCCGCGGGATGAACCACGAACTGCCCGGCGCGGATAGCGCCGGCAAGAACAAGTGCATCGACGATGTGATGCAAGTCTTGATCGGGAACGGCCACAAAAACAAGATCCGCATCCACGGTGATCTGTTGTGGATCACCCACTGGCACACCCGGCAGCAGCGCATCCGCCCGAAGTCGGGATGTGTCCGAACGTGCCGACACACCCACGATCCGGTGACCGGCGCGGTGCCACGCGGCACCCAGAACCGAGCCCACGCGGCCGCAGCCCACGATGGCGATCCGCAATCGAGACGGCCCTGCGTCGCTCACAACACTCAAGCCTAGGGGTGGCACTACCGTGCCGGCATGTCACATCGGACCGGTGCACGGGCGTTCATGCCGTGGGTCGACTCCTGGAAACAGGCCAATGAGGCGTTCTACAGCCGTTACGCAGCCGAGGATCACTTCGCGACACCCGTAAGCGTTAGCTCACATACCGCTAGGAAAGTGCTGCAGTTGTTGAAGGACGTACGAGAGGGCGCACGAAACACGCATGCCGGTGTTTCACCTTTGGCCGTCGTGGACATCGGTAGCGGGTCTGGCACTTTGCTCCGCCAACTCACATCAATGCTGGACACCGATGTCCAGTTGATCGGAGTCGATACGCGGCCTCGACCAGATGACCTCGCCCCAGCTATCCAATGGCGGCAGATCCACGTCGATGCGACGGTAGAAGACATCACGGGAACAGACGGCGACCTCACGGGTGTCGTGATCGCTCACGAGTTCCTAGATGACATTCCCTGCCCTGTGGTCGAACTCGACGACCACCTCGAGGCGCACGTCATGCTGATTGACCCAACCACCGGCTCGGAGGAGGTTGGCCCAACGCTCCACGATGTCGCCGCACGAGCCCATCTTGGGGATATGACCCGCGAAGACGCATTCGCGTGGTTGCAGCGCTGGTGGCCACCCACCCGACCAATGGCTCGACGCGAGATCGGCCTTACGCGCGATCGAGTGTGGCGTCGACTGACCCGCATCCTTCGTGAAGGCTTCACCGTAGGAGTCGACTACGCGCACCGCCTCGATGATCGACGCGCTGGAATATGGGACAGCGGGACCGTTAAAGGATTCTTCGCTGGATCCCCACAGAGTGCGCGGCCTGATGGCACTGTCAACATCACTGCGCACGTGGCATTGGACTCATGCGCGGGACCGCGAGCACAACTGCTCCCCCAATCCGAGGTGTTCGCCACTAAGTCCTTGGACTCCTGGCCCGCCGGCTTGGGATCCTTTGACTGGCTTATCGAAGCGGGCAACGAGTCTTGGCGCTCGACTCCTGGAACGATCACACCGTGACCCCCGCCTCTCCCACGCGTGTCATCGCGGCTATTGGTATGGCCCGCTATCTCGGAGCCGACGACGACGCCCGCATCTCGTTGGACCTCGGGGACTACCACCCCGGCAACCACGGCGGTCTGGAAATCGAAGTAGAGAAGGACAGCGCTGGCATCATCACGCATTCGCAGGTCCGACCTGGCCTTATGCACCGCAGCGCCGAGAAACTCTTCGAGGCACGCGACTACCGACAGATCATGATGCTGGCAAACCGCCATGACTGGCTCTCTGCGGTCTCATCCGAACTAGGCGTAGCGCTCGCAGTCGAAGCAGCAACCGGCATAACGCCGCCCGAGCGAGCAACGTGGTCACGGATGCTTCTCGCAGAGGCCGGCCGCATGGGTGCGAGCGCACTGCTCCTCGGTGCCCTGGGCATGGACGAGGCGTTGAGTCTCCGCGAAGCGTGGACCGATTGGCAAGAGGGCGCCACCGGCGGACGCGTACATCCCATGATCAACCGAATCGGTGGTCTCGAGCACGCGCTTCCTGACACAACCCTCACCGATATCAGCGAATGGACAACCACTGTCACGAGTCGCGTGGCATCGTGGCGGGAAAGCATCGATGCGCTACCTCACCTGCTCGGTTGCGCGGTTCTGGATCACCACACGGCACGGACCTACGCCTGCTCAGGGGCAGTTGGCCAGGCCAGTGGCGTCGATTGGGATTTACGCAGAGATGATCCCTACCTCGCCTACGCAGAGGTCAATGTCGACTGGAGTGCACCCGTACGTAGCGAAGGAGATGCGCGTGCGCGCTACCTGTCGCTGATCGACTCAATGCTGATCAGCGCCGACATCATCGCAGCCTGCGTCGAGCGTCTACGTGACCTCACGGACGCACCCTTCTCGGTACCACTGCCCAAGACATTGCGAGCGCCGGAGGGCACCGTGCATGTGTGGACCCAAAATCCGCTAGGGGTTGCCGGTTGGCTATTGGTCAGCGACGGAGACGCACTCCCAGTGCGCCTCAAGGCAAGAACACCGAGTTTCGCTCACTTGCAGGCAATGCAGTACGCGCTTGTTGGAACACCGATGGAGTCACTGTCGAGCGCAGTGGCGTCGTTCTTCTTCGTGACCGGAGACGCAGACCGGTAGGTCAATACTCCGACTATCCCTCGTGTTCGCGGATGTACGTCGCAAAGCGGGCGCGCAACAAAGCCTCGGTGCTTGGATCGAGATCCCCTGCGCCGAACATCTCTTTGACCGCGCGAACAGTTTCGATGAAGGTGCCACCGATCGCGCCGAGGTCTCCCTGCTCGCCCTCGATCGCGACCATTCCGGGCATGTGACCGAAGAGTTCGGTGAAGAATCCGATATCCACCCGGTGTTCGGCGACATGGAACGCCCGGTGGCGGAGTTCGTCGAAGGGCAGATCTTCTAACGGGGTCTGCGAGGACTCGCTCATGGGCACGACCCTAGGTCACTCATCTTCATTTTGGACATTCGACGGCAGCAAACAGGACCTTTCCAGTCGAATCGCCGCCACGCATGTCAGCGCCGAACCGCTCGCGGCCAACAGCGACGCCCAAAAGGCCTGGGCAGACGCAGGCGTGGATAGCCCTCCGGCGACCGTCGCGAGCGCCAGCCCAGCGTAGATTCCACAAACGAACGCGCCGACCCTGCTAGCTGCCATAGCTATGGCTACGACTCGAGCAGCAACCAAACCGGGCAATGGTTCAACACCCGGGTGCGCCATCGGATCGATGCGGGCCCGTAGCCGAGGGCCCACAACGCTTCCCCAGATAATGAAGGCGATTCCCAGAAGCCAGAGAGCCGATCCTGCAAGGACGGGAACCGGAAGCGCTCGACCGCTCCACCCCTGGATGATCACCACGAGTGCCCAGCCACCAGCTGCTCCGAGAATCGCAAGGATCACCAGGAGTCGGGTGCTTGTGGGTTTCACGACCGGTCCTTCGGCTGGGGACCTGCAAGCATTTCGATCTCTTGATCGACCAAGCCACGTTCGATGATCTCCGCGATGGATCCGTGGACGGGCAGCATCGCCTGCGGATCGATCTCACACCACGGCACGAGCACAAAGGCGCGTTCGTGGGCTCGCGGGTGCGGGAGGGTCAGTGTCGGGTCATCAGACTCGAGGAAATCAGCCAGGACAATGTCGAGATCCAAGGTTCGCGGTCCCCATCGAACATCTCGTACACGTCCGGCCTGCTGTTCGATGCCCTGGAGTCGAGCAAGAACCTCCATCGGCTCGAGGGAACTGTCGACAATCACGACGGCATTGACGTAGTCCGGTTGCTCCGGGCCTCCAACGGGTGCGGTTCGATAGAGCGACGAGCGCTGCTCACTGGATGCCTCGAGAGCTGACGCGACATCGTCTATCGCCTGCACCACGATTGATTCAGGATCTCCAAGGTTGGACCCGACTCCGATCACGTACCGCATCGAACTCAGGTGAACTCTCTGCGGATTCGAACGACAACGTCCCGGAAGGGCACCGTGATCGGCGCGGACGGCTTGTGGACGGCGACTTCCACATAAGAAATGCCTGAGAAATCCCGACACGAGTCAATGATGCGTTCGGCCACGGTCTCGATGAGATCTACCGGCTCTCCTACGAGGATCGTGTGAGCACGCTCCGCAACAACCGAATAGTCGACGGTATGCGCGAGATCGTCGCCGAGCCCCGTCAACTGCAATCCAATGACGATATCGACGCTGAACTCTTGACCAGACTCACGCTCGGAGTCCAGGACCCCGTGATGGCCCCAGCCTGAGATTCCGTAAATCTCGATGCGATCGGTCATGACGTCTCCTCGGGCTGCGAGTCTGTAAATGTCATAGCTTTCAGAACCTTCAGTGCATCGACCGTCGAGAGGACGTCGTGCACACGGAGCCCCCATGCACCGGCGTTCGCGAGTTGCGCACTGAGCACCGCGGTCGCCACATCACGGCCATCGGCATCGCGGGGTACGCCGTCGGTGTCGGCAAGGAGAGCTCCAAGAAAGCGCTTGCGTGAAGCGCCCACCAGGATTGGGAATCCCATGGTGGCAAGGGCCTCCATAGAACGAAGCAAATGCCAGTTGTGGTCGGCTTCCTTCGCGAACCCGATTCCCGGATCCACGATGATGCGCTCGCGGTCGACACCCGAGGCGAGCGCGGCAGAAACTTGTTTTTCGATTTCCCTACAAACCTCGGCCACGGGATCGTCGTATACGGCGCGTTCTTGCATCGAGGAGGAATGAGCGCGCCAGTGCATCAGGACATATGGAACATCGAGCTCGGCCACGGTCGAGTGCATCTCAGCATCGGCCCGACCGCCACTGACATCGTTGACGATGCTCGCTCCGCAGCGAACGGCCTCGCGCGCAACATCCGCGCGCATGGTGTCGATGCTGACGGTCACTCCCTGATCGACTAACCCCGAGACGACAGGAAGCACCCGCTCCAGCTCAGTCTCGATGGACACGCGCTCGGCGCCTGGGCGGGTCGACTCCCCACCGACATCCACGACATCAGCTCCATACTCGACAAGAAGCACCCCTTGTTCGAGAGCGGTGTCGGTAGCCGCGAAGCGCCCACCGTCGGAGAAGGAGTCTGGCGTTACGTTCAAGACTCCCCAGACCACGGGCAGCCGTGGGTCGATACTCGAAACCGGCAGACCCGCCACCGTTAGCGATCCAGGATCAAGGCCATGGCTTCAGCTCGCGTCGCTGCGTTCAAGAGCGAACCACGGACAGCACTGGTCACGGTCTTCGAACCGGGCTTGCGCACACCGCGAACCGACATACACATGTGTTCGGCTTCGATGACCACGATTGCGCCTTGCGGCTCCAAGATGCGCATGAGCGATTCGGCTACCTGTGTGGTCAGCCGCTCTTGCACCTGCGGACGGCGAGCGAACACGTCCACCAAGCGTGCAAGTTTGGAAAGGCCAGTGATTTGCCCCGATGGACTGGGGATGTATCCGACGTGGGCTACGCCGTAGAACGGCAATAGGTGGTGTTCGCAAGTGCTGTAGACCTCGATGTCCTTGACCATCACAAGCTCGCCGTGCCCGATGTCGAACGTGGTCGTGAGAACGTCATCTGCGGTTCGTCCTAGCCCTCCGAAGATCTCGGCATAGCTGCGAGCCACTCGATCGGGCGTATCTCTAAGACCCTCGCGGTCCGGATCCTCGCCAATTGCGATCAAAAGGTCTCGGATAGCCGTCGCGACCGCCTCAGCGTTGTATTCGCCAACGGGTGCGTCAGAACCAGCGTGAACCGGGTTGATGGACATACGTCAGCCTACTGAGAGTCGGAATCCCGAGACTCGTTCATCGCAGTTTCGATTCCCTTCGGTGACATGTGTCCGTTCGACCCATGGCCATTCGTTGAGGCTTCTGACGATGCCACCGGGAAAGGAATCGGACCGCGAGTGTCCGGCGCTCGTCGGGCTGAACCTGTCCAGGCTGGTCGAGGTGACTGCAGTTTCAATTCCGTGAAGATCTCCTCGATCTCGGCCTTGTCGAGGGTCTCGCGCTCGAGAAGCGCCAGCACGAGCGCATCGAGGACCTCACGGTTGTTGACCAGGACGTCGTATGCCTCCTGGTGCGCAGCCTCGATGAACCCACGGACTTCTTCGTCGATAGCCGCTGCGACTTCCTCGGAGTAGTCGCGCATGTGACCCATATCGCGACCGAGGAATACCTCGCTTTGCTCCTGCCCATACTTGATGGCGCCAAGCCGCTCAGTCATACCGAACTGAGTGACCATCGCCCGGGCAACCGATGTCGCCTTCTCGATGTCGTTCGCCGCACCGGTAGTCGGATCGTGGAAAATCAGTTCCTCCGCTGCACGGCCACCGAGCATGTAGGCGAGCTGATTCAACATCTCACTTCGTGTGGTCGAGTACTTGTCCTGATCAGGAAGCACCATCGTGTAACCCAGGGCCCGTCCACGCGGCATGATCGTGATCTTGTGCACGGGATCGTTGCCCGGTAAGGCTGCCGCGACCAGTGCGTGGCCGGCCTCGTGATACGCGGTGATCGTTTTCTCGTGATCGTCCATCACGCGCGTGCGCTTTTGCGGACCAGCAATCACCCGGTCGATGGCCTCGTCTAGAGCCTCGTCGTCGAGAAAGGTCTTGTCTGACCGCGCAGTAAGCAAAGCAGCCTCGTTCAGCACATTCGCGAGGTCAGCTCCGGTAAATCCGGGTGTGCGACGAGCAACAGCCATGAGATCAATGCCCTCGGTGATCGGCTTACCCTTGGCATGCACCTTCAATATCTCGTAGCGACCATTTAGGTCGGGACGCTCCACGGCAATTTGTCGATCGAACCGACCGGGACGCAGCAGTGCAGGATCGAGGATGTCGGGTCGGTTGGTAGCCGCGATGAGGATGACCCCGCCGGTCACATCGAACCCATCCATCTCCACGAGCATCTGGTTGAGCGTCTGCTCGCGCTCGTCGTGACCTCCACCAAGACCGGCGCCGCGATGTCGTCCCACAGCGTCGATTTCGTCGATGAAGATGATTGCAGGAGCATTCGCCTTGGCTTGCTCGAACAGATCGCGCACCCGGCTCGCACCCACGCCGACGAACATCTCGACGAAGTCCGATCCCGAAATCGAGTAGAAGGGCACGCCTGCTTCGCCAGCAACCGCACGCGCAAGAAGAGTCTTGCCGGTTCCGGGCGGACCGTAGAGGAGGACGCCCTTAGGAATCTTGGCTCCGACCTTCTGGAAGCGTTCGGAATCGGAGAGAAAGTCCTTGATCTCGACTAGTTCCTCGACGGCCTCGTCTGCACCCGCAACGTCATCGAAGGTGGTCTGGGGCATGTCCTTGGTGATGGCCTTGGCCTTGGACTTGCCGAAATTCATGAGCCTGCCACCACCACCTTGCATCTGACTGAAGATGAAAACCATCAGCAAGATGAGCAGAGCGAATGGAAGTAAGGAGATGAATAGCGTGACCAGCAGGTTCTCGCTCGGGACCACAACGTTATAGCCGCCCGGGAGTTGACCGGCATCGGTCCGCTCTTGCAGAAGATTCTGCAACTCCACGCCCTGACCGGTGATGTAGTGCGACCGGACTTGGTCACCGTTTCGCAGCGTCAGTTCTAGTACCTGGTCGCGATCGATCAGAGTTGCGGTGTCCACATTGCCGGAGGTGATGTCCGAGATCGCCTCACCGGTATCGATTTCCTCGGGAGCCCCGATACCAGAGATCAGGCTGGATCCGACCAAGACGAAAATCACAGCCATAGCGATCCAGAAGATCGGGCCGCGCAGTATTCGCTTCAGATCCACCACTCAACGGTAACGGACGCAGGTTTCCCTGCACTCCGGTCGGGGCACGTGGTTGCTACGCCCACCGCGAACGTGAACCCATCCGAGGCTGATTTGACGCCTAACTCGTGTAGACGTGCGGTGCCAACGTGCCCACACATCGAAGATTGCGGTACCGCTGGGCGTAGTCCAAACCGTAGCCAACGACGAACTCGTTCGGGATATCGAAGCCGATGAACTTGGGCTCAACCTTGACCTTGAGGGCGTCCGGCTTACGTAGCAAGGTGAAGATTTCCAACGACGCGGGCCTGCGTGACCTCAAATTCTTCATCAGCCAGGACAAGGTGAGTCCGGAGTCGAGGATGTCCTCGACGATGAGGACGTCGCGGCCCTCGATATCTGCGTCGAGATCCTTCAGAATACGAACCACTCCACTGCTGGTAGTTCCGGATCCATAGGAGGAGACCGCCATCCAGTCCATGTCGGCGTGAATGCTGAGAGCCCGCGCTAGATCAGCCATCACCATGACCGCGCCGTTGAGAACTCCGACGAGCAGGAGATCTCGTCCGCGGTACTCCTCATCGAGCTCAGAAGCGACCTCCGCGATGCGATCGTGGATCTGGTCTTCGGTCAGCAGGACGTGCGCGAGGTCTGCTTGGACGTGATCAGGTTGCACTCGAGTCTCCCGGGGATGTGCGATCAAGGAGCAGCCTTCCATATCCCACGCGCGCCGTGACCCCACCCGGCAACTTCGCCGGTCCTTGACCTTTCCAGTCCGAGACCATCGCCTCGACGTGCTGGACGTGATCGAAGTCGAGGTGATCCTCACCCGTCGTGACAGCAGCGTGCATCAAGCGGATCAGCCTCGTCCGTACCGCACGAGGCTGGCCCGCCAGGGCGTCAACTGCCGCATCGCATCGGGCAGACGAACGCTCGACTACTGCCTCGAAGACTCCCTCGACCCAGGCGTCCAATGCGTCGGCATCGTCGGCCAAGAGATGGGCAGATCGAGTCAAACCTGGGACAAATCCCGGGCCGAGTGATGATTGCAACGAACGCAGGGCATCTCGCACCCGAACGCGGGTGAACGCGGGATCGTGATTGTGCGGGTCGTCCCAGGCCTGCAAGCCGAGCGGGTCGAGGTATTCCCGAGCCACCTCGTGCACAACATCGCGCGGAACATCCAAAAAAGGCCGGTGCCACGGCGGATCACACTCGCGCATCGAGGACATGGATCGGGCGCCCGACCCTCGCGCAAGACGCATCAGGACCGTCTCCGCCTGATCATCACGGGTGTGACCTAGGAGGATCTGGTTGATGCTCAAGTCACCGGCGACCTCGACGAGCGCAGCGCGCCGAGCATCTCGCGCAGCGGCTTCTGGACCGCCTCTCGTACCGACCTGCACCCGATGGACTCGAACGTCCTTGACCCCGAGCGCTCGAGCTGCCTCGGCCGCTTGCTCGGCTACGCGATTGGAACCCTCTTGAAGTCCGTGATCGACGATCACCACGTGGGCCTGGTGTCCGAGGTGTGGAAGTGCCCAGGCTGCGCTCGCCACGAGGGCTAGGGAGTCCGGGCCGCCGGAACACCCGACGACCGCCGGCGCCGGAGCGATGCAATCGACGACGGCTCGCCGTAGCTGTTGAGCTCGCGAACTGACTCGCGTCACGCCGCGAGGCCTCGCATCCGATCGAGCCATGCCTGTGGTTGACGGATCTCATCCAGGCTTGGGAGGTTCTTCGGTTCCTCCCACACTCGATTCACCATCGTCATCCCACCGTCATCCATAAGCGCTCGAACAAAAACCGCACCCTCCTGGTACTGACGCAACTTCGCATCCACCCCAAGGGCTTTGCGCCAGAACGCATCGGCTCCGCGCGCCGAGGACTGCGATGAGCGGCGGCCTTCAAAACGACGACGAATATCAGCCACCGATGGT